>JBCCQY010000023.1:0-76899 GCA_039208735.1 Myxococcota bacterium | reverse complement strand
CGGCGATACTCCGCGTGAACTCCTCCGACCAGATGGAGATCCCGAACTCTTCGAAGAGGCCCTCGACGATTTGGGCATTCGACCACTGTGGCAGCGCGGGCGCAAGCTCGATGGTGGTCGTTTGGGGATCCGCATCGAGCTCATCGAGCACGATCTGCATGAGGCTCGTGTTGGATCCTTGCCCCATCTCGGTGTGGGGCGACAGGATGCGGACGCGCCCGTCTGGCTCGATGAGGATGAAGGAGGCAACCAGATCGCCTTCGGTCTGGGGGAGCGCACTCCGCTGGGCCGAACGCTGGTTGTAGGTGTTGAGGTAGGTGCCCAGGCCGAGGGAGCCAATCAACAGGCCGCCGCCGACGATGCCGCCGGCCATGAGAAGCGTACGCCGTGTGAGCTTCACTTGTGCTCCCCGACGGCATCGGCCGCCTCGTGAATGGCTTCGCGGATGCGCTCGTAGCAGCCGCACCGGCAGACGTTGGTGATGCCGCGATTGATGTCGTCGTCGGTGGGTTGCGGATTCGCCTCGAGGAAGGCGGCCGCAGCCATCTGCATGCCCGGCTGACAGTAGCCACACTGCGGGACCTGCTTGTCGATCCACGCCTGCTGCACGGGATGGGGCGCTTCTTCTGTGCCGAGGGCCTCGATGGTGCGGACCTCGCTGACGCCCAGCGAGCCCACCGGGGTCACGCAGGAACGCACGGCTCGGCCGTTGATGTGGACCGTACACGCACCACACAGCGCGAGACCGCAGCCGAACTTAGTGCCTTTCAGACCCAGCTCCTCGCGGAGCACCCAGAGCAATGGCGCCTCGGGCTCGACGTCCACCTCGTGGCGCTTCCCGTTGACGGTCAACGCGATCATCATCCCTCCCAAGGATTTCGACGCCGTCGATATCCGACCGGAAACGCGGTCGAGCGAGTTGGCGTGAATGAACACAACGCTGGCGCAAAGGGCCAGTCCGGCCCGTGGCGGCTGGGCGCTTCCTTACTGACGAACAGCGGCTTCAGATCAACGCGTTTCCGCAGCAGATCAGCCACGATGACCTGGCTGTCTACTTCACCTTGACACCTGCCGACCGTGCACAAGCACATTGAAGCCCTCGGCACGGCGCAGCTCCGTATCCGGCCGGAGCTCGGCAAGTCGAAGGCCGAGCGCCGAGGCCGCTGGGTCCCGATCGCGCCCGCGCTCGTCGAGGAGTTGTCGGGATGGGGCCGCCGCGAGGGGTTCGTCATCCCCTGTCCGCGGGAGCATCGAGAAGCCCGCGCCCGCGACGCAGCGCGTGCCTGGAGGCGCGCGGGGGTCGATCCGGGTCGGTGGGAGGGCTCGGCGCACCACGCCTTCCGAGCGGGCTTCCAGTCGGGTCTGAAGCAGCTCGGCGCGGACGACGAAGTGGTCGAGTTCCTGGTCGGCCACAGCCGCGGGATCCGCGAGCACTACGTGTCACCCGAGGCCCTGCCGCTGGTGGCCGCGGTTCAGCTGGTTCCGCCGGTTGGCGTGTGTACACCGGGTGTACAACGCATTCCGCTGGCCGCGAGACGACAGGGGCAAGGCCAACAATCGGGTGGGTGGCGGCGGACCATGGGAATCGAACCCACCGAACGAAACCTCTCGGCCCGTCCCGACCGGTTTTGAAGACCGGGGCCAGCACCAGCACGGCACGGCCCGCCGCGGAAGGCGACGTAACCCGTGGTGTTCCGGCATGCGTTTGGCGAAGGAGGGGTGGTAGACTCCACCGTCCAATCGCAGGAGACGACATGACGCGCGCGCTCGTGGCCCTCGGGCTGCTCACGGCTTGCTCGGGAGGCTCGGATGGGCCAACGATATTGCCGGAGACCGGCGAGGAAACGGGTACGACGGACACCGGGCCCACGATGCCCCTGCCCGCAACCGTCACGATCGATCCGCCCGATGGCTTCATTGACGTGGCCCCCCAAGTCACGCCGTTCGTCGCCTACTCTCGGGCCATCGATGCCTTGTCTGTTTCCAGTGCGACGATCGAGGTTCGCAACCGTGCGGGACAGGTGCTCGAGACCGAAGTCGTACCTGGGAAATCAGGCACAGGCTTTGCGCTCGATCCTCAGGTTCCCTTCGAGTTTGGTGAGACCATCCAAATCGAAGTGTCCGGGGTCTTGATGGCCGATGGCACGGCGGCGCCCGACGTGAGCGCCACCTACGAGATCCATCCGTTACCCGCCTACACGCAGGTGATCGCGGACGATCAACGGGCCCTTACCGTCGTTCTGCGCGATGAGCAGGTGACCGTCGAACCCGGCTTTGGCCTCGAATTTACCATCGACGCCGAAGGCCGAAACACCGGCTACGCCACCTACCAACTCGGTCCAGACGGGCAGTTCATTACGCCTGACGAAGTGCAGGTCGGCCTCCGCGTCGACACACTTCAACCCAACGGCCGCCTTGCCCTCTCGGAGTTCTTCGACGGTTCAGGGGATGATGGCAAGTGGGGCACGGGTGATGATGCGTTGGACCGCGTGATCGACGTCGCGGTCGACGGCATGACCGAAACCGTGACGGATTTGCAGGTGGGGCCCGACGGTTCGCCCTTCACCGATGACGACATCTTTACGTCCCG
The DNA here is from genome assembly GCA_039208735.1 of Myxococcota bacterium. GTDB lineage: Bacteria > Myxococcota_A > UBA796 > UBA796 > DRPG01. The sequence continues at coordinate 74,309 of JBCCQY010000023.1, read as the reverse complement.
GGTCGAGACGACCTACGATGCGAACTTCGAGATCGTCACACAACTGCGGAGTTTAGGCCTTGGATTTGACGGCCAATGGTTCACGAACGACGACCCCGGGCTGACGATCCTCGTCAACGAAACCGACAAGTCCGGTCGGTTGGTCCAGCAACGCATCTTCGACGACTTGGGCCCTGACAATGTGCCCTTTGACAACACTGACGTGCTCGACCGGTACTCGGACTACCTGTACGACGATGTGGGCCGACTCGAGTCCGTTCGCACGTTCGACCCAAATGATGTCGTTCAGCAGTGGCAGTCCCGCGTCTACAGTTCGCAAGGGCAGCTAAGCCAGCTCCTCACCTTGGTCGGGCCCGGTCCCGACCTCGATTGGTTCAACAGCGATGATTCAGGTTCCCTGATCCGCTTTTCCTACTCGGGCACCCAAATCCGGACGCGTGAAACCCTGGTGCTCGATTACGGTGCGGATCGGCTCTGGAACACCCAAGACGACGACATTGAGCTGTATGGCAACATCTCCTTCGACAGCACAGGGATCTACAGCGAAATCCACTTCTTTGATGGTCCCGGCGTTTTGGCCCAGTGGTTCGACGACGACGACAACGAATATGCGCGGGTCCTCTTCGACGTGGCCCGGATGCCTCGCGCGGGCGGCTGAACGGCGGTTTGAACGGTGCCGGGATAGATGGGCGGAGGGAGGACACGTGCCGATCTGGATGATCACGGCCCTCGCGCTGCCCACGGCCTATGGCCAGTCGAATCGCCCCTACTACGCCGGCTATCAGCTTCCTCCAGCCGATGGCCTTTACGAGCGTTGGGACGCACGCCGGAGCTGGGGCGCGCTGCACATGGTCGAGTCGCTGCAGCAGGTGGCGAACCGCGTGGCCTTCCAGCTGCCGCTCGCCGACCCGCTCCTCATTGGCGACATTAGCCGACGAGGCGGAGGCCCACTGCCCGGTCACCAGACCCACCATCTCGGCATCGATGTTGACATTGGGCTGTTCATGGGCTCTGGCCAGCAGCCCCTCGGTGGGCCCATCGATCTGTTGCCGCACGAACTCGATGTTGCGAGCACCTGGGTCCTCATCACCGCCCTGCTCGACACGGGCCAAGTCCAGTACATGCTGCTGGACCGCGGCCACATCGACGTCCTTCGACGCTATGCCCTCGAAGAAGTCGGTCTCGATCCCCAGACCGTGGACCAGCTGTTTCCCCCGCGGGGCACTCCGTTGGTATGGCGCCGGCGAGGGGTCATTCGCCACGCGCCAAACCACGAGTCGCACCTCCACGTCCGGCTGACATCGGCAACGCTCGACGACGGCTACACCGAAGACGGCACCATCTTGGCGTCGGACGGAAGCCGTTGGGACCCCTCCTCCGAGGACGGGGGGGCTGACGATGAGACCTCGGCCTACCTTTCGAGCGGCCGCTCCGATCGGGCCATCGTTGAAGACGAGACCGCGGACGTGGTCGATGCCCCGGCTGCGCCGCGCGAGGACCGCAGCACGACCCCGGCCGAGGCCCCTCCTGCGTCGGCTCCCGAACCGGCGCCAGCGACCGAGCCGACCCCTGCAGCCGACCCAACGCCCGCCCCGGTTCCCGCACCGGCCCCTGCGCCCGAGCCCGAGTCCCCAGCCGCCGCCCCAGCCGAGGAACCCGGTTAACGATTACGGTTTGCGCCAGACGCAGAGTCTTCGTCGTCGACGACGAATTGGCTTGGGTCGACGACGATCCAAACGGCGTGAGACCAAGCCAACCGTCGGCCGTCTTCGCCGAAGATCGCGGCTCCGCCGAAGCGCTTTCGACCTTCGGCGGGGCCACGTTCCCAACCGATGACCACGCACGGTTCGCCCACCCGAGGGGTTTCGCGGATCGAGGCGGTCAATCGTCCAAGCACGGCAAAGGGCGTGTCGAGGAGCAAGCCCATGAAGGATGGACAGTCGAGCGCGCCCCACACGACGTGAGAGGCCACCCGACCCGTCCCATCATCAACGGAGCCGGTGGGCGTCCAGGTCGAGGCCACCACGTCTCGTCCCTTCACCGGACCGGGATGCACCAACAAGGCATCGTCTGGCTCGCGTGCGGTCCCGCACACGAAGCACTCGGGCAGTGGATGGTCCTTGCGGTTGCGATAGTGCGCCATCGCCTGTGCCGCGACCTCGAAGGGGACCGACGGAGGCACGTCGTCAACAAGGTCGCGTGCCCGAGCTATTGCAATGATGGTCTCGCCGTCCAAGACGGTCACGACGCCCTCCGCCTCGGCCACCGTGAGGTCCCGATCGAGGGGAGGCGGGGCGCGAAGAGTCACCTCGACCGGACCCTCAAATGTCCCGGCCGCAGCGACGAGTCCAGCGGAAACACCGCCATTTCCCGAGCGCGAGGGTCCGCGGAACCGTCGGTCGATGCGAAGCGTCATCAGAACGGACTCCAGTTGCCACCCGCTCCCCCAAAAGCCCCCAGGTCCACCGGGTCCCCGGCTTCATTGAACCCGGCATTGACCGCGGTCGAAAGGGTCGGATTGAGGTTCCAATCATGCTCGGTGTACGGAAGGCTCTCCGTGATCTCCACAAACCCAGGTGCGCCCGTGTTGACCTGGTTGCCATCCATGCCGTCCATAGGCACCGGAAGCGAACTGCCATCGAAGTCGAAGGGCGGCTCCAGGTTTCCCGTCACCAACGTGTTCTCAAAGACAAAGACCTCGGGCAACATGTCGACGTCATTGATCCGAAGGTCAGAACCGCTCAACTGACGGAACAAGATGGTGTTGTTGAACTCCAGCTCCTTGGCGCCGTCGGCCAAGAGGAAGGCCCCCACGTCCGTGGCTTCGTTGTACGTCGCGGTCACATGCTCGAAGACGGCCGAAGCATCGTCTTCCCCATCGCCCAAGATGCGCACCGCGCCACCTGATACGGCCCGATTGTTCGCGAAGATGACATTGGTGAAGACCGAATCGACCTGGCGCAACGAAAGCCCTCCGCCAAGGAGCTGGATGGCAGTGTTGCCCGCGATGACGGACTGACGAATGTCGATCTTCTCCGGAGACGTGTCTTGGGTGCTTTCGATTTCCGCACCGCCGCCAAGGCGAGTGGCCACGTTGTCGAGGAGCCGTAGTCCTGTCGCATCCAGCGGGGAGTTGAGCAGGAACATGCCGCCCCCGTCGAAGGCTTCGTTGTCGACGATCCAAACATCCATAAAGGTCGCGGTGACCCGATCCAGAACGAGCCCTCCGCCCCGGAGGTTGCGCCCGCCCGTCACCGTCAGGTTCGACAGCGTAAGCGTGCCCAGCGTCTGATCGATCACGGGCCCCACACGATTGCCATCCAGAATCGAGTCAGGTCCTTGGCCGGTAATCGAGGTATTTCCCGTGCGCACCGCGTTGAGTGCGAAGGTGCCGGTGCCCAGCCGCAGGGTGCTATCGGGGGCCAAATCCGCGAGCGCCGAGGCCACATCGTCGTAATCCCCCGGCACATTCAAATCGCCCGCGACCCAAACGTCGATCAGCGTCTCTGGCGTACGGCCTTGGGCATCGTCGAAGGCGATGCCAATGACGATGCGACCCGACACTTGGGGCGTGAAGGTGAGGTCGCTGATGCGGTCTGGAAGGTCGTCGACTTGGGTAAGGTCGCCTTCGTCGAGGCTGGAGGCAGGGGGCTGACGAACGATGCGCCAGGAGGCGCCCGTGACCGCCCCCACGGCAACGGCCCGCAGCTCCACCTCGATTCCGGGCACGGCGAATACTTCGGTGTCGGTCAAGATGCCTGCCATTCCATCTGGCGTTGTGGGGTCGGTTCCGGCTTGTTCCTCAACCCCATCGTCGAATCCATCCCCATCCGTGTCGGCGAGGAAGGGGTCGCTGCGCACAAGCCGTCCTCCCGCTACGGTGAACGGACCGTACTCCTCAAGGTTGGTCAGCCCGTCGCCATCGAGATCATCACCTGCGTCAGGCGCCTGGGGATCGAGGCCCACCAGCAGCTCCCAGCCATCGTCGAGACCATCTCCATCGGAGTCGATGAGGTACAGATCCCAACCGTCTGGGGCGTTCGGGCCACCAAACGCCCCCAGGTCGGCGGCGGTTCCGTCCCGATCCGTCCCCAGCCCAGCCTCGATGTAGGCCGAAAGGTTGGTCAAACGCAGATCCAGGTTCGCCGGGAGCGGATTCGCAAAGCCAACATTGATGTCTGTGACCGGCGCGATGACGTTCACGGGGGCATTGACGGCGTTCGCGGTGCCTTGCGGAAAACCGCCGCGCCGGACGTCGAGCGGTTGCACGGAGGCCACATCGAACCCTGCGTTGTCAACGAACACCGAGTTGAAGACTTCGTTTTCATGGGGGGTGTCGAACGAAAGGCCCGAGCCCGAAAGCCCCTCGCCATTCTGGAACAACGTGAGGTGCGAGAACCGGGACAACGCCGGCTCGAAGTTCCCTTCGCTGATCACTCGAACCGCGTGGCCATTGTTCGCAGCGCGATTGCCGGTGAACACGATGTTGCGAACGTCAGCGGTTACGCCGTCCAGCAGCAGAATCCCGCCCGCATCTTGCGACGTCCCATCGATCCCAGCCCCGCCGATCCATCGGAACGTACCGCCACGCGCAAACACCGCGCCGCCAATGCGGTTCGTCTGATTTCGGAGGAAGACCACATCGGTGAGTTCGGTGCGACAGCCCAAAAGATGCAGGGCTGCTCCCTGCTGGGCGATGTTGTCGCGCAGGGTGACTCGCGTGGCCTCGACCGTCCCCTCGATGCAGGACACCGCACCGCCAACGTCTCCACTGGTTTCGGCGACGATCAGATCTTCGAGGCCCAACGTCTCCTCGTCATCGACCACAAACAGGGGCACTCCCACCTCGGAGGACCGCAGCGTCGACGTGGCGTCGGCTCCGCGCAATCGCAACACCTGGTCGACGTCGATCGGTTCGGTGACCGTCTCGCCGGCGGGCAGCAAGATGACATCGTTCGGGCCGACCTGAGCGGCCGCGGTCACCAGATCGGTGAATTCCTCCAACAACCGAACGTTGCGACGAATGACCACCGTTCGGGCTCGTCGCGAGTCCGTCGTCGAGTCGGTGACCACCAGATCGACCCGGTAAAGCCCTGCGAGATCGGGGCTGAGCGAAGCGACTTCACCATCCACGGGCTGCACATCGGCAAGTGAGCCCGCCGGACCCCGCAGCGACCAGCGGTAGGCGAGGGTCGCGTCGGTCGGGTCACTCGAAGCGGTGCCGTCGAGGGTCACCGTCGCTCCGTCATCGGTCACCGCAATGCGCGCAATGGGGCGTTCATCCAAATCGGTTCGTGGCGCATCGTCAACCCCGTCAGGATCGCCGTCCTCATCGCTGTCCGCATCCGTCGGGTCGGTGCCACCGGCCAATTCGTCGGCATGCGTCAGCCCATCGCCATCCCCATCGAGCCCTGCATCGTCAAGCAACGGGTCGAGTCCAAAATGAAGTTCCCAACCGTCATCAAGCCCATCTGCTTCTCCGTCCCGACCGTACCGGAAGCACGAAGGGGGTGCCTCGAGACCCCCACAGGATCCGATGTCGGCCGGAGATCCATCTCGATCCCGTCCCAACCCTGCATCCCGCGCCGGACTGCCCACGACGAGCCCAAAGACGTCGTCGTCCGCGTTCCCATCGTCGGTCACCAAGGCCCAACCCACCTCAAGAGGGTCTGCGGCCTCGAGGGTGGCGGTCAGTGAGGTCACGTCTGCGGTGCGGCCGGCGACCAGCGAAGCGGTTCCGTTGCCCGCAAGGGCGGTTGATGAAGCGACGAACGCTCCGCCATCGGAGTACCAAACACTGTCTCCACGCTGCCCGACGACATCGTTGTGGATGAAGGTCAACCGTCCGGCGGGCCCCTCATGCGCAACCGCGGCACCCACGGGGGCACCGTTGCCCACCCACCGAACGCGTTCAAACCGACCATCGAAGGCGGTCGGATCGTCAAAACAGCGGTCTCCGGTGGTGACGAACAGCCCACCGCCTTGCTCGGCTGTATTCTGGGCGACGGTGACGTCGACAAGGTCCAGCGGGTTCCCTCGGCTTTCAAGCCAGATCCCTCCCCCATCTGTCATGGCGATGTTGTCGCGGACATGGACGTCTTGCAGACGCAGCGGAGCCGCATTGACAAACAGGCCCCCACCACGTTCGGCCACGTTGTCACGCATGACAACCCCGAACAGCTCAACCTCGGCCGCAGTGCGAACCAACAGGCCACCGCCATCGAAGCCCACGCCATCGCTCACGGTGAGGTTCGCCAAGCGAACCGCATCGCCCTCATTGACCTCAATGACGGGGCCTTGGCCAGTGCCTTGCAGCACGACGGCCGAAGGGTCGTCGCCAAGCCCCACCAGCGTGAGGCCATCGTCGCGAACATCGATGTCGGTCGTGTAGGTGCCGGGCTCGAGCCCGATGGGCATGCCCATGGCCAAGGCATCGGCGAGGGTCGCGGCTTGGGTCGGCACAATGACCCCGTCGTAGGCGACCACCGAAAGGGTGTGTGCGTCGGAGCTGTTGCCATCGCCCACCGTCAACCTGATGCGGTAGGTGCCCGGAACATCGGGCGTGAAGGTCGTGCTCACCTGGTTGGGATCGGCCGGCTGGGCCGTCGAACCTCCAGGGGCTGCATCGACGGTCCACCCAAAGGTCAATGCGGTGCCTTGCGGATCGAACGACGCCGCGCCCGACAGACTCACCGGATTGCCGACCCAGGCGCCCCAGCGATGGGGCCCCGCATCTGCGATGGGTGCCTGATCCCGTGGATCGAGCGGGTCGGTTCCCAACGTGACTTCATCACCATCGAAGACCCCGTCGTCATCGGTGTCGGCGACGCTCGGATCGGTACCTCCGGCTACCTCCTCAAGCGCGGTCAGGCCATCGACGTCCGCATCGACGTCGCCATCGGGCACCACGGGATTGGTGCCCGAAGCGATTTCGTCACCGTAGAACAGACCATCCAGGTCTTCATCGGAATCGAGCGGCGGGTCACTGACCGGCGCTCCCACACCCGCGAACGCGCCGAGGTCGACAAAGGGCGAGACCACGCGCTGACGCAGGTCCCAGCCTCCCACCGGGGGCATCGCCCCGCCGCGAAGGTAAGCGACATCACCGGTCTGACGATCGGGCACCCAAGACCCGCGGTCTCGGTCGGCAACGTCGACGAAGTGGGTCACCAGATCGATGCCGGCGTTCCCCGCGAACCCAACCCGATTCAGGGTTAGCGAGCAACGATCCAAACTGCAGCTCGGAAGGGGGCAGCTGTTGAATCCAAAGGTCTGGGCACAGACGTTGGTGTCGTTTTCGGCACAGGGCTCTCGATCGAAGGCGATGACCGAGACCTCATCGGTGTGGTCGGTGAACAAGGTGTCTTCGACCGTGACCTGCCCCTGACGGACGCGGAGGGCCACCCCGCGACGCAAGGATGACGCACCCACGTTCGCATGAAACGTCACATGACGGAGTGCGCCGGTCGGCGCGTCGGGTCCGAGCGCATTCGTCTCATCGGACATGTCGACGCCGCAGCCACCGTCGCCTTCACAGAGGTTTCCGGCCACGACGACGTTGTCGAGTTCGGCGTGCGCCGCACGGACGTGCACTCCGCCGCCCAAGTCTCCGGCCACGTTGTCGAGAATCTCGGTGCGTCGAATCCGTAGTTCGGTCGCGGGATGAGCGTAGATTCCTCCGCCATTGCCGCCCGCTCCATTGCCCTCGATCCGGCTGTCTTCGATGAGCGCCCGGCCTGTGCCAAGCCCGATGGCGCCGCCCCGATCCGATGCGCTGTTGCTCTCGAAGCAGACCCTGCGAATCCGAACGCACTCCGCATCGTCCGGCTCACAGTCCCCGGCCACGCTCGACGTGTTTTCGATGAGCACGCCCCCACCCATCACGTAGGTCTTGGGCCCATTTGGCCCGTCAAAGGCCGTGGCAATCGTTACCGATGTGCCGGTACCACCGGCGATCGTGAGGTCGGCCAAGGTACCTTGAGACATTCGCACCACGCTTCCGGCTCCCGCCGACAGCAACGTCGTCCGTTCACAACCCGCCCCAGCGATTGTCCAACCCGCCTCGAGATCCTCTCGGACATCGAGGTTGACGAGGTGGGTGCCGGCCGAAAACTGGATGATTGCATTGTCGGTCAGCGAGTTGAGCGCGAGATCGTCGAACGTCGCCGCTTCTTCGCCAGGTCCCACCCCGTATTCGTCGATGTAGCCGTCGCAGTCCTCATCCACCGCATTGTTGCGGATCTCGATGGTGTCGGGATTCTCATTCGGGTCCTGGTCGTTGCAGTCCAGGTCGTTGTCGGCCACCCCGATGCCAGGCCCGCACGCCACGATGGGCTGCGTCGGATCGCCAAATCCATCCCCGTCTGCATCGACGAAGTACCGGCCGAGCAGCACATCCTCATCGATGCTGCCGTCACAGTCGTTGTCGATGCCGTCGCAGAGTTCGGGCCGGTTCGTCCATGCTTCGGGATCGGCATCGTCACAGTCGTCGTTGGTCGGGGCAAACCCCGACGGAACGAAACACGCTTCGGTCGTTTGGTCTGAGGTTCCTCGGCCATCCCCGTCGTTGTCGACGTAGAACGTTCGCAGTACCCCATCATCCGGCACGCCGTTGCAGTCGTTGTCGGCTTCATCGCAGACCTCGACGGCGCCCTCGTGGGTCAAGGGGTCATCATCATCGCAATCGCCGGCTTGCTCGACGCCATCTTCAGGAACGGTGCACACCCGGCGGGCAAAGTTGGGGTCCCCAAAACCGTCCCCATCCCGATCCCAGTACGCAACGACCGCCACGCCTTCGTCGATCTGCCCATTGCAGTTGTTGTCGATGCCGTCGCAGGTCTCTGCGGCTTCGGGGTGAACCGCAGGGTCGTCCGGAGCGCAATCGCGACCGTCCCGCGTGCCGTCGCCATCGGTGTCAGAACAGCCGAAGAACGAGAATAAAACAATAGAAAGCGTGAGCAACCGAGCGATCGACGTCACCGGACCTCCGTCGGGTGATGTTGCCCGGTTGCTAAGGGGCTCGCAACCACGCGACGCCTCGAGACATCATGTTGGGCGACCCGCTATGCTGCGCCCATGTTGCACGATGCCGATGCCACCCCGGCTCGACCGTGGTTCCGTTGGGTGTGGGGCGGCCTTCTCCTTGCCGTTCTTGCCGTCGCCGCGATTCAGATCGCGAGGTACGGCGGCTACTACTACGACGATGCGTTCATCTCCCTTCGCTATTCCAGGCGTTTGCTCGAGGGTAAGGGCCTCACGTGGACGGATGGGGAGTGGGTGGAGGGCTACTCCAATTTCCTGTGGGTGGTGCTGTGCGCCGCCCTGCGCCCGCTGGGCCTGCGCTGGGTGACCACCACGCACGTTCTGGGGGGCCTCGGCATGGCCTTGGTCGTCGTGGGGGCCTCGATCGATCCCCTGCGGCCCTGGCGGCCCAACCTGGTCCGCGTCGCTTTTGGCGGCATGATCACGTGGCTCACCGGGGCCTTGGTGATTTGGGCATCCGCGGGACTGGAACAGACCCTTCTGGCCGGATTTGTGACCGCGGGGAGCGTGGCCATCGTTCGTGGGCTTCACACCTCCGAACCTGCCCCCCGCTGGGTTGCGGCGGGACTGTTTGCGTTGGCGGTACTCACCCGGGCCGATGCGGCGGGGTTGTGGCTCGCAACGATGGCGGGTTTGGGTTTGCTCTACATCATCGATGCCGAGCGTAGGCCCGCGATTCGGGCCTTATGGCCCGTGTTGGTTCTGCCGGCTCTTGCCGCGATCGGTCAGCAGATCTTTCGCCTCGTCTACTACGACGATTGGATTCCCAACACCGCACGGGCCAAAGTCAGCTTCACCTGGGCCCGGGCCCAAAGAGGCCTCGAGTACGTGGGCGAAGGGTTGTTGCGTCACGGGGTCTTCGTCATCGGGGCGATGGCCGCGTTGGCCCGGGCGCCGTGGTCCCGCGTGCTCGTACCCGCGGTCACCTGCGTCCTTTGGAGTGGCTACATCGCGTTTGTGGGTGGCGACTTCATGGCGGGTTGGCGCTTCCTCGTACCCATTTTTGGATTGTTGGCGTGGCTGACGGCCGAAGCCGCGACCACGATTCCCCAGGTTTCGGCAGCCCGATTGGTTGTACCGATTTGGCTTGTACACGCCTACGGAGCCAATACCGGACGGCTCATCGACAAGGCCTTCGACCGTGAAGGATGGACGGCCGGACCACCCGTAGGGCGAACGCTGCGGCGCGCATTTGGCCATGCCGATCCGTTGTTCGCGATGGATGCCGCGGGGGCGCTCGCGTTCTATAGCGAACTTCGTTCCTTGGATCTCCTCGGCCTCAACGATCGATGGCTCGCGCACCATCCTCCTCCCCAGTTCGGGGGCCGTGCCTTGGGTCATGACCTCGGGAACGCCGACTATGTGTGGTCCCGCAAGCCAGATTTGATGCTGTTCAATGGCACCAATGGGACCACGCGCCCCCGCTACATCAGTGCGCGCGGCATGCTCCGTCACGCGGAGTTCGACGACTTCTACCAGTACGTGAACCTCAAGGTCCAGGTGCGGCGCCGGTGGTGGTCGGTCCACCTGTTCTTGCGTCGGGAAGATGGTCCGCTCGGAGTCGTCCGAACCCCCGACGCGATTGCGGTGCCCGGCTACCTGTTGGCTCGCCACAAAGGGGCTCCCGCGTACCTCCGTGGCCGTACCGTGCTGACGCGCATCGAACCGAACAATCCCGGTGAGTTGTTTCGGATTGCAGTTCCCGCGGGACGTTGGACCGTCGAAGTCGCTGACGACATACAGGCTAGGTTCCGATGCCGCGGGGTGACGACAGACCAGGTCTTGCCCGCCCCGACGGAACGCGACGTGATCGAACTCGACCAGCGCACGTCGCTCGATGTGGTCCTGCGGCCCGCCGAGCGACGCACTTTCGTGGAAGGCCTTCGCATCGTGCGCACGGATGAAGCGGTGACCGTCCAATGCAGCCAGGGTCCACTGCAACGGACCGCCTCGGATTTCGCGACAGTGATGGAGTCCGGCACATCACGACGGGTCCGGGGCGTCACTATGTTCGACCAACGTGGTCTTGCAATTGCCCTAGATGACTCGCTCCAAAACCCTGCATCCATCGAATTGGGGTTGGCCGATGGCCTCGGCTACATGGTCGAGTGGCGGCGTAAGGACGAGGTCCTGGCCCGTCGACAAGTGAAAGCCGAGCCACTCGGCAAACACGAGCGCGGTGACCTCACGCTTCACCGACTCGCCGTCGCTCCCGAGGACCTCGGTGAAGGGGCCGACACCCTATTCATCCGGCCTCGCGGGAAAGGAACGGGGGCCATCGGACACCTTCGCGCGATCGACGAGGTGCAGCCATGACCGCATCTCCGGCTTGGGGCGAATTGGGCACCCGACTGCTCGCGACCGAGTCCGCGGCATGGCCCGTGATGCTCGTCTTGGCCTTGTTCGGCGCAGGGTTGGCAGCCACCGCGGCGCGTTGGCCCAAAGCCCTTGCGCCAGTCCTCGTGGGGGTGGCCGGGCTCCTCGGACTCGGTTTCGTCGTTCAACAAGCCTCCCTCGTCGACGACGCGTTCATCAGTTTTCGGCACGCCGACAATCTGCTGTCGGGCCACGGCTTAGTGTGGAACCCGGGAGAACGGGTCGAAGGCATCACAAACCTAGGGTGGACCGTGCTCCTTGCCGTTGGGTGGGCCCTACTCCCGGGCTCCATCGAGCACGTTGCGCTCATCGCCTGTGGGCTGTCTTGGCTGCTGGTGGGCGGGCTGCTCCTCGGTTTGTCCCGCACCCTCCACGACCGCCCGGACCCCGCAGGCCCTTGGGTTCCCTGGGCCGCAGGTTTGGCGCTGGTGCACCACTTTCTCACCTCATTTGCGACCACAGGACTCGAAACCGAATTCACCGCGGTGCTCTTGCTGGCGGGCTTACTCGCGTGGCTTCGAGGGCGTCCTGGCTGGGCCAGCCTGATTTGGATGATCGGGGTTGTGGTTCGGCTCGATCAGGCGTTGTTTTGGGGGATGGGCTTCGTAGCCACCGCACTTGAGGCTTGGCCACGACGCGACGCAGCGCGGATGTTGCGCTACCTCGCGCCGCTAGGCCTTCTCGCGGTCGTCCTCCTCGGCAAGCTCGCCTTCTACGGCGACATCATGCCCAACACCTACTACGCGAAGAGTGCAGGCCAAACCTACGTATCGTACGGACTGTTCTACATGTCCGCGAGCTATGTCGCGGGCCATCTTTGGCTGTTGGTGGGTCCGGCCGTCGCGTGGGTGGCCCTCGCACGAGGAGACGAACAGCGTTTCGCCGCCTTGGTAGGCGCCATGGGAGTGGTGTGGCACGCCTACGTCCTGAAGGTAGGCGGCGATTTCATGCTGGGTCGATTCTTTGTGGTGATGGTGCCGTTGCTCCTGTTGGCGGCTGAACGAACGTTTGCCCATCTCCACGGCCGCAGGCCCGCCCTTGCCATTGCGTTGGGGGCCCTCCTGTTGGGCAGTGCGCGCGGGGTGCCCTTGGTCGAACCGCGGCACATTCAGATGGGCCTTGCCGATGAAGGCACGATCTACCCGGTCGTTTCGTGGTCTCCATTGGTGGTGGATCATTCGAACTTCTACGCGGGTCAGGCGTTTGGAACCCACCTCGAACAGCGTGGCATTGTGTTTCCGTTGGCCACGTCGGGCATTGGCATGCTGGGGTTCTACTCACGCATGCCGGTCATCGATCTGTTGGGCCTCACCGACCCCCTCGTCGCGCGGCAGCCCGTGACCCAACGCGGCCGTCCGGGTCACGAGAAACACCCACCGCCTGGCTACCTCGACAAGCGCGGGGTCGTGCTCGAACGCTCGAAGAAGCGGAGCAAGTGGGATGCGGTGCGCGAGATTTCACTGCCCCCGCCTTGGCGAAGCCGCCGCCGTTGGCTCCTGCGGCGCTACGATCGGGCGTTGATCGAACGATGGCGTACGGAAGCGCCCGAGCTTCCCGTGGCCGACTTCGATCGGTTCTACCGCGAAGGGTATTTGCCGACCGTTCCTTCATTGTCACGGGATCAGCTAACGGCGGACCTCTCGTTCCTGGACCGATTTTACTGGGACGTCAATGGGCGCGATGCCCGTCTGGCGGAGCTGGTGGCCGAACTCGAGGGCCGCTCCCCATGACGCCTTGGGACGATCTGCCACTGTTTCTCGCGGTGCTCCGGAACGGGTCCGCTTCAAAGGCCGCGACGCAGCTCGGCATTGGGGTGTCGACGGTCACACGTCGCATCGATCGCCTCGAAAATGCGGTCGGGCGCTCACGCGCGCCTACGGACGGACCTTCGACCCAGACCGGGGCGACGACTGACCGCATCGGGACCCTCGGTTTAGGCCTCTCCCTGGACATCGAGCACCTCGGCAAGCCGAGCCCGAATCGCAGAGCCGAGCGCTCGCGTCGGCTCATAGTTGGGATGAGCCCTGTAGATGGAAGCTTCGTCAAACGCTTGGTCGAGACGTTTGGAGGCGCTTCGGTGCTCGGGGCCACGGTTTGCGAACCTCAGGTCACTCGGGTCGATGAATCCGACCCGTCGGCAGTACGCCACTTGCCGCTCACATCGACAGGGCAGCCCTTCGTCGACCAAGCCACAGCGTGCCCGAAAAAACTCCCGCACGGTCTTTCGGGCCACGGCGAGTCGTTGGCGAAACGCCGTGGGCGCGATTTCCAGAATGGATGCGGCTTCAGGACCCGAGAACCCCATGATCTCACCCAGCACGTAGGCCATTCGTTGGGATCGGGGCAGGCAAACGAGTAGCGCAGTGGTGCAGGAGAGCTTCACCTCTTCGACGAGCACGGCATCTTCAGGGCCCAGCATCTCGCTGGCAAGCCCTTCATCAAGGGCCCGGATCCCGTCTTCGATCGAGAGCGATTCGCGTCGGCCACGACGAACATTCGAAAGGCTGCGGACGACCACTCGGTAGGCCCAGGTGGAAAACGAGCTGTCGCCTCGGAAGGTAGGCAGACCCTTCAGGACCCGGAGTACGGCTTCTTGCGCCGCATCCTCAGCCTCAATGGGCTCGTAGAGGAAGCGCACCGCTACATTGTAGACCGGCTGCATCATCATCATGGCGATGGCGTCGAGGGCATCAGCATCGCCAGCCTTTGCACGCTCAATCGTATCGGAAGAGACGTCAAGACCCCAGCTCATCGTCCCGCCAGATTCCAGCCGCCATTGGCGATGATCTCCGTGCCGTTCACGTAGCTGCCTGGCCGGAGCAGTGACAGCGCCAACGCGGCGATCTCCTCGGTCGTAGCCATGCGTTTGGCCAACGTTTGCGAAGCCAAGTCCGCCTTCATCGCAGCGACCGCCTCTGGGGGCATCCCGTAGTCATCGAAGATGGGCGTATCGACTGGCCCGTGAGAGAGCGCATTCACATTGATCTTCCGAGGTGCCAGCTCGATGGCCAGCGATCGAGCCAACCCTACGACGGCAGAGGTGCACGCAACCCACAGCGCGGCCTCAGCTAGGGGGCGGTGGTGCATTCCGCTCGCCGTCAGCAAGATCGCCCCCCCCTCTCGGAGCCACGGCAACAGCGCTTTCACGAGGTAGAGCGGGCCTGCGATGTGGGTTTGGAGGGCTCGCTCCACCACCGCGGGATGAAGTTCATCGAGAGGTCCAAACGGGGCAAACCCGGCACTGACAAACAGCTGGTCCACCCGCCCATAGCGCGCCTCCACCTGCGCTGCGAGTCGCCCAACATCATCGGGCAGGCCGATGTCCCCAGCTACCCAAGACGCATCCTCACCGAGTGAACTCGCTAGCGCGTCAAGGGCCTCGCCATTGCGGCTGAACAGCACGACCGCATGGCCCGACGCTGAGGCTTGCATCGCGGCAGCGCGCCCAATGCCCCTACTTGAGCCAGCAATCACGACAACTTGCTTTGCTTCCATCGAAACCTCCGTGAAAGGATTCGTGGAGTTGGACACAGCCCGTCGTGAGAGTGTGAGGGACGAACTGCTCGCGTCGCTTAAGAAGGAGCGTTCACCCGATGGGAAGCGCGGTGTGGACGTCTCTTCGGGGTGACCTGCCAAAGCAGCATGCCGACGGTGGCCATCGCAACGAAGACCAGCGGCTCGACCGCACCACTGGCGACCGACACGATTCCCGGGCCCGGACAATAGCCCCCAAGCGCCCATCCAACGCCAAACAACGCGGCTCCGCCAAGCAATGTTCCGTCCACATCTTGTCGAGAGGGCAGGCGGAATCTGGGCCCCCACACCGGGGCGTCGCGCTTCATGATGAGCCAGCGAAATGCCGCGTGGGTGCCGATGGCTCCGATCATGACGAAGGCCAGGCTCGGGTCCCAGCCCCCGGCCAAGTCGAGAAACGCGATGACCTTGTCGGCTTGGGTCATGCCCGAGATTCCCAAGCCCAGCGCAAACAGGAAGCCCGACAGGAAGCTGATGAGCAGGGTCTTCATGCCCCACCTCCAAGCAGGGTCATGAGGCTCGCTGTGATCATGCCCGCACCGACGAACGTGATGGTGGCGATCAACGAGCGGTTCGAAGCGCGAGCGATGCCGCACACGCCATGACCGGACGTGCATCCAGCCCCCATGCGAACGCCAAGCCCGACCACCAAGCCTGCCAGTGCCGTCGTGGCCAGGGAGCGTTCGGAGGCGACGGCAATGGCCGTGGGAGCTGCCCACATCAGGGCGAAGCCCCCGGCGATGAGGCCTCCGATGAAGGCGACACGCCAGCCGAAGTCGCCGGTCACGGGCCGTAAAATACCTGCGTAGATGCCGCTAATTCCTGCGACGCGCCCTGTAAACAACAGCAGGATCGATGCGGACAACCCGATAAGCGATCCGCCGACCAGAGCCGAGAGCGGTGTGAAGTGTTCCAAAGCGATTCCCCACTACGAGGCGGACTCGTATTGTTGTGAAAACCAGCCACTTCCTGCACACGATGTGCCGAACTGGATCCTCGGGATGAACGGTCGTTTGGGCGGTCGGTCTCACTTGGTCGCGGCCAGCCTGACCCGCATTGAGGCTCCTTGCGACCGCTCAGGGTTGACTCGCCGGCGGCGCGAGGGTTACGCCACGGCCAGCTCATCCAGACCGGTCGAGGGATCAGGCCCGACGACACCGGGGCAACCGCCTTCGGGGAAACCCAGAGGAAAGGTGCCAACTCCTGCGACGGCCCTCGAGGTCGCCGGAAGATGAGTGCTGAGACCCTCGCGGGGTCGACGCCGTTCACTTCTGGTTCGAGGTCGCGCAGCCCTGATGGTGGGCGCTTTCTCACAGGAGTGTTCATGACGTTCGATTTGTGCGCGGCCGACCCTTCAACGGTCGACGCGTTTTGTACGAGCGGCCCGTCCCCGACGCAGGCAGCACGCATTCATCTGCTCGGCGTGGGCGCAGTCGGTCGCGCATACCTGTCGCTTGGCGGCCCCGATGTGGTGGTGGGCTGCTCCGACTCCCAAGGCACGGCTCTCGACCCCACCGGACTTCCGATTCTCGCGATCCTTCGGGACAAAGGGCGAGGACGGTCCCTCGTGCGAACCCCCGAGTGCCTGCACACCTGGCAGGACGACATCGAGCCGGCAGCAGCAGCCCAGATCGTGCTCGATGCCACGCCGACCCGCCTGCAACAAGGACCGTCCGACGCCATCCGGATTCGGACGTGGCTCGATCGAGGCCAGTGCGTGGCCTTGGCCAGTAAGCACGCGGTAGCTGCCGACCCGACGTTGCTCGCGCATCCCCGCTTGGGGGCCAATGCCGTTTTGGGAGGCACCGGCGCTCGCCTTCAGGCCGAGCTGGCTCTCCTCCAGCGGAACTGGGAGCGCGCCGCACTGGCTGGAAATGCGAGCACCACCATCATCATCACCTGCATCGAAGAAGGAGGGACCTTCGCCGACGGGCTGGCCCGCGCCGAAGCGATGGGGGTTCTGGAGCCAGACCCGGAACTGGACTTGAAGGGTCGTGATGCCGCGGTCAAGCTCGCCTTGATCGCAGGGGCACTGTCGGGGGTTCCGCATTCGGTCGATGACGTGGATGTTCAGGATCTACGCAGCATCGCCCCAGGCACCTTGCAAGCTACCGCCAAGGCTGGCCAGACCACCCGGCTCGTGGGGCGCATCGAACGAGGCGGATCCCTCTCGCTTCGGTATGCCGCTCTCGATCGCACCGATTCGCTCGCGGTCCATCCCGATGCCGTCGTCTATCGGTACGAACTCGCGGACGGTGCGCACACCCATGTGGGCTACGGAGTGGGAGCGGTCGGAACGGCCAAAGCGCTCTGTGTCGACATCGAACGCTTGCGGGGTGAAGCATGAGCTTCGAACCGACGACCCGAGCCGTTCGCGCGGCACTTTGTTCCGATCCCGTCCATGGTGCGGTGGTCCCTCCCCTGGTCGCAAGCTCGACCTTCACCTTCGCAGGGCTTGGCGAAAAACGTCCCTACGACTACACCCGCTCGGGCAACCCTACACGGGATCAGCTCGGTCACGCCATCTCCGACCTTGAAGGAGGCTGCGGCGGGGTGGTGACGAGTTCAGGCATGTCGGCCATCACGTCGGTGCTGCATCTCGTCCCGCCGGGAGGGCGCGTGGTTGCGGCGCACGACTGCTATGGAGGAACCTGGCGATTGCTCGACGCCCTCCATCGCCGAAACAGCCTGCACGTCGAGTTTGTCGATCTGACCGACCCCAAGATCCGGGATCACGCCCTCTCGACACCTTCGGACCTCATCTGGGTGGAAACGCCGAGCAATCCACTGCTTCGCATCACGGACCTTCGGGCCGTCTCGGCCCAGAAGGGCTCCGCACTACTCGTGGCAGACAACACTTTCCTTTCGCCCGTACATCAGCGCCCGCTGGCCCTCGGGGCCGACATCGTGGTTCACAGCACCACCAAGTACCTCAACGGGCATTCGGATGTCGTTGGTGGCGCCATCGTGGCTCGAGACCCCGAGGTCTTGGAGTCGATCGCCTGGTGGGCGAATTGCCTAGGGCTGACGGGGTCGCCGCACGATGCTTGGCTCACCCTCCGCGGCCTGCGAACGCTTGGGGTGCGAATGGCGAAGCACGAGACCAACGCCCGCCTCGTGGCCGAAGCGCTACAGGAACACGCGGCAATCGCCCGGGTGAATTGGCCTGGATTGACGGCCCATCCTGGTCACGGCGTCGCCGCCGCCCAGCAATCGGGGTTTGGCGGCATGCTGTCGTTCGAGCTGAAGGGTGGGCGGGCTGCGGTGGAACGCTTCGTGCCTCAACTCCGGTGCTTCAGCCTTGCTGAATCGCTCGGAGGCGTGGAGAGCCTCGTCGCGCACCCTGCCACCATGACGCACGTGTCCATGAGCGCCGAAGCGCGCGCCGCGGCCGGCATCGGCGAGGGGTTGTTGCGACTTTCGGTTGGGGTGGAGCATCCTGACGACCTCGTCGGGGAACTCATTCGCGCACTGGACGCCACGCTTCAGCCGATGTGATGCCCCGCGGCGCCTTCCGCCTGCGATACGAAGCCACATGCGTCGCGCTGATCGACTGTTTCGTCTCGTCCAGCTGCTCCGCGAGCGACCCGTCGCCACCGGCGCGTGGCTTGCCGAAGAGCTTCGAGTGTCGCTGCGAACGGTCTACCGTGACATTCGGGATCTCGAAGACAGTGGCGTGCCGATCGAAGGCGAGGCAGGCGTCGGCTATCGATTGGCTCGAGGCTACGAACTGCCCTCCATGACCTTCAACGCCGCCGAAATCGAGGCCTTGGTGGCCGGCGTTCGGATGGTTCACGCCTGGGGGGATCCCGAACTCGGCCAGGCCGCCGCCGCCGCCCTCGCGAAGATTCGAGAGGTGCTCCCCGAAGCGTTGCTCCACTTCACCGAGGACGCGAGCCTTTTCGCCCCGGACCGACATCCTCGGGTTCCTGCAGCCCTCGGGCCCCTGCGCCGGGCCATCCGGGCTCGACGCAAGGTGGAGATGCACTACCAGGATGCCGAGAACCGTTCGTCCACGCGAATCGTATGGCCGCTGGGGTTGATGTTCTGGGGACGGAGTTGGTCGTTGACGGCTTGGTGTGAGCTTCGTCAGGAAGGCCGTCACTTTCGGGTCGATCGCATTGAGGACTTTGCGTTGGGCGATGCCATGCCGCCTCCCGAAGCCCACCCCGACCGAACGTTGCAGGCCATCCTTGCGGCGGAAGAGGCGTCTTCGGTCTGCACGATCCCACGCGGGGTTTGAGAGTCAGGCTGACGCCGTGGCCTCGATCTCGATCAGAAGCCCCGGCACGGCCAGTCGGGTCACGCCAAGCAACGTCATGGGTGGGGCGACGCCGGCCGGCCCAAACCGCGTCCCCAGCACGTCGAAGTGCTTGAGAGCCTCGTCCACATCGGTCGCGTAGATGCGGAGTTGGGTGACGCTGGCGAGGCTCATGTCGGCCTCGTTGAGCACCGCGGCAAGATTGTCCAACGTCAGCGTGAGTTGGCGGCGCATGTCGTCGAGGTGTTGCGGGTTGCCTTCACCATCCACCGACGTTTGCCCCGCACAGATCAGTTGTCGTTGAACGTCTTCAAGGATTTCGCCTTGGTTGTAGCCAAGGTTCAGGGACCACGACCAGGGATTCACGGGTGTGCGCTTCATGTCGTTCTCCAAACCCACCGGTGCGGTGGTGCTTGGAGAGTTAGCGGAGCCCTCCTGACACCCTGATGTCAGCAGGCTGAGTCGCTGCCGTGGATCAAGATGCTTCCTCGCCTCTGCGGCGAAGGCAGTCCGGACATGCGCCGCGGAGATGGATCGTTGCTTTCCGGATCGACGCAGCCCAGCTCCCCTCCATCGAAACGGAGGCGGTAAGTTCCGCCGGTAAGCAGACGACGCGACCGCATTCTTCGCAAAAGAAGTGTGGATGCCGGTGTCCATCGCCATCCGCTTCGGCAAGCGCGTAGCGATCGATGCCCTCAGCGCGGCTCACCACCGGGGCCACGCCAGCGTCTCGGAGCTTCACCAGATTCCGGTAGATCGTCGCTGGATCCCAGTTCGTCTTGCCAAGACGATCGAGTACGTCGGTGTGCGACAATGGATGCTGGGCACGAGCGAGCACGCGGAGTACGGCAACGCGTGGAGCCGTCGCCCGGAGTGAACTCCTCTGTAGGAGCGTTCGTGCCTCGTCCTCGGTGATGGTCATGCGGATCCCAGGCTCGAATAAAGCTTTACAGGATTCGACTTGCAATTGCAAATGGCTTGCAGAAAGATACTTCTGCAAGTGGCTTGCATTTACCTCGAGCAGAGAGGAGAAAGCAGATGAAGGCCGCGTCCTTTTGGTTGATCTGCGCCCTGGTTCCGCTAAGCCTCGGAGGATTGACCTCCTGTAGCGACCCCAGCGAAGCTCCCCGTGTGCTGCTCCCGGTTGTGGTCGACGCCTCGGGGGTCGCACCGGTCACGTCCGACCTTGGCTACGAGGTGAATGTCACCGAAGTGCGTATCGCCATCAGGGACGTCGTGTTTACCGTCGCCGGAGAAGTGCACCTTGCGTCGGTCTGGCAGGCAATCTCCAACACGCTCATCCCCAGCGCTTTCGCTCACCCCGGACATGCCCAGAACGGCGATGTGACCGGAGAGATGCGCGGCGAGTATGTCGTGAACTGGCCTACGGACGATGGCCGGGAACTCGGCACCGCGACGCTGATCGCCGGGACCTATAGCGCGTCGAACTTCACCTTCGGACGTGGCTCGGCCGAGCACCTTGATGCCGAGGACCCTTTGGTTGGCCACACCGCAATCATCTCCGGGACCGCCACGAAGAATGGCCTGACCATGCCGTTCACCATCGTTGTGGACTCCCCGGAGGGCCGAGAGCTGATCGGTGCGCCGTTCGAGGCCACGATCGATGAAAACGCAACGGGTACCCTAAATCTTCAGTTCAACACCCTAGATGCGACCGAAGGCGACACGGTGTTCGACGGCGTCGACTTCGCCACCCTCACCGCAGATGGCGTCGGCGTTGTCGTGATCGAGCCCAACCGGGTCGAGGTCGAGGACGCCTACAACACCTTCCGTCGGGTCTTTCAAACCCATGACCACTTCAACCTTGAACATCGGGAGTCACCATGAGCGCGCGCATTCTTCCCCTCTTGACCTGTTCCACGGTCGTTCTTTGGGCTTGCAGTGCCGACGGAGATGTCGCGGTAACCGTGTATGGCGAGGACTTCGTTGAACTGGGCATCCCGGCCAATGAGATGGCTGACGGGTGGTCGGTCACCTTCGACCCCTTCATCGTCACGGTCGACGAGGTCGTGGTCGGTGGTGTCGAGATGCCCGCAGGCGACCCCATCGACCTGTCGGTGGAGACCGGTGGCGCGGGGCATCCCTTGGCTCAAGCTGCAGTTCCAACGGGCGACCATACGGGCTCGAGCTTCGCCATCACCCGGATCGAGTTGGCGGGCAGCGCGTCGAAGGACGGCACGACCAAGACCTTCGACTGGGTATTCGACCAGCGAACCGACTACTCGGCTTGCGAGACCACCACCGAAGTAAGCGAGGGTGGAACCGCCACCTTCCAGATCGCGGTCCACGCCGACCATTTCTTCTATGACAGCCTCGTCGCAGAGGAGCCCCAGGTGGTCTTCCAGACCCTGGCGGACTCCGACGCAGATGACGACGGGACGATCACTCGCCAAGAACTCGAGGCCGCCGACATCGGCAGCTTCGATCCAGGGAGCAGCGGAGAAGTCAACGACTTGTGGACGTGGCTTGTCGCGCAGAGCGGGACTCTCGGTCACGTCGACGGAGAGGGACACTGCGACTCCCAAGACTGACCTTTTGGCTGGCGTGCGCAACCTTGACGTCGCTCATGGCGACGGGTGCGTACGCGAGTCCGCCAGTCTCAACGGGTGCCATCACCGGATGGGTCACCGAACCCGACCGGGACGATGGAATCTCGGGCGTGATCGTTCATATAGAGGGAACTGGTCTTTCCGTCGTCACAGACGAGAATGGTGGGTTTACGCTCGATGGGGTGGCGGAAGGGTTGGCCGTCTTGCACTTGAGTGCGCCCGGCTACGAATCTGTTCGTCTGGAGCTATCGGACGAGGAACGCCGAGTCCCCATCGCCGTTTCGTTGGACTGGGCGGGCGGGATCGACTCCTCGGTCACCGTCATCGCCATGCGCTCCCAACCTGAAACGGCCTCTACGGTGAGGCTCAACCCACGGGACATCACGTCGGCACCCCGGCGGAATGCCGAGGAGGTCTTGCGCCAGGTGCCTGGCTTGACGCTCGTACAGCACGGTAGCGAGGGCAAGGGGCACCAGTTCTTTCTTCGGGGCTTTGACGCCATCCATGGCGCTGACCTCGAGTTGACCCTCGATGGGATGCCCATCAACGAATGGTCCAACATTCACGCACAGGGCTACCTCGACCTCGCGATCATCATCCCCGAGATGATTCGTGAGGTTGCCGTCACCAGGGGACCGTTCACCCCTGAGCAAGGGGCGTTTGGGATGGCGGGCTCCGCCAACTATCGCCTTGGGATTCCGATGAACGATCTGGGTTGGCGAGCGGCCTACACGGTGGGCACGACCAACCGACATCGAATCTTTGCCAGGTACACACCGCGCGACGATAGCGGACAGCAGTTTGTAGGATTCGAAGCCACCCATGACGATGGGTTCGGCGACAATCGAGCCCTGAATCGAGCGACGTTCAACGGTCGCGTGCGCCTCTTTGACCTGGACCGCGGTGGGACGCTTCATCTGACCGGCCTCGGCGGCTATTCCAGGTTTGAACTGCCAGGGACCTTGCGCAACGACGACGTCCAGGCGGGGCAGGTCGACTTCTACGGGGCATACGATCCGCTCTCGCAAGGGATGAGCGCCCGGGCGCGCCTGGCATTGCGGTACGACTGGCGAGGCGAAGGCCACGAAGTCTCGCTGACGGGGTACGCGGGCTACCGCAGGCTCGAGCTGTTGGAGAACTTCACGGGCTTTTTGATCAACCCGAAGGACGGCGACCGCCGGGACCAATTTCAGGAGACCCAGTCATTTGGCCTGTTCGCGTCCCAAACCTCCTCGTTGTTCAAGCCGCTTACGCTCCGAACCCATCTGGGGCTGCGCGGTGACGTGTTCTCGCAGCGAGAGGACAACGTGGGGCAGGAGCTTGAGTTGCTCGGTGAACGCCGTGATCTGAAGGGCATCCAGCTCATCGGCCACGCGTTCGCGGGCGTGCGTTGGTCTCCCGTCGAACGGCTTCGGATCGATGCGGGGGCACGCGCGGACCTCATCCACATGCGAGCGACCGATCGCCTCGAAGACGGCACCCCGGGGGATCACACCTTCGTCGTCCCCTCGCCTCGGGTGACCGCCCAGTGGAGGCCTTTCGACGCGTTCGGGCTCTTCTTTGCCTACGGTCGCGGTTTCCGGCCTCCGGAAGCTCGCGCTTTGTCCACCTTCGACCCCGGACGCACGGGCATCGGCGAAGAGGTGTTCACCGGGGGGGCTCCGGCCGCAACGGTGTCGGACGCTCTGGAATTGGGCACGCGCTGGAACCCGGCAGACGGGTTTGGCCTCAGCCTCTCGGCGTTCGCGACCTTCATCGAGCGAGAGTCGATCTTCGACCATGTGTCGGGCGTGAGCCTCGAACTCAACGGAACGCGCCGACTTGGGACCGAGCTCGTGCTGTCCTCAAACCCGACGCCGTGGCTCAGTTTGAGCGCAGACCTCACGCTGGTCGACGCGCGATTCGTGGAGTCGGGCAACCGCGTGCCGCTCGCCCCCTGGCTCGTTTCAGGGGTGCGTGGCGTCGTGACCCATGACAACGGCTTGCGAGCTGGCCTTCGGGTTCTCACGGTGGCCCCACGTCCGTTGCCCTTTGGCGCGACCGGGGCAACGCTGGTCATGACCGATGCGACGCTTGGCTACCACTGGCGCCGCCTCCGCCTCGATCTCGAAGTGGAAAACGTGCTGAACCGACAGCTTCGGGAAGGCGAGTACAACTACGCGAGCCACTGGCGCCCGGGCGAACCCGCCAGCGAGATCCCCGCACTGCATACGACAGCCGGTCCTCCTGCGAACGTGCGGCTCACCCTCGGCGTTGCATTCTGATTCCGGGAGTCCGTCGAGAACTGGCGGGAGGTGGAGCACATCGCTCTGGGGTGTGCGGTTCGACCACGCGGTGGAGGTGACCGTCGCTGAGCTCCAGGGCTCATGACCTGCTACGAACCACACCGACAGGTCCTGTACGCGGAGACTACCCGTTCGCTGAAGGCGTAGCGTTCTCTGGCCGGAGCACGCCACGCAACACCGTATCGACGATGTCGACCACATAAGCCCGGTCGACGCTCTCTCCGAGAACAGCCACCCGCCAGGTCAAAGCGCCCGACAACAGGTCCGCTGTCGGGGTGATGGGGAGGTCGGACCGGAGCAGATGGCTGGCAACTCCGTGGCGGATCAGGGCCAGGGTCGGCGCTTGGCCTTCGGCGAGGAACTGATCGCGAATCGATGCCAGGTCGGGGTCGGTACGTGCCCGGTCTGCGAGGCCGATCAACGGTCCGGCGAGGCGGTGTTCGGTCAATACAACGCGGTAGGCGTCGAGCTCCGCGATGAGGTCGGTGCGCAGGTCTCCTGTGACCTCGCCGTGGAACTCGATTCCGCCGATGTGCAGGAACGCGGCCCGCAGCAGGTCGAGCGGCTCGGGCCAGTGCTTGTACAGCGTGGCCTTCGAGTAACCAGCCTCCTTCGCAACCGCGGCATTGGTCACATGGTCCCAGCCCCGGGTGAGCAGTATTTCGGCAGCTACGCGAAGAACGTTTGAGCGCGTGCGCTTCACGCGCGGATCGACACGCTGCATTTTGCGTCCGGGTGGGAATGGGGTCGAAATATTCTTAAATGGCTGTTCACTACTAAACGACTAGTTCAGTAGACGAATAACCCTTCAAGAGAGAACGCCATGACGACTGCCAAGTATCCCCGGCCCGTTCGCTGGTCCCAATCCTTGCAGCAGCAGGGGCGCCGTTTCGTGCGCGACACCGGCCGCGCGGCGTTCACCCTGGCGGTTGCGGTTGCCACCCACACGGTCTTCCCTCTGCTTCGGGCAGTGAATCGCCAGCGTATCGCCCGAGGGGAGTCGATCGTGCTGGAGGACATGGCGGGGCCTCCGCAGCGTCAGGCATTCCCTGAGTTTTCGGCGACTCCCGGCGACCTGTCCCCCAATCCGGGGAAGACGCGCAAGGCGCGCCACATGCACCTCGAGGCGTATCCAACGCCCGACTACGACTTCACCTACCGGTCGCCCCCCATCTCCGGCAACGTCATCAATGGGCGCGGAGAGACCGAGCCGCGACGGGCTAGTCATGTATTCTTCGGCGACGGCTACGGCCGGGCCTGGGGCAAGCTGGACTGGTACTTCCAGGTGATGGAGAACACGCGGGTCCACCGGTACATCGTGCGAATGTTCTGGGACGATCGACGCCGCGTGGGTCCGGTGTCGCGGGCGGCGGTGGAGATGCCGCCAGACCAGTCGAGTGAGGTGGTCAAGCGCCTGGCGCGCGAAGCTGGCGCCGCGCTCGTGGGCATCACCGACCTGACGGACGACCTCTGCTACGAGGACTTCGACGAGTCGTTCCTCCACGCTATCGCCATCGCGATTCCGATGGACCGCGAGGAGATGCTTCATGCCCCTTCCGACCGTTCGGTCATGGCGATCATGGACTCCTACGTCGAGGCCAATCGCATCGCGATCGAGGTGGCGGAGGGCATTCGTGGTCTGGGCTGGCCGGCCCGAGCCTGCACCAACATCCCGCCAGACCCGAGCGAAGTGCTGCACCTCCCGACGGCTATCCAGGCCGGACTCGGTGAACTGGGCAAGCACGGCTCGCTCATCACGCGAGAGTACGGAGCAAACGTCCGTCTGGCGGTCGTGCTCACCGACCTGCCGCTGCAGAACGACGTGCCGGTCGACATCGGAGTGGAGGACTTCTGTGCCTCGTGCCAGATCTGCGTGGAGAATTGCCCACCGCATGCCATCTTCGACACCAAGCAGCTCGTGCGGGGCGTGGAGAAGTTCTACGTCGACTTCGACAAGTGTGCGCCGTACTTCGTGAAGACGGGGTCGTGTGGGATCTGTCTCGAGGTGTGCCCGTGGAGCGAGCCGGGACGGGGCGAGAAGATGTTCGAACGCCTCATGAAGCAGCGGATGCGCAAGAGCTCGTCGGCGGGGTGAAGGCCACCTACCTCCTGCGTGGCCGAGCCGCTGGGCACCGGCAAGACGATGCTCCTCAAGGAACTCGCCCTCGAGGCCCTCGATCGGTTGACGGCCGAGCTGGACACGGGGTGGGTGCCGGCGTTTGACAACCTGACGTCGCTCCTAGCCTCCTCCTCGACGGGCTCGACGAGAACCCGACCAGCGCATTCGCACCACCTTACTCCCGAGGATCGTGCAGGCGATGGGCGACAACGCGGTGGTCTGCTGGGCGGGCCTTTACCACCTGACCTCAAGAGACGCCTGCGAGCCTCGCTTGCGCTTCGGACAGCAGAGCCTGCAGAGGCCAGGGTCCGGAGAGCTTCCGCACCAGCGGTTGGGAGACGCGGTCGGCGGTCCGTCTCTCGTGGTGGAAGCGGAAGTACCGAGGGCCGTCCGGCGTGTCGCGCCAGCACCAGATGAGTGTTCGCTCCTCGTACAGAAACAGCTCACGGATGCCCTCACCCTCCGACCAATGGCGCTCCTCCACGTGGCGCCCGAAGGGGTGCAAACCGGGCGGCAGACCCAGCGCTCGGGCGAACTCTCTTAGGGTGGGTAGCAGCTCGGGGCTGGATTCCCACGCGTCGCGGAGCGCCCGGGGTCCCTCGCTGAAGAACCGGGCAATAGGGGCGGGTACCGGCGCGGGCGGACCATCGTCCTGGACCGACTCGGCGATCACCACCGACTGTGGAAGGCGGTCGGCGGGAACGGGCCCGAGCGGTGCCTGCGGCTCCCCTGTGATCGCGTTGGAGACGTCGCGGGCGTCGCGCACGAACTGGCCACCGGGCACCAGGTGTCCCGGCTCGTCGAGGGGGCCGCGCAGGTGTTCGAGCGTGGGTCCGAGTCGATAGAGAGCCAGGCCAGCGTCTGTCCGAAGGGTGCCCAGCCACCCGGTGCGGTCGTAGGCGGTTTGGACGACGCGGGCCTCGGCCGGGGTCGTGGCCTCCCACAACTGTCGCCCGTCGAGACCGTAGCCGGCGAGACGCGATCCGGTGACGAGCAGAACCTGGTCAGGCGCAAATGCCATCTGAACCTTGTCGGGGCCAAAGTCGAAGACCTGGCTGGTGACGGTGTACCGTGTACCGTCGGCGCCCACGTGCTCCTGCACGTCGACGGGATCATCTGGCGTAGCCAGGCGCATCAGCGTGGCCCCCGCCGCGGACCGCAGCAACACCGAGGTGCCGTCGGCAACGCCGTGGACCTGTGGGCACTCGACGCTGCCAAAAAACCGACCCGGGCCACCCGACGCGAGGTCGCGCTCGCCCGTGACCGGGTCGATCAGGATGCGCTGGTTACCGAACTTCAGGATCTCGGAGGCCCCCACCCGCAGGACCCCATCGAAGTAGAAGGCGACAGCGTGGGAGAAGCCCATCGAGTTCCCGCGGGAGTCCGATGGGGGAATCCACCAGAGGACCTCGAGCGACTGGGCGTCGGTGGCGCGGAGGCCCTCCAGACCGAACTCGACCACCACAGGGCGAGCGTCGAGGTCGACGACGATGGCGGCAGAGCCGAATCCCGAGGTCGGGACCGAGCCGACCCAGGTGTGGTCGAGCCCGTCGAAGACGTTGGCGTAGCCTCCATGGGAGGCGAACAGATAGGGACCGGTGCGGGTAGGCATGCGGACGTGCCTAACGAAGGACTACGTCTCGAACACCTCCGCCGTCGGCTCGAGTGTTTGCTGCAAGGAGCGTGAAGAGGCCCCTCGCGAGGCGTGACCCTCCGTAGTGGAGTGGATTGCCCAGCAAGAGCGAGCT
The DNA here is from genome assembly GCA_039208735.1 of Myxococcota bacterium. Classification (GTDB taxonomy): domain Bacteria; phylum Myxococcota_A; class UBA796; order UBA796; genus DRPG01. The sequence goes on along the minus strand of JBCCQY010000023.1, from coordinate 46,374 downwards.
CGGCGACGCGAACGGACGCTGGCAGGTTTGGAGCGGGCCAGGGCGTCCGGCACCACGCTAGGCAGACCGAGGCTCGAGCTTGACGCGGACGCGGCCCGAACTCTCATCGGCCAGGGCTACACCCAGCAACGACTCGGAAAGTGCCCCCTTCGACAACGCCACGACCAGGCTCCCATGGGCCTCTCCGGTCCTAGCGACCGGATCTGCACGATTTCTCCCTGAGGCCCGACAGTCCAACCCGTCTCGGCATCGATGATTCGCCTTGACTCACGGCTCCGAAATCGATGCAGCCTGGGCACCAGAAACGGCAACAACATACGTTGAACCTTTCTAATCTGCTCGAGTGCCCTCGATAAAAGAGTTTGGCTCGTGAAGGGGGTGCTCATGCCAAACACCGATGTGATTTTCAAGAGTGTCTATAAAATAATCGTATTCTTAAGAGCACTATGGGTGTATAATGCCTAAGTATCGCGCGGATAATCTGCATTCATCCATCACCAGGGTCTCTATTTCGCCGATTTTCCGCGGTGGGTTTGTTTCCTATGGTCCGCCGCCATCGAGATCTATAGTGATTGATGAATCTTTATTTTTCCGATCTGGAGGATGACCAAGGGGCAACATTAGGGCAATCGGCGGCACTTGACCCACCGCCTCCACGAGCGGAAGGGCCCTCGGATCCAGGTACCGGTCTCGCGAACTTGCCAGACCGGTTAAATGTCCCACTTGGTGACCCTGCATGTATTCGATGGCCTCTTTGTCAACTCCGGCGAGCTGAAGGCCAGTGGCCCAACCCTTACGGAAGGCGTGGTGAGGCTGGGCCCACTTCTCTTCGGGAATGCCCGCGCGATGCCACGCCCGAGCCGCATCGCGAGCTCGAGCCACGCGTTCCTTTCGCGGGCACTCGATGACCCATTCGGATCGTTGTTCCCAATCGAGGAGTCGCTCGAGGAGCACCGGCGCAAGCGGCTGACGCCGGCCTCGGCGTTCGTGTTTGGTCTTGCCGAGTTCACCGCGGAAGCGCAGCACCCCTGTCTCAAGGTCGAGGTCGTCCCAACGCAATCCCATGGCCTGGCCCACGCGTAGCCCTGTGCACCGCAACACGATGTAGAGGCGTTGTTGCCAGCCCTGGGCGGCATGGATGCAGGCATCCATCTCGGCCCAGGTGGGGGCTTGGGCTTCGGGGGCAGCCGCGCGCTGAAGATCGAGACTGTCGGGCGTTGGGACACCTCGAAACTGCCCTCGAGCCTGTCGTTGGGCCGCCCATCGCCACAGTAATTCGACTTCTCCAATCACTTTTCGGCAGGTCTCAGGACCTCGCCCGTGGACGTGGCGTCCGGTCTCTGGGTCTTTGAGCCAAGCATGAAACTGGCCCAGGACCTCGTATGACAGGTGGTCGACAGGAGTGTCCGCTCCCAGGTGTCGCACCAATAGTTTCAACATCTGCCGTTTCCGAAGCGTCGTCGAAGGGGCATTCGACCGCTCGCTATGTTCGAGGAAGGCCTCAATGATGTCGGTGAGCCGTGTCGCTTGTGGGCGCTCCGCGGCGGGTACCCAGGCTCCTTCGAGGCGCACGGCATCCTCAATTTCGATCCGAAGTTTCTCGGCTTGTCGCCGGGTGCGGACGCGATGGCGTCGCCATCGTCGACCTTCTTCTCCCTCCGGTTTCGGTTCCGTCCAGCGAATGGTCCACCACTCGCCACGCTTCTCCAGCGTCGCCATCCGTTCCTCCTCCGGGTCGTGGCATCGACTCGGTACAGTCGGATTCTGACGCGGATCCTAATTCAAGACGGATCCCGAAGACAACAAAGCCCCGGACCAAAATGGTCCGAGGCTTTGGCGGTCATCGCAACGCGATGACGTCAGGCACGATGATCCAGCGAGTGCACGTGGACATCCCACGGGTGCGGCTCGAGGTAGGGATCGCTGATGACAAGCGGCGGAATGCGGCACAACACCTGGCCCACAACCTGAATGAACAGGCCCATGAAGCCAACCCACACACCAATGCTGATGAGAATGGTGTCCGTCGCCAGGGCCGATTCGAAGTAGACCGAAGGCAACACGAGCAGCGACCGTTCGAGGAACAAGCCCACCATTACGAGAAGGCAGATGCCGAAGAACGGCCAGCGCATCTTCTTGATTCCGCGCGACACCAAGATGGTGAAGGGGGCGAGGAAACAGGTGACGCCCACCATCATGGCCAACCACTCCCAGTCGGGGTGACGCATGCGGACGAGCAGGAACTCGGTCTCTTCTGGCATGTCGGTGTACCAGATGGGAAGCAGCTGGGCGTACGTCGTGTAGGCCCAGAACATACAGCCCGCGAGCATAAGCTTGCCGATGTCATGCGTCACGTTGGAGGTGACAAAGGGTCCGAGTCGCAACCAGTCCCTAGCGGCCACCGCGACCGCACCCAGTGCGGCCAGCGCGAGCCAGAACGAACTCATGAAGATGAAGCCGCCGAACATGTTGGAGAACCACCATGGCGACAGGCTCATGATAAGGTCGAAGCCCACGAAGCTGAACACCAGCGCATAGGCCAGGCCGATGAAGGGCGTGAGCAGCGCTTGTCCCCGAAGGCTTTCGCGTACGGTGGTGGCGAGGTCGCCCGACCCGCGGGTGAACGTCTCCCAAATGGCGGGCGCCTTATTGCCAAGCCGCTGCCGCGCCATCACGAGGTCGGGGCGAAGGCTCTGGTAGATGTACAAACCATCGAGCACGATGAGGATGCCGAGGAAAGCGAGCTGACGGGCCGTGAAGAAGCCTGGGGCCAGCCAGTATTCCTTGCTGGCCGCAGCCTCGGCGGAGTGCGGAGCCAGGTCGACTTGGCCGCCTTCGATGATCGTCTCGGGGTGCCAGGAGTAGACGTAGATCCCGAACACGAGGAACACGGCCAGCAGGAGCCAGCCCACCGGCAGGAAGAACCCGAAGGCCTCACCGATTCGCTTCACGGGACGGCCCCAGCGGCCGGTCGTGCCCGTCATCAGGATGGCGAAGATGACGCCGCCCTGCGCGATGGCCAAGGTATAGACCAGGCCCACAAGGTAGGCGCCCCAGGTGTAGGCAGGCTTGCCCAAGACCACGACGCCAGCGAAGAATGCAACCACGCCGACGGCCATGGCCGCAAGCGACCCGTAGTGGACGCTGTTCGGCAGCTTGCGGCCGATCAGTCCGTCGATGACGGGATTGAGATTTGGAAGTCCGCTGCTCATGGGGCCTCCTCCTCAGCCGCCGTCTTCAGCTGCTGCGAGTCGGGCAGGGTGCGGATGTAGTGCACGATCGACCACATTTCCTGGTCGTTCATCGCGTGGCCGTAGGCCGGCATGTTTCCGCCACCGTTCCGGATGGTGACGTAAATCCACTGATCATCGCGGCTCTTGGCGACGCCGTTGGGACCCGAGAGGTAGGGGATGCCCTTGATGCGGGCCGGCGCTGCCTCGGTCCAAGCGACCGGGCCGAGGCCCTCATCGGTCGCACCACCCTCCGACCCGTGACACGGGTAACAGTAGATTTGGTACATCTCCTCGCCCTTCTGGACCAGCTGCTTCGTCGCTCCGACGGCGAGCAGCTTCTTCGAGGCTTCGGAGCCGCGTACAACGTTCGCGGTGAAGTGATTCGGCGAGAGCACATGGGACTGCGACACGACCCCTTCGGGCAGGTCGAGCATGGGCTTCTCGTAGGCCTCGCGGGACTGCGAATCGGCCATGTCGATGTCCCAGGGCAGGCCCACCGCCACCGCAGAGATCGACAACAGCCCGAGGGCGGTGCCGGCGGCGCCAATGCGATGCCAGTTCCGCTTAGACATTGGGCACCTCATAGATGGTCTGGTCGCCAGTCGTGACCTCGATCGCACCCGATTGGCGCAGCAGGTCGACGATCCGGTCCTTGTCCTTGGGTTTGGCTTTCAGGAAGGTGATCCCGAAGCTCGCATCGGACATGCGTGGATCCTGCAGGGCGGCATCGAGCCAGAAGCTCGGCAGCCCAGCGTGGAACAGCATGCCGGCGAACGTGGCGAGTCCACCGAACAGAATCGTGCACTCGAACATGATGACCGCGAAGGGAACGAGCGCAACCACCGGCTTGCCGCCCGGGTTGATCATCGGCCAGTCGGCATGGGTGAGCGAGGTGAGCAAAAAGCCCACCGTCACCCCGGTCATCGCGCCAGCCAGGGTCCACCAGCGCACGGGAGCCGGACGGCCCTCATACATCGCTTCTTCGATCTCATGCCGCGGAAGCGGAGCCTGGACCGTGAAGCCTTCGTAGTTGGCCTTCTTCAGCCGCTCGATGCCCGTAAGGAGGCAATCGAGGTGGCTGTAGACGGCCTTGATGCGGATGTACGGTGCTTCCATGTCAGGCCTCCAGCTCGCCCTTCACCGGTGGCGCCGTCATCTCTTTGATCTCGGTGATGGCGACGGCGGGGAAGGTCTTGCAGAACAGCAGGAAGAAGAACGAGAACCAGCCAACCGACCCAATCAGGATGCCAATCTCGACCCAGGTGGGCACGTACTGCCACCAGGTAGCAGGGTCGAAGTTGTGGGCGAGCGAGCTGACGATGATGTTGAAACGCTCCATCCACATGCCAACGTTGATGATGGCAGCGATGACGAAGAGCGCGACCGGGTCGGTGCGAAGACGCTTCACGTACCAGGCAAGCGGGGCAACGCAGTTGCAGAAGACCATCAGGTAGAAGGCCCAGCCGTAGTCAGCCGCCGGATCCGCACGCCACGCAAAGATCGTCTGCTCGTAAGGGTTCTGCGAGTACCAACTGATGAAGTACTCCATGCCGTACGAGTAGGTGAGGATGCCCGAGGTGAGCAGGCACATCTTCGCAAGGTTCTCGAAGTGCCAGGTGTTGACGTACTTGTGCCAGTTGAAGATGTACGTCATCGGCATCAGCAGGCTGATGACCATCGCACAGCCACTGAAGATGGCGCCCGCGACGAAGTAGGGCGGGAAGATGGTGGAGTGCCAACCGGCCGTCGGCGCCATCGCGAAGTCCCAGGAAACGACGCTGTGGACCGAGAGCACGAGCGGGGCGGCGAAGGCGGCGAAGAAGCCGTAGGCGCCAAGGTAGGCGTGCCACTGTTCGTGAGTGCCACGCCACCCGAGGCACAGGATGCCGTAGATGCGCTTAACGAGGCCCTTGCTGTGGTCGCGGAATACCGCGATGTCAGGAATAAGGCCCACAAAGAAGAACACCGCCGAGATGGTGAAGTACGTCGAGATCGCGAAGACGTCCCACATCAGCGGTGACTTGAAGTTCATCCAGAGCTGGCGTTGGTTCGGGTAAGGGAAGAACCAGTACGCCTGCCAGCAACGGCCCAGGTGAAGCACCGGGAAGAGCAGGGCCGTCATGACCGCGAAGACCGTCATGGCCTCAGACGCGCGGTACACGCCGGTACGCCATCGGGAGCGCACCAGGAAGAGAATGGCGGAAATCAGCGTGCCGGCGTGGCCGATGCCGATCCAGAACACGAAGGTGACGATGTAGACGCCCCACATCGTAGGGTGCGTGATGCCCGCGACCCCCATGCCCCAGCGAATCTGCTGGTACCAGCACCAGCCCCCGTAGGCCATCATCGCGACGGTGGAAGCGAGGGCTAGGAGGAAGAGAGTGGACGGGGTCAGCAACACGCGAATGATGTCGCGGTTCGCCTCTCCGTAGGTCTCCGGGCGATTGGGCTTGCCCGGGTCATTTCGGTCGATGACCTCGACGAGTGCCACGGTCAATCCTCCCTAGTGATGGTCGCCGGAAGACGCTTCGTCATGGTGCTTCTCACCGTGGCTGTCGCCATGGCCACCGCCGTGGTGGCCCGGTTCGAAGTGGAACGACGCCTTCGCGAGATAGTTGACGGCCGGGAAGGTGTGCACCTCGGCCAGCGGAATGTAGTTACGAGCGGATTTCCTCGACGACGACACGACTTGTTCTTCGTCGTTGAGGTTCCCAAACGTGAGTGCGTTCGACGGGCAAGCCTCGGCGCAAGCCGGAAGCTGCTCGAGGTGCACCTCGGGCACGAGCTTGCCGGGGTTCGAATCCCGCCATGCGCTCTTGATGCGCCGGATGCGCTGCACGCAGAACGAGCACTTCTCCATCACGCCCATCGTGCGCGTCACAACGTCGGGGTTGAGCTGGAGGTTGAAGGGCTCGGGCCAGGCATAGGAGTGGTAGTTGAACTTCCGCGCCGAATAAGGGCACGCGTTGCTGCAGTACCGCGTTCCCACGCACCGGTTGTAGACCATCGCATTGAGGCCATCGATCGAGTGGTAGGTCGCGAGCACCGGGCACACGGACTCGCAGGGTGCATGGCCGCAGTGCTGGCACATCATGGGAACGAAGTGGACCGTCGGGTCCGCTTCACCCAGTTCGTTCTCGCGGAAGTACCGGTTGACCCGAATCCACGACATCTCACGGCCCTGCTTCACCTTCTCCTTGCCAACGACGGGCAAGTTGTTCTCGGCGTAGCAGGCCACGGCACACGCGCCACAACCGGTGCAGAGGTTCGTGTCGACGGTGAGCCCGAAGCGGTAGCTCGGGTGGTCGGGCAACTTGTAGAAGTCGGTCTGACCTGTGGCCTTGAGGCGGGGGTCGACCGGCAGGTGGTGAATCCCCGTGAGTTCACCGGGGTGGTCCACGGGGTCGTCGGCCACGTCCTTCCACTGTTCGGCGGGTACGAGGGCCACGAAGTTGCGGTCACTGTCGGACTCATTGGTCAGCACATTGCCGGCCGCGTAGGTACGCGGGTAAACGCCGTAGGTGCTGTGCAGGTCGGCCTTGCCCTCACGCTTCGTGGCTGTGCAGTGGGCGTGCTGCCACACGAGCGCCCCCTGTTCGTCGGTCGCGCCTTGCAGAAGAGAGACGGCGTTGACTCCCACGCCATCGGCGTAGCGACCGCTGGCCCGCGTATGGCCACCGCCCATCGGCATCGCAAGCACGCCCTTGGCGACGCAGGGATGCACTTCAACGCCAACTTCGAGGCTCGCCTCTCCCGTCGAGATCGACAGCACATCGTTGTCGCCGACTTCGAGTTCCTTGGCGGTCTCGGGGTGAACGAGGACCCACGTGTCCCAGACGTGACCCGTCATGGGTTCGGGCACTTCCTGGGCCCATGGCTGGTTCGCGTATCGCCCATCGAGCAGGAAGGGATGGGGAAAGATCACGAAGCTGTACTCGCCGGTACCCTTGAACGCACCGTTCAGGTCAAGCTGCGGCGCCCGCGTTTGCGGGAATGGTGCACCGCCCCCGAGCGTCTCGTGAAAGCCCATGCGCAAGGTGTTCTGCCACCACGCGGCGAAGCGATCGTCGCTGACCAAGTCGGCGCCATCGGCCGTGTCGTCCGAGGCCCAAAGCTTCGCCGCCCAGGTTTGCTGGAGGCGGTCAAGCCACGAGCCCTGCGGCGCGTTTTCGCTGTCGACCTCGCGCCAGGTGTCGAGGAGCAGGTCACCCAGCATCGGGGTTCCCGCGTACAACGGCTTCATGACCGGCTGCCGGACGAGCCGCATCCGTTGAACGGGCTCTTCGTCACCCCATTCCTCGAAGACCGAGGCCACGGGAATGACCAGGTCGACCTTGGCCGTCGTCTCGTTCGGGTGCGACGTCAACGCCACATGAAGGTCGACCACCTCGAGCTCGAGGGCGGCGGCAAACGCCTGGGCGTTCGGAAGGGAGTGCAACACATCGAGGTCGCCGAGGAGGAGCACCCCCACGCGACCCGCTTTCATGTCGGTGAGCAAGCGCTCGATGTCGCCAAAGGTGTGGACCGGACCGGGGTAGCCGTCGTTCGTGAACAGCCCGTTCACGTTGGCCCGACTCACGATGTTGAGGAGATACGTCGCCGCCGCAAGCGCGGTACCGGCCGCCGAAGCTCCCACCATGCCGCCCGGAAGCGCTACCGAACCTGGCTTCTCGAACATTGAGGCTAGCTTGGTGATGTCGGAGACAGACAGGCCCGATGCCTTGGCCGCGGAACCGATATCGGCCCGGCTGATGATCTTAGCGAACGGCGTCATTTCGCCGTTTTCATCACGCGTGTCGAGGTAGCCCGACTTCTCGGCCACGCTCTTCGCGATGGCGAGTGCCACCTGCGCTTCGGAGCCGGGGTTGCAGGCGTACCAATCATCGGCGTTGGCTGACGTCTGGTCGCGAAGCGGCGTCACCGCAGCGAAGCGAGCCACGCTGTGCTGGTGGTTCGCATCGCGGGCCATGGCGTATTCGGCCTCGTGGCCGGGACCGCCCCACGCATCGCCGAGGAACGCAGCCCCGAACGACAACACAAACTCCGCCCCTGAAAGGTCGTAGCGGGGCAGCACTGCGTTGCCGTCTTCATCACCGAAGAGCGCCTTCGCAGCCGCGGCCTCATTTTCGCGACCCATCGGTTCCCAGAAAATGGCTTCGTCGGCGAACTCTTGGATCAGATCGACGATCGAACCGGAAGCGTAGGGGCCGAGGTAGACCACACTCTTCGGTTCGCCCGAGGCGGGATTGCGAGCGGCCCGAACGGCGTCTGACAGCATCCGTCGCGCGTCTTCGAAGGAGACCTCTTCGGATGCACCCGTCTTGCGGTCGTGCCGCCGCGGCGCCGCGATGCGGTCAGGCGAGTAGTGGCGTTGCAGCTCGAACAGCTGCGTCGCGGGCACAGCGCGGGCGACCTTCCCCTTCGTCTCGTGATAGGCGAAGTGGTTGGCAGCCACGTTGACCACGCGGCCTTCGCGGTGGACGGCCGTGACCGGCCACGCGCTGGGCCCCTTGCCCACCGTCGTTGCAAAGTAGTTTGGAGTGCCTGGCGCGGTCTGAACGGGGTGCGCCAGATAGGGGACGAGGTTTTCGATCGGCACGTAGTACCGGTTGTCGTCCCAGTTGCAGCCGGCAGCAGTGGCTCCGCCACCGACGCCCAGGGCTTGAAGGAAGCTTCGGCGATTCATCGCAGCGACTCCAGAATCACTTGTGGCAGGTCCAGCAGTCCTTCAGCTCGGCACGCCGGAGGTCTGACTGGTCGCCGTAGTTCTTGTCGATGGACGGATGCTCCGCGTGGCAGTTCAGGCACCAGCCCATCTGCAACGTCGCCTCGCGGACCATGACCTTCTCCACCTTGCGGTAGGTTCGGCCTTCGGGGTCGCCCGGGATCGGTTCGATTTCGTAGGTGCCCTGCAGCTTGACCTGACCATGGCACTCGGTGCACTGCACGCCCGCTCGCACATGGCGGTTGTGCGCGAAGTAGACGTAGTCCGGAAGGTCGTGCAGCTTGTTCCAAACTGGCGGCGAGCCCTCTTCATCGGCCAACCACAGCCCGTATTCATCCTTGGCGATGCTGCAGTTGTCTTCGCCGCACCAGTGCTGATGAATCTTCTGCACTTCGGGGCTGTAGGTCTTCACCTGCTGATGGCATCCCATGCACGTTTGAAGTGGGGGGACGCCACCGTGAAGCGACTTGCGGGCCTCGAAGTGACAGTACTGACAGTCGATGTTGAGCTGGCCCGCGTGCAGGTAATGCGAGAAGCCGATGGGCTGCTCAAGGGCGCGGCCCGTGACGATACCGGCCGCAATCTGACCGTTGCTCGGGCCATACTGCGGCAGCAGGTCATGTGGCTCGATGGGGAAGGTCTGCTCGGGATTGTCGTCGCTCTTCGCCTTCTTGGCCTCCACCACCTCACAGCCCGCCAAGATCAGCGGAAGCGCGAGAATGACGGATGGCAACAAGACCTGATGGCGCATGCTCCCTCCGAAGGACGGGGTCTCTAGTTGTCAGGAGTTACAAGAGGCCCCTTGTCGGTACAAGGGAGCCGCAACCACACGCGGCACTGGACTCTTCTGCAATCCAGGGAGGACCCCCGCATCCGGTCATGCAGCCGATCGATGCGGCAACCCTCCAGTCTCGAGGCGTCCTAGTCGTTCGACCATGTCTAGAACGTGCAAGATGCGCTCGCGTGAGACGTAGTCCGGCTTGCCGTCGAGGATCATCGCGGAGGCTTCGAGTTGGTCACGGCGGAACAACGAGCCTACGCCAAGCAGGGTCTGGGGAGCGCCATTTCGGGTGAGGGTTCCGTTGACCTGTTCCCAGGTGACGCCCCCCGCAGTTTGGATGCGCAGCACCGTACGGCGTTGCAGGTCAGGCGCCTGGTCGAACGTGGCGTGGACCATCGCCCCAGTGGCCAGCGCGAGTTCGGCCGTCAGGGAACGTCCGTCATGGTCCACCGACACGATGCGATTCAGCGGACCGGTCAGCGCCGTGACCCGATGGAGGCGCGCCACGTTGCCAAGGGCCAACGTTTCGGCGGAGGCGCCGAGGGGGGCGGCTCGTTCAAAGTAGACGTCCACACGTTTCACCACCTCTCGGCGCACATGTGCCCGCAGGGTCATGGATGGCGGATCGAGCAACTCGATGTGTTCGACGTGCAGCGTCCGGCCCACGTCATCGGCCAGCTCGTACAACGCCTCGGCTCGAGCGGCCACCGTGGCCAAGGGGTACTCCACCACCACATGGCGACCGGCCCGAAGCGCCGCCTCGACCTGGGCAGGGTGTTCCGTCGAAGGTGACGCGATGGCCACGACATCACAGCTAGCCAACGCCTCATCCAAGGTGCTGACCTCGGGGGCTTCAACCTCGCTCGCAAAGCGGCCACGGTAGACCGCCACGAGACGAGCTCGAGGGTCTGCGTCGATGGCGCGGGCTCGCGCACGACCGGCGATGCCCACCCCAACCACCGCCCACTTGAGCTTTGCCTGCGACTCCATCCTTCGCCCCCGTGCGGCGGGCGTCTTATCCGTACGGGTGATCCGCGCCAGCGGGCACCCCGGAGAAGTGCATGATTTCGATGTTCTACCTGCTGTGGGCTTGCTCTGCGAAGCCTTCCGCTCCCGAGGCCCCTGCGGAAGCGCCTGAAGCCCCCGCTCCGGCGCCCGTTCCCGAACCCGTGGCCGCTCCAGAGCCGGCTCCTATGAGCCCCGAGGCGCTGTACGCAAGTTGCGAAGTTCGGGTCGAGCAACCTCAGTCGGCTGGCGAGTGCACCACCGACGCGGATTGTCAGCGTTCGGGCTGTAGCAGCGAGGTTTGCACTTCGGCGAAGATGGCCGGCGAAGTCATGACGACGTGTGAGATTCAGCCCTGCTTTGCCGTCCTTGATGCATGTGGCTGCCACGACGGACAGTGCACCTGGACCGTTGCCGAGCCGAACCCCTGACGGCGCCTCGACTCACGGGAGGACAGGCTCGCGGACGGGCGCTTGCTTCGGTGCCCGCGGCTGGCGTGCGACCTACCTCGGCCCGCGTCAGAGAGGCGCTCTTTTCCATGGTTGGTCAGAATCTGACGGAAACCCGCATTCTCGATGCGTTCGCGGGATCGGGTCTGTTGGCGTTGGAAGCCTGGTCGCGAGGTGCCGATGTGGTGGCCGTTGAACAAAACGCGCGCGCGTATCGCGAGGTCTCGGCAAACATTCGTTCCTTGGGTGCAGACATTCCTTGTCATCGTGGCGACGTATTGCGGGTGGTCGACCGTCTTGGAACGTTCGACGGCATGTTCCTCGATCCACCGTATGCGCTCGATCCCACGCCATTTCTCGAGAAGCTTGGCTCCTTTACCCAGGACTGGATCGTCCTCGAATCGACCGCCGAACGAACTGCACCCGAGGTCGAAGGGTTGGCCATCGACCGTCGACGGACCTACGGAAGCACGTCACTGACGATCTATCGGAGGCGACCTTGACCACGACTCCTCTCTCGCGGCCCGATTGGCTCGCCCGGGCGCTCAATGGCGACCGGCGTGCGCTGGCCCGCTGCATCACGTGGATCGAGTCGCACGACGTTGCGTTGTCCGAACCGTTGGGCGCAATGCGGGTTCATCGGCGCGAAGGTCCAGGTCAGCCGCATGTGATCGGTGTGACGGGCCCACCGGGGGCCGGCAAGTCGACCCTTGTAAACCAATGGATCCGTTCCCTGCGGGACCAAGGCCGCACCGTCGCCGTGTTGGCGATCGATCCGAGTTCGCCTTTTTCGGGCGGAGCGATCCTCGGGGATCGCATTCGGATGGAGCAGCATACCGCAGACCCTGGCGTCTACATCCGGTCCCTGTCGAGCCGAGGGCATCTGGGTGGGTTGTCGGCGTCCACCGCCGAGGTTGTCGATCTACTCGATGGCGTGGGCTTCGATGTTGTGCTGTTGGAGACGGTAGGGGTGGGGCAATCCGAACTCACCGTCATGGAGGTCGCCGATACGGTTGCCGTGGTGCTCACGCCGGAGTCTGGGGATGCGATTCAGGCCATGAAGGCAGGGCTCATGGAAATCGCCGATGTGTTCGTCGTCAACAAGTCGGATCGACCAGGTGCGGACCGTTGGGTGCGGGAACTCGAACATGCGGTGCGGCTATCGGAGCGCCCCTACAAGCCTCCCGTGCTACGGGTGGTCGCGACCGAGGGTCAGGGCATCGCCGAACTCGTGGCGTGCGCCGAGGCCCATCTGGGGTGGTGCAAGGCAGAGGGGAATCCTACGTGGCAGCGGCGTCGAGGCGACGCAGCGGTGCGACTTACCCTCGACCGAGTGGCCCATGCAGCGCGCCGTCGGGCGCGTCAGACCCTACATAGCGAGCACATCGAAGAGGACCTGCGGGCTGGGCGCATCTCGCCCCAGGACGCCGCGCGGAGGCTGTCGTGAACCTAAACGAAGCGCACCAGAGCATCGCCGCCTTGGTTCGGGATGAATCCCGCCCGGGCCAGATCCAGCTCGAACTGGATGGTGCGGTGGCCCACTTGCGCATCGACAACCCAAGCGCGCGGGGTGCGTTGACGTTGGCGATGATGCGCGACCTGATCACAGCGGTCCACCAACTCACGACCTTTGACGGCGCATTGCTCGTCGTATCGTCGACCGACCCCGCGGCATTTTGTGCGGGAGGCCACCTGGCGGACGTGGAGCGAGCGCTCGACGAGCCCGGCGCGGCCGAGCAGATGTCGTTGGCCATGACCACGGCGTTGGACGCACTGTCGGACCTTCCGCTCACGAGCGTCGCCGCGCTAGATGGTCTTGCGATTGGCGGCGGCGCCGAGTTGGCCCTGGCGTGCGATTGGCGACTGGCTTCCCCCGAAGCGCGAATCCACTTCATCCATACGAAGCTGGGCATCGCTCCGGGGTGGGGGGGAACCGCGCGGCTCACGCGGCTCGTGGGCCCGGGCAAAGCACTGCGAATTTTGACTTCCGCACGCTACATTTCAAGCGGTGAGGCCCACCGTCTGGGATTGGTCGACAAGCGATGCGATGGGTCTGCCGTTGAGGAAACGATGCGGTGGTGTCGTTCGTTGCTGGCGCGTGACCCTGCGGCCGTACGCGCCGTGAAGACCCAAATCGTGGCTGCACGCAACGGCGACATTCGCTCAGCGAGTCAGGCGTTCGGCTCGGTGTGGGGGGGACCGGCTCATCGCAAGGCGCTCGAGCGGTTGGAGCGGCATCGTCGGTGAAGGTTGTTTTACTGTGGCTTGGGCTTTCCTGCGGCCGCAAGGCGCCTCCGCCCGACCTGCCCTTGCCCACTCCCCCCGCCGCCGACCAGGTGCCAGAGCGGCGCGTCAACGTCGATGCGGGGGGGTATTGGAGCGAGCCTGGAGGACTGTGCCTCGAGGTGCCGGAGAATTGGAGCGGTTGGTCCGGTGCGCCACCGCACTTGTTGCAGCTCCAACATCGCGACACCCAGACGCAGCTCGACGTGTTTGCCTGGCCCGAAGGAGCGCCAGAGCCCCCCTTCGGCGAGCAGTGGGTTCTCGAGTTCGCGGACGATGATGGGTACCGGACCGTCCCCATCTTGAGCCCCGCCGCAACGGCCACTTGGCGAACCAAGGATCCCAAAGGCCAAACTCGCACGACCTGGACGGGTGCCATCGGGGCGCGAGCGGTGCGCGTTCAAGCCACCTTTGCGTTTGGTCAGAGCGTGCAGGGCCTCGATGAGGTGGAAGCGTTGCTCGAAGCCCTGTGCACGACCTTTCAGTAGGCTTAGCGCCGACGCCGAACGATCAGGGCAAGCACACCGAGGAAGCCGAGTGTCGTGCCCGTGGGAAGCCCACCGCTGGTGCAACCCTGGTCGCATCCTCCTCCATCCGTGCAGCTCGCACCGACGTAGGGAACCTCGCCGACCAATGCGTAGGTGCCGAGGATGGAGTCGTCGCCAGCCGCTGGCTCGACGTCGAGGCTCTGGAGGCCGAAACCGTCGAAGGTGGGCAGCTCGAGAGTGAGCGTTGCTGCCGCCAACTGTTCGTCGAGCAATGGACCCGCCACTTTCGTCAACAATGCGTTCACGCCGGCTTCAATATCCGCGTTCACTTCGGGAGCGAAGTCGTTGTGCACTACGGCAACGTCGACACTGTCATCGGTAATCTGGGTGAGGCCAAGCGAGATCTCACCGCTTTGCCCATCGAAATCCAGGTCTGCTCCCAGCCGTCCGATCACTTCAATGTCGAGCACACGGCTGCGCCGACCTGCGACTTCCGCCTCGACGACGAAGCCTACGGGATCCAGCAACACGGTGATGTCTTCGGCGCCTGTGAGGTCAACCACCGGCGGGGCTTTGGGATCGGTGACCAGCGAGATGGGCACAACTTCGTCAAACACCTTGTCGTAGGTGCCTGACGGCGCGAGGACGGCCAGCAAACTGCTGTCGATAGCTAACGGCAAGTTGAAAGTGTTCTCGGGATCGTTGAGGTCGAGGCACAACAAGCCACCGGCCCACGTGGCGAACAAGGCCTGGTTGGCGAAGTCGTCCTCGGCGAACCCGACCACGTGAGGGGCGTTGACGGGGCTGTCTGGGTAGGGTGGCAGCGGCACCGGCTCGCTGGAGGCTTCGTAGGTATCGATGCCATACTGGGCCGTGCAGGGGTCGAGCGGAGCGTCGGTGAAGCTTGCGATGCCGACGCGCATGCCATCACTGTTGATGGCGAGGGTGTCGGGCCACAGGGCGAGAAAGAGCGGAACACCGAGGATATCGATTTCTTGGGCGACGTTGAAGCTGCGGAAGGGCTCTTCGATGAGCGGCTCGAGCTGAGCAGGAAGCGCTTCAATCACCACCAAGAGTTCATCTCGGAGGAGGTCAAGAACCAGACTTAGGACATCGATCCCGACGAGCGAGAGGATAGCGTTGATGTCCTGAAGTGTATTGCACCCTTGTAGGTCATCCGTCGTCGCATTGTCCGAAAGGGTGAACGCCCCGAAAGACACGTCTACGTTCTTAGTATCTGGCGTTCCGTCACGGTCGAAATCGATTCCCTGATCGTCACG
This sequence comes from Myxococcota bacterium, assembly GCA_039208735.1. Classification (GTDB taxonomy): domain Bacteria; phylum Myxococcota_A; class UBA796; order UBA796; genus DRPG01. The sequence goes on along the minus strand of JBCCQY010000023.1, from coordinate 31,130 downwards.
TAAGAGTTCGACCATTGCCGTTGTCGAAGCCTGAACTTGGAACGGCGACATATAGAAGTTGCACTGGGTGCCTGCAACCTGAAGATTAGCAGGATTCGGGTCGCTATTCACGGATACAGTTGCATCGACGTCGAGTTCAAGGACGCCGCTGCGTGGCGTCACTCTCACCTCATCCACCTCAACGTCAACTGAGAGGTTGGTGACCGCCACGTTGATTGTCCCGAAAATGACTGGAAACGATAGCTCGATATCTCCGGGTTCAACTGGGGTGGGAATGGCGGCTGCAACAGCAGGTGTAAGTTGCTGCAACCCCTCTTCAGTGACGTCAAGCACCAGACCGTCGTCGACCCGCCCCCCAACGTTGGACGGCTGTGCGGCCAAAGCGGCCGAGAACCAAATCAGAAGCGTCGCGAAAAAAGAGGCCATCGGCGTGCTCCAGAAGCAAAGCTACCGCCGAGCTTACCCGACCCTATCTGCACCGGCAATCACCCGTCTGGCTCGACCAGCTCGGCCAGACGCGCATCCAAGAAGGCCGCATGCCCAGCGTAGGTCTGATGCACTTCGTGCCCCTGGGTCTGCTGGGCCAGGTCCGTGTAATAGGTTCGCAGTTCTTCCAGATGCGCCTGAAGGTGCGGTGCGCCGTCACGTAGCAGACGGGGGCCGAACGAGAGCCAACGACCTGTCGATGTCTCTTCGCCGGGTCGCACTCGGCAAATCTCCGCGAACCGACCGGCTTCCTCTGCGAGCCCTTCGGCTTCGATCCGATACCCGTGCGCCGCCAGCCAATGCCTAAGGGTGATGGGGTCATCCTGCGCGTGAAGGACCGCCCATGAGGGCGTAGGGCCTTCCGACAGGATGCGACCGATCGTTCTCGCACCCATGCCGGCGATCACGACACCATCGACGTGTCGGAAGGGTCGTAGTCCATCGGCGATGACCCACCGAACCGTGACCCCGCTGCGCCGATGGGGCATGCGTTCCGTTGCGATGGCTCCGATTCGCTGCGCAATGCGCCCATGATCTGCACCCACGTCGACCACGATGTTGCCTGGCGCACCCTTTGGGCACAGCGCAACGATAGCGTCACGCCGTGGTCGACCCGATCGTTTCATGAGTTGCGTTCGGCCTGCCGTTGAGCGAGCTGACGCTGACGAAGCTCCTCCCGTTCGGAAGGTCTTGCGGCGGCCTCGATGTGACGGGCTCCCTTCCCTAAGGCCGCGAGCGCGTCATCCGAGACTTCATCACCGAGCTGCCCGAGCACCGCCGCCACCTCGGCCAGGGCGTCGCGAAGCCGTGACGCCTCTTCATGAACCGAGCGCTGCCGCCCCTTCACATCATCGAGATCGGCGAGGATTCGCGATAGGCGGTCCCGTTCTGCAGTCTCAGCCTCGGTTAGCCCCGCCTTCCCTTGAAGGAGCCCCAATCGGGTCTCGAGGCCCGCGGAATCCACCTGACGAAGGGCTCCCGAGGCGGCCTCTGCTCGCTCGTGCAACGCGTCGATTCGCGCGTCGACCTCCTTGAGAACCGACCGAAGATCGGAGGCGGCGGCCGGGGGGAGCTCGGCTTGAGCGAGCTGCCGCCGCAGCGCCGCAAGGTCATCGCTCACCGGCTTCAATCCATACGTTTCGCGCTGGTCGCGATGATCAGCAACCAGTCGCCAGGCTTCGTTGGCATTGGACCAATCCGTGGCACGGGAGCGAAGCCAAAGCCATGTTGCTGCAGCGATAACGACGTCGATGGCCAACGCGCCCGCCATCGGTACCGCCAACCACCACACCTGCGCGATCATGAGTCCGAGGGTCACGAGGGCCAAGGGGGCTCCGATGGCCAGCGTTGCGATCAAGGGCAGCCAGAGTGCCCGTCCGGCCCCTGCGACCCCTGCGTGGACCGGCACTCCTGATAGTTCCGTCAACCGTCGTGACTCCCGAACTGCTTCGGCACGAAGCGGAAAGCCGCCCACGACCAACGGCCACTGCCTCGCCACAACCTGGTCGATGACGTCGAGCGACACCTCGGTTGCGCCAGCGATTGCATGGCGCTGTTCTGGATCGAGACCTTTGAGCGTCTGATGGGGCACCATCGCCATCGCACGAGGGGTCTCGTGTCGTGCGCTTCGGCCGTTCGTGGCAGAAGAGCTGCGGCTCGTAGTCACCTTGACTTCACCGAGCACAGCAGCAGGTTTGGCGTAGCCCCGGAGATCGGGATGTACCGTGTCTCCGGCGGCCTCCTGCAGGCTGGGAAGCGCACCGGCTCGCTCGGAAGGGTCTGAAGAGAGCAGGCGAAGGATGCCATCGTCTAACGCCGCGGGAACACCGTGCCGCACGGCGGAGGGGGGAGCTGGTGGAACCCCTGCCTTGCCAAGGTCCGGTTCTCGCCCTGTCGCGAGACGGTAGAGAGCAACGCCAAGACCGAACAGACCCGACGCCGCGTCGGGGCCTCGACCCGCAAGGACCTCGGGGGCGACGGCGCGGGTGGTCCCTCGAATGACCTGGTTCAGTGGCGTGCCACGAAAGGCGAGTACGGACCTTCCATCTTCGTCGAGCGCCACATCTGACATGAGCAGGGCCCCCCGGGACGCTCCGCCGCTTGCCGCCACCGCGGGTAGCAAAGCCACCCCGATGGCCGCCACGATGTGAGCATCGAGCGGCGCCCGCAGATCCGCAAGCGTTTGCGAACTTAGGGCTGGGCGAACCGCAAAGGGCCCCGGGTCACCAGGGTGCAGGGCGATGGTGGGCACGGTTCCCTCCACCTCCGAGTCACGCATGATGCGGTGCGTTTCGAGAAAAGCTCGCCGGTCCGCGTCAGACGAGCGGCCGGGTGTCAAGGAGAGAACCTCGACATCCGTTCCGCTGTGCTGGTCCGTGGCTCGCCATCTCGCAATGCCGTCTCGCGTCTGGAGGACCGTTTCGAGACGCCACCGGTCTGCGAGAACATCTCCAGATTTCATCCTCGAGGCTCCCCGATGAGGCTGGAGGGCTACTAGCCACAGCGATGGCGCCCGGCCACGACAGGTTCCCGTAGGCGGAAATTTGGTGAGGTAGGTCACGCGGGAGGCTCCCGCAGTTGATCGTTCCGCAGTAAGGTCGCTTCGTCATCGCCCAGGAGGAGACGGAAATGGCCCTTCAGCGAAGTGCGCTTGCGGCGCTTGTCGTGTTTGGTTGCAGCAGTCCCGTCGTGCCAGGTGAATTCGACTACGACAACGACGGCTTCGTGACGAGCCGCGACTGCGACGACATGAATTCGGCGATCTTTCCAGGTGCCGATGAGTTTTGCGATGGGGTCGACTCGGACTGCGATGGTGTCATTGATAACGACCCTGTTGACGGGCTCATTGCCTTCGTCGATGCAGATGGGGACGGAGTCGGGGTTGCAGAGACCCTGCAGAGGGTGTGTGAACTCGACGCCGGGCTGAGCCAGACTACCGGCGACTGCAACGACAATGATGCGACGATCTTCCCGGGTAGTCCAGAGATTTGTGACCTGATCGACAACGATTGTGATGGAAAGGCGGATCTGAACCGCGTTCCTACAGATTACGCGACCATCGAGCAAGCGATGGACGCACTGCCCACCAATAGCGAGATCTGTTTGCAGAGTAGCCTAACTGAGGCTTAAACCGCCATTTCAGTCACTGGATCGTACGTCGTTACAGGGCCTGAAGGGGGCGCCATTCCACAGCTCGAACTCCCTGTAGCACTCGAATCTGCACTATTCGACATTGAGATTGGTGCCGAACTCACACTTCGCCGAATCTCATTTCGGGGCCCTAAAAGTTCTAGCCTTTCATCCAGCCGTCTGGCGGACATTGATCGTGGCCACCTTGAGCTTTCCAACATCGAGATGGCAGACTTCACATTGCGTACTGAGGACGATGGGTCTTTCGGTATAGACGGCGGCTTGGTCCGCTGTTCGAATGGCTCGGTAACGAGCACGGACGTCACCGTTCAGGGTTTGACCTTTGAAGTGCAGGACGGCCCGCTGCAGTTTGAAGCCAACCTGCGAGGTGGGTGGTTGAGCGCGGACAGCTGCGACATCCTCGTTGAAGGCTTAAGGGTAAGTGAGTCTTCGCTCACTTCGGATCCTCGTCCACATCACGTAGCCATCGCAGGCGGAGTCATCTTCGCGGAGGACTCCAGCGTCACGCTTCGAAGAATAGAAATCCAGAACTACAATGCCCGATTCTCGCCAGATACAATCGGACTTTTCAGTGGAGTGGTGTCGCTTTATGGTGGAGAGTGCATCGTAGATCGTCTGGTTATGGATGGCATTTCAGTCACTCAGAACCGCGGGACCGCACTGTATTTCGGCACAACTCTGACAACAGGTGAAGCGAGAGGGTCTCTGAACCAGATAGAGTTGCGAAACTCGACGCTTGACCTAGAGAAAGCGGACTCCTCCGTCGCACTCGGCATCGCGTACTTGAGTGGAGACACATCGCTCGAAGTTTCGGCGCTGACTGCCACCAACAACCGGGCGATTGGTGATGTAATCTCCGGTGGAGTTCTTCACCTGCTCGGCTTTCGAGATGCTAGATGGATCGATCTTCGCAACAATTATGTACGCGGAAACCAGATTAGCGGAGGTGCGGCGTACGTCAGTTCCGCTACGTTCAGCGCCGACGCTCCAACCGGCAGCAGCGTACGCAACCTGATTGTGGCAGGGAACCGGGCCGATGGTGGGATTGATGGAACGGCGGTCGGTGCTGGCTTGTACATTGAGGTGGGTAGTGCTCCGTTTCTGGTTGAAAACGCAGACTTTGTTGGGAACCGAATTGTCGGTAGAACCGATGACTCAAAAGGCGCAGGAATCTTCGCCAATAAGGCATGTTGCTTGAGCAACTATCAGTTCAGAAATCTTAGCTTCTACCAGAACGAGCTGGACCCGCTCGGGCCATCCGCCGGAACAGCTATCGGCGCAAGCTTCGACGAAGTCGTCTACCCAGTTCACGACGTGGTCAACGTCTTCAACACGACTGACGTCGATCCATTCTCGGGTCTGCCACCTTTCGAGTACACTACGCACGATCCTCGCTACGTGGATATCCAGGGCAACGACCCCAACAAGTGGGACCTAAGGCTCCAAGCCGACTCGCCGCTCCGCGACGCAGGGGCCGAAGACGTCCTCGATGCGGACGGCACCCGGAGCGACATCGGTGCTTACGGGGGGCCGGGCTCGGCAGGGTGGTAGGCTTACTCGGTCTCGGAGCGAAGCACGGCGCGTCCGAATAGCCGCCAACGGTCCCCGTCGTAATGCATGATTTGAGGCGTCAACGCGTGCCGCTGTTGCTCATGGATTTCACGGGCCGCAACCGCGAGGATCCTGTCGAGTTCGGGGTCTCCTGCCGGCCACACCAGTAGCACATCTTGGGTGGGCAGTGCGGCGCGAAAGCCTGAACCAACCCGAAGGCCGAGTGCTGAAACGCGTTTCGCGAGCAGCGTAGGACAGAGAATGCCGCTCGTGGCCCGACCGTCGCCGTCCGTGAGCGTCAAGTATGAGGCGGTAGAGCCAGCAACCGTCTGGCGTTGCAAGGCTCTCAACGACCCCGCACAGTCTTCAACGACGGCTTCGCGAAGGTCAGCTCCCGAGGTGCCCCATGTCGCGAGATCCGACAGGGTGACCCAACGTCGGCGTCTCCCTTCCCAAACCCGAAAGCACAACTGCACCTCGGGAATCTCGAGAGGCTGACACGCAGGAAGACTGGTGGCCTGACCGGTCACTCGTTGCCACCGCTCGAAGCGAGCCAACACCTCAGCCGTAGCTGCAACCGGCCGAATCTCAAGATGTGCAGGGAGCCCGCCCCACGCAGGCGTCGCCACAGCAAGCCAAGTGAACATCGCTCCTCCAGGCCTCCAATCGTGTCGATGGGTCACTTCTGGAGGGCTGGGCGAGAATGAATGAACATTCATTCTTTGCCCAATTTTAGTGATTTCGGCAAATTTTGTGTCCAAACATCACCCAACCCACTCGGTATATCAACGATATTATAGACATAAAGCACACCCTACGATGAAACCATTGGAATCGGGGATTCGATTCACGCCAATGGGCACCTGGCCGCGGGAGCCGAACAGCTAGGGGCATCTCGTTGCCCCGATGGCCGTTCGGCTCGGAGCGCAAGCGACGAAAGCTGCCCTAGCAGCAAGCATGGCTTGCGCCGTTTGAGCACCGCTGGCCTTCGGCGCTACTCGCCTGCAGGCTCACCCGGTCAGCTTTCGTGCGTTCGCTCCTGCGAGCTGATCAGCCGCGTTCGATCAATTCGTCGATCTCGGCCCGCGTGCCCACGGTGCGCGAAATCAGTCCCAGCTCGATGGCTTCGTCGACCTCAACCCAGCGGTCGCGCTCCATCAGCTCCTCGAACTTCTCGACCGAACCGCCGGTCCGCTCTGCATAGAGGCGATGCATCTTCTTCTTCAGCGCCACGATGTCCGCAGCGTGGATCGCAATCTCGGCCGCTGAACCGCGGAGCGTACCGCTGATCAGGGGCTGGTGGATGAGGAGCTTGGCATTGGGCAGCGCCACACGGTCGTCCTTCTCGGCGCACAGCGCAATCACAGAGCCCATCGACCACGCCATTCCTGCAACCACCGTGATCACGCGGGGTTTCACGAAGCGAGCGGTGTCGTAGATGGCGAAGCCCGAGTACACGGCGCCACCGGGCGAGTCGATCCAAAGCACGATGGGTCGTTCAGGATCGGCGCGTTCGAGCGCCAGGAGCTGCCGGTTGACCTTCATCGCGAGTTCGTGATTCACCTGACCGCTCACGAAGACGGTTCGGGACTCGAACAAATGCTGATCGATCGGCGTGAAGGGGGTCGGCCCGTTCGTCTGGACAGTAGGGGTAGTCTCTTCGTCTTCGTCGGCCATCGATGGTCTCCACGGGCGGGTCGTTCGTCCAACGCCGCGCGTTCTCGATCTGTAATTTGGCGGACGGAACCAACGGGCTACCCAGTTGACCAGGTCGGTACCTCCCCGGTCGTCGACCTGGCCACGACGCCCATCACCACCCGGTCTGAGCAGACCACGCAGTTTGGTAGAGCGAGGGGTAGAACTCGGCTCGATAGACCTCCCCCTCGCGCGGGATGGACTGACTCCACCGCCGCGATCCGTCACGGGTGAATTCGGCCACGAACGCATCCCCAACCGCTCGCGTCACGAGAAGGTTGTCACCAGTAGGCATGCGATCGGCGTCACCAGCGGCTGGCGCAAAGAAGTCGGTCTCGATGTCGAGCAATGTGGTCGCCGTCTTTGCTTCGCGGTCCACGAGGTATTCGACGATCCTCGTTCGAGGCTCGTCCACACCCGGACGCTCGTTGCCGTTGTCGAACACCAGCACCTCAAATTCGCGGTCTGAACGCCGCTTCAGCTCGTGGGCGTGCTGGTGGAAGAACCAATCCGACACCTGACCATCAAGAAGGTCGACGTCGCCCCCAGCGCCAAGTTGCATGGTGACCTCTCCACTCGGCGCCCGGATCTCGATGATCCAGTCCTGATGACGCAGGCTCATCCAGAAGAAGTCGCCTTGGCTGTCGGTGCCGTGCACCAACGCATTGGCGTGGAGCCAGTCTTCACCGTGCTCCTGGACGCCCCACCGCTCATAGGGCAGCCGGTCCGAGTCCACCGACTCGCCGTCGTCGGGCGTGCCATGGGCCGACCAATCCCAAAGCAGCTCACCCTTGACCGGATCGTACACCACAATCCCAGCTCCGACCTTCTCAACCGACTCGTCGTACGAGTACATGAGCACCGCCCAAGCGCCGGCCCACGGACCCTCGAGGATCTCAACAACCTCGTGCTCGTCAATCGCACCGATCCGGAAGTTGGTCTGTGCCACAAGTTCGTCGACGGTCAGAGAGCCCAAATCCCGTCCGAGCCGGTCAAACCGCCACAATTGCTCGCCACCGTCGGGATGAGCGAGGAAGGTTCCATCCGACAGCGGGCGCACGAACATCGCGTTGAAGGGCAAAGGAACGTAGAAATTTGGTTCTCCCCGACGATCGGTGCACGCGTAGGCGGGTACCCGACGTTCGCGCGATGCACAGATGGTCTCTTCAGGGGGAAAGGTGTTTCCGAAGGTTTCGGTTGGAGAATCCACGAAATCGGCGGGGCGCTCGGTGGTGAGCGACCACTGGGCATCAGGCTTGCCATCGACGATAGCGGTGATGGTCCAGGTCGCCGGAAACAAACCCAGAATCGGCACTTCAGCTGACTGGCTCGCCACGAGCGCCGTCTCCGGCGTGGCGAGATCGATCCCCTCTGCACTCGCCGTAAACGACACCGTGCGAGCCTGCTTGGATTCGATCGACGCCATCAAGGCAAGCTCGTTGGGTACTCGATCAATGCTGATGTTGAGCCCATCTGCCTCGATGGGTTGGATCTGTTCGGGCGGCATCTCGTTCGTCTCGGGCGTGCAGCCCAAGGACAAGACCAACCCCGCCAACCAACCCCTTTGCCAGGCCACGTTCACCTCCTGAGTGCAAACACCCCATGTAGGTAGAAACGTGGAACCGCGACAGATGGGGCGCAAGAAATCCGACGGCTCGTTCAACGTTCCATGAAGGCGATGATCTCTCGATTCACAATGTCGGGCGCGTCATGCTGGACGAAGTGCCCCGCGTCGTCGACCCACACGAGGTTCGCATCATCACAAAGGGCAAGCGTCGGTTCGACCAGCGCCTCGCCGAGCGCCCAGTCCCGACGCCCCCAAATCACCTTGGTGGGAACCGTCACCCGCCGCAGATCACTGCTGTCGTTTGGGTAGCGAGCAGGAGCCCGGTACCAACCAAGCATCCCGTTTACCGCACCGGGCTGCTCCCAACTCGTGACGTAGCGATCGATCTCCGCTTCGGTATAGGGGCGTTTTCGCGAGTTGGCGTACATGGCCATGCGCAGACGACGGAACCGCCGCTCGCGAATCATCCACTCCGCGATCCAGGGAAGTTGGAACGCAAGGATGTAGCTGCTGTTCATGAGCTGAGAGGGCTTGCGCAGTTCTCGCCACATCAGTCCGAGAAACGGCGCATTGAGGACGATGAGCCGATCGAGTCGATCGGGATGCTGCTGGGCCACCGCCAAGGCCAGCAAACCACCCCAGTCATGCCCCCCAAGCGCAATGGGGCCGCCCCCGATCCAGTCGATGAGCCCAAGCACATCGCGGATGAGGACGGACATCCGGTAATCGCCGACCGCACTTGGTTTATCGGAGAGGTTGTAGCCGCGGAGGTCAGGCACCACAACCCGGATTCCTGCTTCGGCGATCGGGTCGATCTGACGTGACCATCCCTCCCAAAACTCCGGAAATCCATGGAGCAGCAACAATGGGGGTCCCTCGCGGGGGCCCTGGGTGACCACGTGCAAGTGAAGATCGCCGATGTCGACGCGATGATGTTCGCGGTTCATCCTTGCACGTCTACAGGTACAAGCTCATGGATCCAGCGCTCGCTCTGCTGGGCCGCCGTAGGCCACGCTTCATCGATCATCAGATCATGCGCGGCATCCTCCAAGATAATGGCCGTGCCTCCATACGCACGGGCCACACGCTGGACGCTGGCCACCGGAAAGACACGGTCCCGCGATCCACCGATCACCCGTATGGGAACCGTGACCTCCCGGGCTCGGGGTCGGTCAAGGAACAGCATGTCGAGGAACGCCAAGTACGACTCATCGTGCAGCCGGTGGTGCAGGTTCACCACAACCTCTTCGGGCGCATCATCTCGGAGGAACAACTCTTTGGCCAAATGAGGCGCATCGACGAGCGGCCCCAGACGCCAGACGAGGTTGGTCCAGAGAAAACGAAACGGATGGCGTCGCGCGACGGAAAGGGCCGTACCCAACACGCCACCGGGAGGAGGCGGGCACACCAGAATGCCCGCCGCTCCAACCCCCGGCTGCCGAAGGGCATGCTGGACGACGTACGCCCCCATGGAATGACCGATGAGCACCGGCGGCGAATCCAAGTCAGCGGCCACCTGGCGGACGTCCTCGGCGTAGTGGCGCAACCGATGGGTTCGTGAGGCAGGCCCACTTCCCCCGTGGCCCCGAAGGCTAGGCGCAATGACCTGAAACCCCCGCTCGGCGAACCAATCAAGAAAGTGATCGTTCCAACACCACGCGCCATGCCATGCGCCATGCACAAACAAAAGTGGGGTTGGATGAGGATTTGGGGGGTCGCGACGCAGAATCTCAAGTTGGCCCATGCCCCATCCTACGTCAGCGCGCGGTCAACCAAATCGCCCGCCTTGAGTACGCCCATGTTGGGTCGCTTGGTCGTAGGTCTTCTCCTCGTCGTTCATGTGCTCGAGGATCCGCTCGGCTGCGGCGTCAGCTTGCCGTTCGAGTTCGGCGCAGGTGGGCGCGCGGAGTCCGACAAGCACGGTCTGGATTGCGTTAGCCGTCTGCAGTCCGTAGTGCGCATGGCCTTGTTCATGGAGCGTCAACGCGTTGAGGTAGCGCACCCACGCTTGCCGCAGGCGAGGCCGCGCCGTTTGGGCGGTCACCCACCTAGGCAAGGTGTAGGTCACCTCGACGTTCGTGGTGAGTCCTGAAATCCCGCAATCGATCGTGGTTCTATCGTAGTTGTAAGCCCATTTCACCGTCCAGCGTGTCTTGGCATCAAAGCGCTGGCCTTGCTCGTCGAAAGGACCACGCTGATCGAGGCTCGCCCTCAACCCGCTTCGGCTCCGTCCATCGATGTCGTAGAACTGGCGTTTAACCTTGGCTGAAACGCCTTCGACGACGTGGGCCGGCGGGAGATTGGGTGGGGCTTGTGAGACGGGTTTGGCGCAGCCAACCTGTGCGATCAGGGCGCAGATCGCCAACCTAGTCAAGGAAACCACGTTCGATGAAATCGAGCCTTGCAACATCAGAACACACGGAGGATCAGTTCATAGACCGTATAGACGTTGCCGTCCTGCGACGCTGGTGCTCCGGGCTCGCGTCCCTCGAGGATGAGGGTGGCGGTGGCCTCGCCAACCTCGGCCGTGCCGTCGAAGTGCAGGCCCTGTTCGACGGGCGACCACGCGAACGGAAGTCGCAGCCACCAGAACACAACCAAGTCCCCATCTGGGTCAACGGCCTCGAAGGCGAAGCTTTGGGGGTGGTCAACCTCAACGTCGAGCGTGACGAAGCGGCCGGCGCGAGGCACGTCGAAGCCATCGATCGCAAGGAGCTGGGGCGGTTGATTGGAACAGGCCAGCAAAAACCACATCACGGCGTCACCTCGATGGTCTCCACCCGCCAGGCCCGCTCCCGCCGGTCGAACGGCTCGACGCTGCCAACCTGCGCGATAGCGACGTCCACCACCACGGCGACTCGAAGAGGACCGTCGGCATCGCTCGGAATACGCAGTTGGTTCGATGCCCACCAACCACTTGGCCCGGACTCGAGGCGAGTGACCCGCAGCCGCTCGAGCCGGCCGACGTCGACGTACCACGTGACCTCAGCGCTTAGAATGGCAGATTCGCGCTTGGGGGACCAGATGATGTCGAGGTTGACCATCGTGCCGGACGGGGCCGTCTCGGGCACTCCGAGCGACAGGTCGGCTTCGGTGAGGAGTGGCTCGACGGGGGCCGGAAGACCCACGATGACATCAAAGGGTTCGGAAGCCCGGGCCTCGGCGTCCGTGCCCTGGACCATGGCCAGCAAAGGGAACGTGAGCCGGCAGGTTTCAGGCAACCCCTGATCAGCCACGAACGCGCAGGACGCACGGTCGGATAGCGCTTCGAAGCCAGGGGCTTGCAAGGTTGCAGGGGCGACACCGAGATCCGTGACGAGTTCCGGCACACTGAAGCAACTGGGGTCGGTCACCCGGATGGGGGTCACCGTGTCAGCGTCGAGGCCACAGGCCTGCAGGCGGATGGGAGCAGTCTCAAAGGGCGACAGCACCAAGGCGTCGAGCGTCAAGGATCCGCCGTCCGGGACGACCGCTGGGGCAACCCGAAGGGCCACCAGCCGCGTGCGGTCGATGACATAGTCGAACGCCTGGTCAATCTCGGGCCGGGTCCAGTCATCGCGTTCGACGATGCAAGCCCCCCACCACATCAGCAACACATGGCCCCCCGATCGAGTCTGCCTGGCGACGCCAAGAATGGTGTTGCGAACCGTTGCGCCCTGCTCACGTCGAGATCCCCGCCGGAAGCGGCCAGCGGGTGACGAACGCAGCACCGCCGAGGTGAGGCGACGTGGTGATGCCCACGGTACCCGCGTGGCGCTCGACAACGCGGTGCACGATGGTCAGACCCAATCCCGCCCCGCTCTCGGAGTCGCGTCGGCTGGGATCGAGCGTCACGAAGGGCTCGAAAATGGACTCCCGGGATTCCTGGGGGATGCCCGGACCATCATCTTCAACCCAGATCTCAAGGGTCCCGGCGCTGGCTTGCGCAGACACCCGGACGGTGTCGGTCGCATAGCGCACCGCGTTGCGGACGAGGTTGTCGATGGCTCGCCGAAACCCCCGAGGGTCGACATCGAGGCGGGGTGGCACGTCATCGGGGAACAGGAGCACGACTTCACGGTCAGGGGTGGTGTTCTGCTCACACAGGGTGCCTAATTCAACGCGAACATCGATGCGCCGCCGATCGTCAGGGCGGTCGGGTGCTTCAAAGCCGAACGCCACGAGTTCGCTCGCGAGGCGTGAGAGCTGGTCGAGCTGCTCCCGGGCGGCCTTGAGGCGGGCGGCCCGATCGGTTGGGGTGGTCGCCGACTCCGCGAGGTCGAGGGCAAAAGCGAGCCGTGTGAGCGGGGTGCCCATCTCGTGGGTCACGGCGCGGAAGAATCCGTCCCGTTCCTTGCGATGCCGACGCAAGGTCGCCACCATGTCGTCGACTTGACGGCTGATGTCGCCAATGGCGTCTGGCGTGGCATCGAGGGTTCGGGCCTCGTAGTGCCCGTCGCGCGCCGCCTGGGCGACCGCGTGAAGAGTACGCAACCGCGCAAAGTCAGGCCAGAGCCAGGCCAGGACGGCCACCAGGACCAGCCCTACGGCCCAGGGTAGTGGTGAGGCCACGGTCGGCGCATCGCTGGGCCCTTCGATTTCGGCAAGTCGCAGCAACTGTCCGTCGCCAAGCTGCGCCCACAACGTCTCACCGTCGATCCAAAGCGCACGCCCGTCGAGGAGAATGGGCCGTGCAAGATGGGATGGGAGGGCCTGGCTTGGCTCGATGGAAGCCCGCTTCGCCCAGCCCTGGGGCATCGTGGCCACGAGACTGGGCCGAGCGTAACGAGGTGCGGTCGCGAGCGCGGCCAGATGCGCATCGAGGCCCGATTGAAGCATCACGTTGACCACCCGCCGCTGACGCGCATCACGCGTAGCCGTGGCCGTGGTGCGCTCCAGTAGGAGGAGGGCCGCGATGAGGGCAGTCCCGATCACCAAGCTCCGGACGACCAACGACCGCACCGCTCACTCCGTCGCGAGGACAAGTTGGTAGCCCTCGCCACGAATGGCTCGAATCTCCACGTCGCGCAGTCCCCCCTCGTGGAGCTTCTTGCGCAGACGCGACACATGGATGTCGATGCCGCGATCGATCCCATCGTAGGGCACGCCACGCACCTCGATCGACAGCGTGTCTCGGGTCACCACCGAACCCTTGTGCAGCGCCAGCAAGTAGGCGAGGTCATGCTCTGCCGCGGTCACCGCCACCTGATGGGCTCCGATCCGAACCGTCCGCCGCGATCGGTTCACTTCGAGCGAGCCGACGCACACGATTTCTTCGTCCTGGTCTGAATCATCGGGACGCTCGGCCGCCCGCCTCAACAAGGCCCGCACCCGAGCCAGCAATACCCGAGGATTGCAGGGCTTGATCACGTAGTCGTCGACGCCGGCCTCAAGCCCTGCCACAACATCGATGTCGCCTTGAACCGCGGTGAGCATGAGGATGGGTACGGTGCTGTGCGCTCGCACCCGCTGACAGACTTCCACGCCATTGAGGCCTGGCAGCATCTGGTCAAGGATGACGAGGTCGGGTGGCTGTTCAATGATTCGCTCGGTGGCCACTCGGCCATCCTCAAGGCACTGAACGGCAAAGCCCTGCTCGACGAAGTAATCGTGCAGGAGGTTCGACAACTCGGGGTCATCCTCCACGATGACAATGGACCGGTCCATGGATAGCCCCCGGCGGCGTCGATAACGGCCCTTCGCTACATCACGCAACGGTTCGGCGTTCCTCGCCGGAGCACGAGAGGGTAGGCTTGCTGGACTTCTGTCGCCCCAGGAGACGCCGTGCTCGACGCTCTGAACTCGCTGTCCCAGGTCGGGCACGACACGGTGCTTTGGATCTTGCTTGCAGCGAGCGGACTCGTCCTGACCATTGCGGTTGAGCGGGTCCTCTTTGTGGCGCGAGGGCGGACGTCATCGGCACTGGCGCGGTCGCTGGGCCCGGAGGTGGTGCCGATGGACGCCACGACACTCGCACAGCTGGAAGAGGCCGATGGGTTCGAAGGGCGGGTCATCGCTACGGGGTTGCGGGCAGGTCGAGCGGGCGGGCTTCGGGCGGCGGAGGAAGCCGTCGCAGCAGCGTTGACGGCGGAAGCCACCGCGCTGGATCGTGGCCTCATCTGGATTGGCACGGTGGGTTCAAACGCGCCGTTCGTGGGCCTGCTCGGGACGGTTTTGGGGGTGGTACGGGCCTTCGCCGAACTCTCGCTCGACAGCGGCACGGGCTCGGCCGCCGTGATGAATGGCATCTCCGAAGCCTTGGTCGCCACCGGCGTTGGCTTGCTCGTTGCGATTCCCTCGGTCGTCCTCTACAACGCCTTGATCACCCGCAATGAGCGACTTCTTGCCCACCTCGAACGGCTTGGTCGTGTGGTGCTGGTGCAGCTTGCCACCGAAGCGCACCGAACCCGCGGCGCACGAGGCGGCTGATGGTCGCTCCGCTGCGCAAGCCCGGACGTCGGCCGATGACCGACATCAACGTCACGCCATTTGTAGACATCCTGCTCGTCGTTCTGATCGCGTTTCTGGTGACGTCTACGTTGGTCGCCGAGGAGCAGATTCCCATCGACGCCCCCGAAGCCGCGACGGGCGAAGATGGCACGTTGTCACTGGCGATCGTACGCACGAACGGGGGCCAAACCTACCTCGATGGGGCCCTTGTGGACCAGGTAGGCATTCGAAAGGCGATTCGGGCGGCCCGAGCCACCGGACGTGAGGTCGCATGCCTGGTCGGCGCCGACGGTGACGTGCCCCACCGCGAAGTCATGGCTCTGGTGGATCTGGTTCGACAGGAAGGGGTGGTGCGGTTTGGGATCCTGGTGACGCCGGTGCCCGTGCCCCCGGATGCCGATCGAGATCTGCCGTGAAGGTACGGTTCGATGCGGCAAGGTGGCCACTGGCTCTCGCCGTGTCGGCGGGCCTTCATGCGGTGGTGTTCCTTGCCCTGCCCGAGCCTCCCCAAGCCCCTGTGCTCCAAGATTGGGGGGCACTCGTGATGGTCGAGTGGCCAGAACCTGTCTGGATTACCGAACCACCTCGGAAATCGCCGGCGACCGTCGCGGCGTCCAAGCCGGGGACGGGCGGAACCGGTCCCGCCCCTCGGAACAGACCAACCCGACCGGCACCTGCAGCCGAGGCTCCACCCATCGCAGCCCCTGGCCGTGCCGAGGAGGCTTCGGGCGATGTCGTGTTGCGCGTGGGCGCCCCTCTGCGCGTCGGCACGGCCGCTCCGGCCGGCGTTGGGGGAACCGCCGAAGGCTCCGAAGCTGTGCTTCCCCCACGGTGTCGGCCGCCCCCGGTCGCCGTGCCCGCCACCGTACGGAAAGCCCAGCTCGAAGGGGTCGTGGGCCTCTCCCTCACCATCCAAGCCACGGGCCGGGTGAGCAACATCGTGGTCACCACCTCGCTACGCGACGACGCCGATCAAGCCTGTGTCGAAGCATGGTCAAAGGCTCGCTGTCGGCCGGGTCAACGCAATGGCGAACCGGTTCGCGTGGTCGATGTGCCCTTTTCCTGCCGCTTCGAACAACGGGCTGAGCGGTAGATGTGGCACCTTTTCGCGATCGCGCCTTCGGTGGTTGCGGCTCCTGCATCGATCGAGGAGCCGTACGCTACCGCTGAGGTTCCTGCGGTTTACCCCCCGGAAGCTCGGGCCCAGGGACTTGAAGCCGAAGTGGCGGTGACCGTTCAGCTTGACGCGACCGGGGCCGTCATCCACGTCGAGGTTGCCCAACCGGCGGGCCATGGTTTCGACGAGGCTGCGATGGCCGCCGCTCGCAGCACGACGTTCTCGCCAGCGTTCCGTGACGGTGTGCCCATCGCCTCCGAGTTCGTCGTGATCTACGGATTCGATTTGCCCCCCATCGACGGCGAACAACGTTTCGCGGGACGCGTGTTCCGGCGAGGCAGTGTCGCGCCCGTGGCAAACGCGACGGTCGACCTGCGCTTCGAGGGCTCGGTGCGGCGGACGACATCAACCCGTCCCGATGGGCGCTTCGACATCGCCGATCTCGCCGCGGGTACCTACGAACTCGTCATCAACCACCCCCACCACCAGACGTTCACGTTTTCCATCGACGTTCCGGCCGAGGAGCCCCTCGACATCGTCCTGCAATCCGACGACGACGCCAGCACTGTGGCGTTTGGCACCTACCGGGCGCCGAGCCCCGACGAACAACCCTTGTCAGGACGGATCGTACGACGCATCCCGGGCACGTTTGGCGATCCCGTCCGGGTACTCGAGACGCTACCGGGCGTGGCCGCGGCACCCGTCTACGACGCATTTCCTACCGTGCGCGGTGGCGAACCGACCCACACCCGGCTCACCATCGACGGTATCGACATCCCCTTCCTGTTCCACTTCTTCGTGGGGCGCAGTGTCGTGAATCCCGCCCTCGTCGACCGGATTCGGTTTGTGCCGGGCGCCTTGCCCGTGGACGTGAGCCAAACGGCGCAAGCGCTAGCGGACGTCCAGACGGCACCTCGCCGGGAGACCCGCGGTTGGCACGGAAGGCTGGGCCTTGATGTACTGGATGCAAACGTTGCCTTGTGGCACACCGGGCCTCAGGTTGAAATCACGCTCGCCGCCCGCGGTTCGGTGCCTGGAGTGGTCGTCACCACAGCGAGTTCAGCGTCGTCGTCGCTGGGTCTGTTTCCTAACTACGGCGACTACTTTGGCCGCGTCGGCTGGCAGCACAACCAGCATGCGGTGACCGTAAGCGCCTTTGGAGCGGCCGACTCGTTGCGTCAACCCAACCTCGACGCCACGTTTGCCTTCGTGCCGCCCGAGGAGCTGCCCTTCGATCCCGACCAGACCTTTGCCCGGAGCTTCCACCGCCTCGCCACACATTGGACCACAAACGGACGTTGGGGGGAGCAACGCACGTTTGTCGCGGCTGGTTTGCAACGCGAGTCGAGTACCAGCGGCAATCCGTTCCTGCCCGAACTCGAGGGCGTGCGTGCGGGGCGCTACCGCGGGCGGGTGGCCCAGTTCGGGAATGAGACAAGCCTTGGCAAGGGGCATTCAACGAGATTCGACCTTGGGATGCATGGCGACCTGCTCGATCTCGACGTATTGTCGTTCCGCACCCTCGAGGAGGCCTTGCTGCCACCGGAGCGAGTGCGGGCGTGGTGGGTGTCGCCATATGCCTCGGTCGGGCCACGCCTTGGACGTCTCAACATCGAGTTGGGGGCCCGTGGGTCCGTGCATGGCTTGCCGAGCGGAACGGCGTTCGTGGCCGAACCTCGGGCCGTCATACGGTTTGCATGGTCGGACCGGGTGACGGCATCCGCGTTTGTCGGCCAGTCCGCCCAACGGCCTGCCTTGCTGCGGTTGGTCAGCGTCGCCGGGGGCAACACCGACCTTCCCGTGGTTCGCACCCAGTCTACGGGCCTCGGCTTGGTCGCCGAGACCGGGGACGTTCGCGTGGAAGGCCATGCCTGGATCGCCCGCATGCCGTCGGTGGTCGTGCGGCAGGTGAGCTACGAGCTGCGTCGTGACCGACCGTTCGATCCCTTCCTTTCCCTGCAGCCCGTGCCTGCATTTCAAGCCGCGTCAGGGGGAGCCGTGGGGGGCGATCTGCAGCTACGGATCGACCGTCGCCGGTGGTTTGGATTGGCGTCCGTCGCGGTGGCGTCCACGTGGCGAGAGCTCTCAGAGACCCGTTTTCGATCGGATCGCGACCAGCCGCTCGGTCTCACGATGGCGGCCGGTGGCGACCTGGGACGACGATGGCGCGTGTCGGGACGTCTGCGGTTTGCGACAGGACGTCCCTACACAGTCCCCGCCCCCGTCTACTCCGCGGTGACCGACACGTTTTCGGCGCTGCCTGGACCTCGCAACGGCGCCCGCTTGCCGGCCCTGGGACAGCTCGACGCCCGGGTTGAAAAGGCCTGGGAGCGTAGGCGAGTCACTTGGACCGCCTACCTCGATGTCTACAACGTGCTCAACGTGCGCCAACCCTTGCTGGTGGAGTTCACGCCGAGCTTCGACGAGCGCATTACCCGGGTGTGGCTGCCCGCACTACCAAACCTAGGGTTTGACGTGACCTTTTAATCAAGGTGCGCTGCAGGCTGCGGCATCGTCTTCGTTCAGGGGGGTGCGCATGTTGATGGAGCTCTCCCGGCCTCGCGGCGCGTCGGGCACCCAAACAGAGATGTCTGCGCGCAGATCCTCGAGCAATCGCAGGGTTCCGACCCAAGGCCCCAAGTCCGGCGGCGGACACCTCCTCCCATCGCACCGAACGACAACGTCGGCCGTACCTTCCAACGCAGGCACCCCATCAAAGCCGGGAACCTCACCAAAAACCACGAGACGTCCTTGGGTGGTGAGGTCCTCGATCGAACCGTCGAAGGTGAGGTTGGCGTCGACTTCTAGGTCGGGTGCCAGCTCGTCGCAGGCGGTGTCGGTGGCGGCTCGCCATTGGATTTCGGTTTGGGCGCCGTCGACGCTTCGGTTCGTCGCAATGGTGTGGCTATGCACCGAGAAGAATCCGCCCCCCAGCGCCACACTCTCCTGGTAGTCGTCGCAGCCGACGACGAGGGCCGCAAACGGAACGACAACGTGAAGAATACGCATGTTCGGTTGTCCGGTCAGAGGGGGGTTAGTTGCGGTAGCCATCAGGGCCTTCGCCCTTCAGCAGCTGACGACAGCGCGTGGCCTTGGACTCATTGCCATAGAACTGGCCGAACACGTGGTTCTGGAGGAGGTTGTAGTCGATGTACTCGTCGTCGCCTTCCCAGACGTAAAGGTCGAACTGCCACTCCTGGTTGTAGAGGTTGTCGACCTGAAGGCGTCCTCGGAACTCGCCGAGTTCCTCAATCGGTCGTGGGCACGGGGCGCCCTGACACTCCACCTGGACCGAGGCCGTCCCTTCGACCGTGGGTTCAGCTTTGGTTTCGCTACCGAAGGTCACGACGAGAAGGTCTTGGTCAACGGAGGCGGGAACCGTCATCTCTACCGTGACCTCGAGTTCGGGCGCGTTGTGGCTGCAGTCCGACTCCGAGTAGGCGGTCCATCGAACCACACTTGGGTCTTCGGCCGAGGGGCCCGATGTGACCTCGCTCGTGAAGCCATGAATGCGGTAGTCTAAGCCATCGAGCCGAAGATCTGCAGGGGGATGCTCACACCCTACGACCCCGGCCAGTAGGAGGGGAAATCCAATTCGCACGTGAACTCCTGGGGTTGTCCGGGGGTGCTTCCCCGGTGACCTTCCCAAGGTGCCCTCGCCAGCCGCTCAACACCGTTGCGTTGTGTTGTCCAATCGCTGCGTGCGGCGCTACCGTGCCTCGAAACGGTCTTCGTTCACCAGCGCCCACTTGCGGGGCCATCCGTCCTCCCGAGAGGACTCCAGCCGATGCACCAGTTGCGGTACGGTTCGTTCTCGGCTGACTGGCGATTTCGAAGTTTGGAAGAGTGGAGCTGATGGGACTCGAACCCACGACCTCTAGAATGCCATTCTAGCGCTCTCCCAGTTGAGCTACAGCCCCCAAGGTCACCATCCGCTTAATGGTTGCGATGTGGATGGGCAATGCCCGGAGCGGGACTCGAACCCGCACTCCCTTGCGGAAAGGGGATTTTAAGTCCCCTGTGTCTACCGATTCCACCATCCGGGCTCATTTCAATGCGGCAAGATCGGCCTCGGTGAGGGCCCGCGCGAAGCGGTGAGTCACCGTACCCTGCCGACTCACCACGTAGGTCACGGGGATCTGATCTGGCCAGTCGGGAAGGATCCGACCCAGCGCCATGGTGGGATCAGGGTCGACGATCTGCCAGTGGGTAAAATGGCCGATGCCCTCACGCTCGATGAACGGCACCACCGCCTCTTCACGGCGATTGGGCAGATCGAGGTCCACCATCACGACTTCGTAGCCGGGATGGGCCTCGGCCCAATTCCGAATTCGCGGGAGTTCCGCCACACATGGCCCACACCACGTGGCCCAGAAGTTCACGAGGCGAGGCTTGCCGTGCGGCGCGAACATGCGCACCCGCATGGTCTGCGCGGAGATGGGCTCGACCTTGACCTTTGGAGCGTCCGGCATCGTTCCGCACGCGAAAAGTAGCCAGCCCACCATCACCGGAAGCTTAGGGTCGGCCGGACTTCGCGGCCTTCCGCGCGGCGCGGCGCGAAGCCTTCCGACGACGCTTCTCGGCGAGACGTTGCTTGAGCCGACGCTTCTCACCGGGCTTCAGGTAGAAGCTGTTCTTCTTGATGTCCTTACGGATGCCCTCACGCTCGACCTTACGCCGGAAGCGCCGAAGAGCCTTCTCAAAGGGCTCGTTGTCTCGAACCGTCACCAGAATCACGAGTCGTTCTCCAACCGGCCGCCATCGCCGGAATCCGGGTCCCTGCCGCGGTCGTTCGACGGATGCAGCACCACAGAGCACGCACCGTATCCGATTGGTGCGAGAAATCCAGGACTGCGCGCGCGCGGCCGACCGTACGTTGCCTGGATACTCTCGCACGATGTCGCTGTCCAAGCTTCGGGAATCGCTTTCTAAGAACGTGCACCCGGTCTACGTCCTCATCGACGATGCTCGACCGTTGGTGGATCAGGCGATCGCCTCCATCCATGAGGCGGTGCTCCCCAACCTTGGGGCTCCTGCCTTCAACCACAGTCGCTACCGAGCCTCCGAGCCCAATGCCGCCGATGCGTTCATCACGGCCCAGACCCTGCCGGTCATGGCATCGATGCGGCTGGTTGAAGTGCTCGGCTTCGAGGAGGCCTCCCGCAACTTTGTCGAGGGTCTGCTTGCCTATCTGGAGTCTCCGTCGGACATGACGGTACTCGTCGTGGCAGGCGCCCGCTATCCGAAGGTTGAAAAGCTCAACCCGAGCATTCGCATCACCAAGGCGCTCAAGGCCGCCAAACTCCCGAGCCCTCTCAAATTCAATTCGCCTCCGGCTACGTTTGTGATCGAACGCGCAAAAGCCCAGGGCAAAACCATCGACCGCAACAGTGCAAAAGCACTTGTCGAGGCGGTGGGCAAAGATCTGGGACAGCTTGAAGCCGAGGTCGACAAGCTGGTCACCTACGTGGGAGAAGCCGAGGCGATCACGGCCGAAGCCATGGCGGAAGCCACGTCGGTGACGGCGGCGGCCGACAACTGGGAACTCACCGCCGCCCTCGCCGCCCGCGATGTCGAAGGCACGCTGTCCACCCTCCATCGCCTACAGAACGATGGGGTCGACGCCCGACCGTTGCTCGGCCTCATCGCTTGGCAAATGCGCCAACTGGCGATGGTGCGGGAAGCGCTTCTGGCCGGCAAGAACGATCGCGCCATCACCGAGCAGTTCCGGATCCGGCGAGACGTATATCGGAAGGTCAAACCCTACCTTCTCGACAGCTTTCCCGACGGCGCAGAACTCTTGCGTCGCATTGCAACTGCAAATCGGCAGATGAACAGTCATCGGGCAGGTGCAGACAGGCTTCTCGAAGGACTCGTGCTCGAGATGCTGACCGGTCGACTCCGTCGCCCCCCCGACGTTCCGCGACCCCGCTAGAAACTGGCGGAGTCTCGCAACCTCAGTCTTCGTTCGACGACTGGATGTTCTTGACGGCGTGTGTGAGGCGCTTGACCCGACGCGCGGCTTGGTTGCGGTGAATGACGCCCTTGGACGCCAGACGGTGGATGATGCTCACGGTGGCCCGCAGCTCGGTCTGGGCTTCTTCGACGTTGCCCGCCTCAACGGCGCCGCGCAGACGCTTGATTTGGTTGCGCATACGGGTGCGGTACTGACGATTGCGAGCGCGCTGCTTGGCATTCTGCTTGATGCGCTTGATCGCATCCTTGTGATGAGCCACGAAGACGTCTCCGGTGTACGGGAGTACGGTCCCCCATACTGGGGTGAAGTGACGAAAGCAACCCGTGCAGGCGAGGGTGCTCCGATATACGGACTGCGTCTTCTGCTTGGTTCCGCCGCCCCGGAGGCACGATTTGGAACGCCGCGGACGCATCCGAAACTTCGCAATAATCGCCCACATCGACCACGGCAAGTCCACGCTCGCCGATCGGTTGATGCAGATGACGGGCGCCGTGTCCGATCGCGAGATGAAAGCTCAACTCCTCGACTCGATGGACATCGAACGCGAGCGAGGGATCACGATCAAAGCGCAGACCGCGTCATTGCGCTACCAACACCCCGACGATGGTGAAATCTACGAACTCAACCTCATCGACACTCCCGGCCACGTCGACTTCACCTACGAGGTGAGTCGGTCCTTGAAGGCTTGTGAGGGCGCTCTGCTCGTGGTGGACGCGGCCCAAGGCGTGGAAGCCCAAACCCTGGCCAACGTCTACCTGGCACTCGAAGCCGATCTCGAGATCATCCCTGTGATCAACAAGGTCGACCTTCCGGGTGCGGAGCCAGATCGCGTTCTCGAACAGATCGAAGATGGGATCGGCCTCGACACAACCCACGCGATCCTCGCCTCCGCGAAGACGGGCCTTGGCGTCGACGATGTCCTCAAAGCGATCGTGGCGCACGTCCCACCGCCCACGGGGGTGGTGCAAGCCCCTCTGCAGGCGCTCATCATCGACTCGTGGTTCGACAACTACGTGGGTGTCATTATCCTCGTGCGCGTCTTCCAAGGGCGCCTCGCCCTCGGCGAGAAGATGACCCTCATGGCCACGGGTGCACGCTACGACGTCAACAAACTCGGCGTCTTCATGCCGGCTGCCGTCCAGCGGGACGCGCTTGAAGCCGGAGAGGTGGGCTTCATCGTCGCTTCCATCAAGGACATCCGCGATGCCCGGGTGGGCGACACGGTCACCCACGCCGTCAATGGCGCCACCGAGGCGCTCGACGGATTCCAAGAGATCAAGCCGATGGTCTTCTCGGGGGTCTACCCCGTGGAGTCCGGCGATTACGAAGCGCTACGCGATGCCATCGAGAAGCTTCAGCTCAACGATGCCGCGATCCAGTCGGACCCCGAAGTGTCCGATGCGCTGGGCCTTGGCTTTCGACTCGGCTTCCTCGGTCTGCTTCACATGGAGATCGTCCAGGAGCGGCTCGAACGCGAGTACGATCTCGATCTGATCACCACCGCCCCGAGCGTGGTGTACCGAGTGGTCAAGAAGGACGGTGAGATCCTTGAAATCCGCAGTCCTTCCCAACTCCCGGACCTCGGTCGGATCGATCGCATCGAAGAGCCGATCGCACGACTCACCATCTACGTGCCCGAAGCCCACATTGGGGGCGTGCTCAAGCTCTGTGAAGAGCGTCGCGGCACCCAGATCAACTTCGACTTCTCGGCTCCGGGGCGCGTTCAGCTCGTTTACGACATCCCCTACGCCGAGGTGGTGTTCGACTTCTTCGACCGCCTAAAGAGCGTTTCGCGCGGCTATGCGTCGATGGACTACGAGATCCAAGACTGGCAGTCCGACGATCTCGTGAAGGTCGACATTCTGCTCAACGGCGAACTCGTCGATGCGTTGTCGATCCTCTGCCACCGCTCCCAGGCGCACCCCAAGGGATCGGCACTTGCGCGAAAGCTGAAAGAGTTCATTCCACGCCAAATGTTCGACGTTGCCATCCAGGCGGCTATCGGCTCCCGCGTGGTGGCGCGCACGACGGTAAAGGCCATGCGCAAGGATGTGACAGCGAAGTGCTACGGCGGTGACATTTCGCGCAAACGCAAGTTGCTTGAGAAGCAGAAGAAGGGCAAGAAGCGCATGAAGGCCCTAGGGTCGGTCGAGGTCCCGCAAGAGGCGTTCCTCGCTGTCCTGAAGGTCAACGAAGACTGAACGACGGAGTGTCCGCGGGCGGCGTTGCCTGGTCGGCGAATGAGCCGACTGCTAGACTGTGCGTCTGCCCGTCCGCTTGTGGCACTCCCACTACGAGATCGAGGAATCATACGGTATGACCCGGAACCCTGTGACCCCAGAGGGTTATGCGGCCCTCGTTGCCGAGTTGAAGCGTCAAAAGGAAGTTGTTCGGCCCCAGATCGTGCGCGACATCGAAGAAGCGCGCGCCCACGGGGACATCAGCGAGAACTCCGAGTACGAAGACGCAAAAGAACGTCAGGCCCTCTGTGAAGGCCGGATCCAGGACCTCGAAGGCAAGGTCGCCAGCGCAGAAGTGATCGACATCAAGAAGCTCACCGAGGAAGACCGCGTCGTGTTCGGGGCCACGGTGACGATCGCGAACGCCGAAGGCGCAGAACGCACGTGGCGAATCGTAGGCGCAGACGAAGCCGATGTCGATTCGGGAACCATCAGCTTCGAGTCCCCACTCGGCCGTGCGTTGATCGGACGTTCGGAAGGGGATGAAGCCATCGTTCCCGCGCCCAGTGGGCGCCAGGTCTGGGAAATCGTCGAGGTCCAGTACCGATGACCGCGAGGAGGGACGGCGAGACCCGCAAGTCCGAACGTCCCAAGACCCGCGAACAAGGCCCCCTGGTCGAACTCGATCGCGTGCTGCGTCCGGTACGTCGTGTGGTGAACTACGCGCTTCGGCCCGAAGCAAAGCTGCGCTACTTCGAGGCCAACGTCCGTCGCCATTTGGCCGGCACCGAGGCACTCGATCTGCCGGTTGCCCTTCGCGAGGTGGTGGACGAACTTCGTGGGCATGTCGACGGCTTCGACGAAGCGCCCGACGATGCACGCCGCACGCGGCTGTCCACGATGTTCGCCGCGCTCGCTCGGCTCGATGCGGTCACGGGATTGCCCTTGCCATCCCATCGGCCCGTACCCATTCGCAAGCCGATCCAGGTCGATGAGCCGGAACCCGTCGAACCGGCACCCGAAGCGGACCCGCCGGACGAAGACGAACGAGAAGGGCCCGAACTCGCGTCGCAAGCCCCCGAGGAGCCTCCGGTCCCCCAACCACCGCCCTTCGACGACCTGCTGCCGCTGGCTGAAGCGGATCCCGGGTTAGCCGAAAGCCTGTCGGGTTTCGGACTGTCGACCGTAGGCGACGTGCTTCATGAGCGCCCCACGAGCTTTGAGACCTTCCCCGTGCTGCGAACGGTCACCGGACCGCTGCCGGAAGGCCGGATCGCGGTTGGCGTCACGCTCCTGGGGCGAACCTCGCGCTTTCAGCCCGACGGCACGGTGATCGACGAAGATCGAGCCCGGTTGACCGATGATGATGGCGAAATCACGGTCACCTGGTCACAAGCACGACCCCATCTCACATCGGGGGCCCGGGTGGTGTTGGTCGGTCTTGTCGGAGGCCCCCGACACCTCATCGAAGCTGAGATCGCGTCTGCGTCGGGCAACACGGTGTTTCAAGCGCGCTACCGCTTCTTCAATCCCGATATCGACCGTTCGATCCGGCTGATCGTCGACCGATGGGACCGGTTGCGTCCACGCCGTGAACGCGATCCGGTGCCGCCGGCGATCCTGAAGCGGCACACCCTGTTGCAACGGAATGCCGCGTGGGCCCAAGGCCATCGGTCCATGCACGAGCCGAGCCGCCAGCGCTTGGCCTTCGATGAAGCGCTGATCGTGGCCCTGGCTCATCGGCTACACCGCGGCCCACAGTCCCGGGGTCGGGGTATCGCGCACAACATTGTGCACGGCTTCGTCGGAACCCTTGGCCAGATGTCGGACCTGACGCTCGATGATGGCCAACAGAGTGTGCTCGAGGAGATCAAGCGAGAGCTACGTCGGCCCGTGCCGATGCGTCGCGTGATCAAGGGTGAGGTGGGAGCTGGCAAAGGGGCCATCTCGTTGATGGCCACAGCGATCGTGGCCGAAGGCCGTTCGCAGGTCCTGGTGCTCGCCCACGATGAAGCAGGCGCCCACGAGCGCTTTCTTCATAACGAACCAGCTCTACGCGAAAGCGGTCTTGTCGCCCGCATCGTCTCCTCGCCCCCAACCGGCTCGCAACGAGATGCCATTCGTCGTGGGGAGATCCACGTCGTCTACGGCACGGTGGACCTCTTGGCCCACCAGATCGAGTTCCGGAGGTTGGGCCTCGTCGTGGCGGCCGAGCGGGAACCCTGGGGCCAGGTGGGCGTGCATCAGATGGCCTTGCCCTCACCTCGTCCCGATCTGCTCGTGACCACCGCGGTCCCGGTAGGCCCTCGCATCCTCATGACCGCGTACCATGACTTCGATGTGAGCGTGCTCGTCAACGAGGCTCGACGGCCGGCCCGCATCTCCCTTTGCGCCGCCACTGAACGCAGCGAAGCGTACACGCGTCTCCGCGACATCGTGGCAACGGGCCGGCAGGCCGTTGTCGTCTTCCCGATGATGAACGACCGAGATGCCGTCGATGTGCAAGGCGCGCGGCGGCTCGTGCGTGCGCTTGAAAATGACGCCCTGCAAGGCTTGTCGGTTGGCCTGCTGCATGGAGCCCTCTCTGGCGAAGAGCGCAGGCGAGTCCACGACAACTTCCTCCATCGACGTTTGCAGGTCTTGGTCTGCACGTCGCGCATCGAGGATGGTCCCGCGGTTCCTGCGGTTGGCGTCGTGGTCGTCGAACAAGCCGAAGCGGTCGATGCCTGGCGGCTTCATCGCATCATTGGGTTCTTTTCGAAAAGCCGTCTGCAGGCAGAAGCGTGGTTGGTTGCAGGCGATCATGCGTCACCAGAGTCGACCGCCCGGCTCCGTCGGCTGCAACAAGCCCCCAGCGGAGTGGCGTTGACCGAAACGTTGGCCGAGTTGTCAGGCGTCAACAAGGTGGTCACCGAGGCAGGCATCCCCTTGCCCCAACTCACCTGGCTCGACCTGGACCGTGACCTCGATTGGGTGCTGCACGCACGCCGTGAGGCCAAGACGATCCTCGATGGAGATCCATCGCTTCGTCGTGGCAACCATGCTGAACTCGCCCAAGAACTACTGTCGCGATGGCCGAGGCTTTGGCCGGGTGGCGAGACCGAGCACTGGGGCCCCCCTCAAGTGCGCCCTGCCGCGACACTGGAGGGCAAACGTCGGCGGCGACGACGACGGCGACGGCGTTAGCGAAACAAGACGAAGGCGACAATCAACAGCCCAACCACGAACCCGATGACCCCGATCGCCCACACCGGAAAGCGCTTCGGGACTGGCTTGTCCTCCGGCGGCGACGGCACGCGAGGCATCGCGGCCAACACATCCGGCGTGGTTCCTCGAGCGCGAGCGGGTCGACCCGTCGGCACGGTGCTGGGATCGGTGTTCGACAGTTTCGTGGGGATGGTGTGCAGCCGCACGCCGAGTTCTCCCGCCACCCTTGCGAGCAGATCCCGGTAATCCTCTTCATCCACCCCGAGTTCCGCGGCATTCCGACTCAGATAGGCTTCGTCATCGGGCGAAAGCCGCCCCTTCGCGAGCACCGCGCGCATCGTCATCTCGAGCACGGGAAGGTGGACCGAGCGCGATCGACGCATCGCCTCTTGGCGGTACGCCTCGAGATCGGAAAGCGCGTCCTTGAGCGCGGCGTAGTTGGCGATGAAGGACCGCGCTTCTCGCTTGTGTCGGGGATGCGCCTGAAGCCCCTGCAAACGCCGTCGTTGTTCGTGCAAGCGCGCCTGCGCTTCCTCCGCAGAGGCGTCAGGAGGCAGGGCCAGGTAGGCGAGAAGGTCGGAAGCTCCGACTTCTCGACAGAAAGCCTCGGCACGATCAAATGGGGACGGGCGCTCGGACATGCCGCTCCGGGGGCCAAGGTCGGCCGGCCCCGGATGTATCGTCTCAAGAACCTCGACGTGACGTCAGTCGACCGTCATGCGGGTTGTGCGACCGCGGGCCCGCTCGATCTGTTCGGGTGTCATGCCGCCCTTGAAGCGGATGTCGACTTCGCGCGCCGCCCCAGTTTGCATGTCCGCGACATGGACCTTGAGGATCTGATCGACGCCATACCGATAGGTGACCTCGATCGGCGTACCCACGGGGCGGGGGGGAAGGCCGGTCAGCTCGACCTTGCCGATCACCGTGACCTCTTCGCGGGTTTGACCCTGACCTTCGGTGACCTCGACCCGAACCGCCGTCATGCCTTCAAAGGCATACTTGAAGCGCTTTTTCTGCTCGTGTGGAAGTCGAGTGCCCTCGGGAACCAACTCGACGACGCGTTCCCTTCGAGCATGATCGAGCACGATCATCCCCAACGAATGCGTGGTCGCATCCTGGATTTGCAGCCCCTCTTGGGCCACATGTCCACCGTAGGCAAGGCCAATCTTGGCCCCCTGCCGCTCGGGCTTGGGATCGCTTTCGGGTGGGGGCTTCGGAGCGGTTCGCTGCTTGAGTTTCTGCGTGCGCTGCACCATCTCGGCCCGCTTCTCTTGGAGGGCGGGATGGTTTGGACGGTGGCGAAACACTCCAGCCAGAGCCGCGCCAAGCGCCACGCACTCCTCTGGATTGACGTCTTTTGCGGGCTCCTTTCCCGACAGCCGAACGAGCATATCGCGGATCATGGGCATGCGCGTTGACCCGCCAACCAAAAGGACCTCGTCGAGGTCATCCCAGGTTCGGTTGGCCTTTTCGAGGACGATCTGGGCCGTGTCTTCGCACTGTTGCACGAGGTCGCGGGTCAGTTCCTCGAACAGCTCCCGGGTCACCTTCACCGCGAGCCGTTTGCCTCGGTAGTTCACCGGCACCACGGCTCGTTCCTTGGTGGACAAGCTGATCTTGGCGTGCAGACACCGTTCGTAGAGTTCCTGGTAGGGCGAGGCATCGTCACGCGGGTCAAGCTGGTACTTTTCGAAGAACTGCTCTGCGACGTAGTTGAGCAGGCGATCATCCCAGTCCTTGCCGCCAAGTTCTGCGTTGCCGTCGCTCGCGATGGTCGACAACTTGGTGCCGCGAATCTCCATGACCGTGACATCGAAGGTCCCGCCGCCCAGGTCCAGCACGAGCAAGCTCTGCTGGTGCCCGATGCGGTCGAGGCCATAGGCGATGGCCGCAGCAGTGGGCTCGTTGATGATCGACAACACATTGAGGCCCGCGATGGCGCCTGCTTCGGCGGTGGCCCCGCGCTGCGCACTGTGAAAGTAGGCGGGCACCGTGATGACGGCGTCCTCCACAGGCTTGCCGAGCAGCTCTTCGGCGTCGTCCTTGATTTTGCGCAGGATGAGCGCGCTGATTTCCTGAGGGGTGTAGCTCCGCCCGAAGAACTCGAGGGTGAAGTCTTCCTCCCCCATGTGCCGCTTGATGAAGCGCACGACGTTCTCGGGGTCGATGACCACCATCTTGACGGCTTCTTCGCCGACCACACAGGCGTCGTCGTCGTAGAAGTGGACCACCGATGGTGTCGTGGGGAACCCATCGGCGTTGGGGATGATCTCGGCCTTCCCGAAGTCGTTGACCTGCGCCATCGCCGAGAACGTGGTGCCGAGGTCGATGCCCAGCACGACTTTGTTGTCGTCGGACATTCGCTAGGCCTTCTTTCCACGGTAGCGCAGGATGACGACCTCCTCGGGCCTCAGTGGCTTCTTCGCGCGGGCAAACCCGCGTTTGAGCACTTGAGCCACTTTGTAGTCGGCAGATTCGTCGTCGGTCTCCTGCACCTTGATGGCGCGGTGAACCGTCGCATCGAACCGGTTGTGCTCGTCCACGGGCACGACATCGCGCCGGTAGAGCACCTCGAGAAACTCGTCCATCAAGTACTGGAAGCTGTCGGCGATCACATCGGGCGACATCTCCTGCTTGATGAGACTCTCCTGGAACCAGTTCATGGAATCGTAGAACAAGAGCAGATCGAGCAAGAGTGGTTTCTCTGCTTGAAACAGGAAATCCTCTTTGTATTGCCTCAGCTCTTCGTAGAGCTGATCGAAGGCCTTTTCGCGAACCTTGTCGTTCGAAAGGCGTTCTTGAACCATTTTTCGCGTCTCGCCCACCTCATGGGTCAGTCGACGCAAAGCTTCGGAGGTTGAGTCCGTCACCGCTCTGTATCCTGCGCGCAGAGTGCCAAGACCGCTATAACCGCACGTCTGGTTGCGCCAGGAAGCGTCTGCGGTGTCCAACGCCGAGGACGATGTGCACCCAGATGTTAGCGTGTGTCGCCACTGGGAGAGACAGACAACATGAAACTCGTTTCCTTCATTGTCATGGCTATGACGGTGGGCTGCAGCAAGATGGCCACCGTTCCCCTGAACCTCTCGGCCGCCCAGAACAGCCAAATTGGCGCGGTCGCTCAAAAGATTGAGCTGAAGCACGAAGACGACGGTTGGGTCAAAGTGAAGACCAACGTCGGTGATGCGAAGATGAGCAAGCTCGCGAACGGCCAGAAGGTGCAGGTCGCGATGGCTGAAGTGCCGAAGGGCCGGTACACTGCAGTTCGCGCGACCTTCATGGCGCCCGGCAAGGAAACCACCAAGGGCTTCGGCAGCGGTGGCGCAGGCCAGCCGGCCGGCAACCAGGGCAAGGGCATGGTGTCCTACACCGTCAACACCAAGACCGAGTTCTGTGCCAAGGGCAAGAAGGACAACGATCTCACCGTGACCATCCGCCAGGTCAACCCGGCGGACGAGCCTACCATCAAGGTCAACCAGCGGCCTGCCTGCAAGTGAATGAGCGCTCCTCGCGCGCGTCCAACGCGCGTGGGGACGGAACCGACCTGGAGGAAAACGCAATGAACCGCATCTTCAGTGTGCTTGCCGCGGCGAGCCTTCTTTCTGCTTGTGATCTCGTTGAAGGTGTCGCCCGAATCGGTCACGCCTTCAACGAGATCACAAGCAGAAAGAAGGCTCGCCGCGGCAAGCACACTGAAGATGCGGTTCATTGCGTTTTCCTCCAGGTCGGTTCCGTCCCCACGCGCGTTGGACGCGCGCGAGGAGCGCTCAT
>JBCCQY010000022.1:0-77545 GCA_039208735.1 Myxococcota bacterium | reverse complement strand
GAGACCGACGAAGGTGGTATTCTGGCTCACGATCGGCTCCTGTCGCATGCGGCACTGTCACCATTGACCGGCGACAACCCGCGAGTTCAGCACAACCACTGTACGTGGTGCGCCATGGAGCCGGTCGTACATATGGTCTCGACCTGAGCGCTTCCCGGTGCCGATCAGTATGTGGTGTAGTACCCACCGCAGGCCCCGCTCCCTCCCACATCGACGGCACGCGTGGCGATTCCATGGGTCACCATGAAGCTCGTTGGCTTGGCATCGACCTCCGTGGTGCACGTCGCCACCACCGCAACGCAGTCGTCGGTGCAGGTGGCCGGCTCCCGACGACGCTCCCACGCGATGTCGCTGAACAACACAAGGTTCGCCCCGTCGGCAGAGACGCTGCACGTCCCGCTACGATTGCGCGTACACGAGCCCGACAGACACTCCGCGCCCACCACGGTGACAGTGAGCAAGGTGCCGGATCGCTCCAGGCACAGCGTGCCCTCGTCGATGAGTTCGATTTCCTCCCACTCGGCACTCAGCGGAAGGTCGTCGCAGGCCATGAGTCCTATCGAACCTAGTAAGAACAGGCGCATTCGCTCCTCCATTGAGCGCAGCGTAGCGCCGCGAAAGACCGCTCATCTCAATTTCTGGTTTGCCCGCGATGCGAGCGTGGCCCGGAGCGATGGGGAGGAAGAATGGCGCAAGAGCGTGAGTTGCCACAAATGACCCGCGTCGTGTGATCTCCAACACCCGAGGACGTTCGGCTGTGCCGGTTCACCCTGAGGGGCTGTGTACGAAAGGTCGGTCCCACGGCGGTAGAGCGTCATCCGAGGGCGTTGCGAGGCCGCACGGCGGTCGGCGGCACGGGACGTGCAGTCGAACCCGGCCGGCCCAGGAGTCCTCGACATGGCGTTCAAAACGTTGCTCGTTCCCCTCGACAAGTCGCACCTCAACCACAAGGTGTTGACCACTGCCCTCAACATCGCCGAGCGCTTCGATGCCCAGGTGGTGACGCTGCGGATCCGCAAGGAGGTGGCGGCGCTGGACATGGAGGACGAAGATCACACCCGCATCGATCTCGACATCATTGACAACGAGACGCAAGCCTTGGTCGACGAGACCGTCAAGACCCTCGGACCAGGCGCCGCAGGCCGCATCACTGCCGATGTACGCAGTGGGCCGGTGGTGGACACCATCGTGGCGGCGGCCGAAGAGCTGCAGGCCGACCTGATTGTCATGGGCACCCACGGCCGCAGGGGAGTGGCCGAGTTCTTCACCGGCTCAACCACCGAGCAGGTGGTGGCGAAGACCCCCGTGTCGGTGATGGTGATCAAGCCGTCGGGGTTCCCGTACCTGCGCGACTGAGGATCCTAACGGGAGGTCGCCCAGCTCCGCCGACGTGGCTTCGCCATGACTCGATCGGGCACTGCATCCGAGTGTTCAGCAAAACTGATGAATCGGATCTAGAATTTCAAACGCTGGCGGCCTTGAAGCCATGGCGGAGGGGGAATGCATGACGACGATACAGTGCGCTAGCTTGTCCACCCTGATAATGGTTTTCGGCTGTTCGGAATCCCAGAAGGACGGCCTCGGGACGTTTCAGCTCGACGACACATCGATTCAGCTCGATGAGGACACATCGGTCGATATCGTGTTGTCCGCCGAGGTTTCGAATTCGACGGAGCTTCTCGAATACGAAATCGTCGAGGGACCAACCCTCGGGAGCCTCGTCGGCAGCGGCGCGGAATGGGAGTACACCCCGGAAGAGAACGTGAATGGTGTGGATTCGTTCACCTGGCGCGCTTCTGCGGCAGGTGAGGTCAGCGAGTCTGCAGAGGTGAGACTACTGATCTTGCCTGTCAACGACGCCCCGACTGCCTCGGATACGCGATTCGTGACGCTGGCGAATACCCCATTCGTCGGAAAGCTCATGGCCGATGATGTGGATCGCCACTTGCTTTTCTACGCGCTGATGCAGACTCCGGAGTTCGGTGAACTCGACCTTTCCCAAGATACCTTTACCTACACGCCAGATCTGGACCACGTGGGATTCGTGGCGTTCGAGTGGTCGGCGACGGATCCCGAGGGGGCAACGACGGGGCCTGTGCGCGTCACGATCGAAGTCGAGACAATCGACCCCTTCATCGTCGAGGATTTTCAGAATGGTGAGGTCAATCCCACCTACTGGGCGGGCGATCCCATGGGCGATGCGGACCTCTCGGCCCAGTTTTCCACCAGTGATGCGTTTTCGCTTCGCATCGGAGACAGTGGCGGTTCACTGACCTCAAGGGATGTGAACTTCAGCCCCTGTCCTGGCCCTGTCGCATGGGATTTCAGATTGCGCCCCGATGATCCTCCAGGTCAACCGGAAGCTGACGACAGCCTCGAACTCAGCGTCTTCGATCCCGCAGCGAACACCTACGTCGACTTGACGGTGATCCCCGGGGGTATGTCGGGCGGTTTCGTTCCGGTTCTGGGGAACTCGATCGACCCGGTGTTCGATGGCCCCCGGACGCATATCCGTCTTGGGACCCCAAACACGGGCGACGGCATCACGACCGATTCTTGGTTCGTCGACGATTTGGCCTTCGGATGCGACAACGATGGCGACAAGATTCCCGACATCGTCGAACAGTCCTGGTATGGAACCTCACGAATGCTCGCAGATACAGATGGGGACGGTATTCTGGATGGTGACGAGGTCTTGGCGGGCACCAATCCGGATGATGGAGTCACGCCCCGCGGGTTCTACGACGGATTCGAGAGCGGGGCGACTCCGGATGCCGCAATTTGGATGCCTTTCGCCCCTCCTACCGAGATTCGGGCGGACGGCACCGACTATGCGATCGGCACATGGTCCATGATGCAAGCAGGTGGCTCTGCCATCACCACGGACCTCGATTTTTCTTCGTGCACGAACGTTGCCGTTCAGTTCTTGTGGAATGACCGGGATCTGGATTTCAACGACGACATCGTCGTCGAGACGTGGGATGGTACACAATTCGTGAACCGGTTGACCATCCTGGGGAACGGGGCGAATAACCAAGGTTTCCAACCCTTCGTGGTTCGACTGAGCGAACCGTACGGATTCCCGGCAGATTTCAAGGTGCAGTTTCGGAGTCAGGTGTCCTTGAGTTTCGTCGATCGCGGCTACATCGACGACGTTGCTGTCGATTGCGATACCGACGTCGATGGGCTGGGAGACTACTATGAGGAGTTCGTGTCACTCACGGATCCGACGAACCCCGACTCCGACGCCGACGGAGTGCAGGATGGCCAGGAGTTTCTCAACGGAACCGACCCGAGAGATCCCTTGAGCCACTGATCAGCTTGCAGGAGCGTCAGCGACGAAAGCTGAACCGCGTCGGCCTGCAGGCGCGTAGCGCCGAAGGCCAGCGGTGATCAGACTCGCGCAAGCTTTGCTTGCTGCTGTTCTGATTTCGCCCAAGCTTCGCTTGCCGCTGATCACGAGGAACTGAAAGAGCATCAGGGTCTTGCCCGTGTAGTTGTCCCCCCTGGCCGCGACGAGACCCACGTACCCTCGAGTCCCACGCCCCGATCAACACCTTGGCGCCGTTGCCTCACTCTCATGCCCGGTGCAATGATGCGTACAATGGGCTTTGCAGTGCCCGTTGTAGTGGGTTGTGCAGTGAGTTTGGCAATGATCTTGGCAATGACCGATACAGTTTTGCGGCTTGGGAGGTTTTGGTGGCTTGGGACGCTTCGGAGTCACCACGTGGTCGGGAATCTGAATGCACCGCGGGGGTGGTGAGAACGACCATACGGTCGCTAGCTACTTGCAAGTAGCTATCGTGTAACAACGCACGCCAAAAACGTGTTTCAGTTCGAGTTCAAAGAGCCTTGACGCAAAGGAACCGAAGAATTCAGGCTTCTCTTCGAAGATGCACCGAATGTCTGGCAAGGTCTCCTGCGCTTCGCCAACCCGGAAGAATTCGAGCGGATGAAAGCCGACTCGCTTCTCCCTCAAGACAGGAAGATAGAAATAGGCTTTTCGGTGGTTGGACGCTCGCTCGGGTGCGACGAATGCGGCGTTGTTCTCTCGATCAAGCCACTTGATCATCTGTTCGTCACCGAGCAGGTCGAAGTGTTTATGGAGCAGATTAACGCCGAACTGCTTGGAGGTCCGGCGACGTCGCCTCGGTGCGGACCGTCATAGGCATTTCCGCAATCGGATTGATCGTGTCCGGCCCTCCTTCTTTGCAAGGTGCAGCTCACTCCGATCGCAAGGCACCGGCCGGTTCGATGGCCACCGCACGCTGTGCGGGCAAGTAGCCAGCGACGAGTCCCGCGAACCCGAGCAACAGCGCCGTTCCGACGGCGGCGCTCCAGTGCACGTAGGGCTGCCCCATGGCCGAGTTGTCGGGCCCAATGATGAACGCCGCAACCTCGAGCACCCCTGTTCCCGCCACGATGCCCGCCATTCCGGCCAGTCCCGTCATGACCATCGCCTCGAGTCCGATCATCGCCACGATCATCTGGGGCGTCGCGCCGATCGCGCGGCGCAGGCCAATCTCCGCTGTTCGCTCACGGACCATGATGAGCAACACGTTGCTTACTCCGATGGCTCCCGAGAGGAGGGTTGCGAGCCCCACGAGCCAGGTCAGCCCACGCATTCCCGTGAAGAGGTCTCGCACCCGGCCGAATTCTCGTTCTGCGTTGAACGAGCCGAGCGCCACGGTGTCATCGGGATGCACGTCGTGTCGCGCCGCGAGCACACGCTTCACGTCGTCTTCTACGGTCTCGCTGGTGAATCCGTCCTCCACGACGAACGCCCATGCGCTCACCACGTTGCCCTGGCGGAACGTGGCGAGGTAGGTCGACAGCGGCACCCGGATGTTGCGTTCCTCACGATCCCCTTCGTCGTCTCCGCTGCCGATGTGGAACAGACCCACCACCTTGAATGGGATCCCCAGAATGGCGATGGTCTGGCCAATGGGATTGCCGCCATTGGGCCACAGCTGCCGGTAGACCTGTCGGCCAATCACGGCGACCTTGCGCTTTTGTGCCATGTCCAACTGATTCAGGAACCGCCCCGCATCCCACTCGACGGTCTGTACGTGGCGAAAGTTTGGCGCTTCGCCAGTGATCGCGAATGCACCCGACTCGGTGCCGTGCGAGACCCGTAGCCCGTGCCCGTAGCCACCGAGGTGGGCGCGCGGCGAGAGGTGGCGCACCCCGGGGATTCGCTCGAGGGCTGGCACGTCGTCGAGGTCGTAGCGCACCCACCGCCCCGGCCGGAGACCTGCATAGCCAAGGCGGGTGCGGCCCCCCCACACGAACACGGAGTTGGTGACGCTTTGGCCGATCGTTCGGTAGGCGGCTTGCTCCAGGGCTTCTGCGAACCCGAGCATCAGCAGCAAGATCAGAGTGCCCCAGAATACCCCCGCCATCGTCAGCAGGGACCGGCCCGGCGTCGCACTGAGTGCGTCCGCGATCTCCATCAGCGTGTCGCCCAGCTGGCGTACAAACATCAGGGGGTCTCCCGCAGGGCGTCGATGGGGTGGATGCGGGCCGCTCGCCAGGCTGGAACAAGCCCCGCCAAAAGGCCGAAGCCCACGACCGCGACAGCGGCCGTCACCGCAGGGAGCAGCGTGATCTCCGGCTCACGGATGTAGGGATTCTCGGGCAACGTGGCGCGAGCGAGTTCGAGAAGCGCTACCCCGGCCACAATGCCGCTGTAGCCAGCGGTTCCTGTGAGGAGGACCGACTCCGTGACGATGCCGCGTACGATTTGTCCCGGCCGTGCCCCCAATGCCTTGCGAAGCCCGATCTCGGCGGTCCGTTCGCGGACGGTGACCAGCATGATGTTGGACACCCCGACGATGCCTGCGGTGGCCGTGCCGAGACCGACCAACCACACGAACATCTCGAGCAGATCGAAGATGCGCTGGATGCGCTGCCACTCCTCGAAGTTGTTGCCCACCCGGAGCGCCGTGGCGTCTTGCGGATCGACGTTGTGGGCCTCGAGCAAGAGGTCGCGCGCGCGCGCGGCGAGACGTTGGGATTCGGCGAGGGTGGCATGCTCAAGCGTGAACATGATTCGGTGCAGCTCCCGGGTCGACCCGCCGAAGGCGACGCGCGCCGTGGTCACGGGCACGTAGAAGATCTGCATCTCGTCCTGATTGCCGGCATCGACGAAGGTGCCTACGACGCGAAACGGAACCCCGTCGACGTTGATGAACGCACCGATGGGGTCAGCATCGCGGATGAGGAACGTAGCGATGTCTTCGGACAGCACCGTCACCTTGCGGCGCTCCGCCAGATCGAGGTCCGACAACCAGCGGCCGCGCACCATCTCCGTTCCTTCGAGATAGCGATGGTCGGGATGGACGGCCCGCATCGAGAAGCTCGCGCTGCGGTCGCCATAGACGAGCAAGCCGGCCCCTCGTGCGTAGTAGCGACCGGTGATGTACTCGACGCCGTCAAGCCGACTGATCGCCTCGAAGTCGTCGTCGTCGAAGCGCATCTGCCGGCCTACGGGATGCCCCTGGTAGGGTCGGCTCGTTTGTCCACGATAAAGCCAGATGCTGTTGGTCGCATCATCCTGAAAGTCGTGGAAGACACTGTTCTGCAGCCCTCGCCCGACCCCCAGCAAGACGACAAGGACGAAGGTCCCCCAGGCTACCGAGAGCGTGGTGAGCGCGGTGCGCACGCGGTGGCGCCACAGGTTCTCGGCGATGTCGGTGAGCGTCTCGAGCACCCCGGCCTCGCCTTCGCTGCTGTGGGGTCATCCGCGCTTGTTGATAACGATATTCAACATGGCGCGCTCAGAGAAAATGCGCCCGTGTCAGTCGTCGACGACGTGATGATGCGAGACCAGGACCTTCGCAAAGAGGCGAATCTGGCGCTCTGCGCGCTCAGGATCGAGGGCCGGATCGAGGAGCAGCCCGCGCAGGAACGAGTTGCAGATTCGCCACAGCGTTTTGACGTCTTCTGGCGCCTGTGCGAATCGCCGGCCGATAAAGCGCTCGAGCGCAGCCAGCGTGAGGCCCGGTTCCCAATCCGCGACCACCTCGGTCACAGCTTCGCGCAACTCGGCATCGGTGCGGCAAGCACTCATGATCTCGACATAGGCCCGCCCCCGTGGGGTGTTCGCCACCGTTCGCCAGTAGTCCACTAGCAGCGCCTCGATGCTGCGCGCCCCTCGCCAGGGTTGCCCATCGCGAGCGACCTCAAGGGCCGAGCCGAGGATCGATTCAGCTGTCGCGGCGATCAGCGCCTGCTTGTTGGGGAAGTGATGGAGGAGCGCACCGCGGGACAGCCCGGCTGCCGCTTGCACCGCGGCGAGGGTCGTCTGCGCGTAGCCAATTTCGTCGAGGCAGCGCACGACAGCGTTGATGAGCTTGCGCTGGGTCTCGCGCCGCCGCTCAGCCTGCGGGCGCCGCTGCGATGGGTCTTTCACCGCCCCTACATAGCTCGGGATAACATACCGTCTAGATGGTATGTTAATCCAAGCTTGGGGGTCGCTGTGACTCGACATGAGAGACCGAACGTATGGCTTGCGGGTGGAACCCTCGGACGGGCAGTGTTGACCGCATCGATCGCGATGGGCTGTCGGGCCCAGGCGCCGGAGGCCGATCCGGCGGTCCCCGCTTCATGTCCCTCCGACACGCCCACAGAGCCGCTCGTCACCGACCATCGGATCATCGCCGATGATGGTGTGGAACTCGTGTTTTCGGTATTCCGGCCGGCTGACGTCTGTGCAGCGATTCCCGCTCCGCTCATCCTGTGGAACCACGGCTACCCCGAGTTTCGCACCAACGAACTCGAGGACGCGATGGTCTACCTCGAGCGCGGCTACGGCTTCGTAAGCGTGGATCAACGCGGCATCATCGGTGAGAGTGGCGGCGTGACCAGCGGTGCCGCCCGTCCTGGCATTGAAGACGTCGACGCGATGCGGGTCCTCGACTGGGTCTACGACAACGTCGACTGGGCTCTGCGCGAACCCGACACGGGCGTCCCCAAAGACCTACGTGTCGGAACGTTTGGCAACGGTGGTGGGGGCCACCTGTCGCTCCTCGTCACCGCGACCGATCCCCGAATCGATGCTGTGATGCCCTACGTCGCCTACGGCTCGGTGCTCGAGGACATCTTCATCCCCAACGGAGCTCCTCGCGCATTCTGGGCCAGACTCTTCCTCGGCTTCTCCCAAGATCTCGGCGTTCGCTTCGACCCTGCGCTCCTTCCATCGATCGATGAGGCGTCGTCAAGCTTTCTCGTGGACGACGCGCTCCGCGAGGTCTGGGAGTCCTCGGACACGCCTCGCTTCGTCGATGACGTCCAGGTCCCCACGATGTTCGTCCAACCGATCACGGACCAGATCGCGGGTGGCCTGCGCGCGGTGGTGCGAACCTGGCGGTCGCTGGGCACGCCGCGCGACGAAACTTGGATCGTTGGCATGAACGCCCCGTTTTTTGATCCCTTCGAACAGCGAGGATTTGGCGAAGGTGCTCCGGATCGGGAGCGTCCCAATCAGTGCGCCGACCTGTACACGCCTGGCTTCGATGAGGGGCTCGGTCGATTCCTCGATGGCGATCTGGTCATGCTCTTCCTCGATGCCTTCGTGGGCCAAGACGACGAAGCCCGCGCCCGGCTAGACGAGGTTCCGCGCGTACTGTTGCCCATCGAGCAACAAGGATGCGTACGGTCGGACGCGTGGCCTGTCCACGACCGAATCGACACGTTCTCACTCGGCGAGATTGAGATTCCCCAAGACAATGGAGAGGTCCGCTTGCCCCTGTTCACCGCGACCGAGCCCACCCTGATCACAGGTACGGTGTCGTTCGCCGCTGACGTTCCTCCAGGCCAGGACGAACTCTTCGTCGCTTCCCTCGTCGTCGACACGAAAGACGCCCGCTATGTCGTCAACGATCAGGTCCTCGGCGCCCAGACCGGACGGTACGAGGGGCGGCTCGATGTTGAACTGGGCACCGTCGTGACCCGGCTCGAGCCGGGCGAAGCGCTCGAACTCGTGGTGGCAGGAACGCACTTCTTGTATGAGCGGGCGGGCGGCGCGCTCAACGCTCCCGCGTCCCTGGGCGATGCGGAGGTGCGTCTGCCGATGGCCAACCTCGCGCTGGTGGGCCCAGCGGAAGTCATCGCACGCTAAGGGGCGTGCGGTTCGTCACGGTCGTTCACGATGGCGGGCGATGGAAGCTCACCGTGAACCTGCAGACGCTCTCGCTTCATCCATCGACCCGGGGCCCCGCAGGACTTCCCCAGCACCCGTCGCTGCAGTCACTGCGGCCACGTGGGGCCGAAGCTTCCGCTGGCCTAACGTACGTTTTCGTGCGGACGACCGTGACCACAACGCCGCTATCAACTTGGCGCAGCGGCATCCCTGGCGGTCGCCCGACGGCTACCAAGGCTTCCTCGTTGCCGATGCGACCTACGGACCCCTGGACGAGATCGGCTGGTACGCGGACAACAGCGGAATGCAGCCGCGTCCGGTGGCCCAGCTTCGAGCGAACCTTTGGGGGCTCTACGACAGGCGCGGCAATGTGTGGGAGTGGTGTCAGGACGCGGCGACGCTGCTCGTTCCCTACTCAGGGCTGCGGGAGTGGTTCCCGACGCGACTACAGGCGACGAGCGGGTATACCGCGGAGGCGGCTGGAGCAGCGGCGCTCGCAACCTGCGAGCGCCCAGCGGAGCTAGGCCGGAGGACCCGTGAACGCAGACATCGAGGTACTCCGGGACGCGTGCGTTGACGGCAGCACGGCAGACCGACGGCGCCTCGCCGCGGCCGTTGGCTTCGCCGATGCTGGCGTCGACGAGTTCGGGCTGTGGGGTGAGCTTGCGGTCGAGGAGGTGACGCATCGCCTGCGGTGGGTGGAGCCGGGCACGTTCCTCATGGGCTCACCTGACAACGAGCGGGGGCGGTTCGAGTGCGAAGGCCCCCAGCACAAGGTGAGGTTGACTCGAGGCTTCTGGCTGGGCGAGACGCCGGTGGCGCAGGTCTTATGGGCTGCGGTCATGGGCAGCAACCCGAGCCAGTTGCAGGGTCCCGAGCATCCCATCGAGTGGGTGAACTGGCACGACTGCAGTGGCTTCTGCCGAGCGCTCGAAGCGCTGTGCCCGGGCCTGATGGCTCGGCTTCCTACCGAAGCGGAGTGGGAGTACGCGTGTCGGGCGGGCGCGTCGACTCCGACCTACGGACCCGTGGACGAGGTCGCCTGGTACGCGAGCAACAGCGGGAGACGCTCAAGGCCGGTGGCCCAGCTTCGAGCCAACTCCTGGGGACTCTACGACACGCTCGGCAATGTGTGGGAGTGGTGCCAGGACGCGGTGCGGAAGCTTGCTCCCTACTCGGGAGCCCCGCGACTGGATCCTGTGATGACGGCAGGCGACGAGCGGGTGTGCCGTGGAGGCAGCTGGGGCTACGACGCTCGCTACCTGCGGGCGGCGTCCCGGCTCGCCAACCCCCCGGGCATCCGGAGCGCGGACCTGGGGTTTCGCTTGGCTGGAGGTCCCACGCCCAACGGAGCCAGGCCGGAGGCGGAGCCGACGAGCCGCGAGCGGAGCTCGGCGGGCCAGACGGAGGCCCCGTGAACGCAGACATCGAGGCACTCCGGGACGCGTGCGTCGACGGCTGCGCGGCGGACCGACGGCGCCTCGCCGCGGCCGTTGGCTTCGCTGATGCTGGCGTCGACGAGTTCGGACGCTGCGGTGGGTGGGGCCGGGCACGTTCCTCATGGGCTCGCCTGACAACGAGCCGCGAGACGCCTCGAGGCAGCAGCCGCCACCACCGTGTCACGTGTAGCGAGATCCGATGGTGGCGGATCGGGGCTCGGCGGGGTGTCAGTGTCTTGAGGATCCCCGTCGTGTTGCAACGCATGCTCTTGGTCGAAGACGAGCCACCCGCCCGCCGTTACCTGCGGCGTCTGCTGCTCGATGCTTGTCCCACTCTGCAGATCAGCGCGGCGGAGGACGTCGAACAGGCGGTCTTTCTGCTCGAGCGGAACTCGTTCGATGCCGTGTTCCTCGACGTTCATCTGCCCGGGAGGAGTGGACTGGTGCTCGGAGAGCTGCTGCAGTCGGGCCCCCCGGTGGTGTTCGTGACCGCACATCGCGACTATGCGGTCGAGGCCTTCGAGCTGTCGGCGGTCGACTACCTCGTGAAGCCGGTCGACCCTGCGCGTCTCGCGCGGGCGCTCAAACGTCTCGAGGCGGTGGAGTCGTCGCCGGTTCATGCGCTGCAAGTGGCGCCCGGCGCCGTGCGATTCGTCTCTGAGGCCCAGATCGTGTGCGTGCTCGGGCAAGGCGACTACACGGAGGTCTGGCTCGATGACGGTACTTCGGAGCTGGTCGAGGTGCCGATGTACGCCTGGGAAGCCCGTTTGAGCGAGGCGTTCTCGCGGGTCCACCGCAGCTCGTTGGTCCGAATCGAGGCGATCGTGCGGCTCGATCGGAGTGCTCGCGGCACCTATTCCCTGCAGCTCCCGCGCGTGGCGCGTCCGGTGAAGGTCAGTCGAGCGGCCGCCCGGATGATCCGGGAGCGGATTCGGCCTGGCTCGGGGGAGGCGGCGCGATGACCGCCCTGTGGATGCACGTGTGGGTCTGGGGGATGGCGGGGCTCGGGCTCTCGATGTTCATGGCTGACGACCTCGAGCCACTCGGGCGCGCGCTCCTCTGCTTGGAGTGGGGGCTCGCGGGCTTCGGAGCGAGCGCGCTATTGCACGCGGTCGATGCGGCGCTTGGGCGACGGTGGCCGGGCTTTCGGCGGCAGCTGGTGGGTCGGTTCGTGCTGCTCGTGGCCCTGGGCACTCCGCTGTTCTTCGTCGGGTTAGTCGTTCTCATACGCGCGTGGCCCGTCGAGCCCACCCCGCCGTTGCGGACGGCGCAGGCACTGCTCGAGACCATGGTTCTGATGGCGATGAACCTCGCGGCGTGGGCACTCGGACATCTGCTGCTCGAGCAGCAGGTGCTGCGGGAGAGAGCTCAGCGGATTGCGGTCGAGGCGGAGTCCCAGTCGGTGCAGATGTCCCTCGCCCTGCTTCGTCAGCAGCTGCATCCACACTTCCTGTTCAACGCGATCAACACGATCTCGAGCGTGGTCGACGAGGAACCACGACGTGCTCAGGCGCTGCTCGTCGATCTCTCGTCGCTTCTGCACGGCGCCCTCACGCCCCCGCCGGGAGAGCTGGTCACACTGGCGGACGAACTCCGCCTGCTGCGACCCTACCTCGCCCTGGAGCAGGCCCGCTGGGAGCGGGGGCTCCGCGTGACGATGGCCGTCGACCCCGACGCCGAGACGGCACGGCTGCCCTGGATGGCGCTCCAGACGCTGGTCGAGAACGCGATCAAGCATGCTCGGCGCACCGCAGACGGCGTTCGTCACGTGCGGATCCAGGCGTGGAGACGAGGCGGCGAGCTGCGGCTCGACGTGACGAATGGCGGAACGCTGGGGTCGAGCCGGCGACCCGGAGCCGGGGTGGGGTTGTCGAACCTCCGGGCGCGCCTGCGCGAGCTGTTCGGGGCGGAGGCGAGGCTCCAGCTCGAGGAAGTGCGGGGCGAAGTCCGAGCGCGCCTCACCATTCCGGTGCGGCCAGTCGACTACCCCCCGCGGACGGTCGCCCACGCGTCGCATCGCGCGTTTCGCAGTTTGTCGCCGACCTGCTCGCTGTCTCCGAACTCGAGGTAGGACTCGCGCTCGAGTTCGTATTCGGGCCAGGGCACCGAAGCGGTCGGCTCGCCCGAGGCTGAGAGGCCCACCCACCGGGCGCCCATGGACCGAGCCAGGCTCTCGTCGATCGGCGTCACCGGGTCCACGCCATCGACCAGGGTGCCGAACACGTAGCGCAGCTCGGCGGTGTGGATGGCAGGTAAGACCTCGCCGCTCGCGTTCCTCGCGCGACGGGAAAACAGGTAGCGCCAGACCGGGACCGGCTCGGGGCGGCCGGCCTGGCCTTCGGCGAACGCGCGGACGATGTCCCGGGCCGGGCAGGTGAAGAGCAGGTCGGTGAGCACCTGCGCGATGGCGTCCTGGGGTGAGTCGAAGGCGTCGAGAGGGTAGGCGCCTTGCAGGGTGTCCGCGGCCTTCGGGCCCCACGTGGTCGTGGTCTGCTCGAGCCAGTCCCGGTAGCCGGCTTCGTCGACGATGTCTTGGGGAATCAGGAAGGGAATCTCCATTTCGTCGGCGTTGGAGCCGACCACGAGCGGCACGGGGTTCTGGCTCCCGTCGCGCAGCATCTCGAGGGGATCCTGTGCCACGAGTTTCCCGTCGATCACGGCTCCGTAGGTGAGCCCGTCGTCAGGACTGCCCGGTAGCTCGACGCTGCCCGGCAGCGCGCCGAGCAGGACACTCGGGGGGAGTTCGCGCAGGCAGGACAGGAGCGGGTCGCTACCCTGGCACGCTGCGATCTGGTCCACCACCTCGGAGTGCTGGGCTTCGACGACTGCGAGCGTCTCAGCCGCACAGCTCCCCGACTGCACGATGGCGCTCGAGAACAAACCCTCCGCTGCGGGCGTGGCGAGCAGGGTGCAGACGTTGTAGCCGCCGGCGGACTCCCCGAAGACCATCACCTGCTCCGGATCACCTCCGAACCCGTCGATGTGGTCCCGGACCCACTGCAGGGCTGCGATCTGGTCGAGCAGAGCGTAGTTCCCCGCCACTCCATTCTCTTCGGACAGCTCGGGAAGGGCGAGGAACCCGAACGGTCCGAGCCGGTACTGGATGGTCACGACCACCGCGCCATGGTCGGCTGCGAGATGGCGACCGTCGAACAGCAGCGCGCCCGATGCGTCGAGCCGATC
This sequence comes from Myxococcota bacterium, assembly GCA_039208735.1. Classification (GTDB taxonomy): domain Bacteria; phylum Myxococcota_A; class UBA796; order UBA796; genus DRPG01. The sequence continues at coordinate 63,781 of JBCCQY010000022.1, read as the reverse complement.
TCCAGCCGAACCCGAGGTGTTGGCTCCGCCGTGGATGTAGACCAGGGTGGGTCGGGCGTCGCCGCGTCGGTAACTCTCGGGTGCCCACACGTTGAGGGTGAGACAGTCCTCGCTGCCTTCCTCTTGTCCGAAGAGGTTTCGCTGGGCGCACTTGGCGCCGAGCGCGTCGGCGTCGAGAGGCTGGTCGGGGAAGCAGGTCAGGGGCTCGGGGGCGGTCCAGCGCCGCGAACCGGTCGGCGGCTCGGCGAAGGGAATCCCGCGGAACGACCAAGCCCCGTTGTCCTGTCGCTGTCCCCGCACCGCGCCGAGTGACGTGACCACGAACCCCGCCGACTCGGTCTCGGTGAAGCTCGAGCAGGAGGCCGTGGTGTGGCCGGTCTCGGTGGTGTCGGCGGTCTCGGAAGACCGGTCGCCTCGGGAGCAGCCCGATAGCGACACGAACGCCCCCAGGGCGACGAAGCGGAGCAACAATGGCATGCGGATTTCCTCCAGGGGCGGCGAACCACCCGGGATCGGCTATCCGTGGGCCACCGACCGTCCCGTGCAGCTCACCGAGGGAATCCAGCGTTTCATCGATTGCCGACGCCGAGGCACCGGTCGCGTTCGTATTTCTGTCATCGAAGGTGCGGGTGTAAGAGGACCAGCACGGACCCAGGAGCAAGATGACGGGACAGCGAACCGGGAACATGAGCCGTCGAGAGAGCTTGAAGCTCGCCCTGGCGGGTGGACTCCTCGGATGCACACCGCGGCGGTCGTTCGATGGGCGCGTACTCGTGGTCGGTGCGGGGGCGGCCGGACTCACCATGGCGCGGCGGCTCGTGGAGCAGGGCGTCGAGGTTCGAGTGGTCGAGGCGAGTTCCGCGGTCGGGGGGCGGATGGCCGTGGACTGCACCTTCGCCGACTTCCCCATCTCGCTCGGTGCGGAGTGGTTGTCGGCCAGCCGGAGCGTTCTCGACGACGTCGTCCCCGATCGCTCAGCCCGGACCGACATCGCGCTTCGCGGCTACGCTCGCGATGACCCCTACGGCTTCTTCGACGGCGAACTCAACGTCGGGAAACTCGGACGGTTCGACGATCTGCGCTTCGTGAACGCGAGCTGGTTCGACGTGTTCGAGCGGTACGTCGTCCCCGAGGTGCTCCCCAGGACGACCCTCGACAGCCCGGTCGCCGCAATTGACTGGAGCGGTGACGTGGTCCGGGTGACCGGGACGCGCGGCGAGGTGTGGGAGGCGGACCGGGTGGTCGTGACGGTGCCGTTGTCGGTGCTGCAGCGAGGAGACATCGCGTTCGTCCCTGCGCTCCCCACGGCTCGCCGCGAGCGCATCGCCTCCGCTCCCGTCTGGGCGGGACTCAAGGCCTTCGTGGCGTTCCGCGAGCCCTTCTTTCCGACGTTCTTGGAGTTTCCCGACAGCTTTCAGAGCACGGGGCAACGCCTATACTACGACGCGTCGTACGGACACGACACCCAGGACTTCGTACTGGGGATGTTCACCGTCGGCGCGCCGGCCGAACGGGCCTCGGCACTTGGCGAGGACGCACTCGTGGGCAGCATCCTGAAGGAACTCGACACGATCTTCGGCGGCATCGCCTCGCGCACGTACCTTCGGCACCTCGTGTGGGACTGGTCGCAGCAACCCTTCGTGGGGGCGGCCTATCTGGCCGATGGGGCTCCTCCCGCGATTTCTCGTGCGCTCGCCAAGCCGCTGGGCGGACGGGTGTTCTTCGCGGGTGACGCCTACACGTCGTTCGACGACTGGGGCGCGGTGCACACGGCCGTCGCGTCGGCGCTCGAGGCGGTCGACGCGGTCCTGCGGAGCTGAGAGGCACCGGCGAACCGGCGGGGACCCGCACGCTTCCCACGTCGAACTTGCCACGCACATCTGCGGTGTGGACAAGTCATTGTGGGCAGAACGCAAAAAAACCACCTTAGGGGTGGGTTTTTAGCGAAAAGAAGTACTCCCAAGGGGAATCGAACCCCTGTCTCCGCCGTGAGAGGGCGGTGTCCTAACCGCTAGACGATGGGAGCGTTCGAGTTGACCCGCCAGGGCTCGAACCTGGAGCCTTCGGAGCCAGAATCCGACGTCTTGCCAATTCGACCACGGGTCAGCAACGACGCCTTTGGTAGTAACCCTGTCGCAGCCGGCGTCAAGCTGCGATGCGGCAGCCAGAACCGGTCCCTACGGGTAGGGCTCGAGGTTGACATTCATTGAGCCCAACTTCTCGTTGATCTCGCCAAACCAGGCTTCTTCTTCGAGCTTGACCTTTTCGGCCGAGGAACGGCCTCGGTCCCAACGCTCGCGGTCGGCAAGCCGTAGGCCTTCGCTGATGTCACGATACGCCCGGGCGCGGTCTCCCCAAATCTCGACGAGCCCCGAGTGCTGGTCGCTCCACTCTTCGGGAGCATCGACGAGCTTGGCCTGGAAGTGCAGGTGCTCGGCGATCGGCGTGATGTCGGTCTCCCACTTGTTGGCGACGTCGTCAGGCCGGGCGGCGTTGTTGTAGATGTCTGCCGCCTGGAACAACACCCGCTCAGCCAACAAGCTGTTCTCATGAAGCAGCGGTTGCAACTGCCCCACGTAGGTCGTGGCGGAACGACCAGACGAGTTGGTGGTGCAAGAGAACGCCAACAGGAGAAGTGCCGTCATGGGGGGAGCATATAGGAATCACCGCCCTCGTCAATCGCGAACGGAGCACTTGCCGTCGGGGATGCCTGGCGATAGGACGCAGGCTCGCGCTGGACACGGGCCACTTGCGAAACGTGTGTTTTCGCCGCTCCAAGCCCCCGCGCGACCACGGAGGACGTTGTGAGGATCCCGGTCGAGGGCATCCCCGCCGCGGGGAGACGCGTCGACTTCAGCTTGCGCGAAGATTGGGCCGCAAACGCAGCCTCCGAATCGCTCGAGCAACGACCCGATGCACTCGAAGGCCACCTGCTTCTCACCATCGCGTCCAAGCGACAGGGACTCGTGCGCGTCGACACGACGTTCAAGGTTGACTCGGCAGCAGAATGCGACCGATGCTCGGAACCCTGCTTGCTTCACCTCGAAGAGACGATGAGCCTGCTCTACGCCCCCGAAGAAGCCGGGGGCGACGTGTTCGACGGCGGCGAGATCGAACTTGAGGCCGATGACCTCGACGTCGGCTGGTACACAGACGGACACATCGTCGCTACCGACGTCCTGCGCGAAGCGCTCACGCTCGCGCAACCCTCGCGAATCGTGTGCACCGACACGGTTGAATGCGATAAGCGCACCCAAGCATTGCTGGCCGCCCAGTCGGCCGGGGTCGGGCACCCCGCGTTTGGCGTGCTGGCTGACTTCGACCCTTCAGGGTCAGACAAAACGAATTGACGGAGTTCTCCTACCATGGCGGTACCTAAGAAGCGGACGTCGCGCCGGCGGCGTGACATGCGGCGAGCGCACGACGCGCTCAAGGTGACGGCGGCGGTCGAGTCCTGCCCGGCTTGTGGCGAGCTGAAGCTGCGCCACCGGGCCTGCGACGCGTGCGGCACCTACCGCACCCACAACGTGCTGCCGACCAGCACCGCAGAGTAGTCCCGGCCTTGCGGACCCCGTCCGGGGGCCCGCTCCCCATCGCCGTGGACGCGATGGGCGGCGACGACGCCCCTGACGTCGTGATCGACGGCGCGGAAGCGGCCGCCGCCGATGGTGCACTCGTGCGCCTCGTAGGCCCGACGAAGCAGCTGCGAACTCACCTTCCCGTGCTCGATGCTCCCGACCAAATTGGGATGGACGAAGCGGCGGTCGGAGCCGTGCGTCGATCGCCCGACACCTCGATCCGACGAGGACTGCTCGAAGTCGCCGAGGGTCGCGCAAGCGCCTTTGTGTCTTGCGGCAACACGGGCGCGATTGTCGTGGCTGCGATGCTCGATCTGGGTCTGCAACAAGAGGTGAGGCGACCCCCGATCGCCACGTTGCTCCCCCGCGCTGACGGCCTGCCATTGGTCCTGCTCGACACGGGAGCCCACGTGGACGTGCGAGCCTCCCACCTCGCGGTGTTTGCTCGCCTTGGCGCACAGTACGCACGCACCCTCGGGGTCCGCCATCCTCGAGTGGGACTGCTCGCCAACGGCGCCGAAGCCACCAAAGGGAACGCGCAACTTCGCGAAACGGTCGAGCTGCTCGATACCCAGGGGATTCCCCACGTGGGCTTCGTCGAACCCCACGCGGCCCTTGAAGGCCGTTGTGACGTACTCGTGACCGATGGCTTTGTCGGCAATGTGCTGCTGAAAGCCGGTGAAGGAACAGTTCAATTGCTTGGGCGTCTTCTGCGGCATGAGATCCGAAGGGATCCGATCGCCCGCATTGGTGCGTTCTTGCTGAAAGCAGCCGCTCGTCGGCTCCGTCGCCAAGTCGACTGGGAAGCGCAAGGCGGAGGCGTGCTGCTCGGTTGTCGAGGTACGGTCGTTGTCGGTCACGGGCGTGCAAACCCCGAATCGGTGCGACAAGCCATTCATCTCGCTCGCCGCACAGTCGACGGTCGACGGGGAACTTGACAAGGGATTCCGCGCGGCGGAGTCTGTACGCTAAACACGCCACCCGGCGAAATTGGCCGGGAGGGCGGTGCAACCGCCCCAAAAGGAGCCCAGGATGTCGAGTGAGGAGCAAATCCAGAAGGTCAAGGACGTCATCGCCGAGAGCCTCGGTGTGAAGAAAGCCGAGGTTGTACCATCGGCTTCCTTCATTGATGACCTCAACGCTGATTCTCTGGACATCGTTGAGCTCGTCATGACGATCGAGAAGGAGTTCGACATCGAAATCCCGGACGACGAAGCGGAGAAGATTCGCACCGTTCAGGACGCGATCAACTACATCACCAAGAACGGGTAGCGAACCATGTCCCGTCGTGTCGTCGTCACGGGGCTTGGGGCGATCACCCCCGCAGGTCTCGACGTGCCCACCACCATGGAGGCCGTCCTCGCAGGACGGAGCGGCATCGGCCCGCTCACGCGGTTCGACGCGACGGGCTACAGCACCCGCATCGCCGGTGAGGTGGATGGGTTCGACCCCAGCGATGTTCTGGGGAAGAAGCTTGCCCGCCGGACCGGTCGGTTCATGCAGTTCGGCATCGCGGCCGCCGACGAGGCAATGCGCGACGCCGGATTCGATCTTGATGGCGCGCTCGAAGGTTCCCCAAGCCACTGGCCCGAAGCCGAGCGCTTTGGCGTCTTCGTGGGCTCTGGGATCGGAGGCTTCCCCGAGATCGTCGATGCGGCGATCGATCTTCACGAACGCGGTCCCCGCGCCGTTTCGCCCTTCTTCATTCCGGTTGCCCTAGCCAACCTGGCCACGGGGCAGATCGCGATCCGGTACGGCGCGAAAGGTCCAAGCCTTGTCGTGGTGACGGCCTGTGCGGTCGGTAACCACAGCATCGGCGAGGCCTACCGCGCGATCCGTCATGGCGAAGCTGACGTGGTGGTCGCAGGCGGCGCCGAAGCTGCAATCATGCCGCTCGGCATCACGGGCTTCATGAACATGAAGGCGCTGTCGAGCCGCAACGACGATCCCAAGACCGCAAGCCGCCCGTTCGACAAGGATCGGGACGGCTTTGTGATGGGCGAGGGAGCCGGCGTGGTGGTGCTCGAGTCGCTCGAACACGCCCAAAAACGCGACGCCCACATCTACGCCGAGGTGGCAGGCTACGCAGTCACCACCGACGCGCATCACATCACGGCCCCGGCACCCGAACACGAAGGCGCCCAGCGGTGCATGCGAGCCGCACTGGCGAGTGCGGGCCTTAACGCCGAGGACGTCGACTATTTGAACGCGCACGGCACCTCGACGCCGATGAACGATGCCAATGAGACGTTGGCGATTCGCCGAGTGTTCGGCGATCATGCCGACACCCTCATGGTCAGTTCGACGAAGGGTGTGACGGGCCACATGCTCGGGGCGGCTGGAGGCGTAGAGGCCGTGTTCTCGTGCCTCGCCCTGCATCGAGGCGTGGTGCCTCCAACCGCGAACCATCACACCCCCGATCCGGAGTGTGATTTGGATGTCGTGCCCAATACCGCCCGTGAGGCTCCGCTCAAGGTCGTGATGTCGAACGGCTTTGGGTTTGGGGGCATCAACGCGGTGCTCGTCTTCAAGCGCGCCTAGCGCCAAGGGAGCCCACCTCAGCGAGTCGACGGCGCCCCGGCCTTCCCGCCAGGGCGCTGTACGATCTCACTCGTGCGCGTCGTCGCCTTCGGCCGCGGGCGCTTCCGCGCCTTCCACAGCTTCGCCTTCCGCAGCATCCGCCGGGGCTTCGCCACCCTCGGCCTCGACCGGCGCGGCCTTGGCGCAGTCCTTAAGCATCACCACGCCCTCATCTTCGGCGAGGGTGCCAGTCACGCGCATGTCGGCGTTGGCCTCCATTTCTTCGAGTCCTGCACCATCGGCCATCGCGCACAGAATCGTGGCCGCGCCCTCATCGACGGACGCAGTGAGCGTCACGTGCGCCATCTCGTCCTTCATCTCATGCGAGGCGTACATCGCGGCGACGGTGACCGTCTTGCCTAGCTGGTCGGCCTTGTTCGTCATGAGATCGGCGATTGACATGCCCATTGCGGCGGCCTTCGCAGCGGCGGCAGCCGCCTCTGCTTCCTTCGCGGCCGCTTCCTCGGCCGCCTTGGCCTCGGCGGCCGCTGCTTCTGCCGCAGGATCGACTTCGGGCGTCGTGGCCGTCTGCTCACCGCAAGCAGTGGCCAACGCCGCAACCAGACCCATCACAAGTGTCATTTTCTGCATCGCAAGTACCTCCAAAGGCGATTGGAGGCTAAGCTCGCCGCTCCCCAAGAGCAACCGCTTAGAAATGATGCCGTATAGAGTTGGATCTGACTTGGTTATCCGAAGTTGAATTGCGCCGGCTTCCGATCCGCTTTGGCCTTCGTTGGGCCCTTGCGGAGCGCCTCGGCAAACGCGCCAGCCGAGGGACTCGCCCCTCGGCGATCCGTGCGATTAGGCCCCTGGGGCGATCGCCGATGCGATCGTGTGCCTTGCACTTGACACTCGAGAGAGCCTCGGGGCACTGTGCTGTCCGGCACGATGTGGCGAGGAGGAGCTTGCATGGGGATTTTCCAAAAGATCATCGACCGCGAGATCCCAGCCGACATCGTCTATGAAGACGATCGATGCCTGGCATTTCGCGATATTGCGCCTCAGGCGCCGACTCACGTACTCGTCATTCCCAAGAAACCCATCGTCAACCTTGCGTCGGCGGATGACGAAGACGAGGCCTTGCTCGGCCACCTGCTCATCGTAGTGCGCAACGTCGCGCGCGACCTTGGGCTCGACGCAGCGGGCTATCGGATCGTCACCAACATTGGTTCTGAGGGTGGCCAAGCCGTCGACCATCTGCACTTCCACATCCTCGGGGGCCGCCAGCTCACCTGGCCCCCCGGCTAAGTGCGACCCGCAAGCAACGACCGTGTAGGGCGGGGCCTCGTGTTACGGTCACCCCTCCAGCACGCAAGACCGAATGACCGAACAGGGAGGCGTTTCGGCATGGCAACGTTCGAGGCGACGACACATCCACTTGCGTTCGCCCACATGGAGGGTGGCGTCAAGACGGTGTTCGTCGTGCCGTGGAGCCCGGAGTTCTCGGTGATCTCCTCGGGAGACCGCATCGAGTTCGAAGACCTGGGCAGCATCTCGATTGGAACCGTACGTAAGTACGAGTCCGTCGATGCATTGCTCGAGGCGGAGGGCTTCCAGAACGTGGTTCCCGAGGCGGATGACGCCGCAAAGGCCGCGTCCACCATCCGCGAGTCCTCCGAGTGGGACGCCAACGCCGAAAAGGACAAGGGTGTGCTTGCACTCCGGGTCCGGTGGGCGAAGCGGAAAACCTAAGCAGGAGCAACCCCCTCACCCTTGCCCTCGGCCACGACGAGCGTCCCTGACCCGTCGTGGGTGAAGATCTCGGCGAGTAGACCGTCTTCGTCACGGCCGTCGACGAGGTGTACCCGAGGTACGCCTCCACGTAGGGCCGTGCGAATGGCCTCCACCTTGGGCCGCATGCCGCCCTGTACGCTGCCTTTGCTCTCGAGGCGATCGAGTGTCGCGAGGTCAGCGACGGGTAGGGCGGAGGTCTCATCGGTGGGATTTTCGAGAATACCGGGGGTTTGCCCCACGAGGATCAACTTGGCGGCGGGCAGGGCGATCGCCAATGCGGCGGCGATGCTGTCGGCATTGACGTTCAGCAAACCTTGGGAACTTGCGGCGAGTGGACTCACCACAGGGATCATCCGGTTCGCAAGGATCGCGTGGAGCAACGTGACGTCGACGGACTGCAGATCTCCTACCCGGCCAAAGTCGACGAGTCTGGTTGCACCTGCATCATCCACGATTGAGACGGGAGGGCGCCTGGCCGCAGTCACCAGATCGCCATCCGCCCCGCAGAGGCCCACCGCGGTTTCTCCACCCTGGCGGAAGGCATCCACGAGTTGGGTCGACAATCGGCCCCGCCACTGTTCGATCGCAACCTCGAGCAAGGCATCGGAGGTGATGCGGCGCCCAGCGACCTGAGGGGCGGCGATCCCCCGCGATGCGGCCACGGCCTTGAGCTGCGGCCCGCCCCCGTGCACGAGCACCACGCCCATGCCCACGCGATGGAGCACGGCGCATTGGTGCACCACGGCGCGGCGCCACTCTTCTTCGGCCACGATCGCGCCGCCCACCTTGATGACAAAGGTCTGACCTGCATAAGCACGCAGGTAGGGTACGGCGTCGGTCAGCGTGATCACGCGGTCCATGGATCACCCCCCAAGAGCTGCTCCAGCAGAGCCATGGCGGTGTGCATGCGCAATCCAGCGGTTTGCACGACCCATGACGATGGCCCATCCACAACTGCATCGGTGGCCACCACATTGCGGCGCAGCGGGAGACAGTGCATGAAGCCCGCTCCCGGCGACGCCAGCGCGAAATCGGGCTGGTCCACGCGCCAGGCTCCCAGGGTTTCCCGTTGGCGGGCTTCGTCTTCGCGCCGGCCGTAGCCCGAGAATCCCGACCAACTCTTGGCTACGATCACCTGGGTGCCCTCGATGGCCGCCCGGCGATCTGTCGTCACCTGAACCTCCCCCCCGCCGGCCGCGGCAAGACCCTGAGCACGGGTCACGATCTCGGGATCGAGATCGAATCCTTCGGGGTGCGCCACCGTGATGCGGGCTCCAAGGAGGCTCGCGGTGAGCAGGACCTGCTGCGGAACCGCCGCGGGCAGCGCCCGAGGATGCGGGGCCCAGACCAAGGCGATGCGCTGGCCTTGGACCTGTCCGAGATGGTCGAACCACGTCGCGGCATCAGCGAGCCCCTGCAACGGGTGGTAGCGGGCTGACTCCAGGTTCACGACGGGCCCCGGCGCATGCTTCACGAACGCGGAAATCACGGGATCGGCACGATCTTCGTCACGATTCTGGAGGCCCGCGAACGCGCGCACGGCCAGCGCATGGCCGTACTGGCCGAGCACCCGAACCGCATCGGCGACGTGCTCGGCCTTGTCGCCATCCATCATCACCGCGCCATCTCGCATCTCGAGGGCCCAGGCGTTGGCGCCCGGCGTCACACTTTGGTGGTGGATGCCGAGTCCATGGCACGCCGCATCCAGCGACAATCGGGTGCGCAGGCTTGCATTCATGAACACGCTGATGAGTCGCTTAGACATTCGCAGGGCCGGAGCCCCTCGAGAGAGCGCCAAGGCGCGTCGGGCGATGGCTTCGACGCCGGCGGGGCCTGGCTCGGTGCCATCGATGAAGTGTCGGAGGGACATGTCGTCGTCCTCGAAAGGGTCAGGGCAGAGCTGGCGCGCGGCGCAGCCCAAGATGGGCGGGGAGTCCCGCCATTCGATTGAGGCACTGCACCGCTTGGGTGGCCGCACCCTTCCCAAGGTTGTCAATGGCTCCGATCACCACCGCCTGTCCATGTTGTGCCCCCACCCAAAGGTCGGCGAAGGCCGTCCCGCGCACGTGGCGAAGGTGGGGCGACTCGGTGCGGAGCCGCACGAGAGGCGCTTGGGCGTAGGCCTCTCGAACGACCGCCTGTGGATCGAGATCGGCGTCGATGGGCACGAAGGCGGTGGCGAGGATGCCCCGGTCGAGAGGGGCTGACAAAGGAACGAACAGGAGATTTGCAGGTTGCCCCACCGCCGCGAGGGTGGCCTCGATCTCGGGCGTGTGCTGGTGGGTGAGCATCTTGTAGGCCCGCAGGTTCACGGCTCGCTCGGGATGATGGGTCCCGCGCCCGGGGGATGCGCCCGCGCCCGTCGAGCCGGTGCACCCCGAGACCGCGACCGGGCCGCGAATGGCGTGTTGAGCGGCAAAGGGGGCCAGCATGAGTGCGATGCACGTCGCAAAGCACCCGGGCACGGCCACGCGATCGAGGGTGGTGAAGTCGGCATCGGTCCAGTCCACCAGCCCGTACCGCCACCCTTCGACGTGACGGTGGTCGCGGGAGAGGTCGAGGATGCGAACCCCGTGCGGGATCTGTTCGACCAGTCCGCGAGCCTGTCCGTGAGGAACCGCGAGACACACCACCTCACAGCTGGACAACCGCTCGGGTTCCCAAGGCGTCACCGTCAATTCGGTGAGTCCAGCCAGACCTGGATGAACCGCATCCAGGCGCTGACCCGCTGACGATCGCCCCACGGCAAGCGCGAGTTCGAACTGGGGATGGTCGAGGAGCCAACGGCACAGCTCGGAGCCGGCGTAGCCCGACACCCCCACCACGCCAACGTTCATGACGCATCTCCGGCGGCCTTGAGCTGAGGCCGGTGGATCGCATCGAGGACCGTCTCCACGAACGCATCACGCTGTCGACGCGCATTGATGGCCGGTACCGCGGTGCGCGAAGCAATGGAGGTGCATCCTGCGTCGTTGTCGGTCGCTGGTCCGGTGATCACGGTCGTTGGCAGGCCAATCTCCGCAAGGATCTGCTGACCGCCCCACGCCCCCACAGGATCGTTGGCCGAGAGCACCACAGCGCGGGTCACCTTGGCGATGCCCGGCGAGGAAAGCACCTCGCGAACGCCGTACTGTCCCATCAGCCCGTCCCCAAGCTCCACGACGAGCAAGTCGGGCTTACGGGACGCGGCCGCGACAAGGCAGCCCCACGCGCCACGCACCACATCGACGTTGATCGTGGACGGAAAGCCCACATCGGCAAACGAAACCGCCGAAACCGCACCGTAGTCCTGCATCTCGAGCGTGTCGCGACGGAGCGCCACGCCGGTGACTTTGGCCGCTACGACCGCCATGCCCCGAACCGTGGCGCCTCGGACGATCGCACAGGCCGCGGCCGTCTTGCCCGCATGCATGGTGGTGCCCACGACGAATACCACGGGTACGCCAAGGTTCTGGCCGGGATCGGCGAGGGCTACCGGGCCGGGGAAGATGTTGGCCGGTTCGCCATGTTGACGTTCGAGGTCCGAAAATCGGACCACGCTGCCCAGGACCTGCACGCGGGGCGGCGTTCCCAGCTCGGGATGGCCGTCGGGGCATAACCCAATGACGCCCCCACGATTGAGCAGGTGCAACACGTCGCCCGCGGCCACCGACGCAGGAATGTCTCCGAAGAAGCCTCGCAACGCCTCCCGACGCCCGAGAACCCCCGCGATCACATCCCCCTCACGGCACTTCATCATGCGGCCTTGGGGGTTTTCAATCGTGGTGTCGAGTCCGCCGTCGAGGAGGCGCACGGCGACCACGGCGCCTGCCTCGGCTTGGACTTCGGGCGCGACCACCACCTGGCGGGAAAGGCCGAGGTGCACGGTGCTCGAAGCAATCTTGTCCAATCGAATGCGCATGGGGGTCACGTTCCCGGAAGGCCGAGCCAATGTTGAAGTGCGTCTGTGGCCTCGGCTCCAGAGGTCGCCACGAACACGGTGTCATCGCCTGCGATCGTGCCAAGGATCCCCACCAGGGAAGCCTCGTCGATGCGCTGCGCCATGACGTTGGCCCAGGCCGGCGCCGTCCGCAGGACCACGAGGCACCCGCCCGCCGTCACGGAGGCTCCAAACACCGGCAACCCGTCCTGTTCTTGGACGAGTTGGTAGGTGCCATCCACCTTGACCGCACCCAACACCTTCAGCTCCCGCGAGATCGCCGCCTGGTCAACGGGGTGCCCCGCGTCGGCCAACGCCTGCGCAAGCGCCGCCTGGGTGCGAAAGCGGCGCTCCTGAAGCAGCGTCGGAAGATGACTACGCCATGACATACGAGCGCATACTATGAGGGCGCGGAGGGGGCCAACCAATATTCCCTTGGGGGTTTCGTTTTCGTGACCATCCGTAGGAAGGAGGTCCGATGTTCGTCGTGGGTTGGTTGGTTGCCTGTTCGTCTTCACCAGAACCCGCTACGCCGACCGCGGCCACGGGAACGCCCGAGGTTCCCGAACCGACCGCGACGACCGCGACGACCGGCGGACCTACTGCAGATACGCAGGATCCGGGGCCGGTTTGCCGGGCGGCGGGCGACTACGACGAGACCATCGAGGTGGACGGGCGGCCGTTCCGCTACCGGCTCCACGTCCCACCGACGGGGGCCGAACCTCGGGCCGCGATCCTCCAGCTCCATGGTGGGGGAAGCGACGGGGCGGCGATCGAGACGGTAACCGGCCTTTCGGCATTGGGAGATCAGGAAGGGTTCGCCACATTGACGCCCGAGGGTTTCGCGGTGGGCAAGGGCGGTCCGCAGGTCTGGAACGCGGGCAGCTGTTGTGGTCCCCCCGCACTGCTGCCCGATCATGTGGCCTCCATGATCGCGATGATCGACGATGCGCAGACCAAAGGCGCTTGCCTCGACGCGGATCGCATTTTTGCAACGGGGCATTCGAACGGCGGAATGATGTCCTACCGCCTGGCGTGCGAGGCAAGCGATCGCATCGCGGCGGTCGCGATTAGTGCGGGCACCCTGGCCACGGTGGAGGAGAGCGTCGATCCGCCGTTGGTCGCCTTTGAATGCACGCCGTCTCGACCCGTTCCTCTGCTGCATGTCCACGGTCTTGAGGACCTCTGCGTGCCCTACGATGGCGCGGTGGCGTCCAACGGTCAGGATCGGCTTGGCGTAGAAGCCGCCGTCGAGGTGTTTCGGACCGCGGCTTCCTGCCCTGATGAGCCGACCGACGAAACCGAGGGCGTTGTCCGGACGCGCACCTGGACCTGCCCCCAGGACATCGAGATCGCGCTCGTCACCGTCGAAGAGCTGGGGCATCCCTGGGCGGGCTCGCCGATCTACGGCAATCCTGAACAGTGCGGGGGCACGACGACCGATGCCATCTCGACCACGACGGAGGCCTGGGCGTTCTTTGAACGCCACGGCAGGTAAGGTCTCCGCAGGAGGTGATCCATCCCCGCATCGGCCCTTCAGCGCACCGCCCTGGCCGTCGTGGTGGCCCTGCTCGTGGTGTTTGGGGTCTTCCGCATCTCGCCCATCGACGTCCCCGAGCACATCGCGATTGGGCGCCACATTTGGGACACCGGCGCTCCCCTGCTGACCAATACATTTTCCTGGACCTTCCCGGATCATCCAAACGATCAGCAGTACACGTTCTATCAGCTGGCCGTGTACGTGCTGTCCGAAACCCTTGGATTTTGGACGCTTTCGGTCTTCTGCTGTGTGAGCTGGCTCTGTGCGGTAGGGGCTTGGGGGGGGTGGGCAGGGGGGCCCGATCGGCTTGCCAAGACCTCGTTTGTCTGGTTTCTCGCCGTCCTGGGGGTCCAGCGCCATCTGGTGCCACGGCCGGAGGTCTTTACCGTTTTGGGGCTGGGGCTTTTGCTCGTGGCCTTCGAACGCTGGCGAGCCCGCCCCGAGACCCGAGCGCCCCTCATCGCCATGGTGCTCACACTCTGGTTCATGGTGAACACACACCAGATGTACCTCATCGGGGTGGTGCTGATCGCGGGCTTTGCGGTGCACATCGCGGTCACGCGGGCCTTGCGAGGGCGGGGGTGGCTCGACGAATCCGATGCGGATCTGCCGCTGACGCCACTGTTGGCGACCTTTGGCGCAAGCGTCGCGGTCATGGCGATCAGTCCGCTGGGTCCGCGCGCGTGGATCGCCCCGTGGGCGCTGGTCTCGACGGTGCTCACGCTGGGAAGCGATGGAACGACCGGAGCGCGCAGTGCTGAACTGGAACCGATCTGGACGGACCCCCTTGGCGGGCCTATCGTGGCCGTCTTCGCGGTGGTCGTTGGAGTGGCCGCGGTCCGAGCCCGAGGGCGCTGGTCGGTGATCGAACTCGGTGTCCTTGCGATGGGCACCGCCTTGGTCGTCGCAGCGTTGCGAGGCATCCCGTTCTTTGCCCTCGCTGCAGCGAGTGTGGTGACGCGGTGGGACGAGAAGGCCAAAACGCCATTGCTCGAGTCGGTTCCCCTTTTTCGCGCCGCGTTGGCCGCGTGCGTGGTGTTCCTGGCCGGGCTCATTTTGGGTGGCCAGGTGAAGCCTCGCGACCATGCATACCTGCGACGTCAGCAGGGCCTCGGCAAGTCGGTGGGCGAGTGGGCGGAGTCGGCGACGGCATTCCTGCGCGAGCACCCTCCTCCAGGCCAGATGCTCAATCTAGGGTGGGGAGCCGGCAACTACCTCACCTACGACGTTCATCCTGTGAAAGACGTGTTCGTCGATGGGCGCTGGGAGGCCTATCCGAAGGACTTCCTTCTGCAGAGCATCGAAGCCCAAAGCGATCAAGCCGTGCTCGATGAACTCATCGAGACCTGGATGCCGGGTTTTGTCGTCGGCGAAATGCGACTGCCCGATCACCATGAGCGCATCGAGACCCTCCTCGAACGCGGTTGGGCCCTGGTGTACCTGGACAGCATCGTGATGGTGGTGGTGCCGCCCCTTCCCGCCACGGCGGAATACCGGGCTCGCTTTGCGACGTCCGTGGCCGACGTTGACCTTGCGGACTGGCTTCCAGAACATCCGATTCTGCATGCCCAGCAGCAGATCCGGTTCGCAGGCTTTCTGGCGACCTGTGGTGAACAGGCGAGGGCAGAGGCGCTCTTCGAAGCGGCTTCAGCTTACGAAGACCATCCCGAGGTGGCGGCTTCGTTAAAGCGTTTCCAGTGAACCGGCCACGCAAGTGGATCATCGGGTGATGAGGCGCGTTCCAGCTGGCCCGCGAGGGCGAGTAGGCGGTCCTCACGGCCCATGGGTGCCATGAACTGAACGCCAACGGGAAGCCCTGCGGCCAATCCGGCGGGCAGCGAAATCGCAGGAATTCCCGTGCCGTTCGCGATGGCGGTAAAGCCGATAAGGCCAAAGATCTGCCGGCCGAGCGCCTCATCGCTCAGTCCGAGGTCGAAGAACCCGTGTTTCGGAGGGGGCTGCAACAGCGTAGGGGTGAGCCAAAGGTCGTAGGTTTCGAAGTAGATCTGCAACGAGGCCGCGGCTGCTTCGAGGTCCATCTCGGCGAGCCACAAGTCGGTCGGGGCCAAGGCCTGCTGGAGGCGGGCCAGTCGGCGGGTAAACGGCTCCACGCCACCCGAGAGTGCGGTGAGCAGCCGAAACACGGTGGGCGGTCTCGTCAATGGCCGTAGCCACGAAGGCAACGGCGCATCTCGTTGGGCGATGGCGAGGAAGATGCCCGCGGCGGTGGCCCACAGCACCCGAAACGCGGCGACGAAGCGGTCCACCTCGAGAGGCGGGCGGACCTCTTCCACGGTGTGTCCAAGCGCTACGAGCTGCTCGACGGTCGACGTCAGGGAGGCGAGGACTTCAGGATGCGGGGCCTCGCCAAACAGGCCCGTGGGCGTGAGGCCGATTCGCAGCGGAGCGGGGTCACGTTCGATGACCGAGGCGTAGGGAACTTCGGGGGCCGGCAATCGAAAGCGGCCGGCGGACACGTAGGTGGCGTCGAGCAGTGCGGCCGTGTCACGTACGGTTCGGGTCACCGCAAAGTGGCTGACAAACCCCTGTGGCGGATCGTCGGCCCACCCAGGATGTCGCCCTCGACTGGGTTTGAGGCCAATGAGCCCGCAGGCCGACGCCGGAATCCGAATCGAGCCACCTCCATCCACCGCGTGGGCGATCGGGACGACTCCGGCGGTCACGGCCACCGCCGCGCCACCACTCGATCCTCCGGGAGAGTAGCCCTTGGCCCAGGGATTATGGGTGACGCCGAAGGCCGCAGACTCCGAGGTCGGCAATAGACCGAGTTCGCTCATCGTGGTGCGACCGAGAGGGACGAGGCCCGTTTCGACGAACCGTGAGGCGAGCGGATGGGTGTGCGGAGGCGTCCAATCCTTGAGCAGCCGCGAACCCAGTGTCATGGGCTGGCCAGCGACCTCGAGCTGGTCTTTCAACAGGAAGGGCACCCCCCGAAACGGCCCCGATGACGGGAGGGCGGTAAGCGCGACCTCTGCGTCGAACCGGTGCGCGATGAAACCGTAGGTGGGGTCGTGGTCCTCGATGCGGCGTTGCGCTTCGCGGACCAGCTCAGCCGGCGACACCTCTCCTCGCGCCACCAAGTCGGCGAGCCCGACCGCATCGTGCTCCTCGTAGTCCTCCACCCTCGCCTCCAAACGTGAGCGATTCTCACATTGAGAGCATCGCGTGCCCCGCGGGCCGCGTCAACCTAAAAAGTGAGTGAGCCTCATGTTTGGGGCTTGGCCGTTGCGACGCTTCGAACCGGCGGCGCCTCATGCTGCATGCCTTCGGTCCGGCTCGCGAGGGAAGGTTCGCGGAGGTAGGCGAGCATGCGGGTTTCACGGCGGTGATGGGTCACCGTGTCGAGCACCACACCCGCCGTGAACGAGAGGAACGCGACGAGCATGATGGCCGAACAAAGGATGGCGGTGGGGAATCGAGGCACTTCGCTCGTCTCGAAAAACGTGATGAACAGCGGAATCGCAAGTCCGATCGACAACGCGGCGAGTTCGAGCCCAATGACGCCGTAAAACGGCAGGGGCCGCTCGCGCTGGACGAGCCGAGCGATGGTGAACAGGATGCGCAGTCCATCGCGAATCGCGTTGAGTTTGCTGGGGTTGCCCTCCGGCCGGGAGCGGAAGCGGACCGGGCTGTCGGCAACGGGCATCTTGAGTTCGAGGGCGTGGACCGTCAGCTCGGTTTCGATCTCAAAGCCCTCGGCGAGGGCGGGAAAGGATTTCACGAAGCGTCGGCTGAACACGCGGTAGCCGGACAACACATCCGAAAGCCGGTGCCCGAACAACTCGCCCACCAGCCCGGTCATCACGCGATTCCCAAACGCATGGCCCGATCGATGGGCATCGTGGTCGGCGCGAATGCCCGTGACCATGTCGAGGTGCTCGGTGACGAGGCGGTCGACCATCGTAGGGGCATCGGCTGCGTCGAGCTGGTCGTCGCCGTCGATCATCACGTAGACGTCGGCCTCGACGTCGGCGAACATGCGCCGGACGACGTTGCCCTTGCCCTGTAGGGCGCATTTGCGAACCCTCGCCCCCGCATTTCCGGCGATGGCAGAGGTGCCGTCGGTGCTGTTGTTGTCGTAGACGAACACTCGGGCTGTGGGCAACGCGACGCGAAATCCGTCGACCACTCGCCCAATGGTCTCGGCTTCGTTGTAGCAGGGGATGATGACCGCGATGTCGAGGTCGTCGTGCACGAACCGCCTCTCTTCGGCCAGGATAACCCCGGCCCTTACGCGCCTCGGCCGAGTTCTGCGCGGGTCGCTCGGATGAGGATGTCGACCGCCCAGGCGATTTCCGCGGGCGTCGTGCACAACGGCGGCACCATGTACAGCGTGTTGCCCAAGGGTCGCACGTAGAGGTCTTCGGCGAAGGCACGGTCGCAGATACGGCGTCCCACGGGATCAAAGTACCCCCCGGGTCCTCCCTTCACTTCGTAGGCCAGGATGTCGCCTCGGATGCGGAGGTTCTCGACGCCTTCGAGGTCACGTAGAGGCGCTGAAGCCTGCGTATACGCCGCTTCGATCGCGGCGACCCGCGCGAGGGTGCCCTCGGTCTCAAACAGCGCCAGCGAGGCCAACGAGGCCGCACAAGCGATGGGGCTGCCGGTGTAGCTATGGCCGTGGAGGAAGGCCCGAGCGTGGTCGTCGTCGAGAAACGCTTCAAAGATGTGGGTGCGACAAGCGGTGGCCCCCATCGCGATCGAGCCGCCGGTCAGGCCCTTCGACAGGCACATGATGTCGGGCACGAGGTTGGCGTGGTCGCTCGCCCACATGCGTCCCGTGCGGCCGAAGCCGGTGAACACTTCGTCGGTGATCATCCAAGCGCCCACCCGATCGCAGGCGGCTCGGACCCGAACGAGGAACTCGGCCGAGCAAAACCGCATGCCCGCGGCGCCCTGCACCATCGGCTCGAGAATCACCCCTGCGACCTCGTGACCATGGGCGTCGAGCCAGGCGTCGAGGGCATCCGCGTCGTCGTAGGGCAAGTGGGTGACGTCGAACATCATGGGTTCGAAGGCGTCGGTGAACGGACCACGCTCGCCCACGCTCATCGCCCCCGCCGTGTCACCATGGTACGCGCCGTCAAACGCCACAAACCGCGTACGGTTTGCCCCGAGCTGCCGGTGACCCTGCAGGGCCATTTTGAGCGCCACTTCGACCGAGGTGGAGCCGTCATCCGAGTAGAAGACGTGGTCGACGTCGCCAGGGAGCACCTGCGCGAGTTGGGCGGACAACTCGACGGCCGGACCGTGGGCGAAGTCGGCCAGAATGACCTGGTCAAAGGTATGGGCCTGCTCGGCGATGGCGGCCATGACGGCCGGATGGCTGTGCCCATGCAGGGTCACCCACCAAGACGAGATGCCGTCGAGCACGCGGCGTCCGTTGCCGAGGGTGAGCCATGCGCCTTCTGCGCGCACCACATTCCCCCGCGGTACGAAGCCTTTCAACTGTGTAAATGGATGCCAGAGGCCTTCCGCCTCTCTTCCGGGGCTGCGAACCGGACCGGGGCTGGCTTGGTCGAGCTGCTGCCGGAGCGAGGCCGCGAGCTTCGGCGCGTCGTCGGGCAGGGTTGCTCGATCGAGTCGGGCGAGCACGGGCACCCCTCCCAGCCGGGGCAGGTCGCGTTCGTTTTCGGGATGCGCTGGGCCCACCAAGATGAGGCCAACCGGGACGATCCCGTCGGCGCGGATGGCTCGAAGCGTCGACAGGGTGTGGTTGAGGGTGCCAAGCCCGCTTCGGGCGACCACGATCACGGGCAGCCGCAGATGCCGCACGACGTCGGCCTGCCACACGACGTGATCGTCGGTCATCGAATACGGCACCATCCAGCCGCCCGCTCCCTCCACGATCAGGGGCCCCGCGGGCAGGGTGAGCGCCTCGAGGTCCAAGGTTCGCCCTTCGGTTTGAAGGGCGGCGTGTGGAGAGGCGGGGCGTTCGAGGACCAACGCTTCGGGATGGGTGGGTACCCCGGTCAGCGCGGCGACCGTGTCGCGATCGGTGGGACGTCCCGCCTGTACGGGTTTCCAGTAGGCCCGGTCGAGAACTTGGGCCAACAGGGCTGAGACCACGGTCTTGCCGACGTCGGTGTCCGTGCCGGTGACGTAGATGGGATCGGGCAACACGCGAGAGGCTCCTGACAAGAACCGGCGTCCTAACCTCCGCACGAGGAGGGGCTCGTCCGAAGCGCCGCGGCTACATCGTTCGCGAGCTGGTCGATGTCGGCTTCGGTGAGGTCGGCGCGGACGACCAGGCGCACCCGGCAGGTGCCCTCCGGCACGGTGGGGGGGCGGATCGGTCGGGCTGCCCAACCCCGTCGCCGCAAGCCCTGCGCAAGCGCTTCCGCGGCGTCCACCGACCCCACGACCACCGGCACGATGGGGCTGTCGTCACCGGGAATGGTGCCCCCCGCTGCCTCAACGACAGGACGCAGGCGGGACCGAAGCCTTGCTCCAAGCTGCCGGGGCCGCGCACGCAACGGGGCATCGCCGCGGATGCGTTCGATCACGGCTTCGAGAGTGGCGACGAGCAACGGAGGGGGCGCCGTGCTGTAGATGAAGCTGCGTGCTCGCTGCAACTGCAGATCGCGGAGCGCCTCCGACCCCACCACGAACGCCCCCGCAGCCGCGAGCGCCTTTCCTGCAGGGTGCACCGTCGCCAAGACGGCCTCACGCACGCCCACTTCAGCTACGCGCCCTGCACCTTCCGGTCCGTACATCCCGGTGGCGTGGGCTTCATCCACGATCAAAGCGGCGCGGCGTTCCGCGCAGGCGGTCGCAAGGTCGGCCAGCGGGGCGGAGTCGCCATCCATCGAGTACACCGATTCCACCACGACGACCGTGGGCCGTTCGGGATCGATGGCCTTCACGATGGCGTCGACATCGTTGTGAGGCACGATCCGACGTTCAGCTTTGGTGAGGCGCATCGCATCGATGAGGCTGGCGTGGTTCAGCGCATCCGACACCACGACGTCGCCGGGCTCGAGGACGGTGCCTAAGAGCCCTTGATTCGCCTGAAACCCACTTGGATAGAGCAACGCGGCATCGGCGGCTTGCCAGCGCGCCACGGTGGCCTCCAACCGGGCCACGGCTTCATGATGCCCCGATAACAGCCGAGAACCGGTCGAACCCGTGGGTAGGCCCGCTTCGAAGGCGTTCCGCAACGCTTTTTGCACCTCGTCATCGCGCGTCAGCGCCAGGTAGTCGTTGCTGGTGACGGAACGGCCCTCGGGAAGGGCCAGGTGTCGGCGCAGTCCGTGACGATCGATGGCGTCGAGTCGGCCCGCAAACCGGGCCTCGATGCGGGAGGCCATGGCTACTTGGCGGAGCGAGCTGCCACCTGGGGCTCGAGCGGACCCATGCCGAGGGTGTTGAGCAGGGCATGGTCTTGGTCGATCGGTGGGTTCTCGGTGGTGAGCAGGGCGGGGCCATAGAAAATGCTGTTGGCTCCACACAAAAACGCGAACGCCTGACCTTCTCGAGACAGCGCGGTGCGGCCGGCGGCAAGCCGGATCATCGACGTTGGAAGAAGGATGCGGGCGATCGCGATCGTGCGCAGGTACTCAAAGATGTCGACGCCCTTTTCTTCGGCGAGCGGCGTTCCCGGCGCAGGAACCAGCTGGTTGATGGGCACCGATTCGGGGTGCGGGTTCAGACCGGCGATGGTGACGAGGAGCCCGATGCGATCTTCGCGCGTTTCGCCCATGCCGACGATGCCTCCACAGCACACCGTGAGGCCGGCCCGACGCACGTTGCCAAGCGTATCGAGGCGGTCCTGGTAGGTGCGGGTGCTGATGATCTCGGCGTAGTGTTCGGGCGAGGTGTCGAGATTGTGGTTGTAGGCATACAACCCAGCATCCGCGAGGCGACGGGCCTTCGCTTCATCGATCATGCCCAAGGTGGCGCACACTTCGAGGCCCAAGTCATTGACGGCTTCGACCATCTTCACGACCCGATCGAACGCGCGTCCGTCGTGCACTTCACGCCAGGCGGCCCCCATGCAGAACCGCGACGCGCCATTTGCCTTGGCGCGTTTCGCCTGATCGATGACCTCGTCGAGGGGGAGGAGGCCTTCGCTTTCCACGCCGGTGTTGTAGCGAGCGGCTTGTGGGCAATAGGCGCAATCCTCGGGACATCCCCCGCGCTTGATGTTGGACAGCGTGGCGAGCTGGACCTTGCTGGGGTCGTGGTGCGCCCGGTGAGCGACCTGAGCGCGGAAGGCTACCTCCGCGAAGGGAAGGTCAAACAGCGCGCGGACCTCTTCGCGGGTCCAGTCGTGGCGTACGTCAGCCAAGGGAGTCTCCTTCGAACTCGGCTGACCGCTGTAACCAGCGCATCAGCCCTTGAGCCGGCGGACCGTTCGGGCGAGTCGATCGACTGCTTCGAGAAGGTCCGCTTCGGGGGCATTGAGAGGGGGGAGGATTCGCAAAACGTTGCCCGACGCGGCGGCCAACAGCAAGCCCTCTTCGAACGCGGCCCGCGCCATGGCCCTCCCGGGATGGTCGAGGCGCAACGCTACTCCCATCAGGAGGCCCACCCCACGAACCTCGATGAGGTCATTGCCTAATGCTTCGAGCAAGGCTTTGCGCAACAGATCCGCGCGGGGCTGCACGCCGGCCAACAGCTCGGGGTCGCGCAGGGCATGAAACACGGCCAGCGCGACCTTCGCGACGAGGGGGCCGCCCCCGAACGTCGACCCATGCACGCCGGGCGAGATGGCATCGACCACCCGTGGCCCCAACAGGATGGCGCCCATGGGCAGCCCCCCCGCCAAGGGTTTGGCCAGCGTCATGATGTCGGGCTGGATGTCGGCATGCTCGTGGGCCCACAACCGACCCGTTCGGCTAAGCCCGCACTGGATCTCATCGGCGATGAGCAAGGCACCGACCTCGTCGCAGCGAGTCCGTAGCGCACGCAGCCACTCCGGCCGGGGCACCCGCACCCCACCTTCGCCCTGCAACGGTTCGACCATGACGGCCGCCACGGATTCGTCGATCATGGTCAGGGCGATGTCGTCATCGAATGGAGCCCGGCGGAACCCGCCCGGAAGGGGCTCGAAGGGCCGTCGGGAGGCTTCTCGGTCGGTGGCCGCCAATGCGCCAAACGTTCGCCCGTGGAACGCCCCGTCGAAATAGACAATGTCGCGCCGATCCCCGGCCGCCAAGCGTGCGAACTTGATGGCTCCTTCGACCGACTCCGTGCCGGAATTGCAGAAGAACACCCGGTCGGCAAACGAGTGCTCGACGAGGGCCGTGGCCAGTTCGATGGCGGGTCGCGTGAAGTAGAGGTTCGAGGTGTGGGTGAGGCCATTAGCGGCCTCGATCAGGGCTTCCCGGACCACGGGGGCACCATGGCCGAGGGAGGTGACTGCGATGCCCGTGGTCATGTCGAGGTAGGCGTTGTCGTCTTCGTCCCACACCCAGCACCCTTCGCCACGCGTGAGGATGGGGTCGGGCTGGCGATACGTCGGCGCGAGGACCTGACGCGCCGTGTCGGCGAGCTTCATGGATGGGCTCCACGACGCCGGAAACGGCGCCTTGTCGGCGGTATCCGTGTTGCACCGTCGCGTCACGGGCCACGCCGCTTGACCACGTTCAGGACGGTCGGGAACCGGCTGTGGGCAGAGGCTGCCACGCGCTTTAAACGGACTGCGCCGGAGGAGCGATGGACGTCTTCTTGGATTACCACGGGGTCGACGTCGACGAGGCCCAACGACTCGCCCAAGATCTACAGGCCGATGGGCATCAGGTCATCGTCGACGACGGGTCGATCGTGCCGGAACGGGCTTGGTTAAGGGCGGTGGGCGACCGCGGGTTGCGCGCGCCGTTGCTTCTGCTCTACGCGTCGCCCCGAACCCCGAGCGAGTGGCTTCGCACGCACCAGAGCCTTTCGTTGGCCCAACATGCCTGGGCGGACCGGGATGGACGGCCGTTTTCGGTGCTTCCCGTCCTCAGCGGAGGCCGCACCTTGGGCGACGAGCATGCGTCGCTGAAGCAGTGGACGGGAGCCACGCTTCCCGACGGTAGAGATCGCAACGCGGCCATCGCCCAGCTCAGTGCCGCCCTCGATCGGTATGTGCAGCCGACGCCGCTCGATGCAGAGGCCGTTCAACGCGTGATGGCAAGCGGACCCTTTCCGGGGTTGCGAGCTTTCAACGAAGCTCGCGCAACCTTGTTTATGGGCCGCGATGAGGCGATTCGCCAATGCCTTCAACGCATCGACGATGGGGCGCGTTGGCTGCAGGTCGAGGGCGCGAGCGGGGTGGGCAAGACCTCGCTCGTGCGAGCAGGGCTGCTCGTAGCCTTACAGGTCGGCGATCGCGCGCCCTTCGGCCCGTCGTGGCGTCACTGCGTGGTGCGGCCTGGGGTCGACCCCATCAACGACCTCGCGCTGGCGCTCCACAAAGCGCTCGAGATCGATCCGGCCCAGTTGCCACCTGCCGAACTCGCCCATCGCCTACACGAAGACGAGCGAGCGTTGGTGAAGTTCGTCGAGGAGGATCTTCCACAGCTCGGGCATCGCGGGTTGTTGCTCATCCTCGATCAACTTGACGATGGCTTTACGCAACAGCCCCTCAACCCCGAACGCTTTGAGCCCTTCGACAAACTGATTGCACGGTCGATCATCAGCAACGCAAATCTGCGGCTTGTGACCACGGTGCGCAGCGACCGGCTCAACGGCTTTCGCACGATGCCGCAGCTCGAAGGTCAGCTCAATCTGCCCACGACGGCCCGCTTTCACCTGCCACCGCTCCGCGACGACGACCTACGAGCGGCCATCGTAGATCCGGTCCATCTTTTGGGAGCGACCGTCGATGATGCGTTGGTCGAAGAACTCATTCGCCTGGCCGAGGAGGAGCCGGTTCGACTGCCCAAGGTAGCGGTGGTCTTGCGAGCATTGTGGCGAGATGCGGTGACTCGGGACCCCATGCGGCCCAAGATGATGTTGTCCGACCTCGAGCCGCTGCGGGCCACCCAAGCCCGCCCTTCAGATGGGCTTGAGGAGCCTTACGAAGGCCTTCGCAACGTGTTTTCCCGGGTGATGGACCAATCCCTCGACGGCCTGTCGCAGCCGGAGCTTGAGGCAGCCCGCGACATGATGATCCACGTCGTGCGTCCGGGACGGGTGGGCAACGACATGCGCTGCATGCGGCCCCGCGGCGAGGTGTACCACGGCACTGACCATCTCAAGCCCGAACAGGCCCGCCACGTGCTTGAAAAGCTGGCTGGGCCGACCGAGAACCGCCGGCCGTCGGGCCTTGAACCCTTCCGTGTCATCGAGATGATCGGGACCTCGGGCGATACCGAGAGCCTCGACCTGCGGCATGATGTGCTGCTCACCGACTGGCGCATCCTTGCCTTTTGGCTTGAGGAAGCTCGCGAGTTCCTCGAACGGCGCGACGAACTTCTGCTGCTCGAAGCAAAGGCGGACCCCTTTGCGGACGGCCCTCTGCAAGAGCCCCTGGTGGTGCGCCTTGCGGGTGAGGATCTGGACGACAACACCAAGGTCCGGTACCTGCGGTCGCTCGATGCGGATTCGCGGTCGTTCATCGAAGAGCTGCAACGTCGTCGCCCGTTACCGACGCGGTCCGGGCGGATTCCCCGGGGCGTGGTGGCGCTGGTTGCGGTCGCGGTCGTCGCCCTTGTCGTGGCCGGGGTGTGGGTGGTGCGCAACCAGCGCCAGCTCGCCGACGACAGCCGCATGCAGGCGGTTCGCATCGCCACGGCGGAGGTGGCTCCCCATGCAGCACGCATCCTGCTTTCGGGCGTGCGCGCTCCCGAACAGCAGCCCCGTTGGCCCGATGCGGTGGTCGAAGCGCTCGAACGGCCTGCGGTGAAGCGCGCCTTGGTGGGGCACGGGGCTGAGATCTTGGATCTTGCGCTTTCCGACGATGGGCAGATGCTCGCCGCAGGCTGTGCCGATGGCGCTGTCTTGTGGTGGAACGTCGATGAACCGGCCGCGATTACCCAGCTCAAGGCGCATGAAGCCGCAGTTCGTTCCATCGACATCAGTCCGGATGGCAAGTGGCTGGCCAGCGCTTCTCACGACCGTACGGCCAAGATTTTCACGCTCGACGGGTCGGCTGAGCCCATCGTCTTGCAGGGGCACGGTGGGCCCCTCACGATGGTCGACATTGGGCCGCGAGGCCGGCGGGTGCTCACCTCTTCCCACGACGGCACGGTGCGGTTGTGGCGAAGGGATGGCACGCTTGAAGGGGCGTTGGAGGGCCACCAGGGCTGGGTGTCCAGCGTGGAGATGAGCGAGGACGGCCGACACGTCCTCACGGCAGGTCAGGACGGCACGGCGCGGGTGTGGGAACTCCAACCCGGGCGAGACCGCCCCCCTCCCACCGAGGCGGTGGTGCTTCAACATCCCGGAGGCTTCGTACAGCCGGCCCACTTCTCGCCCGATGGCATGCGGGTGCTCACGGGGTCGGGCAACGATTTACGGGTGTGGGATTGGTCGGCCGAGGAAGGCCCGGTTTCCGAGATCCTGGGGCGACATGAGGGCGGCCTGCTCTCGGCACGGTTCGACGCGACCAGCGAGTGGGTGGTGTCGACGGGTCGCGACCGTACGGTCAAGGCCTGGTCGTTCCTCGAAGCCTCCCGACCCGAAGTGCTCGAACTCGACAGCACGTTGCCGCGACTTGCCGTGTTTGCGCCCTCCGGCGTGATCATGGTGGCGGTGGAAGGCGGTCAGGTGTGGCAATGGCGTCCGGGCGACCCCGACATTCGGGCCGTCTATGGATCGGGCCGTACCGAAGTCCGCGACATCGTTTTCCGTGCGGATGCCCGTGAGATGATCACCGGAACGGCCGATGGCGTGGCTCGCATTTGGAGCCTCGACCAGCGCCTCGTGCCCGAGATGGTGGAGCCTGAGGCCGCGTTGGCGTCGGCATGGTTTGGCGATGCAGGCGACTCGCGGATTTTCACCACGCTGCAAGACGGTGGGGTCCGGGTGTACGACCGGAGCACCGACGCGCTTACCGACGTGGTGATCGACGGCGTGCTGGGCAAAGGCGGGGTGCGGCCTGGGGGATCACAGGTCATCACCCTTGACCAAGGGGTGGCCAAGGTCTGGCCCTTGGATGGCCAAACCGGGCCCCGCACGGTTGGACGTGCCGATGGTCCGGTTGCGCAGGTGGCCTACAGCCCCGATGGGTCCATCATCGCAGCCCTTGGCGAAGACGGTGTGCTGCGCTTGTACAAGGCCGATGGAGGGTCGGAGGTCCGCAGCCTGCGCTTGCGTCGCGAAAGCGTGACGGCCTTCGGCTTCGACCCCGATGGCAGCCGCATCGTGACTGGCGGATCGAATGGCTCGGTTCAAGTGTGGACGATCCTAGGGGATTTTCCGATCAAGACGTTCGAAGGCCTCACGAGTTCTGTCGAAGCGGTGTCGATGTCCGGCGACGACAAGGTTGCGGCGGGTGGCGTCGAACGGGTGGTGCGCGTGTGGTCGGTCGCCGACCCAGAGTTCGCGCTGATCCTCGAAGGGCACCAGGGCACGGTTCGGAACGTGTCGCTCAACGCCAATGGCGTGTTCCTGCTCACCCTGGCCGACGACCGGGTGGCGCGACTGTGGCGACTCGAGTCGCCCGATGCTCCGCTGCGAACCAGCCAAGAGGACTGCTCGGCCATCCAAGCATCGCTCCTTTCGACGTCGCCTCGGGTCGTCGTGGCGTGTCGCAACGGTCCCGCGGAGCTTTGGAATCCGCGCGGGCAGGCGATGCGACTGTCGGGCGATGGGGCTCCGGTGGCGCAGGTCGCGTTTTCAGCCGATGGTTCGGAGTTGCTCACGACCAGCGAAGACGGCGCGGTGGCGGTGTGGCCGGCCAGTGTGGATGAACTGCGGGGCGCGCTGCTCGCCGATGTTGAGCCCTGCTTGACGCCCGGCGAGCGGGTTCACTTCCTCGAAGAAGATGTTGAAACCGCGCTCGCGAGGTGGCGAGGCTGCGTGGAAGCCTGTTGGGGGCAAACCTTCAACGATGAGCTTTCGATCGAGTCGTTTCGGTGCCTCGTCGGAGGTGGAGACCGGTGACCGGTCGTCGTCACGTGGCCGATGCCATCGATGGGTCGCCGGGTCGTGGACCGACGTAGGTGGCCTTTGGTCGGATGAGGCGTCCGTTGGCGCGTTGCTCGGTGATGTGGGCGAGCCATCCTGCGGTCCTTCCCATCGCGAACAGAGGCGTGAACATCGTCCGGGGGAACCCGAGGGCATCGAGGACCACGGCGGTGTAGAACTCGACGTTGGCCCGCAGCGGACGCTCAGGCTTGTGCGCGGCCAGCAGCCTCGTCGCGGCTGGCTCGACGGCGCGAGCCAGTTCGAGGCGGGGTGAATGCCACCGGGACCCTTCGAGTTCGGAGATGGCCCCTTCCAGAACGGCCGCTCGGGGATCCCGGACCCGGTACACTCGGTGGCCAAACCCCATGAGGCGTCGGCCGGCCTGCAGCTCGGCGTTCAACACTGCTTCGGCCCGTTCGGGGGTTCCGATGGCCTCGAGGAGGTCGAGAACGGGTCCCGGCGCGCCTCCGTGCAACGGGCCTTTGAGGGCCCCTAGGGCGGCCACAACGGCTGAGGTCCGGTCCGATCCAGTGCTCGCGACCACTCGGGCGGCAAACGTCGACGCGTTCAAGCCGTGGTCCACGACGGTGGCAAGGTACCGGCTGAGCGCCCGGCCGCCTGTCGCATCGGCGGTGCCCGTGGCCATGCGCAGGATGTCTGTGGCGTGGTCGAGCGTCGGGTCAGGGCGCAGCGGGGCTTCGCCAACGTGATGACGACACCATCGAGCCCCGGCCACCGCCACGGTCGCCATCAACGTGGGTTCGTCCGCTTCGTCGTCGAGGGTTGCCACCGCGGCGCGGAGCGTGGCCATCGCATCGGGCAACATCGGCGCCTCGGCGGTGGCGCCAAAGGCTGCGACGCGGGCGGGTCCGAGATCGGGTTCTGGGATTTCAAGAATCAGTGCGGCCGCGGTTTCGTAGCGCCCTGAGGCGGCGACCCGTTCGATGGGAACGCCGCGAATCCACAGCTCACCCTTCGCCCCATCGACGTACGAGGTGGTGGTCTCCGCGACCACGACGCCTTCCAATCCGCCATTGACCATGGCTCCTCCCGTGTTCTGCTGAAGGCGTCACGTGACGCGACGTGGATCGACCAATCGACCTTCCCATGACCATGACGAGTGCAGAGGCCGCGGCTTGCCTTGGGGTGAAGCGGGCGACGCTGTACAGCTACGTCACGCGAGGGCTCGTGCGAACCGTCGACGGGCCCGGGCGAGGCAAGCGCTACCTCGCGACCGACATCTGGGCGCTCAAGCGACGGGCTGCCGCGGCCAAGGGCCATGCGGCTGCCGCATCGATCGCCTTGGACTGGGGTGCGCCCGTGCTGTCCACCGCGATCAGTGCGGTCGATCGCGACGGCCCAAGCTACCGCGGCCGTTCCGCCTGGTCTCTCGCGGAGCGTGACACCCCGTTTGAAGTGGTGGCGCGAGGCCTTTGGACGGGCTTTGAACACGCCCACGCGGCTCCGCTGTGCGACGGTGCGGACGAGGGGTGGACGTCGATCCTCGAGCGTGCGGAGCCTAAGGATGCCCCTTCCGCTTGGCTGCTTGCGGTGGCTCTGGCGGAGTCCTCGGTCACCAAACCAGAGGCGCTCCTCGATCGGTTTGTGACGAGCTTGGGCCACGTGGTCGGCCTTCGACCCTCTTCGCGGGGCCCGGTTGCGGATCGGTTGGTCGAGATGTACGGCCTGGACCCTGCGGATGCGGAGCTCGTGCAGCGAGGTTTGGTCCTGTGCGCGGATCACGAGCTGAATGCCAGCACGTTCGCCGCTCGAATCGCCGCCAGCACGGGCGCTTCCTTGGGGGCGGCCGTGATCGCGGCCTTGGGAACGTTCCTTGGCCCGCGCCACGGGTTGCAGGTCTTCGACGTGGCGGCGGGGGTGGGCGAAATCGGTTCAAACGCGCCGGACATCGTGGTGCAGGCTCAGATCGCCGAGGGGCGCCTGCGAGGCTACGGACACCCGCTCTACCCGGACGGAGATCCAAGGGCGGAAGCCTTGTTGGGTTGGATCGTGGGTCGATCGGGGCCGCAGCTTGACGCCACGTGGGCCCATATGGAAGTGGCCAAGCGTCTTGGGGCTCCGCCTCCGGCCCTGGACATGGCACTGCTCGCGTTGGCGAATGCCTTAGGAGCGCCTCCGGCCTTTGCGGTGACGGTGTTTGCGGTCGGCCGAGTGGCCGGGTGGTTGGCCCACGTCCTTGAACAGCGCACGACGCCTGGGATCCTGAGGCCCCGGGCGCGCTACGTCGGGCCGGACCATTGACGAACGAGCGCGAGCCCATAAACGGCGGCATGCCCGACCCGTCCGTTCATTCGCGCATTCGATCCATCGCCACGGCCGTCCAGCGGGGCGAGACCGAGGGCATACGTGAACAGGTTTCGGCGTTGTACACCGAGATCGAGGGCAGTGATCTCCCCATCGTGGATCGACTGGCTCGGATCCAGGATCTGGGTCGAATCCTGGTGGATCTCGAAGATTCGGCGACTGCGGCGGTGTGGTTCCGCTCGGTGCTCGACTATTGGCAGGACCACGCCCCCGTGCAGGGCCGGGTTCGTGTGGTCGTCGCGGCGGGTGATCTTGCTCGGGCCCTCGTGCGTTCGGGCCACGAAGACGATGCTCGCACCATCGCCGACGACGCTCGCGACGGACTTCGCGAACTGGAACGGTCGGCGCCCGAGCAGGTCAAGCGCTTTGCGACGGGCCTGGCTGAGGTCTATGCCGCAATTGGTCCGCTCGAAACCGCAAGGGACCTGTGGCTTACCGCCTTGCGGCACGTCCCGCGTGATGCCCCTTCCGATGGCGATGGACTGCTCATCGCATTGGCCGATGTCGAGCGGCGCATGGGCCGGGCCAGTGCGGCGGATGTGCGATTGACGCAGGCTGAACGGATCGTGGATCGAACCCGGGCTGCCAACCATCCCCTTCGCGCGGCATCGCTGTCCGCACGGGCTCGACTGTGCGAGCAGGTGGGTCAGCTCGACGAGGCGATCGATCGCCTGGAAGCAGCGGTGACGCTCCGAGGCACCCCACGTACCGCGCACGCTCGGCGTGAACAGGCCGAGGACCTCGAGCGGCTCGCCAAGTGGTGCACCCGCCAGGCCGACTTCGCGGGTGCGCGCCGCCACCTCGATGCCTACGGTGCAATGGCGGCCGCGCGACATGGCCGCGAGAGCGCCGAGATGATTTCGGCCATTGAGGCCCTTGCGGTCACCGCGGCGGAAGCTGGCGATCGCGAGGCGGCGCGAGCGGCGTTTGAAACGGCCCACAGTGGTGCCCTCAACCGAGGCGATGCGCGCTCGGCCGCGCGGGCTGCCCTCGGGGTGGCCTGGATGGCGCACGCGGCCACGGGCAGCGATGAGACCGGACGAGCCTTCCTCAACGCGGCGGAAGCGGTGGACGGACCGCTCTGCGAACCGCCGGGTCTCGTGCGCGCCCTCACCGAGGCTCACCTTACGGCTGGGGATCCAGGAGCCGCGTTCACCTTGCTGACGACGGCCTTGGCCCAGGTCGGGGTGGCCGAGCGCGACGTCAAAGCGTGGTCCGACGCGCTGCTGACCTCCGCTGTGGATCTCGCGGGCACGGGCGTCGACGTGGCGGCTCAGGCCTACGAGTGGCTGCTCCGGATGGCTCCCGAGATGCCGGGGCCCCAGATGGCGCGCCAGCGGGCAGTCTTGCAACGTGCGCCGGCGCTCGTCGGGCTCCGTGAAGCGGTCGACCGGGCCATCGAGTTGCGGGGACGGGCCGAGGTCGCTTTGCGACTCGCCGACACCCCTCTCGACGGGGCCTCCACCGCGACCATGTCGTCGCGCGTACTTGACCACGACCTCGACCGGGTCGCGGGCGTCGCGCCATCCCGCGACATGACGGCCCATGGGCTGGCGAAACGACTCGGGATCGGCGCCTGGCTGCTGCAGACGCACCGGTTTCGGCACCTCGTTGCAGGCGTGGAGCGAGACGTCGCATTCGCGGTCGCCGGCAACACCGGAGCCGTCTACCTCACGTCGCTTGGCGATGCGGTCGAGGTCGATGCCTGGATTCGGGATTTCGCGCCCCTCGAGGGCGAAGCTTCGGCCGAGGCGGGACGTCGGCTCGCGGGTCGACTGCTCGCGCCATTGCGCAGCCTCGCGGGTCTGCGGCCGGGCGACCGGCTGTATCTGATTCCCACCGGAGCCTGGGCGGCGGTCCCCTTCAGCGCGTTGCCATCGCCGTCCGGTGCTGGCGGACCGTGGGTCGTTCACCACGAGTTGGTCACCCTCTTTGATGTGGGCTCGCTGGGAACGGCGGGGGCCCATGCGGTGGGCTCGCCGTCCGGACCTCGCGTGGTTGGTGCGCCCACGCTGGAAGCCGCCAACGGTGAAGCCCCTCCGATGCACTTTCCGCATCGGCCGGGGTTGCATGCCGCGGCCGAGCGGGCCGCCGCACAACTGGGGGTCGCGGCCTGGACGGGCGACCAAGCCAATACCGAGGCCATCCTCGGCGCCGCGTCGCCACGGGTCCTGGTGGTCGCCACCCACGCCTACCGCCTCCCCGAAGGGGCTGAGGGCGTGGCCGAAGGGTTGGTCGGAGCTGGCGCATTGGTGTCATTGGCCTCGCCTGAGCCCTCCGAGCGCGGGTTGGGTTGGCTTTCGAGCGAGGCCTTGTCGAGGGCAGACTTCTCCGGCACCGAGGTCATCGATCTATCGGCGTGTGCCTTGCCTGAAGGCGACGAAGTGCCGGTGGCCGTCGCGCTGGCCCAAGCGGGCCGTACGGCAGGGGCGCGAGCGATCGTCGTGGCGCTAGGGCGGGTTTCTGACACGGGAATGGTGGCGTTTGGTCAGGCTTTTCATCAAGCTCTGTCCGCGGGGGAGCCTCCGGCCAAGGCGGTGCGGACGGCCCA
This sequence comes from Myxococcota bacterium, assembly GCA_039208735.1. Taxonomy (GTDB): domain Bacteria; phylum Myxococcota_A; class UBA796; order UBA796; genus DRPG01. Next base: position 31,475 of record JBCCQY010000022.1, on the reverse strand, counting down.
GATCGATCTGTCGACCCGGCTTGAGCCTCGCGCTTGGGGGGCCTTCCGTTGCGTCGGAGACGGCGCGATGCCCGAGGCGGCGTCAGGCCATTCACCGTCCGTGATGATCGCCCCTTCCGACCTCGCCGCGGCCGAGGTGGTGGCGGGGCGTTTGTATCAGCACCTGGGCAACCCCGAACAGGCGCTTCAAGCCTTCGATCGGGCGATCGGCAACGATCGGCGCCTCGCAGAGGCGCACTTTCAACGTGGTCAGTGCCTGGAGCGGCTTACCCAGTATCCCGACGCAGTCCGTGCCTACCGGGAGGCCGCTACCTTGGAGCCTGCCGATGGCGCGGCCCGGTACGCCCTGTCGCGGCTCCTCCTCAAGGGCGGTCAGACCGCAAGTGCCATCGAAGAGCTGTCGGAATTGGGCAGGCAATTCCCAGGAGATGGCGCGGTGTGGCGCGACCTTGTCCACCTCTACCGGCAAGCGCGCAAGTGGCCCAAGGCTCAGCAAGCCGCCGAGCGGTGGCTTGCCGTGGCGCGAGACGACGACATGGCCTGGCACCACTATGCGTCGATTCTCGAGGCGGTTGGCGAGCCGCAAAAGGCCTTGGTAGCGCGCGAACGGACGGTCAAACTCAAGCCCGATGACGCGTCGCACTGGAGCAACCTCGGGGTCCATCACGCCCGTCGAGGGCGTTTCGAGCAAGCCGAGTGGAGCTTGCGACGGGCGACCGAGCTGGATCCCGGTCACGCGGCAAGCTGGCGAAACCTCGCCCAGGTTCGGCTCGAGCTGAACCGGGCGGCCGATGCCGAACCGGCCGCGCGGTCCGCCATCGACCGCGAACCCGAACATCCCGCCGGCCACTTCCTGTTGGGGGCCACGTTGCGGGCGATGGATCGCATTGCAGAGGCCCGACCCGTGTTGCAGCGCAGTGCTGACCTTGGCCATCCCGGAGCCGCAAGTATGCTGGCAACATTGGATCCACCTGATTCACCCGACAATCTCGCGTAGTTATCGGCTCGGGTGACCTTTGGTTGGATGGTCGGTGTCCCAATCCTCGACACAGACTCGGAGGAAGGGATGACCGGAGCAATGGGGCGCCTTTTCGGGGCGACAATCGTGGCCGCGATGGCCGTTGGCTGCATCGTTGAGGTGGGCGGTGGCGAGTCCCAGTGGACGTTCGACGCACCGGAAACGTTGGAAGCCAGCGTCGGCAATGGCGATATCCGCGTTTCGACGAGCCGGAGCGATCGCTTGTTTGCCCGATGGGAAGGCGGGGGTCTGGGCAACAACGCGAGCCCCGACGTGGCTGAACTCGTCGATGGAACGGTGGTGATCGATGCGAACGGGCTGGCCGGCGGCGGCACCCTCGAGATTGAGACGCCCGACGATACCGACCTCGGCCTTTTGGTGGACCGTGGCAGCATCGACGTTTACCTCGATGCGCCGACGAACGTGTTTGCGTGCGCGGGAGCGGGACGGGTGGCCATCGACGTTCCGCCGGGGCCCTACCGCCTCGAAGTGGGTGCCCTGGTAGGCGTGATCGACAACGCCATCGTGGACGATCCGAACGCGCCCTACACGATCGAGGTGTGCGTGGGGGCGGGCGAAGTCGAGCTGCGCACGCACTGAGGGCTACGAGGGGCCCAGCGCACGCGACAATTCGACCACCAATGCGATGAGCGCTGCGTTGTAGTCAATCGCGTTTTCATTCGTCGCGTACGACTGGGCGACATCGGCGTAGGACCGGACTCCCCAGTTTTCGGCCGCCACGTTGGCCTGGGCGCCTTCGTTGGGCCCCCCCACGACCAACCCAGGGATGGTCGTGCCATCGGGCAAGGTGCGTGCCCAATGGTGGCTGACATGGGCGACCGAACGGGGTCCGATGCCCGTCACAAAGGTTCGGTCGAGCGGGTTTAGGCCAAACGCCCAGTCCGCCTGCCAACGCGCCGCTTCGAGGAAGCGCGCATCTTGGGTGAGTTCGTGTCCCATGAGAAGGAGATGGCCTTCCTCGGCCGTCATCTTGTTGGAACCCCAAACCAAGCGATGATTCGCGAGATGGTGCGGGGAGGCCTCGGCGCGGGCCAACGCCTCGCGGGCGCGAGCGATCAACGCCTGTCGAACGCTCGGCACCACGTCTTGAAGCCGTTCCGGCGCGTGCCGCACAAGGTCGACCAGCGCAAGTGAGGAAAGATCCTTCCATTCGGCCAACGTGACGCGCAATGAGCCGTCGGTGGGGAGGCGTTGCCGAATCGCTTCGTCCCAGTCCGATCGGCCTGAGGCCAATGCAAGCTGGATGGCCGCGTAGAGCCGGTCGTCCTGATCGGTGCGCAACGCCGCTTCGCGATCGATGTCGCTCGCCAGGTACCCTCCCGACCCCTTGTCGTCGTGCGGGCCTCGGTCGATCGTCTGGTCGGGTTGGGCGTCCAGCCACTGCCACGCTCGCTGTGCGGCGTTCAGGCAGCGCGTCGCTCGCTTGGGGTCGCTCGGGCCAAGCACCCTCGCAGCAAGGGCGAGAACTCCGGCGAACTTGGCGGTTTCGGGGGTGCTTACGCCAAACAGGTAGCGAGGTTGGGTGTCGGTGTCCGGAGACGCCATACCGGGCCACTGCTGGCCTGAAAGCTTTCGGTAGACAGCGCCATCTTCGCGCTGGGCCGTCATGAGCCAGTCGAGGCCTACCCACACCTCGTCGACGAGATCCGAACGGCCATTGTCGGACTCGGGAATGCGCAGGGTTCCATCGCCTGCGAGCGTGGGGTTCCGCTCGTGGAGCGTCAGAAGGCGAGCTAACGTGTGGGCCAGCGGAGCGACGTACTTGCCGAAGTCGCCTGCATCGTGCCAACCCCCATGGCTCGCAACCTGGGTCCCCGTTTGGATCGTCGAGTCTTCGACGACACCGTCGTTGACATGGCAGGGTGCATGGGCCAATCCCGTGACTGCATCATCGATTTCGACGCCACAGCGTTGCAGGTAGTAGCTCCGCAACATGGTGGTCACGGTGGATGCGTAAGGCGCGTTCGAGACGATCAAGGCCTGCCGCACCTTGCCGATTCGCACCGTGTAGGTCCCAGGCTTTACGCCGTCGAACTGGACTTCGCTCACCGCCACACGGGCGCGCGGATCCAAGCGCGGGGGACCGAACTTCGCTCTGGCGACGATCCGTCCCCTGGCATCGCGAAGCGACCCACGGCGTGGTGGGGGGAGGCTCGGACCGGCGGTCCATTGGATGCGAATGGGTTGGTCGGAGAAGTAGCCCAGATGATGGACGCGCGGCCCCGGAGGCACCGGGGCGGGATGGCGAGGGGGAACACTGGGATTCGCCACGGCATCTAAAGCCCACATCATCAACATCATGGTTCCTCCTCGCGCTTCATCGGACGATGCCTTGGGCCTCTGAGGTCAGCCTACAGTCCGTGTCAGCGGAACCGACAGTGAAGTGAACGAAGAAGGGCGGGAGCTGCGGCGGTGGAAGTCGAAAAAGTCAAGGACGGACTGGTGGTGAGGTTGCCCCATTCGCGCCTCGACGCGGCGCGGGCCACGGAGTTTCGAACCGGGTTGGCCGCTGCGGTCGATGGGCATTGCCTGGTGGTTCTCGACATGAGCAAGGTTCAGTACGTGGATTCGGCGGGCCTCGGGGCCATTGTCGGCGTGCTGAAGGTCATGCCCAAGGGCTGCGAACTCCGTCTGGCTCACTGCACGACGCCGGTCCGAAAGATCATTGAGCTTACCCGTCTCGACCGCGTGTTTCCTCCATTCGCAACTGTGGAGGCCGCCCTCGCGGAGCCTCTGCCCGCCGCCTAACCCCTTCAGGAACGGTGACCGGATGGCCTTCGAGCCTGTGAAAATCGAGCTTTCGAGCCGGTATGAGGATATCTGCCTCGGGACCGAGGCCGTCGAGGGGTTTGCCGTTCGACTTGGCTTTCCTGAAGAGGAAGCACAGATGCTCGCGGTCGCGACGGCCGAACTGCTCAACAACGTGGTGGAACACGCCTACCGCGAGGAACCGGGCCATCGCATCGCCATCACGCTGCACGTTCAAGACGACCGCATGGTGTTGCGGGTCAAGGACGACGGACGACCGGTGCCTCACGGCTTGCTCGATGGCGTGTCCCTGCCCGAGGTCGACCCCGATGACGTGTCGTCGTTGGCCGAAGGTGGAATGGGGCTGTTCATTGCTACTTCGGTCTTCGAGTGCCTCTCGTGGGTCGCCTGTGCGTCGGGCGGCAACGAATTGAACGCTTCGGTGCCGCTTCCGGTGGCCGCCTGTCCTTAATGCAGGAGGACCGACGTGAAGTCGTACGGTCATCGCTGACCGCCACAGGTTTAGGCTGTGGTGGCTTTGGTCGCTTGGCTTAACGCCTCACACAGCTTGGCTTCGTCGAACGCGCCGTCGCCAACCAGCTCCTTGAGCTTGGCGACAAACGTTGCCGGGCCCAAGTTCGCGACCAGGGTGCGAACGGGATTGGCCGCTCGGACCTGCTGCTTGGGGGCGGGGCCGTACGATGCGAGGAACGCGGCAATCGCTTTGGTGTCGTCAGGCGAAAGCTTGCCAAACTGAACGCCGAACCCGCCCTGGCGGGACCATCGCACCACGGCCTCAATGCTCGGCAGGGTGAGTCCCGGAAGGTCGATGTCGATGATGATGGTCGCGCCGTAGGCGGGGGACGCGGTCGACGCGATGAACATGCCGCCCGTGGTGAGATCGAGGCATCTCGCGACCACCCGAGGTCCCCCGTCGATCGAAAAACCGATGAGTTCGTCGAGTTCGATACGGGCTGCGCTTCGTTTTTTGATGCTCACGATGCACGCTCCGTGGCACGGACGATCACGATCGTCTCGTCGTCGACCTTAGGGGCCCGACCCCGGTGTTGGGTGACATCGGCGAGGATGTTGGCCAAGGCGTCATCCACACTTTCCCAATGGGAGACCTCTTTGACTTTGTCGGCCAATCGGCTGCGACTGTAGGGTGTCCCATCGGCGTCTTCGGACTCTGCAAGTCCGTCCGTCACGACGGCCATGAACGCGCCAGGGCGCAGATCGATTTCCTGTACCCCAGGGTTCATGCCCACCATGACGCCAAGGGGGGGCGCATCTGCGGCCAGTTCAAACAGTTCGCCGTCCATCACGAGCAACCCGGTCTCGTGGCCCGCGCTGCAGAACTGCAGCGTGGTCGCATTGGCGTCGATGTGGCCCAGAAAGCAAGTGATGAATTGATTCGGACTGAGGTCATCGGCGAGCATTTCGTTCAGCAGGGCTGCGATCTCGCCGACGTCCGCGACCCACCGCAACAGACACCGAAGGTAGCCCCGCAAGGTGGCCATGAGCAGGGCAGGGCCCACTCCGTGTCCCGAGACGTCGGCCACACAGAACATGAAGCTGCCATCGTCGAGTTCAAAGAAGTCGAAGTAGTCGCCCCCACAATCCCCCGATGGCTCGCAGTGACTGCTGATCATCAGACCTGCGATGGTCGGTGGGGCATCCGGAAGGAGGCCTTGCTGGGTCGTGGCGGCGACGGAGAGTTCCGCCTTCAACGCCTGACGATCGAGAGCCTCGGCGACCAGCGACGCATTGGACAGTGCGATGGCAGCCAGGCCGCTCAACACGGTCGACATGGCCGTGGCCGAGGCCTCGTCTGCCTCGTAGTCCGTCACGACAAAGCAGATGGCCTCGTCGCGGGCGGTGATGGGCACGATGAGGATGTCGGTTTCGAAGTCTTCCCTCACCACGATGCGCTTGAACATGGGCTCGTGGGCCACGATGGCCTGATCGAGCAGATGACAGGGAATGGCCTCGAGGGGCAGACCAAAGCTCATTCGCACCGACCACCCGTCTTTGTCTTGGGACGCCAGGACCCCAAGCTGGGCGGCGAGCAGGTCCATACCGGTGTTGAGAATCCCGACCAAAAGTCGGTCCTCATCAACCTCGGACAGGAAGCTTTGGGTGCGTTCAGCGGCATGGAGCTGACACCGTGCGACTTGCATACCGTGTTCAAGGCATTCGTTCGACTCGAGCAATCCCAGCAGCGCCACGGCAAGATTGACCGTAAACCGGGCGGTTAACGGAGGTTCGTTCGCGGTGACGAGGCAGGCTTGTTCACGCTTGATGTCGAACGTATGTGACTGGGGGCCGAGTTTGGACGCCTCATGTTCGATCCAAGAGTGCAGACCTACGCTGACGCGAAATGGCCCACCCAGGAGTTGCTGCAGGGTCCGCCGGGTGGCGGCCTGGAGTTCGTCCGTCGAGGTGGCCTGGGCGAGCGCATCGACCCAGTCCACGTCAGGGACATCAACCAATGGCACGCGCAGTCTCCATGGCTTCTTCGAGATGGGTCTTGCAGGAGTCGACCCACACCCGAAGCGTCGCAGGAGGCGTCGGGACCGCCATGGGCTCCCGGAGCCCCACGCCCGAGGCCCGACAAACAAAGTCACAGGCGCATACGAGACCCGCGAGCGTGCCGCTTTCGACATTGGATTCGTGGTGAAGCGCGATCGCGTCACGAATGGCGTCGGGCAGCCGCCATCGCGCCGAAATCATCGCGCCCACCACGGTGTGATCGAGGCCGTCCACGGGACAGAGTTCCCCCACGTCGTGCATTAGGCCGGCCAGGTAGGCAAGGTCGCGTTCGAACTGGCGGCTCTCGGCGGCGACCGCCCGGCACAAGGTGCCCGACGTCAGGGAATGGGTCATGAAGCCGCCCGGAGCGTAGTAGTCGGGAGCCTCGGAGGATCGGTCCCGAAGCTCGCTTGCGATCACCAGGTTTCGGATGGGTCTGGCCCCAAGTCGATTGACGGCTTCGAGGACGGTGGTCACGGGTCTTGTGCCCGAAAAGAATGGGGACCGTGCCATTCTCAAGATGCGACCCGCCAGCACGGGGTCTTGCTCGACAAGGGAGGCCAGGTCACGACCTCCTGAACCCTCCTCGGTCGCCGACAGAACCGACAGCACCACGTCCGATGGAAGCCCAAGGCGATCGATGCTGTCGTGCACGAACTGCTTGGCCTGGCTGGCCGCAGCACGCTGTGTCATCGGACCCGACATGCTGCCCTCCTGTCCTCTTCTCGGACCGCAGAGGGCGTGGCTTCAGCGCGAGAGCCGCCTCGCGTCGATGCCCGGCGACCTTACGGACAGATGCTGTAGTTGCACTTCGTCCAGCCGGCGGGAATGCACGTGTCGGGGAACGCGTAGCAGTCGGTGCTCCCTGGGGGAGAACCGCCCGTGATGGCGTCGCCGCACGCGGTTTTGGCATCCTGACATCCCTGCGGAATGTTGGCCTGCGTGTAGTCCACACAGAGGTCGCCATTCCCGTCGGTGCCTGCACCGAACGATTCGATCAACACGCAGTCTGGGCCCATGCAGTTCGCAGGTGCGGTCTGGGCGCAGGTTTGCGGGTCGGTATCGGTATCGGCGTCGGTGTCACTATCCGTGTCGGCGTCGGAATCCGCATCCGTATCGGCGTCGGAATCCGCATCCGTGTCGGCGTCGGAATCCGCATCCGTGTCGGAGTCGGAATCTGCATCGGAATCGCTGTCTGAATCGGCATCCGTGTCAGCATCGGCATCGGGGTCGGAAGCGGAGTCCGACTTGTCATCTCCGGTGCACGCCATCAGGCCGGGCAGAGCCGCCAGACCAAGCATCAAGGTCCATCGCATGGGTTGTGTTCCTCCAGTTCACGCGTTGGCGAACCTTCCGACGGTAGATGGCGCTTGTCCGAGGTGTCTACTGCAGATTCTGCGGGTGATACACTGTCGTCCCCCGCGACAAACTGAGATGGCGGAATAAGGACGAGGCCGGATCGTAGTGTGCGGCAACCGGACAGCGATCCTTTAGGAGCATTTGCCATGGCCGAGCCCAATCCTCCGTCTCGCAGCGTTGCAGACCGTGTTCGCCAGTTCTTTGTCACCACCGGCATTGCGCTGGTCGTTGCCGCAATTGCGGCAGGCTACGTCTGGTATGGCCAATCTACCAAGGTGGGGCAGCTCGAAACTGAACTCGAACGGTCCGACTCGGTGTGCGACGAACGCGTGGCCGAGGTGGCCGCCGAGCGCGATGTCGCCCGCACCAACAACAGCCGGTTGCACGCATTCCTCGACGTGGCCGGGGCGCGCGCCGAACTGACTCAGGGCAATTTCGGCACGGCGCGGTCGCGTAGCGAAGCCGCGTCTCGCCATCTCGAGGCAGGAGGCGACGCAGAACTCGCGGCTCGTGTCGCGGGCATCGACATTCAGGTCACCGACGACTTGGCGGTCACCCAGGCCGCACTGGCCGACGTCGAAAAGGCCATCGAGGCGCTCATCGACCGGCCGGAAGCAGGCGAGTAGCGTTACCAGGCACCCAGCCAAGGGGGGCTCATGGTGCTGGCGGTTTGGATTGCGGCCGTGTCGCAGGGGGCTGACCTTCAAATCACCTGCGACCCGGGCATCCGGATTTACGTGGACGGTGAGTTTCGTGGCGTCAGCCAAGCCGAGCAGGATGGCTTGTACTTGACCGAATTGGCCACAGGGTCCCACGTGGTCACCTTTCGCAAACGAGGCTTTCGCGACCGCGCCGAGATCGTACGCTTTCGGACGCATCGGGCGGTCAAAGAAGTCGTGGTCGAAACCCTTGCTCCGCAGGTGTCGGCCCGTGTCGAGGTGTCGACCCGATTGGTTCGGCTGGAGGCGGAAACTGGAGCCATCGACGTGCGCTGCATTCCGGCCCACTGCGAGGTCGAAGTTGCGGAGCATCGCATCGAACTGGCCGGGGGCATTGCGAAGTTCAACAATGTCCCGGCGGGCCCGCTCCGCCTGATCGTCGGCCGAGAAGACGTACGACTGGTGACCGAAATTCTCCTGCAGCCCGATGCCCATCGCAGACTCTTGGCGGACTTCGCCCGCAGCCGCATCCTCGATGACGTCACGGGGGCGGTCCTGAGCGCCGAGGTGCTCAGGGACTCACCGGAGGCAGAGGGTGCGCCGTGACCCAGGCCTTCGGCAGTTGTTCGCGGATGCCCACGAGCGTGTCGCGAGGCCAGGTGCGTTGGATGAGATTTACGATCCAAGCCGGCATGGATCCCCGGGGATCCGTGACAATTTCGACTGCGCAACGGGTCTGGTTGGGGCCGAGGGCCTCAAGTTCGTAGCGACTGTCCACGAGATCGGCACGAACGCCCACCGTTTCAGGCGCCTTGGTGTGCTCGACCGAGGACATGGCCAACTCAACGATGCCATTGGCACGCTGGGTTGCCACCCCCCGGTACACGTAGTCCCGGTCGCTGAACAACGGGGGCAACCCGAAGGCTTGGTAGACGACGTAGTCGAAGGGGGTGGTTTGTTCGAGCACGCGGTTGACTTGAAGTCGCCCCACCCATTCGAGGCGATGGTCATTGTCCAAGATGACGCCTAGCACCTTTCCGATCGGCGCCTCGTAGATCACTTCGCCCTTGAACGCGACGAACTTACTGCCCTCGATTTCCGCCTTTGAGACGACGACTTCCTTCGAGGTGTAGATCTCTTCCCACTGGTACTTACCGGCTTCTGCGTCCGCGAACCCGAGCCAGAGTCCAAATAGACAAGCGACCAACGTCATGAGTCCTCCGCAATGAGCGACGCTACCACGCCGAACGCGTGGTCGCGCTTCGAGGTCGATAGAACGGCGCGGGAGGGAACGATGTACGGTTGGTTGCCATTGGCATGGATTGCGTTGTTGGCGTGTGGGTCTTCGTCGTCGACGTCGTGCGACGCCCCCGGCACGCAGGTCTCCAATCCGCGAGCGGCGGGATGCCTCACCGTGCTCGACAAGAAGTTGTTGATGGTGCAGGCCTCCGATGGCCGTTGGTCCATCCCCGGGGGCTACGTCGATCCGGGCGAGAGCAGCTCGGCGGCGGCAATGCGGGAGACCATGGAAGAAGCCGGAGTGGTCGTCAGTGCCGGAGCCCCTGCGTGTGCAGCGGTTCGCACGCAGTTCGTGGCTCACCGGTGCAAGGTCGTGGGCGATCCGAAGCCTCGTCCGGACGGAGAGGAGACGCGCGACGCGAAGTTCTTCGACGCAGCGGCGATCCGGGCCCTGCCGGATGAGGCCCTACGCTTCCCCGTACAGCGCGCCGCGTATTTGCGAATGCTGGAGTAGGTATGCTGCGTCCGCGAGGTCACACTGCCCATGACGACAGCCGTTGCCGAACCGCTTGCCCCGACCGACCCTTCGATCGACCCTGAAGTGTTTCCGTGGTCTGCGCTGGGTTCGGATGTGGTGTTCGTGGATCTCGAGACCTCGGGGGGAACCAACGAGGTCACCCGAGTGATCGAGTTTGGTGCGGTCCGAGTCCGAACCACAGGCGAAATCGAACGAATCAGCAGCCTCATTGACCCTGAAGGGCCCATCACCACGACCTTTGTCCATGGACTCGAGCCGGCGGACCTTGAGGGGGCACCGACCTTCGCCGCGCTGTGGCCAAGGCTCGTTCCATGGTTCAAGGACACCCTGATCATTGCCCATAAGGCCGACTTTGAACGGTCCAACCTGGGTCGCGAACTCGAACGGCTCGGGGGCAGATTTGGGGCTCGGATGTTGTGCACCCTCAAGGTGGCCCGTCGCCTTCACCCTGAACGAACGGGCAAGGGGGCGCACAGCTTGGCAGGACTTCAGGAACTCTACGGACTGACGCCATCGGGCCACGAGGCACTGGCGGACGCCGAGAGCCTCGCCGTGCTGTTTACCCAATGGTGCCGGTCTGAAGAGACGTTGTCGCAGGTGGTGGCCGAAGGGATCGAACCGGCTGACCAACCGTGGCAGTGGCCCGAGGTCTCTGGCGCCGGCGCTCTGCCGATGCCGCGCGAGGCGCCCGAAGTACCGCCTCGGTCCTGGGGCATTTGGATTCGGGCCGCCCTTGTGATTCTGGCCTTGTTGGTGCTGCAAGCGCTGGCGTGGTCGCTATCGACGCGAGTGCCTTAGCCTCGAAGAAGGGTTGCGACCTCATCCCAATCGCTGTGCACGGGGGTCTTGCGACGCCGATGCGAAAGGTCTGCTTCTTCGATGCGGCTGGCCACCGAAGCCTGGATCACGAGGCCTCTTTCGACGCCGACCACAACCGCACCTTCGCCGTCGGCTGCGTGGTGAACGGCCCGATCGACCAGGCGGGTCGCGAGCAACCGGTCGGCAGGGGATGGCCGGTCCCCCTGTTGGAGGTGACCCAGCACGCAGACGCGCGTGTCGAACCGTCCGCCAGATTCCGATTGAAACACCCGCGCGAGGGTATTCGCGCTGAACGCCTCGGAGGCGCCGTCCGCCATGAGCACGATGCCCACCTGCCGCCCGCGGTCGTAGGCTTCCGCGAGCTTGGTGACGTCCTCCTTGAGGCCGGACAGGGTGATTCCAGGTTTATGCTGGTAGACGATCTCAGCGCCGGCCCCCAGCCCGCCCGCCACCGCGAGGTAGCCGCAGCGACGGCCCATGACTTCGACCACGAACACGCGGTCCCGGGAGCCCACCGCGGATTGCTTGAGCCGGTCGACGGCGTCGACGATGACGTTGAGCGCGGTGTCACAACCGACGCTCGAATCGGTCCCCGGCACGTTGTTGGAGATGGTGGCGGGCACGACCGCGACCGGACGTCCGGTGGCGGCGATGGCGGCAGCCGTGGGCAAGGCCTCAAACCCGCCCACGATCACCGCACCGTGGATCGCGTGTTCGTCGAGGGCGGCAAGCACCGCAGAATCGGCGGGAGCCCGACGCGTGCCCAGCACCGTGGCGCCCAACGACGCGATGCCGCTCACCTCGTTCCAAGTCGCCTCGTGGATCTGGTTGGTCGCCAGCCCGCGTAGCCCGTCTTGCACGAGCAGGGGCACCGCGCCTCGGCCGCGCGCGAGACGGACGAAGGCTCGGATGGCGGGGTTCATCCCCGGGGCCGGAGCCCCCACATGGGTGAGGAGGATGCGAGGCCCCTGTGGAGCTTCGTCGGGGGCCTTGGTGAGGCGATGGTGCAAGGAGAGCAGCTCGCCAAACTCGGGGCCTCGGGCTTCGACGGCTGCGGTGTAGTTCCGTTCCTTGAGCGCGGCCGCCAGCGCCTGGGTTTGCCGGAGGCACTCCGCGAGCGGCCGAGGTTCGATGGCGAGGCCTTGGGTGGTCATGACCATCGGTTCGTCCGCTCCGGTCATGCCGATCAGCGTTTCCGCCCCGCGGGCCCCGAGCATCGACGACGTGATGCGGTCGTAGGCGGAGGGGGCGCCGCCGCGCTGCACGTGGCCGAGCACGGTCACTCGAGTCTCGGCGTCGAGTTCCGCTTCGAGCACCTTGCGCACATCGGCGGCTTCGATGTCGACTCCGTCCTTGTCACAGGCTCCCTCGGCCACGATGACGATGGCCTTGCGCTTGCCTTGGGCTCGTCCCCGGCGCACTGCAGCCACGACATCACGCTTCCAGTCGTCGCTCGGAGCCTCGGGAATGAGCAGGTGGTCTGCGCCGGTGCACACGGCCGCGGCGAGCGCGAGGAAGCCGCAGTGTCGACCCATGACCTCGACGACGAAGGAGCGTTGGTGGCTCCGAGCGGTGGCGGTCAGCGTGTCGATCGCGTGCACGATGCGATGCAAGGCACTGTCACAACCGATCGTACGGTCCGTGCCCCATAGATCGTTGTCGATCGAGCCGACCATTCCCACGATGGCGAGCGAGGGATGGCCCTCGGCCTGTTCCGCAGTAAGGCGGCCCTCCGCGACGAGCGCCTGCAGATGATCCGTCCATTCGGTCCGAAGCACCATGGCTCCGGTGAGCGAACCATCGCCGCCGATGATGGCGAGGTGATGAATCCCGGCGTCCACGAGGTTGGCGACGGCCGTTCGTCGTCCTTCCGTCGTCCGAAACTCGGGGCACCGCGCCGTGCCAAAGTGGGTTCCTCCCAGATGGAGGATGCGGGAGACGGTGGTTGAGGTGCAAGGGCCCATCCGGCCTGCCACGAGACCCGCATAGCCCTCGTAGACTGCGACTACTTCAAGGCCCGCGGCGAGTGCGCGTCGCACCACTCCGCGGACCGCAGCGTTCATGCCCTGGGCATCTCCACCGCTCGTCATCACTCCGATTCGCACGTTTCCCCCGACGCTCGCGCGTTGGCGCGCGAGTTCGAAGGGAGCTTAGCAACCCAGCGGGTTTCGGGAGCCGCTGCACCCCGACCAGATGCCCCAGAGCCAGTCATCCTGGGCCTCGTTGAATTCATCTCCGCAATTTGGGTCGGAGCTGCCGCCTGAAGCCGCGTTGTAGTAGCTGCAGACGTCGTGCTCGTAGCAGTCTTGCGTCCATGCGCTCGCCGCCCACCACGACCCGCAGGCGGGGCCGCACCGGCCGATGCAGTCGTAGTCGCCCCCGTTGGCGGGTAAGGTGCCCAAGCACTGACCCATCGTCAGGTCGGCAAACCACGACCCTCCGTTGTCGTCCCAGTACGCCCGGACCACTTGGCCCGTGTCGTTGTCACGGCAGCTGACGCCGTCATCGCCCAGGGCGACCGGTTGAAGGTCGCCCGTGGGTTGGTCGGGTTGGATTTGGCGAAGGTCATGGGCGTAGCCCGTAGGCGATGCGGCGAGGTAGCTGGTGGTGCGCTCCAGGGCCCTTGCGGGCAGCTCGTCGACCCGGGCCGGGCCATGGTGGTTCATCAGGGCAGGTCCGAGGGCCTTGAAGGCTTCACGTTCCGTAGGCGCGAAGATGGCGCCAAAGCCATTCGACGTCAGTTCGCGCTGGTCGTGGTCCATGGTCAGGACGTAGGTGGTTTCGTTCACCGCCAGATCGACAGTGGCGAGGGCGCCTTCGGCCATCACATCGAAGGACACGGTGACGCCATCATGAGTGAACTGGCCGCGCAAGGCGGTGCCGTCATCCACCTCCAAACCGAGGCCATCGGGGGTGCCGCAGGCGGCAAGAACAACGAGGAGAGAAGCGAAACGCATGGGTCGACTCCTGGGTTGTCCCATCAGGATGCCACCTGGGCAATCGGCGCCTAGGGGGTCCGCTCGGCATGCCCGGGGTCGGCAGGTCACGATGCCCAAGCCACGGCCCGGGGATCGCCCAGCTGCGAAACGGGGCGAGGTTTGCGATACGGCTCAAGGCTTGGAGAGTGCTGTGCCCGAGTTGCCTGAAGCGGAACACACCCGTGGAATTTTGAACCGAACCATGGTCGGCCGTCGCATCATCCACGCTGATGTAGCGGACGATCCTATTGTTTTCGACAAGGTGCCCGTCGCCCAAGCGGAGGAGTGGCTGATCGGTCGAGAGGTCGCGGCGGCCCATCGTCGCGGCAAGTACCTTTGGCTCGAGCTGTCGGAGCCACCGCATCCCGTGATCCATTTGGGCATGACGGGAACCGTGCGCACCAAGGACGACGAGCCCTTGCAGCTGAAATCCAGTCCGAAGCAGGTGGATCGCAGCTGGCCGCCTCGCTTCACCAAGCTTCGGCTCGAGCTGTCGGACGGCAACGAAATTGCCTACACGAACGCTCGACGTTTAGGTCGAATCTTCTTTCGGGCGGACCCGCCTCGCGATCCACCGATGGCGAAGTTGGGGTTCGATCCACTGACCGACATGCCAGGTCCCAAGGCGTTCGCCACCCGCATCGCACGTCGTTCCCGGGCCGTCCTCAAAGCCCTGCTCCTCGACCAGGGCTTTTCGGCGGGGGTGGGCAACTGGATTGCTGATGAGGTGCTGTACCAGGCTCAGATCGATCCCCGGCGGCGTGCGGGTACGCTCACCGCAGCCGAGGTGGAGCAATTGCGCAAGAAGATCCGCCATGTCGTGCTCACCGCGGTGAAGGCGGACGCACGGAAGGAGGCGTTTCCGAAGGGCTGGCTCTTCCATCGGCGGTGGGGCAAGAATCCAGAAGCCACCACGGTCGATGGCGAGCCCATTGCGTTCGTTGAGATCGGTGGCCGAACCACCGCCTGGGTGCCGTCGATCCAGCGCTAAACGCCATGGAGATCGCATGAAGTCCGTCGACCACCTGATCTTGGGCACTGGCCAGGCCACGGGAACGTTGCTTGGCAACCTTCCCTTCACCGAGACGGTGGCGGTCATCGAGCGCGGTGACGTAGGCGGAACCTGCGTAAATACCGGCTGCACCCCCACCAAGACGCTCGTCGCGTCAGCCCGGGTAGCCCACCTGTGCCGCCGCGCGGCGGAGTACGGTGTCACCACAGGGCCGGTGGGCATCAACTTTCCGGTCGCCATGAAGCGAATGAACGATCTGCGCACGGGCAATCGGGATTCGTTCACGGAATGGATCGAGAGCCTGTCGCACGTGACCTTGTTTCGCGGTCAGGGGCGGTTTGTGTCCGACCATGTCGTCGAGGTGAATGGCGAGCGCATTGAGGCCAAGCACATCTACATCAATGTGGGCACCCGAAGCCGCATTCCGAAGTTGGATGGCCTGGATGAGGTTCCCTGGCTCAATCACATTCGGATTCTCGAACTTACCGAGGTGCCGACGCATCTCGTCGTGCTTGGTGGCAGCTACGTGGGGCTCGAGTTCGGCCAGATCTTCCGTCGCTTTGGGTCGGACGTGACCGTCCTCGAAGCGGGCGACCGCATCTTGCATCGAGAGGACGTGGAATTCTCCCAAGGGGTGAGGTCGATCCTCGAAAAAGAGAGCATTCGGTTTGTGACAGGTGCGCGTCCGGATCGGGTCGCCAAGACCCCCCAGGGCGTGGCCGTTCACCTTGGCGATCAGGTCGTGGAAGGGTCACACCTGTTGGTGGGCATTGGCCGATTGCCGAACACCGAAGACTTGGGCCTCGAGCACACGGGAATTCAGACCGACGATCGCGGCTACATCGTCGTGGACGACCATTGCCAAACCACGGTGCCGCACGTATTCGCGGTCGGCGATGTGAACCGGAAGGGGGCGTTTACCCACACTGCCGTCAACGACGCCGAGATCGTGCTCGACACCATGCGAGGGGGCGCCCACCGTACCCTCTCGGAGCGCATTCCCACCTACGCGCTATTTGTCGACCCCGCGCTTGGACGGGTGGGCCTCACCGAGCAAGAAGCGGTGGACGCCGGCTACCACGTCACGGTGGCCACTCGAGAGATGGCCACGATCAACCGAGCCCGCGAGATGAGCGAAACCGACGGGTTCGTGAAGCTGATCGTTGACGACGACACCGATCGGATTCTGGGGGCGGCGATTTTAGGCGCCGGCGCAGACGAAATCGTCAACATGTTCACGGCGTTCATGGTCGCGGGTCGTCCATGCAAGGAGTACCGCACGGCGATGTTCATCCATCCCACGATTGGCGAACTCATGCCGTTCATTCTCGATACGTTGGCGCCAACCAAGCTTTCGCGCTCAGCGTGAGCCGAAGCGTTCCCGAAGGTAACGAACGATGTCGCGCGATTCGGGAAGCCACCGGTCGTGGTCGGCTGAGGTGCAGCGCAAAACGGGCACGTGACCAAAGCATCGCGGGTCATTCGAACCTCCAAGGATTCGAGCGCGGGGAGAGCGGGACGTTACGCGAGCGGATCGGCAGGGCCCACGGGCACAAGTTCGTTGCCCGTTCGCCCGAAGTATCCGTTCTTGCAGTGCTGCAGGTTCGACGCCTCACGCACGCCGGGGACGTCCAACATCTGCGAGAGCCACCGCGTGAGGTTTGGGTAGGTCGCGATGCGCCGCTGGTCGAGACGGAACCGGATCACATACACGGGATCGAAGCGGTAAATGGTGGGGAACAACCGCAGGTCGGCCTCGGTTAGGGCATCGCCTACGAGCCACTGACGGTCCGCAAGCCGACGGTCCAGCCAATCGAGGGCCCGAAAGACGTAGCGAGACCAGGTGTCATGCACCGCTTGCGAGGAGGTAAACCCTGCCTTGTAGGCTCCGTTGTTGACGTACTGGTAGACATAGCCATTGAGGTGGTCAATCTCGGCGCGATGCGCTTGCGGGTAGAGGTCGTGGTGCCCGTTCCCAAGGGTGGCGAAGGCGCCGTTGAGCATGCGAACGATTTCGGCGGATTCGTTGTTGACGATGGTGTTCGTCACGCGGTCGAACAGCACGGGTACCGATTTTTCGTCCGACCCCACCCGGCGGTAGATCTCGCGCAGGTAGTGCGACCCAAACAACGTGTCTGGCGTGCAATCGGGCGCCTCGGGTCGAAACTGCCAGCCGTGCTCGGGATCTCGACGCCAGTAGAGCACGTCCATGGTGATGACGTCGGTGAGTCCCAGGATCGACCGGGCCAAGGCCGTCCGGTGTGACCAGGGGCAGTTGTTCGCGATGTAGAGGTGGTATCGGCCGGCCTCGGCAGGGAACCCGGTGGAGCCTTCCACGCTGATGAAGTCGCGATGGCCACTTGCCGGTCGGACCCACTCCCCCGGACGCCGAGGTCGGGAGGGGTCTTCTTGCACACCACGCTCGGTGTCGACCGCCGCATCAAAGCGGAAGCGATCATGGGGGGTGCGCAAGTCTGGGCCGAGGCCCACGGGAGTGAGTCCCTTGGGGTTCGTGCCTTCGTCCTCCGCCGCGTAGTGTTCTCGGATGGCTCGCAGGTCCACCGTCTCGGCAATGCCGTCTCGTTGGTAGAGGTCGCGAAGCCAGGGTCCGAGGTTGTCGAAGTCTTCGAGGCGCTGGCGATTGAGCTTGTAGAAGTTGTAATAAGCGAGGTCAAAGCGAATCAGTACGGCGAACGCCCACCAGTCTTCCGCCGAAGGCGCAGTGCCCCCGAGGTAGCGAGCTTCCCCCAGCCGACCATCAAGGACGTCGAGGGGTTCGAACACCTCGTAGTAGGCGGCCTCGTACACCGCCTGGTCGCGGGTGCGGCCCGCCTTACGAATGGCGGCCAGCAAGGTGGAGACGGTCTCTGGGGGCTCCCCAGGCTCGGGAAGCAAGGCGGTGACGTGGTGCTCGGGCGTCAAAGGCGACCTCCGCGCTAAGGTGGCGCTCATGGACGATGTATTCTCGGTCCCCGTGACCATTCGCGGCTACGAGTGCACCCAGGGTGCGGTTGTCGGCCTGCCGCAGATCCTCTCCCTGTGTGAGCATTGTCGATGGGAATGGATCCTCGAGCCACGCTTTGGACTCGTGGAACCCTTGCACGAAGGGCACTTCTTCGTCGTCCACCGAGCCACGCTGGGGGTGGTGCGGACGTTTGGCATCGGAACCAAGCTTGTCGTCCGCGCCATCCTGCGCGAGGTGGGCCGGGTGAATTGCATCGTCGAGCAGGATCTCCTTCGCGAAGACGGAGTTCTCCTCGCCCGAGCGTTCATCAATGCGATTTGGATCGCTCCGTCGGGCCGCATGGCGCGGGTCCCCAACCACGTTCGTGAGGCCACGACCGACGCGCCGTTGCCTTCGCGCACCGACGTTCCGGCCGACGCCGGGCGGCCGGGATCGTTCCTCTCACCTCCCGAACAGCGTTTCGAACCTACGCTTGACGACACCGTGTTTCGAGATGTTCCGGGCGATGCCGTCACCTCGCTCGTTCGGGTGCGACCCAGCGACTGCGATGTGCACGACCACGTGAACAACGCGAACTACCTGCGGTTGTTTGAGGATGCGCTTGGCGCGCCCGCCCGAGAGGCGACCATTGACTACCGCGGGCAGGCGGTAGCCCACGACGAACTCACGATGTGGCAGTGGCCGGTGAGCAACGACTGTGTGGCATTCGTCCTGGCGCGCAGCGCGGACCCCAATGCGGTGATGGCCCGAGCCGTGCTGACGCCGCGCGCCACCTGAAAACCGGGCCGCCTCGAACGAACAGGATCCTGCAACGAACCGCGACGGTCCTACCGAGACCGCATTGGGAGGGTTTCGGTTAAACCGACGGTCCGGTCGAAATACGAGCCGCCTGACAACAGGCTTTTGTCATGGTACGCCAGGCTCCGAATGGCGGACTGGCTCGTGCCGCCGCAGGAGGGTTTCCGTGTTTCGAGCGACGCCCGAATCCCCGCGGATGTTCGAAAACGACGTCCTAGACTTCTTCTCGCGCATCCCGTTCTGGGTGGTGCCGCTGATCTACGTTCCGATGGTCCTCGCCTACCTTACCTGGGGTACTCAGGTGGGGGTGTCGGCCGGCGTACTCTTCGGACAGTTTGTGCTCGGGTACGTGATCTGGACGCTCCTCGAGTACTGGCTCCACCGTACATTGTTCCACTGGAAGCCGAACACGTCATGGGGCGAAGATTTTCACTTCTACCTGCACGGCGTCCATCACAAGTGGTTCAAAGACAAGCTGCGCCTCGTGATGCCGCCTGCCGCGAGCTTGGCCGTGGCGCTGGTCGTCAATATCATTCTCTTTGGCGTGGCCTACGCCTTGGAGCCTATGGTGGCGCCGACCTGGCCCATGGGCGTGTTTGCGGGCATCGCCTTTGGCTACATGGTGTACGACCTCACGCACTACTACATCCACCATCACAAGCCGCTCACCTGGATTGGTCGTGCGTTGCGGGCCCATCACAACAAGCACCACCACAATCCCAAGTACAAAGACCTCAAATTCGGGGTCTCCACCACCATTTGGGACCATGTCTTCGGCACCTATGAGGTGCGGGAAGAGGTCGACGCCAAATGAGCTACTTTTCGGGCAAACGTGTCTTCTTGGTCGGCGGAAGCGAAGGGATCGGTCGCTCCGCGGCGGTGGCGTTGGCCCGACAGGGGGCCCATGTGGTCGTCGCGGCGCGTCGGGTGCCTCCGCTCGAGGAGACGGTCGCCGCGATGCGTGCCGTGGCCAAGGATGGCCAGGCACTAGGGTTTTGCTCGCTCGATGTCACGGATCGCGCCGCGGTTCGAGATGCGGTCGAGCCCGTGAAACAGCAGCTCGGGGGTGGGGTTGACGTGCTCATCACGAACGTCGGATCGGCGCGCCCGGGCTACCTCACCGACCTTTCCGACGACGATTTCGATGCGATGATGGCCGTGAACTACACTGGCCACGTCAACGTCGTGCGTGCATTTGTGCCAGAACTGCGTCGCGAAGACGGTGGACGGGCGGACATTTGCTTGGTCAGTTCGGCTCTCGGCTTCATGTCGATGCCTGGCTACAGCGCATACTCGGCATCCAAATTTGCGATCGCTGGTTTTGCCGAAAGCCTCCGCATGGAGGTGGGGACCCAGGGTATCAAGGTGACGCTGTTCTACCCGGGCACCACCGATACTCCAGGGCTGCAGAACGAAAACGAGACCAAGCCTAAGGCGGTTTGGAAAATGGAGGCCGACTCGGCCTTCAGCAAGACCCATGCGCCCGACGATGTCGCCAAGTCCATGCTTCGCGCGATCGAGCGAGGCCGGTTCGAGAACTTCCCGGGTTCCGACGTTTGGTTCATTTGGTTCATGTACAAGCACTTCCCTGGTCTTTCTCGGTACCTCGCCGATCAGGAGTGGCGGACCGCCCTCAAGAAGGTCGCGGCGGACGAGGCGAGCTGACCCTTCGTCACCGGTGTGTGGCCGGTCTGGCACATTTCCGTCGGGTTCGTAATGAATGCGCTACCTCATCGTGAGCTTCGGCTCTCGAATGGGAATGCTTTTTCTGTGGTTTTCCTCAATTCCCTACAGTTCCGACCGCTCGGTCGGTTGAAGGCCGAGAGTCGTTTTGACTGACTCGTCGGTTTACGGTTGATTATCGGCGTCTGGCGTCCGTCATTGTCCGGATACGACCCCTCGGAGAAGCCAATTGTTTGCAGAGCGTTGCACGGGACCGTAAGCGTCATGTCCCGGTGGTCCAGGCCGCCTGCGAAGGAGTCCAACCATGTCCCCACGCTTCGAGACGATCGCCCAGGCCGTGGCGGAAGTCGGAAACCTCTACCCGGATCTCGGCTTCACGTTCCAGGACGCCAAGGGAGCCGAAACGGCGTACACGTTCCCGCAAATGGAGGGCGAGACCGCAAAGCGTGCGGCCGCCTTGCAACGTCTTGGTCTGAAGAAGGGCGATCGCGTCGGTCTCATCGTGATCGAACCCGAGGATTTCGTCCTGTCCTTCCTCGCCGCACTCCGCGTGGGCGTCGTCCCGGTTCCGCTCTACCCGCCGATGTCGTTCGGCAACCTCAAGGCCTACGTCGAGCGGACGGCGCGCATCCTCACGAATGCGGGGGCCCACGTGCTGGTCACGTCGCCGCTGCTCTTCGACCTTCTGCAGGGCTTGAAGGCGTTTGTGGAGCCGCTTGAGCACGTCATCAACGCGGCCGAACTCTCCGAGCCAGGCGACGCTCCGGACTACCCCACGATCACCCCCGATGACTTGGCCTTCCTCCAGTACACCTCGGGTTCGACGTCGGATCCGAAGGGCGTGATGGTCACCCACGGGTCGTTGATTGCGAACGCCCATGCCATCATGGTGCACGGCGCGAAGATTGCGCCCGAAGCTGGCGACAAGGGCGTGTCTTGGTTGCCGCTCTACCACGACATGGGCCTCATCGGCTTCGTGATTTCGCCGGTCTACCATGGCATTCCGGTCGTCTTCATTCCGACCATGCGCTTCATCAAGCAGCCGAACGTCTGGCTGGAGACCATGCACCGTCATCAGGCGACGGTCTCGTTCGCGCCGAACTTCGCCTACGCCCTCGCGGCGCGTCGCGCCAAGGCCTCCGACATCGCACGGTGGGACCTGTCCCGGGTGAAGGTGTTGGGGTGCGGTGCCGAGCCCATCCAGCCCAAGACGATGCGCGAATTCCACGAGACCTTCGCGCCTGCGGGCCTCTCCAACACGGCGATCCTGCCCGCGTACGGCATGGCCGAAGCCACATTGGCGATGACCTTCAAGCCGGTGGATGAGCCGCTACGCACCCTCACCATCTCGGCGTCCAAGCTCGCGGAGGCGGGTGAGGTCGAGCAGATCGATGGGGCCACCGCGGCCGAGGGTGAGGCGGTGGAGCACGTCTCCTGTGGCGTCACCTTCCCCGAGCATGAGATTGCCGTGCTCGACGACGACATGCGCCCCCTCCCCGACGGCACCGAAGGTGAGCTGTGCTTCCGCGGCCCTTCGGTCACGAAGGGCTACTTCGGCAACCCTGAGGCGACGGCCAAGGCGTTTCGCGACGGTTGGATTCGCACGGGCGACCTTGGCTTCATGCTGGACGGCCAGACGTACGTGACGGGGCGCATCAAGGACCTCATCATCGTCAACGGGCGCAACGTGCATCCGCAGGCGGTCGAGTGGGCCGTCGCTGAGATCGAAGGCGTGCGCAAGGGCAACGTGATCGCGTTTTCGGTCCCCGGAACCACCGGCGAGGAACTCATCGTCACGCTCGAAACGCGGGCCGCCGATCCGCAGGCCCTCGTCCCGCAGGTCCGCAGCATTGTGCAGCGTGAACTGTCGCTGCGCGTGAGCGAAGTGCGCTGCCTGCCCCCGGGCACCCTCCCGAAGACCTCTTCAGGTAAGCTCCAGCGCCGCAAGGCCCGCGACATGTACCTGCGGGGAGATCTTGGCACCGACACCCGTGCCACTGGCGCCCACGTCGCTGGCTCGTCCGGCGCTGACAAGCAGCCTTCTGCGTAGGTGCGACCTACCTCGGACCTTTCCTGTGCGAGGCTCGCTCCTTCACCATTGCCCATCGGAGTCCTTCATGTCTGACGAAGACGTCATCGCGCTCATCAAGGAAGCGCTCGGCCAGGTCGATCCCAAGCGCAAGGACGAGTTCGCCGACATCACAGTCGATCAAGAGATCGCAGCCCTCGGCCTCGATTCCATCGCCATCATGGAGATGGTGAACTTCATTGAAGAGAAGATCGACAAGACGTTCCCCGACAACGAGCTGCACAAGGTCCAGAAGATCGGGGACCTGGCTGGTCTCATCAAGACTGGCAAGGTCTGATCCACATCCACCATCGAGCCTGATGGGCTCGGCGCCGTTCCCGAGCGTCGAGTTCCCGAGCGGTTCTCCGCACTTGAGGTCTCTGTGAGCGCCATTGCCATCGTCGGGATGGGCTGCCGGTACGCCGGTGCGTCCGATCTCCACGACTACTGGAAGCTGACCACCGACGGCCGGGATGCCTTTGGGCCCGTGCCCGCCGACCGATGGCCGGAGGCCGCGTTTTACGACGCGAACCGCCGGGCCGCCGACAAGACCTACGCGAAAGCGGGTGCGTTCATGGACGACATCCGCTCGTTCCCCGCCCTGATGCTCGGCATTCCGCCGCGCCGGGTCGAGGTGATGGATCCGCAACAGCGGCTGTCCATCGAGGTCGCCCTTCAGGCCATCGCGGACGGCGGCTACCTGCCGTCGCAGCTTCCCCGCCGCACCGGGGTGTTCGTCGGCATCACGGCGAACGAATTCCGGATGATGATGGGAACCCGGGTCATGGCCACGATGATGGCCACGGGGCAGTTTGGACGAGCCCCGGAGGACGCTGAAGCGCTCGCGGATGCCGTGGAACGCATCGTTCAGGTGCGACCCTTCACGGCGCCCGGCGTGCTAGCCAACATGCCCTCCGCAGCAGTGGCTCAAGAACTCGACCTTCAGGGTCCTGCATACACGGTTGACGCCGCCTGTGCATCGGCATTGGTCGCGGTGCACGACGCCGTCATGCAGCTTCGGACGGGGACCATCGACGCAGCCCTCGCCGGGGGCTCCTACCTGCAGATGACCCCCGAACACTACATCGCATTCGCCCGGATTGGGGCGATGAGCGAGCAAGGGCGTTGCTTGCCCTTCGACACGCGGGCGGATGGGTTTGTCCAGGGTGATGGGGCGGGAAGCTTTTTGCTCAAGCGCCTCGAAGACGCGGAGCGTGACGGAGACCGCATTTATGCGGTGATCGAAGGCGTGGCGCTCAACAATGACGGGCATGGGGACGGTCCCATGGCTCCCGTTCGGGCGGGCCAGGCCGCCGTCATGATGGACGCCTGGAAGGACGCGGGCGCCGATCCGGCCGAGCTTCGCTACATCGAAACCCACGGCACAGGCACCTCGGTCGGCGACGTCTCGGAAATCGGGGCGATGCGCGATGCGTTCAATGGCGCAATCCACAACGTCGCGCTGGGGTCTTCGAAGGCCAACGTGGGCCATACGATGTCGGCTGCGGCGGCGGCAGGACTCGCGCGGACCGTGCTGGCGGTTCATCACGGCGTGATTCCCCCAATGGCGGGCTTCGAGAACCCGAAAGAGGCCATCGAACTCGAACGCGGCGACTTTGTCATCCCTACGGCGGCCCGTCCGTGGGAGGGGCCCCGATTGGCCGCGCTGTCGTCGTTTGGATTTGGCGGCACCAACGGACACCTGGTGTTGCGTGGGTACGAAGCCCGGCGAACCGGTGTTTCTGCGAGCGTTCCGACAGTGGGTGCTTCCGCCGATGCCGTCAATGGCGTTTCGGCTCCCGAGCAGCTCGAAATTGTGCGTTTCTCCGCGGGCACTGAAGACGGATTGCGGCGAACCGCGGAGCGACTCGCCGAGGAATTGCGGGCCCACCCGGACCTGACCGTGGCCGAAGTGGCGCGCACCTGGAACGTGCGGCAGGCCGTGGAGCACCGTTGTGCTTTGGTCGCAGGCACGCGCGATGAGCTTTTGGGACTGCTCGACGAAGTGTCGAGGGGCGAGTTCCCGAAGGGGGCGAACATCGGTGAGGTGCCGCGCAAGGCTCCAAAGGTCGCGCTGTTGTTTGCCGGTCAAGGAGCGCAACGCGTCGGCATGCTGCGTTCGGTCATCGAGCGCTTTCCCGTGGTCGACGAAGCGCTTCAGGGGTTCGAAGAAGACCTGTCGGACATCGTTGCGCGTCCGCTGACCCACCTGCTCTACCCCGAGAAGCGGTCCGAGCCGATCGATGCCGAGGCGGCCGAGGCTGAACTGACGCAGACCGAGAACTGCCAGCCCGCACTGGTGGCGGCGGGCCTTGCCCTGCATCGCATCCTCGAAGAGGTCGGGGTGAAGCCTGTGGCCGCAGCTGGGCACTCGCTCGGTGAGTTCGCGGCCGCGGCGGTGGGCGGGGTGTTGTCGAAGCGCGATGCCGTGCGGTTCGCCGCTTACCGTGGCCAAGCCATGAATGCGGTTGAGGGCGACCCTGGAAGCATGGCGGCGTTGCGCTGCTCGGGCGAGCGGGCGGTTGAGTTCCTTGTTGAGGGAGCGGTCGTCGCCAACGACAACCATCCCAAGCAGGTCGTGGTCTCGGGCTACACCGAGGCGGTCGCCCAGGTCGTCGAACGTGCGACGGCCGCGGGCGTCGATGCGAAGCCCCTGACCGTCAGTCACGCCTTCCACTCGCCGATCTTCGAACAGGTCGATGGGGAAGCGTTGGTGGCGCAGGTCTCGCTTCAAGACCCGAGCCCCGACGTTGTCGTCGCTTCGGGGATTGCCGCGTCGCCGTACGCCTCGGCGGCGGATGCCCATGCGGTGTTTGCCCGGCACCAGCGAAGCCCCGTTCACTTCCAGCGCGCCTTGCACCAGCTCGCCGATGCGGGATCGACGATCTACCTCCAGGTCGGAGCCGGAGGTCCGTTGGCCTCGTTCGCCCGCAAGGTGGTCGGTCGTGATGCACAGGCGGTCTTGTCGCTGTCAGGCCGCGAGGATGACGACGGTGGGCGCGCCGTGCTCGAAGCCCTTGGCCGACTGTGGGTCGAAGGGGTGGACCTCGACACGACGTCGTTGACCCGTGACGTCCAGGTGCGCAGCTTGCCCGCACAGGAATGGCCGCGTGAGCCGTACTGGCCCATCAGCGACGTGGCCCAGCGACGCCTGAACCTCAATGCAGCCCATCGATCCGCAGTTACGGACGAGCCCGATCTCACGACCAATGGCGTCACGAATGGGGTGACGACGAACGGCGCAGGCCATGTTGCTGTGGAAACACCGGCCGACGGCGAACTCACCCTCGACGATGTCTTCGAGAAGGTCGCGGATGTCGTGGCAGAGGTCAGCTCCTACCCGCGTGCAGCGGTGCGAGCCGACCTGTCGTTGTTCGACGACCTTGGGTTCGACTCGTTGATGGTGTCCGACCTCGCGACCGGGTTGTCGAGGGTGTTCCCTGGTCTCGGTGGTTTGCCCCGAGAGCTGTTGATGAACCGACCCACGGTTCAGGCCCTCGCGGAACACATTCATCGGAACCGCGATGCCGACGACGTCGATGACGACGCGCCGCTGACGTCGTATGCGCTGCATTGGCGTCCGGCGGCCCTCGAAGGACCCATGCGGTCGCTCGACGGGCTTCGGGTGGCCGTGGTCGGCCCGAGCGAGCCCTACGCCGCGGCGTTGCGCATTGCGAGCGCCACGGTGGTGGACGATCCCACCGAACCCGTCGACGTCGTAGTCTGGGTCGCAGACTTCGAGGATCCGGTGTCGCCCGCTGCGGTGGCGGCCGGAGAAGCGGTCCTGCCGGACCCGGCGGGACCGCTCATCGCGTTGCTCGATGCCCACGCGAAGAAGGGCCAACAGCCCGGGGTGATCGTGCTCGCGCGGACCGACGATCCGTGGGCAAGCGGCTTGGCAGGCGTGGCCCGAACCGCGAATCAAGAATGGTCAGGCCGTCCGTCCCAGACGTTGTGGTTTGCCGGTTTGGGGGCCGCCGAACGGGCTGCATCGCTCGTGCGGACCCTCCAACACGATGACCACAGCCCCGACGTCCACTTCGGTCCCCAGGGTCGATTCGTCATCGGATTCGAGCCGGTCGAAGCACCGACCGAAGGCTGGACTCCAGGTGCTGCAGACCGGGTCCTCATCACGGGGGGTACGCGGGGCATCGGTCGAGCCCTCGCCGAACGCTTGGCGGCGGAAGGCGCCGAGGTCGTCGTGGTGGGGCGAAAGGCCCCCGAAGCGTCGCTTGGGGAGCGCATCACCGCCGTCGCGGCGGACGTCACCGATCGCCAAGCCCTGGTCGCGGCCGTGGCTCCGCACCGTCCGTTCACCGCGGTGGTCCATTCGGCCGGTGTGTTGGCCGATGGAGCGTTGGGGACTGTGGAAGCCGAACACGGCGCCATGGCTCGGCGCATCAAGGTGGCGGGCCTGCTCAATGCCCTGGCGGCGGCAGGCACGGAAGTCACCGTCGCCATGGCCCTCGGGTCATGGGCGGGTCGCTTTGGAAACCGGCATCAGGCCCATTACGCAGCGGCGAACGCGACGTTGGCGGGCCTGTCCCAGCACTGGCCGGGCACCGCCTTGCGAATTGTGACCGGGGAGTACGGGCCTTGGGCCACCTCCGAGATGGCATCGACGATTCCCGCCGCCATCCAGGCGACGATGCGCGCCGAAGGCATCGACTTTGTCGGGGACGAAGCCGGCATGAACGCCCTGCTCGCCGACCTGCACCACGGTCGCGGCGCGCTCACCAAGGGCCGTGCTTTGCCCTACTGGATGCGGCGGCGCACGGTCGAGCATCACCTCTCGACCGAGACCCATCCCTACTTGCTCGACCATGCCATTGAAGGGGTGCCGATTCTTCCGCTGGCCTCGGCCACGGACCTCCTGGCGCAGATCGCGGGCGTTCCTGCGCCCTTCGAAGTGGTCGACGTGGAGCTGTTCAACGGCATCACAGTGGCCGAGCCGGTCACCGTCACGGCGAGCATCGACGGCGAAAAAGCCGAGCTTCGCATCGGACCCCAGCGACGCCTTGCTTACCAGGCCCGCGTGCGTCCGGCGGCCTATCCAGAAAACCCCTCCCGACTCTCGGGGGGCGCACCGCCGGCCACCGATTTGGCCACCTTCTACGGGGACGTGACCTTCCACGGGCCCTTGTTGCAGGGCATTACGCAGGTCGACGGCGTCTCGGACAACTTCGCCCGTGGTGTGGTGCAAAGTCGTTCGCCTAAGGATTGGATTCCTGGCACGGACCGCCCGGCGTGGGCCGTTGATCCACTGGCTGTGGACTCGGCGTTCCAGCTAGGGGCATTGGTGGTGTGGGACCGGTACGGGCGCGCCGGAACGCCCGTCGCGGTGCGCCGACTGGTCCAGGTCGCACCGGCGGCTCCCGGCCCCCTGACCGTCGAAGCGCGCTTCGATGAGGCCGAGGGCGACCGATTCGTGGCCTCGTTCTGGCTGCGGGATGACCTGGGCAGCCTCGTCACCGTCATCGAAGGCACGGTCGCCGAGATGCAGCGCGACCCCAACGCCGAAGAGGCGCCCGCGGCACCCGTGCCCGACTTTGTCGTCAAGGACGAATGGGTCGATCCTTCGAAGTGGGCCGAGATTCGAGACCTCGAGCAGCGCCTCGAGATGGCATCCGCGGTAGGGCTCGAAAATCCCTACTTCCACGTGCATCAGGGCACCGCTCGCGACACCACGCTCGTCGAGGGACGAGAGCTGGTCAACTTCAGCTCGTACAACTACCTCGGGTTGTCCGGTGACGAACGCGTCATCGAGGAGGTCAACGAGGCGGTGCGCAAGTACGGGACCTCGGTATCTGCCTCTCGTGTGGCATCGGGGGAACGGCCCTTCCACCAAGAACTCGAGCGCGAACTCGCCGAAGCCCAGGGGCTCGACGATGCCCTCGTGTTCACGGCTGGCCACATGACGAACGTGAACGTCATTGGCCACCTCATGAAGCCGACCGACCTCATCCTGCACGACGAGCTCATCCATGACTCCGCGTTGCAGGGCATCAAGCTGTCGGGCGCGGGGCGTCGGGCATTCCGGCATGAAGATCCTGAGCACCTCGACCAGCTGCTCACCGAGCTGCGGCCGCACCACGAGAAGTGCCTCATCATCGTGGAAGGCGTCTACTCGATGGACGGCGACATCACGAACTACCCCGCGTTTGTCGAACTCAAGCGCAAGCACGGGTGTCTACTCATGGTCGACGAAGCCCACTCGTTCGGGGTGTGTGGTTCGACGGGATGCGGCGTAGGTGAGCATTTCGCCGGCCAAGTGACGCCTCGCGACGCGGACTTGTGGATGGGCACGCTCTCGAAGAGCCTCGCGAGCTGTGGGGGCTGGATTGCCGGTTCAAAAGAAATGATCCGGTACCTGCGCTACACCGCGCCGGGGTTCGTCTACAGCGCGGGCATCACCCCCGCGAACGCCGTTGCCGCCCTCGCGAGCTTGCGGCTGATGCGCGAAGAGCGGTGGCGGGTCGAGAAGCTCCAGAGCAACGCCAAGGTCTTTCACGATGCCCTCGTCGAACATGGCGTGGACACAGGGCCCGCCTTGGGAGGCTCGGGTGTGGTGCCCGCCGTCACTGGGCATTCCATGCACGCGCTGTTCCTTTCGCAACGGCTCAAAGAGCAAGGCATCAACGTTCAGCCCATCGTCTACCCGGCGGTGGCCGACGATGCGGCGCGACTCCGCTTCTTCCTGTCGTCGACCCACTCCCACGAGCAACTGCGGTGGACCGCGGAGCGCGTGGCGAAAAACCTCGCCGACATCCGCGCGGAGTTCCCCGCAGCTCCGTCGAACCCCACGCCGGCGTCGTCCGGCTCATCTGCTCATCTCTGAGGTGCTCCGTGACTTCGACGCAAGAAGAGATTGACACCAGTTACTCGGTGTCGAACGACTTCTTCAAGCTTTGGCTCGACGAGAACATGCACTACACCAGTGCAGCCTGGGACGACCCGTCCTGGTCGCTCGAGCGTGCCCAAGAAGAGAAGGCGCGTATCCTCTATGACTTCGCCGAGATGGACGATACCAAGACGGTGCTCGACATCGGGTGCGGTTGGGGCTCGGCCATCGATTGCATGGTGCGTTTCGGCGTCAAAGAGGCCCACGGCATCACGTTGTCGACCGAGCAGCTGAAGTACTGCGAAGAGCGAGGCCTGCCGGCCGACAAAGCGAAGTTCTGGCTTCAGGACTATGCGCTGTTCAACCCGCCCATGAAGTACGGTGGGCTCGTCTCCATCGAGATGATCGACCACCTTTGTTCGCCGGCCCAGGCTCGCGAAGGCAAGGCCGTCGATCTCTATCGCCAATACTTCGACAAGCTCGCCGAGTGGGTCGAGCCGGGCTCATGCTTTGGGTTCCAAGCGATTCTTCGCAATCGCGTGCCCCGCAACAAGAAGGACCTCGAGGACCTCAAGTTCACCGCCGACATCATCTTTCCCGGTGGCCTGAATCCCCGCATCGAAGAGCTGGTGCTCGCCATCAGCCCGTCGTGGGAACTCGAACGCCTCATCATGCGTCGCACCAGCTACCGCAAGACCACGGCAGAGTGGTATCGCCGCATGCAAGAGCATGAGGCCCACATTCGCGCCACCTGGGGTGACCAGGTCTACGACGACTACGACCGCTACCTGTCGACTTGCGTGCGGGCCATGGACAACCACTGGTCGGGCGACGTCCAGATGAAGCTCCGCCGCATCTGAACGATCTGACCCGCGGGTCGGAGTTTGTGTCAGATTCGACTGGCGGGTCGGAGTTTCAAGAAGGACACAATCAAGACGAAAAAGGGACTCACCAGGTGGTGAGTCCCTTTTGGGTTACCTACCGTTTGTGCGTAATATATTACGCAGCGACGGTTTCCTTGGCCTTGTCTGCGCCTTCCCAGCCGACGAACTGGTTGGTTTCGGCATCCCAGAGCTTGAGGTTCAACGCGGCCATCACGTCACGCGGATGCCACGAGGTGCGTCCGGGCGACTGCAATTCTGGCATCGCTTCCATCGCCTCAGGCAGCCGATAGAACGGGATCTGGTGGTTCAAGTGGTGGACATGGTGGTAGCCGATGTTCCCGGTGAACCAGTGCATCCACGCAGGCATATCGAACATGCTCGAGGCCTTGAGCGCAGCGTGGTGGTACACCCACTGATCCCGGCTACGAAGCTCGGCATCGGGGAAGTTGTGCTGCGCGTAGAAGAGGTACGTGCCCATGGCGCAGGCGATGAACAGCGGCAACGCGACGCCGAAGAACCCGGCCCAGGGAGCGACAAACAGCTCGGCAAGTACGATGAGGGCGATGTGTGTGGCGAGTGCGGCAGGGCCTTCCCAATGCTCTTTCGGATCCCGGCTGAACGCCGAAAAACACATGCCACCAACGAACACCGTGAAGTAGCCGAACACGATGGTCAGGGGGTTGCGCGCGACCTTGTACCAGAACCGCTCGCGGGGCCGCATGCGGCGCCACATCTGCGTCGAGACGGTGGGGAACGAACCGATCGATGCACCGACCATCTTCGCGTTGTTTTGGTGGTGGTAATCGTGGGTTTGACGCCACACTTTGGGCGGGGCGAGGACCCCCCATCCCACGGCAACCATGGCCCAACGCCCCGCGACGGAATTCCGGAAGATGGCGCCGTGAAGATAATCATGGTAGAAGATGAACAATCGAACGACGGTTAGTCCGGCGATCACCGAGCCGAAAAGGCGCACCGGCCACCATGGGGCGAGCATGGCGGTGGCTACGGCGGTTCCAAAAACCACGACGGTAACTGCGAACAGGCGCCAAGTGAGGCCGATGTCCTCTTCCGAGTAGGTCTTGGACGCCCGAACCAGGGCCGCGCCGGTTCTGCGTTCCTGCTGTCGGTCCATTGGGGTTCCTCCTCCCTGCGCAAGGGAGCGGGTGTAACGCTTGAGGACGACATCGTGACACCACGGCGGGAAAGATTGGGCACCCTTTCCGACCAGGTTTCGCCCTACGTCCGCATGAAGTAGCTACTCCGCACAGATCGGTCCACCCGATTCGAATTCCTTCTCACCGGTCAAAAGG
>JBCCQY010000021.1:0-77729 GCA_039208735.1 Myxococcota bacterium | reverse complement strand
TGCATTCTGGATGACGAACCCGGACAATACCTGGCGAGGCAACGTCTCTGCGGGCTCCGAGGGCACGGGCTTCTGGTTCCTGTTTCCGAGAACGGCCGTCGGCGAGTCGGCGAACGACCCCCAGTATGCCAACGTCGTACCGGACGACGTCAATCTCACCGAGTTCTCCAACAACTCGACGCACTCGTCGCCGATTGGTCTGACCATCGATCGCGGCCGCGACATCGAGGGGCCAATCGGTGCGACACTGCTCCCCAACTGGAATGGAGTCCAATACAATCCTCCCATCGAGCCACAGTTCGCCAACTTCACGGCCTACAAGCACAATGTAGCGATCTACCATCGCAGTCAGACCGGCCACTTCGTCGACAATCGGTTTGCGGACAACTTCAACAGCACCTTCCTCACCTTCACCCAGCGCATCACGAACGCGTTGTACGTCGGGCACAGCCGCGGCAACCGGGATCCGAACCAGCTCGTGACGGGCCACACCTTCTACGATGGCGCCAACACGTTGGTGGGCACCCACTTCGCAGGCTTTGCCGAGCCCAACGCGCACATGTTCCGCTCGGCCTCCATTGCGGCGCGACGCACGCACTTCGTGATGCGTGGTTCCTCGTACGAAGACGATGGATCAGCCGATCACATGAGCTTCGTGAACCCACAGGGCGACTCCTTCTACGAGCCGCTGGGCAAGTCGGCTCCGTCCGTGATCTACGACGAGGACGGCACCCTGACGAGCCACGTCGGAGGGGGGCCCGGCTTTACCGTCATCCCGAATCACCCCTACTACTACGACGACGACGACTTCCTGCCCTCGGGGTGGAATGCCCGGGTCTCCGACGATCGCTACGCCTTGATGCGCATGAGCAACCTGAACGGCTCGGAGGCGACCTTCCGCGTGACGACGCCAGATGGCGACTCGGCTTCGAATGCTCCCGGAAACAACCAGTTCGCTGCTTCCAATGCACTGGTCAAGGTCGACAGTGGGGACTACACGGTAGACTTTCCAGACGGCATCGAGTCCATCTCGGGCGGCTTCGCGACCTCATTCTTCATCCGCAACGGCCCGACCGAGGGGTCGACGGTCGTAAGGTTCTCCGACATCGGCAACCGAATCACAGTGGACGATCGGCCACAAGTGAGCAGTCTGGTCGCGCTCCGCAATGCAACGTCGACGTCCTTCGCACACATCGGGAGCGATCTGTACGTCAAATTCTTCGTCTTGGGAGCGCCTTCGGAAAAGGTCTACTTCTCGCCCGCGACCAACGCCCCAGACCCGGCCTGCCGCGTCGCGCCAGGAGCCTGGGACTACTGCACGGTGTGTGGTCCGTGTTCGGTGGGTGAAGGTGACTGTGACGGCGATGACGAGTGCGCGGCCGGACTCACCTGCACGTCCGGAGTCGGACCCCACTACGGGCTGCCCTCGAACGCCGAGGTCTGTCTGTAGGTCGAAGCGGCAGTCGGGAGTGTCTCCTGAGATGGTCACCCAAACGCGAGCGCGCTTGCAGGCACTGGGTGCAGGAGATCTCGCCCACTGCGAGGTTCAAAACGGTCAGGCGCTCACGTTCGAGTCTTCCTGGTTCGACGCAGCGTTCTCCGCCTTCGGCATCGGGGGTCCACGCCGGGCTGGACGCGAGCCGGGTCGCCATCACCGGAGACTCGGTGGGTGGCAACATGGCCTACGCCGCGAAGCTTCGCGAGGCGGGGGTCGCGGTTCGGGCGGTTCGCTTCCTCGGCGCGATCCACGACTTCGTGATGCTGGACACGCTCCGCGGAACGCATGCGGCCGAGGGCGCGATCACGATGGCCATCGGCGTGCTCCGGCGCGCGCTGGAAGCCTGACATCGCGAAGAGCGGGCGGGCCCCTCCCGCAGCGGGGATGCACTCTGCTCGCACATGAGCAGGAGGGCGTCAAGGATCTTGGATGAAGTCGCTCTTCTGTCCATGCGACCACCTGATTTCAAGGCCGCCGCTCCCCCCAAGCTCGGCGGCCCACGCACCGTCCTGGTCAGGCGCGTCCTTCCACGCCACCTTGTACAGCTTCTGGGACTCACCGTAGGGCGTGTCGGGGAGTTTGCTCATGTTCGGCCTCCGAGAACCGAGACGCACCATATTGAAAATGATTTTCATTTCCAATAGAGGGATGGTGAAGGAAGGACTTCATGACTGAGATCGCGGAGCGCATCGACCCCGGGCTCAAGGGTGTACCCGAGACCATGCTCTGGACCCTGCACAACCGCGCAACGGAGTCGATGCGGGCCGATGGCGTGCTCAACGACCCCGAGGTGGAACGGATCTACAAGTCCATCGACTACGACTACGAGGCCAACTTCCGCAAGGGCAACGCATCACACTCGATGCGGTCCATCATGTTCGACCGCTACGTCCGCGAGTTCCTCGCCGAACATCCCGACGGGGTGGTGGTCAACCTCGCCGTGGGCCTCGAGACCCAGCACACCCGGATCGACAACGGCCGTGCCCTCTGGCTGGGTGTCGACTTGCCCGAGTCCATCGCCATCCGCGAGCGGTTCATCGCGCCGGACGAGCGGCACCGACACATCGCGGCCAGCGCCTTCGACTCGTCCTGGTACGACGAGGTCCCTGACGGCCGGCCGGTGTTCTTCACCGCCCAGGGGCTGCTGATGTACTTCGACGAAGAAGTGGTCAAGCAGCACCTCATCAGCTTGTCCCAGCGCTTCCCAGGTGCATGGTACGCGTTCGACAACATCCCTCGATGGATGTCGAGGATGTCGGTTCGACCCGGCGGCTTCAAGCTCACCAAGTCTTACACGGTGCCCCCGTGTCCATGGGGTGTGAATCGCTACGAACTGGAGGGCTTGCTTCGCTCCTGGGTCCCGTCCCTCGACGAGGTCATTCTCGACAAATGGGACCGTTACCCACGCGGGTTCTTCCAGCGGTACGTGCTCTGGTTCATCTCGTCGACACCGGTATTGCGAGGCATCAGCCCGACGGTCAATCGGGTGCGCTTCGGAGTACCCACGTAGTACCCCTGGCTTGCAAGCCGATCCCAGCGCGTCATCGGAGCCAACCTCACGCTTCAAGCCGGCATCGTTTATTCAGTGCGGGCAAGGTCTGGCCTCTCGTCGGGCCCCACACGCTACCCATCTTGCACGTCAGCTACCCCGTCGAAGGGAAGCCGACCTTCACGATTTCCTCACCGGTCAAGGCGTTGCCAGCCAGAGCGGAGGCAGCGCTGGCCGGTATCAAGAACACCATCGCAAATTCGGTTGACGCCGCCGCGGATGCCCTGACTGGACTGGATGAGATCCTCGGGGGAAGGCCAACGAAGCGCTGGGGACCGAAGTTGACGGGTGGTCGCGGGCCATGGACGCGAGGAAACAGGCCGTGACGCTCATGAACCGGGTCGTGAAACGGCTCGAGGAAAAGCGACTGACGCAGGCCGCGAAGACGAGTGCCTTGGCGACGGCCAAGTCCCGCCTCCAGAGGAGTATCGGCAACATGGCTCGCACCCATGTGACCCTGCGCACCCTCGCTCACAAGAACCGGGCGCCAGCACCTCGACCGCAAGATCGATGAAGCGACGCACCCGAGATGCGAGATGGCGGCTTTGCGGCCAGAGGAGGTGCAGGTAGCCTCGGGGCATCTCGACTTCAGGCCACAACTGGCGGAGCGCGATGTAGCTTGGCAGCCAGGCCATCCCAGTCCAACGCCTACAGCGGCGGCTGCAGCTCGATCGAGTCGTCGTTGCGACATGCGCCGAGGTCGGGGTTCTCGGGATCGTCTAGAAAGGAAATCAGGGTCTGAAGACCGCAATCCGACACCAGTCCTCCATGACCCGTACCCGACAGGGTCACCTCGATGCCGCGGGGGAACTCCGCCTCGATCTCCTGGGCCCAACGCGGTGGGGTCACCGGGTCGTGCTGACCCGACAGCAACAACACAGGGTCGGCCGTGCTCGCACGCGCCCGTTCAGCGTCTGGATTCGCGGCGAGTCCAAGCACGTCACAAAGCTCGTCCACCGGCAGCCCGAGCCCCACGCGAGCGCCGAAGTCGGAACTCGTGTAGGGCTCGGCCGCGATGCCGCGGGTCTCGCCGCAAGTAGCGGCCAGGTTGAGTCCCACGACGTGCTCCTCCGACCACCGCTCGTCCGTGCCCAGCTGTTCGAGGACCGAACCATAGAGTTCACCGACATCTTCTCCTTCGAAAGCCACCAGCCGAGGGATGTACTCCGCAGCCTCGCCGAAGTAGAGTAGCCCTTGCACCAACGCAGCCATGGCGTCTCCGTCGACGAGAATCGTGCGCCCGTCAACCGTCGCCGCGACGGGTTCGGCATCGAGCGCAGCCAACCGCGTCTCCAACAAACGCGGCACGTCCTCGTACCCGCAGGTGGGATCCGCTCGACACGCCGCATCGAGAGTGGCGAGTGCCTCGTCGGCGCTTCGGGGCAGCGCATCAACATAGTTCACCCCCACCGGAACCACGGCATCGAGCACGAGGGTGCCCACATGGGCATCGTGGTCACGAACCAGATGTTGGCCGATGATGGTGCCGAACGAACCTCCGTAGTAGTCGAACGAGTCATAGCCCAGCTGCTGGACAGCGTTGACGATGTCGTCGGCCAGTCGCGGGCCAGTCACCGCCGAGAAGTCCACACCTTCGGCGTGCCAGTCGTCGAAACACCGGATCAGCGCGTCAGCCACCTCTGAATCGGGGGCCTGCGTCTGGATCTTGTCGAGGTAGGCATCACACGCAAGTGGTCGACCGCTGTATCGCGAGCCCCGCGTCTCCACGAGGACCAGGTCCCGCCGGACTCCGAATGCCTCTCGAAGATCCGTGGCGAACAGAGGTCCGTAGTCGTCCCACGGCGACGAACCAGGACCACCGTTCTGCAGCACCAACGGAGGCAGCCGACGTCGGCCCGTAGCCGGAATCACAGTGACGACCACGTAATCGGCCGGCGTATCCAGGCGATAGCAGACAGCACCGCCGACCGGCTCGAAGGGGCAGTCGACCGCGGGCAGCGTGGGCTCGGGGGCTGGCGAGCCGCAAGCGAGCAGGCCCATGAACAGGGGAATCAAGAGCGCCTCCTTGGCGAATGTGGTGTCCCACCTTGGCGGTTGAGGCGGTTGTTGCGCGTCCATCGAGAGGTGGATTTCGAGCTCCCCCGAGCGTCGGCGAAATCCACCCTGGGGTGGACGCACTTGGAAAGGCCTCGACATATGGTGAAGCCCGACGAGAGTGCCCATGCCCGTTCGTTCCTGGTCCTCCACACGGGTCGATGCACTCGTGATCCTGACCGCCTCCGGCCTCGCCTTCGTGAGCGGGCTGCTGGCCCCCGTGCCCCCCGGAGGGCGCGCCTTTGACCTACCCGCCGTGCTCGCGCTCTGTGCGCTGACCGCGCTGCTGTTCGTCCGTCATCGCTGGCCCGGGGGGGTCTTGGTGGCATGCACGCTGGGCGACCTCGTACTCGCATTCGCCGACTACGAACTCGATACGTTCGGACTTCTCTTCATCGCGGTCCATGCCGTCGGGCGGTGGCGAGATCTGCCGCACTCGGCAGCGGGACTCGCGGCTCCCTTGCTCGTGTGCGTCCTGGGCCTCTTCAGCGACGATGCAAGCGGCGTGAGTATCGCGCTGTTCGGCTTGGTCGGAGGCATGCTGTGGCTGCTCGGCGTCCAGGCACGCCAGCACGAAGCGTCTATGAGGGAGGCGACACAGAGCCAGGCCGCCCTCGTGCGTGCCCTGTCGCTCCGCGAACAGCGTGCGGAGATTGCAAGAGAAGTGCACGACATCGTGGCTCACGGTCTCGGGGCCATCGGAATCCAGGCCCACGCGTCCCTCGAGGTGGCGCATGAGGAGCCGGAGACCGCCGCGAAGGCGCTGCGGAACATCGCCGAGTTGAGCGGGCACGCCATGCGCGAACTTCGAAGCCTCGTGCGGACCCTTCGCGAACCCAACGCGCCGGAGTCGAACGTCGTCGAATCCCCACTTGGCGAGCTGGCCCGTCGGACGCGAGCCCTTGGCCTCGACGTGTCGTTGGACGCCGACGCCGATTTCGTCCATCAGGCACCCACGCTTAAGGCCGCGACCTATCGCATCGTGCAGGAGGCCGTGACCAACGTCGTACGCCATGCCGGCGCCTCGCGAGTGACCATCGGGGTCCGCGTTCACCCGGATGCGGTCGTCGTCGAAGTCAAAGACGACGGCCGGGGCGGTGAACTCGTGATCGGACAAGGTCTCCGTGGCATTCGCGAGCGCGCGGAGGCGCAGGGCGGTCACGCGGAGTTTTCGTCGACCCGACATGGCGTTGCGGTCGTGGCGGCGCTCCCGCTCGGGAGCGAATCGTGATCCGAGTGGTCGTGGCCGACGATCAGGACCTGGTCCGCGAGGGGCTCGTGGCCATCATCGATCGGGATCCGGCCCTGCAAGTCGTCGGAACTGCCCGCGACGGAGTGCACGCCGTGGAACGGGTGCGTGCGTTGCGACCCGACGTCGTCGTGATGGACGTCCGCATGCCGAATCTCGATGGCATCACCGCCACCCGCATCATTTGCCGAGACGTCCCTACCTGCCGCGTCCTCGTGCTGACTACGTTCGACCTCGACACGCAGGTGGTCGAAGCCAGGCAGGCGGGAGCGAGCCACTACCTGCTCAAGGACGCCACGCCCGACACGTTTCGCTCCGCCATTCACACGCTCGCCGCCCAGGACCTACCGCGACGTCTCCCGGACGGCCCCGAGCGACTGACGCCCCGTGAGGCCGAGGTGCTCGAGCTGATAGGCGAAGGCTTCAACAATCTCGAGATCGCGGAGCGCCTGTTCGTATCGACCAGCACGATCAAGACGCACATCAACCGCATCCTCGCCAAGCTGTCCCTTCGGGATCGAGTACAAGCCGTGATCTATGCCTATGAAAACGGTCTTGTTCCTTCCAAACGAAGGACATGATCAATTCGCGAGGTGCCCACTGCGGAACACCTGAGGCTCAATGGTCCTCAAATGGTCCGCCGGTGGTCCGGAATGGGTCTGCCCCACCTCGGTAGAACTGCCTCGCACCTTTCGCTGAGGATCAGGGTCATGCATAAGACGGGTTGGACGAATCGATGGGCTCCCGTCGCGAGAGCGGTCGCGCCCCTGGGACTGGTCTGGCTGGCGCTCGGCACGCCGAGCCCGGCCTTCGCCGAGGAGGAGGAACCTCTCATCGCGAATCACCTCCTGGAGACCTACTTTTCCGATGCCGCCTTCGAAGAGGCCTTTGAGGGAATCGTAGGCAGTGAAGTCACGGTGGGGGAGTGGACGCTCACCGCGATTGTGAGCGATTGGGATCTCTCCATTGCGGTGACCGCCATGGCGCCCGATGACTCGTCCATCTCGTGGTCGCTGACGCTGATCGACGACTTCCTTCGAGACGCGATTGCAATCCGGGGGGATGCCGCCGCGGCGCTCGTTGGCGACTGCCTTGGCGAGGATCTACGAGACGTGGGTTCGGTGGACGATCTGCTCCACGGAGAAGGTCCGTGCGCCGGTCTAGTGAGCGGCGGCGGAGGGGACAGCGGGGGTGCCTCTGGCGGGGGGGCCGGCGGCAGCTCGAGCGGCGGCGGGATGTTCGGTCAGCCGCTGGCCGAGGCCGCCGCTGTCTTGCAGCCGGACTGTGACGAACTGAACGTGGTCGCCAACGACAGCGAGAAGAGCCTTAGCGATCTTGCAAACGAGGTCCTCGCGTGGGTCGAGGCGCAACGGCAGCGACGGGAGCAAGAACAGCGGATCCGCGAACTCGAGGAGTCGCTCCTCGAGGATGGATACAGCCAGGATCCCAATGCCCCGACGATCCCCCCGCCTGCCGACACCATGCCAGAGCCATTCGATGATGCGCCGCCGGACCCCCCCGACTACCCCAGTTGGACACCAGACTGGCTCCGTCGTCTGGGTGAGATTGGGAAGCGGTTTAATATCCGAAGAGACGAGGTATCCGTCGACTTGCAACCCAGTGAGCCAGGCGCACGACACCGAATCCGGGCATTCCTTCGTGACAACGTGGAAGCTCCCCATGATGGCCCTCTGATCTCACCTCAAGATCGAACGGGCCTTGGGTCACCGCCGCTCGGTAGCGCGGGAGGAATCTTGGGTCCGCTTTGCGGACCAGCGAACGACGCGGAATCGGTGCGCGATTGCGTCGGGCAGGGGGTCGATTGCTACGAACGGATGTCGAGCCCTGCGGCCTGGCTGCCCGAAGGTGGCTGTTTGATCGTGCCCGGTGAGGCGGACCAGCCGACACTCTGGTGCTTCGGTTCGGAAGGGGAGATGTCAGGACCCGAGGTCGACGGTCAGGTGGAAGACGACAACATCCTCAACGACGCGTTCGAATCGTTCGATGGCCCAACCCCCCTCGATCTGGCTCTCGAAATCCTCCAAGAATACGGCATCGATCCGGGCATTGCAGAGTAGCGCAATCCCGCGCTCGGCCAGGGTCGTCGCGCTTCCCAAACCCTCGGAGCGGGTAGTCCTTTACCGTCATCGACTTCGGGGCTTTGCCTAGGCAATATGCCTGTCGAGATGGCAAATGCGACCACGGGGAGCCAGTGAAATTGTCGTACAGACGAAACCGCGGATGAGGTACGGGATTTAGCTTGTGGACAGTTTGCCCACGATCCCCTCATCGGGGACTCGGACCTCCAAGCGCTGACGGTGCGAGGTTGATCGGTTAGCGGATCGGTCGATTCTGCGAGCGACGATGCCCACGACCTATGCGTTTGGTGTTCATCGCATGGATACCCAAAGCAACAACCTCACCATCGCCGGAGAGCCAGTTCGCCTCCAGCCTCTCGTCTGGACCCTGCTCCTCACATTTGTTCAACGTCCACGGACGCTTCTGACCAAGAACGAGTTGGCGAGATTGCTCTGGCCTGATCAGGTGGTCGTAAGCAACGAATCGATCATCAAGGTCATTGGGCGGCTCAGAAAGCATCTTCGCCAGCCATTCATCGTGACGGTTCGGGGCCGGGGTTACCGCTTCGATGCAGACATTCGCGTCGACACGGCCACAGCCTTGGAGGCGCCACCAAATCTCCCCACCGAAGTCACCCCGCTGGTTGGACGGGCTTCCCTGCTCGAGGAGCTGGACGCCCGCCTCACTCGTGGACATCGGCTGCTGACGCTTTGTGGTCCGGGAGGCATTGGCAAGACCCGCATCGCTGTGCGCGTCGTCCATCAGCAGCGGGAGGGGGGGCATGATGTGCTGTTCATCGATGGAAGAGCGATCCATACGGCGACGCGACTCGAGCGTGCGGTTTCCATGGCCCTCGAGCCCTCAGAGGTGCTTCGCCAAGGCCAAGTGGGAAATGCCCTTGGAATGCGGGGCCGATTGCTCTTGGTGTTGGACAACCTCGAGCAGATCGCGGACGTGGCCGAGCTCGTGCACGCCTGGCTTCAGCAGGCACCGGAGTTGCGCATCCTCACGACGAGCCGCCGGGCGCTCGGTGTCCATGGAGAATGGGTGGGGATGGTCCCCCCGCTCGACCGTGACGCCGGTCATGAGTTGCTTCGTTCCTGCGCCACCGTCCGGCTTTCTTCCGAGGCGGCAACGGCTCTCGTGAGACGACTCCATGGGGTGCCCCTCGCCCTCGAACTTGCGGCAGCTGCGTTGCAGCAGACGCCGGCAGGGGAACTCCTGGCGCGACTCGAGGACAGCCTCCAATTCCTGAAGGCCCCGGGGCGCGTGAGCGATGACCGGCATCGGTCGCTTATGCACATGCTGCGATGGTCATGGGACCACCTCGATGAAGCGGCCCGTCGCGCATGCACCATGCTCACCGTATTGGAAGGATCCTTCGACCTCGAGTCTGCCGAGGCCGTTCTGGCCCCAACGCTTGGTCGTAATGACGTCCAACGGCTCGTCGAGAACAGCCTGCTTCGGTTCGCACCTGACACCGGAAGATACGGTTTTGTCTTGGCCGTTCGCGAGTTCGCTCGTGCTCGTTTGTCGCCTGAGGATCTGAGTTCCATTGGAGAACGCCATGCGCGTTGGTTTGCGGATCGTTGGGAAGCGGCCCGCGATGCATCCACCGAATTGGCCCTTGACGATCTCGACGACTTTCTTGCGGCCGCCAAGCGAAGTCTTGACCCCGATGTTCGAGTCTTGTGCGCCATGGGTGGAGCGAGTTTGCTTTCCGGCTGGACGCCGCCTGACGACATCTTGGCCATCGTACCGCCCCTGACCCTCTTGCCCCAAATGACGGTGGACCGACAGGTCGACCTCTTGAGTCTCGTTGTTTCGTTGACGCTTCAGACCGGTCGACTCGAGGATGCTGAAGCAGCGCTAAACCGATTCTTCTCGGTGGTTCGCGAAACCCATCACGAATGGGGGCTGATTGTCGCCCGCCGTGCCCGCGCGGAACTCTACGCTCAGCATGGCAACCTCGACGCCGAAGTGGCCACCTTGGAGGCGTTGCTAGCGGAAGAGCTGCCGCGAGAGCAACGGGCCAGAGCGCTGAACAACCTGGCGTGCGCCTACCATGATCTTGGACGGTTCGAAAAGGCAGAGGCTGCGTTTCGAGACACGATTGCGATTCGTGAATCGGACTCCAAACAGGCGGTAAAGCCTCGAGCGAACCTCGCATCGCTCTACCTCAACCAGGGTCGTTTGATCGAGGCGATTGAGCTTGCCGAATCTACGCTTTCGACTTGCCAAGAGCACGGGATCTTGCGGAGTAAGGCGAGTGTTCTTCGAACGATGGCGGTCGCCATCGCACTGCAGGGCGATGCTCAGACCGCGGTGACCTATTTCACCGAGTCGTTGAAGATCCGCCGTCGTTTGGGTCCTTTGTCCAACATTGCGAACAACCTTGTCGAGTTTGGGCCCGTGTTGGCGAGTTTGGCCCGCTACATCGAGGCGGACGACTGTTTGCGCGAAGCGACGACGCTATTCGAGCAGGCCCATCGTCCCGACGACACGAGTCTGGCCATGGCCTTGCGGGCGGAACTCCATCTGGCGCTCGACAACCTTTCAACCGTTCACGAACTCACCCAGAAGGGGCTTGAGCGTGCCACCGCCCCCCGGGCACAGTCCGAAGTCCTGCGGGTCAGGGGACGGTTTCATCAAGCCAGAGGCCACCTGGATGTCGCGGAGGGCGAGATGCGAGATGCGGTTCGGGCTGCCGAACTTGCAGATGAGCCCTTGGTTCTGGTGCACAACCAAGTTCGTTTGGCATCGATATGCCTCGATGTGGGCCGGCATGATGAAGCGATCGACCTGCTCCATTTCGCCCATGACCGAGCCGTCAAGCGCGGTGCGCGCACCTTGGAAGCGTTGA
Source organism: Myxococcota bacterium (assembly GCA_039208735.1). GTDB lineage: Bacteria > Myxococcota_A > UBA796 > UBA796 > DRPG01. The sequence continues at coordinate 66,436 of JBCCQY010000021.1, read as the reverse complement.
CCTTGGTGGTGCGGTCCAAGGCTGCGACATCATCCGCCGAATCATCCGATTGGTTGGTCCGTGCCGACCGGATGCGGGTCGCGATGGGACTCCCTGCAGCGTCGCCACTGGCGAGAGAAATCAAGGCGTGCCGACGGTGACCGGCCCGCGTCGTTCGCCGGTCCGCACAGCGGACCTAAGGTCCCGCCCACGCTACCGAGTGGCGGTGAACCAAGGCAGTCCCCAAGCGAGGGTCAGGCCGAGCGCGAGAACGACGGTCGCGGAGCCTATGGCGAACTTTGAGGCGATGGCGAGCCGAGCGGCCAGCTCGAAGCTGTCGGACAGCCGCGGCGACGTGAGCACGACGTACACGCCGAGATTCTCCGACCAATCCGCGAGGGTCATGGCGGCGCCGAGCCACGGCAGCTGACGTCCCAGCGAGCCGGGCGCAAAGAGGCGCCGCGAGAGCACGAACAGCCACGTGGCAAAGAAGAGCCCCGCCGTCGCGGGGTAGAGCAGGTCGAGGGGAAGCAGGACGCCCAGGTAGTGGTCCACCGCGGCCGGGGGGTAGCTGGCCGCGACCGCCCGCAGATCCTGTGTGAGCTGCGTCGGGAGCTCGAGCATCGCGATACCGCCTGACAACTCCTCGAAGTGGGTCACCTCGGGCAGGATGAGCGCGTTGCCGACGACGAACAATAGGAAGGTGGCACCGATGAGCCAGGGGCGATCGAGCCGGGCGAGTGTTTCGGGGGTCATGGAAACCTCTCTTGGAGTCAGCGAGTGGGAAGCGTGAGCGCTGGCCCGGTGGCGTCGGCGGGCACAGCGGCGAGCTGGGTGAGGACGTGGGTCATGAGCAGCACCCGCCGGGTGATCTCGTCCGACCGCTCGACGGCGAACGTGTCTCCGTCGACGGTCACCGCAAAGTGGGGGTCGCGGAGCTGATCGGCAGGTTCGATCGCGACGCGCCAGGGTCGGTCGTCGCGAACCTCCCCGGCGCGAGCCAGGAACAGCAGCACGCCCATCACGGAGCGCGTCTGCACCTCGTCGAACGCGAGGATCTCCGTGCCCGTGCGATCTCGGATTTCGAAGCCGTCCTGCGTAGCGCGCACGTCGAGGGACCCCGCACGTTGCTGGCGCGCGAGCGCGGGCAGGTCGTCCAAGAGCGCAGACTCGGGGTCGGCGATGGTGACCGGAAGGAGCAGCTCAACGGGCCAGCCCGCCGCGAGCATCTGGCCGATCCGAGGAAGCCCGATCGGATCCAGGAACTGACGGACGTAGGCGGCTCCCCGCACCGGAGCCAGCGTCACCGTCGGTGCGAACTGGGTCGTCGTCGAGGCTTGGGCGCCGGGCAGCAGCAGTCCCGCAATACCGAGGCTTCCGCCGCTCATCGAGGCCCCTACCGTCTGGGAGCGGTTGCTCTGCACGACAACGCTCTGGACGTCGAGGAAGACAGGCGCTTCGAGCAGACGGAGTCGGACCACGTTGCCGACGAGCTGCTGCATCGAGGCCTGAGACAGCGCAGTTCCATAGTCGAGATGGACCTCGGGCATCGAGGACGGTGCGGTCTTGGGCGCGCAGCTCATCGCCATCAACAGCACGATGCGCGCAGACCACCTTTTCATGCATTGAGTGACGGAAATAGAGTGAATGTTCGTTCCAATCAGGTTTCGTCTCATGTTCATGGATTCCCCTGGAGCGTCGTCGTTTGGACTCAGGAACCGGCGGACGGACCCGTCAGGGCTTGCCAGAACCCGTCGAGTACGCGCTCGAGAGTGGGTTTGGCGTGGGGATTCGGTTGGCCGAGATAGCCGCCGATCGCGCCGTGCAGCATCGCGAGAAACACGCCCAGATCGATGTCGCCGACAATCTGGCGCGACCGTGCTTCGGCGAAGAGGTCATCGAGATCCGACCACATCTGCAGTCGTTGTTCGCGTGAGGCATCGGGCAGCGCGCTCGAGTGGCGAACCCGCTCGGCAAAGTGGAACTCTTCGGGGTGGGCCTCGAAGTGCTGGATCATCGCGCGCCAGACGTGCTTGAAACGTTCTTCGAAGCTGCCGGACGTGGGAAAGTTCGAGAAGATCGAGCCGCGGAGATGGTCGCCGTGGGTGACGTAGAGCTCGCCGAGCAACGTCTCTTTGCTGTCGAAGTAGTTGTAGATCGTGCCCATGCCAACGCCCGCACGCCGCGCGATGCGACTCATCGAGGAGGCCTGAACCCCCTCTTCGCACACGAGCTGCACGGTGGCGCGCAGAATGTCGTCGCGTTTGACGGACATCATCCCTCTGGAGCGAGCGCTCATTCCAAGAGTAGTGTAAGCCCGCGCTAGCGTCAACGTTTCGACAGCGAGGCTTCAGTTGTCTGCGGAGGAAGTCTCGGGCACGACGGTCTTCTCTCCGGCAAGCTCACCGTTAGGTCCGATCGACCGTCGTATCTCCGTCATAGAGGAACAATTCCACCATTCCGGAGCCGTCGGATCGAATCAAATCGGGCCGGATGTTGGCCTCGCGTAGCGGTGCGAGGAAACCCTGGACCCTCGATCGCAAGCGCATGGTCGGGCAGTTCCACACCGAGTTGCTCCCCGACTGATGGCTCACCGCTCGACACCTGAGACCTCGTCGACATCGCGACGTCCCGTTCACGCTCGCCCTCGATGCCGCCCCGCGGCGAGCAGCTCGGCAAGGGTCGGCCGCCAGCGATGCCTGTCGTGCATGGGCCGCCGACCGAGGACGAATGGTATGGAACGGGGGGAGGGCGAGCGTGGCCCTAGTCGTCGTGGTCGCGTGCGAAGCGGGTTCGGTCGCAAGCGAATGGCTGACGTTTCTCCGGAGTCAAGGACACGTCGTCAAGCGCCTCGACCCTGCCTCTCTGCCTCCACGACCCCGGGTCCTCGATGCGGTCGTCGTCGCCCCGAATGGCGACGTCGCCTCGATAGCCCGGTGGGCCGGAAGCGACGTGATGGTCCGGATGATGAACGGCCCTCCCGATGATCGATGGCTCTTGCCCATCGGTCAAAGGCGCGGAGCGATGCTTCACCTTGGAAAGGGTCACGTCGATTTGAGAGACGGCGCGGTCGTCCAGGAGGGGCATCGGATCCCCCTGACCGCCACCGAGACGCGGCTGCTCGCGTGGCTCGCCATGCACGAGGGAACGGTGGTGACGCGAGCCGAGTTGCTCGAAAACGTATGGTCCTACAACGCGCGGTCTCGCACGCGCGTTGTCGACGTCACCATGGCCCGACTCCGCGCGAAGATCGAAGCAGATCCCTCCAAGCCCTGCTGCCTCGTGACGGTGCACGGCCTTGGCTATCGTCTGGATGGCCTGCCACGTCTCGCCGAGTTTCGCCCCACGGACACGCTGGTGGGCCGCGACGCGACCTGGACCGACCTGGCGAGGGCCCTGGCATCGGCGTCGGGACCCATAACGCTGCTCGGTCCTGCGGGAATCGGCAAGACCGCGCTGGCTCGGGCATTCGCGAGTTCGGTGCCGGGGGCGATTTGGTGTGCACTGGACGGCACCACGACCCCTGAGGAAGCCATCGCCGAAATGGCCAGGGTGCTCGGACTCCATCCGACGGTGGGCAGTGACGGTGTACGCGAGGCGCTGACGCTCGGTGACCATTCACTTGTGGTCCTCGACAACGCGGAGCAGGTTTCCAGCGCGCTGTTGGAGGTGCTATCCCCACCTCCCCACGTTCAGGATGGACCGCTCAAAGACCGCTCGACGTCCATCGCGCCGGTGCTCGTGACGAGCCGAGTGCGGCTTGGGCTCCCCATCGAGCTATGCATCGAGGTCCCTCCGCTGACGTCCGATGCGTCCAGCCGACTCCTGCAAGCGCGCGTGAACGCACAGCGCCCCGGTTTGGTCATCGACGACGAAACCCTCGCCACTCTGGTGGAACGCTGTGAGGGAATCCCGTTGGCGATCGAACTTGCTGCATCGCACACCCGCATTCTCTCGCCTCCCGACCTGCTACGCGTGTGGGCGAATGCGGTCGAGGACCGCTACGACGCTGCGCTGAACGCCTCCTGGACGCTCCTCGACCACGATGTCCGACAGACCTTGGCGAGGCTTGCCTTCTTCCCTGGAGATGTGTCCTTCCGACTCGCGCAGGAGCTGGTCGAAGATCCTTTGGAGGTGCTGGGTGCACTCCAGGACGCCTCCTTGCTCAAGATGCTGCCGAGTGCCTACGGTTCCGCTGTGCACCTGCTCGACAGCGTCCGATCGTTCGTTCGCCGCACCGCCCCCGTGGCGCGGCAACCGTCCCTCGACCTCGCCCGAGCGGTGGCCCGAGTCGCCATCACACTGGATGAGGAAGCACGAGGGCCACGTGCCTGGGCGGCCGTCCACGAACTGAACCGGCTCCGCGGACCGGTGCTGGCGGTCCTGCCGCTCGCGCTCGACGAAGGTGAGTACGGACTCGCCACCGATCTGGGACTCGCTCTGACGCATGCCTTCGAGGTGTTCGGCTCTTCTAGGAGCGACATCACGCGCATGGAGGCGCTTGCGCAAGGACCTGGAATGCCGCATGCCGTCCGCGTGGCCGAGTTGCTCACGCTGTTGTGCATGCGGCACGGGCGCGTCGAAGATGCACGTCGCTACGCAGAACGAGCCGTGCAGTTGGCCAGGACGAAAGGCGATCGAGCCCGCGCGGCGCATGCCAGAGCGAGGGTCGCGTACCGTACGGATGAGCTGGACACGAGCGAACTCGAGGCCCGGCTGCCCGACTTCGAGACGTCCATCGAGGAGGTCCGTGCGCGCTTTGCCCTGGGCATCGCGTACCGAAAGCGGCGGGAGGTGGAGCGCTCGGTGCAGATGTTCGAAAAGGCACTCGCCATCGCCGATCGGCTGCAGATCGGTTGGTTGATCGCAAATGCCCTCGGCCTACTCGCTTCGGGCTACAGCGCCCGCGGCGAGCACGAGCGTGCGTCGCGGCTCGCGGAACAAGCGAGCCAGAACTATCGCGATGCCGGAGTCCACCAGTTGTGCATCACGTTCATCGCGCTTCGTGCGATGGCGTTGCGTTGGCTCGGCGAGATCGAGCTTGCGCAGGCCCTCCACGAGGAAGCGATCGCTGCATACCTCGGTCAGGGCCAGCGATGGACCGCGGCCGCGATGTGTGTGGGGTTGAGCGAACTCCACGTCGACCAGGGGTCACCCGACGACGCCCTGGAGGCCGCCCGCAAGGCCATCCGGCTCGTGAGAGCGTGTGACGACCCCGTAGGGCTCGAACGTGCACGTCTCGCCGAGGCCACCGCCGAACTCAGTCGAGGATCGGTTGTACCAAGCCGACGAATCGCATCGGAACTCCTGACCTCCCGCAGCCTCGAAGTTCGCGACAAGGCCGCGGAGACTGCAGTGCTGGCCAGCTTGACCCTTGACGAACCCGAGGAGGGCCTCCGATTCGGTACACAATTCGCGCTCTCGGAGCACTACGCTGACTTCCTCAGGGCACTCGTCGCGGCGTATCAGGGCGAACGGGTGACCCCTCCGGTAAAGGCGCTCCCTTATGACTACCAGAACGCCTGGCGGCAGCTTCTCGGTGCCGACATCGACCACGAGGCCAACACCCCCCGAGGAATCGCGATTTGCCAAACGAGTCACGACGGACGCTTCCCAGAAACTGCGCTGATTCGAACCATGGTGGAAAGGGGCCGTCTGCCTGGGTCGAAGGTGTGAAGAGAATGGTGTAACAGCGAATCGAAACACTGTGGAACGCTCGTAACGAAACCCCAACGCCTACATGATCGCACGATGCCGCCTTGGACACGGCACGGAGGAGGTCAGCGTGCGACTCGCCTTGTCTGTAGTGTGGGTTTCAGTCATCGCGTGCGCGGGGGCTCGGGACCCGGATGGGGACGGCCTCACGAACGCCGAGGAGGCGATCTACGGAACCAATCCTGACGATCCGGACACCGACGGTGACGGGTTCGACGATGGGGAAGAGGTCATCCTCCGGAATTTCGACCCTGAGACCGACCCCTTTACGTTCAACCCCCTCATCGCCGACACTCCGGTGCTCGCGGTTGAGATTGCCGGCCCACCGGCCATCGCGCTCATCTACGAGACGGTCGACGGAAATGCCATCACGGTGAGCAACGAGCGCCAGGACAGCTGGGAGACCAGTCGCTCCACCACCACCACGAATGCCCTATCTACCGCGGTCGAGGACTCGTGGAGCGTCACCGCCGGCGTCGAGTCGACGGTCAGCTTGACCCCTTCGGTGAGCGTATCGCTGGAGACCACGGTCGGCCGAACCACCACCCGGGAGGAGAGCTTCGAATGGTCGACCAGCCAGGAAACCGCCAACGGTGCGGCGCTGACCGAGGGCCGAACCGTGTCGGAGACGAACGACGTCATCACCTCGGGCGGCTACCTGGCGGTGCCGCTGACCGTGGCGAATCAGGGTGCGCTCGCGTTCACGCTTGACAACCTCCTGTTGTCGGCGACCGAGTACCTGCGCGGACCCGAGGGTGAGGGTGCCCTTTCGCCCATCACAGCGCTCGAGTACGACATCGACAACCAGAATACCTTTCCCAGCTTCACACTCGCTCCTGGAGAGTCCACGAGCCCACTCGTTTTCGAGGCGGACCTCGACCTGGGAACCACCGAGGCGCTCCTCGCCAACTCTTCGAACCTCGAAATCGCGATCGGCACGTTCGAGATCACGGGGTTCGACGGACGGCCGTTTGCTTTTTCGAACGAGATCATTCAGGCGAGCACGGCCAACATCGTCATCGACTACGGCCCCGACGTACCCACCGACGAGTTCTTGATCGCCACGCGGCTCGACGATGCAGACCCTGGGGTCTGGCTTGGGAATGTCCTTCGGGATGTGCTGCGGATTCCCTTCGAGATTGGTGAAATCGAAGGCGTGACCACGCTCACCAGCGTGACGAACCGCCGGGGCGATACCGGTGAGCCCATCGAGGCGAATCCTGCCGAGGGACGGGTGTGGACGGTCTTGCAAACGTCACTCGACGAGGGCGTACGGCGGGCCCGCTTCTATCGCGGCCAGACCGATCTCGACCTCGACGCACTCCGCATCCAAGCCCGTGACGTCATTTACCTCATGTACATCGTGGACCGTGATGGCGATGGCCTTGGCGAGCGCCAGGAGTTTGCCTACGGCAGCGACCCGGAGCTTGCGGATACCGATGGAGACGGTTGGGACGACTTCGTCGAAGCCATCGAGGAAGGGACCCGGCCGGACCTGCCCGACACCGACGGTGACGGTCTTATCGACCCCGAAGACCCCGACCCGCTCGTTCCCGGTGGCATGGCGCCCCCCTCGGTGGGCCCCGACAACGATGGTGATGGGGTGCCAGACGACGTTGAAGCGGCTTGGCGAACCGATCCGAACCACCCGAACACCGACAGAGATGCGCTACCTGACGCGATCGATCCGTTTCCCCTCGAGCCGTGGCGTGAGAACCTTGCGTTGGATCGAGAACACGCCGCCGTCATCCTGAATGACGGTACCCTCGCGACCACGGGTTCGGAGGAAACCTGGGAGCTGCTCGGCAACGGCCCTCCCCAGGACCACGAGCAACTCACCGTGATCGAGTCCGAAAACCGCTGGCTCCAAGTCAGCGCAGCTTGGGCGTACACCCTTGCTCTACGGGTCGACGGCACGATGTGGGGCTTTGGATGGCTGCCTCCCTACGTCACCGCACCCGAGTCCGTCCGGCTCTCCCAGATCGGTGAAGACGACGATTGGTGGAAGGTGGCCGCGGGGTGGAACCGGGCCGTGGCGCTCAAACGCGACGGCACGCTGTGGACATGGGGCTCCATCGAGAACAGCTTCGAGTTGATCGACGTCGTGGAACCCACGCAGGTGGGCACCGACGACGATTGGTTGTACATCGACACGGCGAGCACCGGCTTCTTTGCGGTGAAGACGGACGGCACCCTCTGGAGCTGGGGCCTCCAGGACATGGACCGAATTCTCGGGTTGGGGGAGTTGGGTCTCTCGAACCCTGACCCCTTCGACCCCGTTCCGCTGCCCATTCAAATCGGCACCGAGGATCACTGGGTGTTCGTCGACGCAGGCTTCGACCACGTCGTCGCTTTGACCGAGGACGGGCAGGCCTTTACCTGGGGTTCAGGTGACCAGGGCCAACTGGGAACGGTCAATCCCGGTTGGCAACTCTTCGTCTCAGCTCCCCAAGCCGTGCTTGGCACGGGTACGCCGACCGGGTCTGAACCCAAGGGCGAAGAGCCAGCGCCGCTGGTCACCGTCAGCGCAGGCGACCTCCACAACGTTGGACTGACGGCCGCCGGAGAGGTGTACTTCTGGGGTTCGGACGACTCCGGCCTCGATGGGGATGGAGAACGGTTCACGGGGGTGGTGACCCGTGCTCAACCGGTTCCCATTGGACCCGACGCCCATCCCCTCGTGCTTCGCAGCGTGGTGGGCGGAGGCGAATCGGTTCTCGGCATCGGCTTCGACTTCCGAGCGGGAGGTGCGTTCGACGTACTGATCGGCTGGGGCCAAAACTCTGACCACCAGCTGTCGCTCCCATCACCGAGCCTCGTCGACGTACCGACGGTCATCGAACCCGATGACCTGCCTTACATCTTCGAGATGGTACGCTGAAGCGGGTCCAGCGACTACTGCACCTCGAAGCAGCCCTGGTCATAGTCTCCGTTCACCGGGTCTCCGGCCAGGTCCGGCCGTGTACCGGTTGTGCACTGATCGACCGACGGGCTGGCCGGGTCCAGCGTGTAGTCGGTGTTGAACAACGCGTTGGCGTTGAGGATCGGCGCAGTGCTGCTCTTGGTGCCTCCGCCCACGGGCGGCGTCATGTTCACGCAGTCCGCGGTCAACGTGGTGCCCGCAGCCGTCCGGCTCGCGGCCCCGTTGCCGCCGTCGATGCTGTTCGTGATCACCAAGTCTGCGCCCGCCGTGACCTCCATGCCTCGGAAGCCGTTGTCGGTGATGGTGCCGTGCAGCACGTCCATGAGCGAGCCTGCGTCCTCGGCTCCGATTGCGGGCCCACCGGCAGGGTGCCCGGTCACGAGCGCGTTGATCAGGTGCACATCGCCGCCACCCGAGGCATGGGCCGCCGAGCCGGTGAACGCTGCCGCACCGGCGTTGTTCTGCAGTCGGGTGCGCCGGACGGTCAGCGTCGCCGCGGAGTCGGTGGCGGTCACCGCCGGGGCGGAGACCTGGTTGTACACCTCGGAGTCCTCAAGGGTGACGGTCCCGGCATCCACCACGACCGCCTGGTCGTTGCCGTCGAGCTTGGTGTCGGTGATCGTCGCCGTAGACGTGCCCGAGACCTCATCCACCACGACACCGACGCCGAGGTTGTTGTTGATCTGCGAGAGCAGGATGTCGAGGTCGGTGTCGGTGACGACCACGGCATCTCCCGCCCCACCGTCCACGTTCAGCGCGTCGAGGATCAGCACACCCCCGGTGGAGGTCACGGTGTTGGCTCCCCCGCCAAAGACGTCGAGGCTCCGTGCCGTGAAGTCCAGCGTTCCCGTGGCCACAAACGTGTTGCCGAGCAGGAGCAGCCCGCGGGGGACCGCGTTGTACTGCGTGCAGTCGTCGGTGGCCGACTGCACCGTGAGGTTATTTGGCATGCTGACCGAGATCGAGCCTGCGGCGCCCGAGAGATCGGCGCCCACATGGATGACGTCGTTGGCGCTCGCCGCCATGACTGCGGCATCGAGCGTGTTGTACTGGCAGTAGTTGCCGTTGATCCCGATCACCCCCTCCAGCGTGCAGGTGGAGCTGCAGCCGTCGCCGTCGCTGGTGTTGCCGTCGTCGCAGTCCTCACCCGGGTCGACGTTGCCGTCGCCACAACCAGCCTCGATCTCACAAATGTCGCTGCAGCCATCACCGCTGGTGGTGTTGCCGTCGTCGCACTCCTCCCCGACATCGACGACGTTGTTGCCGCAGACCTCGAGCTGGCACGTGGCGCTGCAGCCGTCGCCTCCAACGGCGTTGCCGTCGTCGCACTCCTCGACCCCTGTCCGCACTACACTGTCGCCGCATGACCAGTCTACACAGGTGTTTAGGCACTCATCCTCGTCGACATCATTGCCATCGTCGCACTCTTCCCACGCCTGCTTGACGCCATCACCGCAGTCGAGCTCGTAGGCGCCTCGGTCGCGGTCGGTGAGCGCAGCGGTCGGTCGATCCTGACCTTCGATGTCGACATCGGGTCCTGTGGCGCACTGGTAGACGAGCTCGCCGATGGTTCCAGCATCCTCGTCGGGCCTGCCCGTGAGGTGGTCCACGTCGATGCCCGCGTCGACAGCGACGTCGGTGCCCCCAAAGGCCGTCTGGGCTGTGGTGGTCTCCACGACGATACAGTCGCCGGTGATCGTGCCCGTCCCGAGGAACTCTGCGGCTGGCGCGTGGTCGGCCACGACCGACCCGAACAGCTCGAGGGTCGACCCGTTGGCCCCGGCGAACTCGAAGGCATGATCATTGTGGCCGGAAGTGCAGTAGTTGCAGGTCAGGTCTCCATCATCCACCTGGACCGCGGGGACGTTGGTCAGGACATCGAAGCCACCATTGGACACGATCGCCACGTTGAACAGGTCGGCATCTGCGCCTGGGTCCGTCAGATAGAGGGCAGCGCCATCCGACACGGCCTCGTTCTCCGAGAGCAAGACCCGTACGAGATCGAGGTCGACGCTCCCGGCCACGGTGATGCCGCCCCCGTGGCCCGCCGTCGGTGTGGTCTTGTTGTCGACGGCCAAGTTGCCGTCGAACTTTACACAGGGTCCGCCGGTGCTGCACACCGCGGTGTTCGGATCGCCGTCACCGATCGCCACGGTTCCGCCGCCCGCGTACAGACCGCCGCCGCTCGTGCGTGCCTCGTTGGCCTGGAGCGTGGCCTCCCGCATGGTGAGCGTACCCGACGTGATGTGGGCCCCTCCTCCCAGATCGGCCTCGTTCTCCTGAAGGGTCGCGTCGTAAACGGTGGCAGTGCCGCCATCCACCGCGATGCCTCCGCCATCGTCGGTGGCCACGTTGAAGCTGAACCCTGCATTGCCGTCGAGTTCGAGGGTGCCCGCGCCGTCGACGTAGGCGCCACCGCCGTGACCATCGGCCATGCCCACGAGATCCTCGGCACGGTTCTGCTGCACGTAGGTGTCTGCGCCAAACGTCACGAGCGCGGTACTGCCGGTGACGGACAAACCTCCGCCCAGGGTGGCCTTGTTGGTCAGCCAGTGGCTCTCGGACTCGACCGCCACGTCGCCACCCACGACCGCCATGCCTCCGCCACGCTGGGTCTGGATCTCCTCGTCTTCCGGCGTCCCAGGGTTGTCGGGGGCCGACCCATTGCTCGTGAAGTCGGCGCTCGACGTCACCACGGCATCCACTGCGACGTAGGCGCCTCCACCCTCGCCGTTGACACGGTTCTCCCGGATCTTGAGGTCGTCAGGCAGATCGACGGTCGTATCGTCGAGCCAGAGACCGCCGCCATCGTGCGCCGCGTTGCCGCTGATCGCGAGCTCGTCCAGGTGGTTCGGATTCCCGATCGGAGGCAGGTGGCGCGGGTCGTTAAGCTCCACGTCCAAGACACCGAGATCGACGTGGATTCCACCCCCCTGGCCCGTTCCGCTCCCATCGTACACCGCGTTGGCCAGGTTCTTGCGGGTGTCTGCGCCCAGCTCGAGTGACGCGCCCCCGTCGACAGCGGCACCCCCGCCGTGTTGGTCTGCGATGTTGGAAATCCGAGGAGGACCAACGTTCTCGGGCATTCCGAGAAACGACTTCTCGTCCTGCCCGGGCGCCGTTGGCGGAAACATGTGGCCGGGACACATGGGCTCATCGTCCGGGAACCAGTTCGTGTCCCAATAGGCCTGGTACTCGCTGGCCACGAAGACCTGGTAGTAGATGCCAGCGGTGCTGGCCGGCCCCGTCACCCGCATGCCACCACCATCACCAGCCGCCCCGTTGCGATCGATCCACGTGCCATAGAGACCGCGAGGGTCGACGATGTCGTACTGGGCCAACGAGGCGTCGACGTAGACGCCACCGCCATCTCCATACAGAGCGTCATTCTGGGCGATGTCGGTGACCTTCGTCGTGACCTTGCTCCCGTTGGTGGCAGCGATCCCACCGCCATTCTGCGTCGCCTGGTTCAGCCGGATCCCGGCCGGGTTCCGAGTGACGGGGCTCGGCGTCCAAATCCCGTCGACGAACAGCGTCGACTGGTCGAGGAAGATGCCGCCGCCGTCCTGAAGGTTGCCGGGAACCTCGTTGCCGCCGTCGTCGAAGCCGGCTCCGTTGCCCTGGATCAGCGCCACGGCAGTGCTGACGCCGTCGCATCCGTCCCGCGCCTCGTAGGCCACCTTCGGGATCACGTCGATGGTGCTGTTCGAGTCGGCGTGAATACCGCCTCCGTTCAGCTCCGCGTAGTTCTCGGAGATGGTACTTGCCTCGAGCGTGAAGGTCGCGTCGCTCACGCGGACACCACCCCCGTGCTCTTCGGCCGAGTTCTCCGAAATGGTCGAGATAGCAAGGACATTCGCTCCGTTGACGGCATACACACCACCGCCGTCCCTGTTCGCGTCGTTGTTCGTGACCAACTGAAGCGTACCGCTGCCTCCGTCGAAGTAGAGGCCCCCGCCGTCCTCGGTGGCGGTGCAGTCCCGGACCTCCGACGGCGGGTCGCCACTCATGGTCACGGTCGAGTTGGTGCTGTGGATGCAACCGCCGTCGACGTCCGCGCTGCCTCCACTTACCGTGGTGCGGCGCAGCCGCAGCGCGCCATCGTTGACGAGAATGGTCCCACCATTGGTGTCATCGCCGCCCGAGATCCCGAGATTGACGAGGGTCAACGTTGCGTCGTCGACGTTGAAGAGGCGCCCCGACGGCGAAGCGGCACGGGAGATACTTCCGCCCAGCAATCCGGACCCACAGATCCCGTTGTCGGGTTGCATCCTGACCTCGAGGAACGTGTTGGGAGGCGTCGGGCTGACCGAAACCTCCGCACTCTCGATGTTGGGCCCCTCGACGAGCAGCCAATCGGCCAAGCTCGACTCATAGTTGTCGACTGCGGCTTGAAGGCTTCCGGCAGCAAAGGCGGTGCAGGTATCGATATTACCGTCACCGGTTGTGTCGGACCCCACGAAGTAGTCCGCATACGCCGCCGAGGGTGCAAGGAGCACCCCCAGCAAGGCAAGAAGTCGTTTCATGATTGCTCTCCATGTCAGAACAGGGCCATGCTCATGCCGGCCCAGAGGACCTGCACCTGCCTCCATCAAGCGACCGATCCCGGTCACTTGAAGCAAACTGACATCGATCGATGATAGCGTTTGTGACAGGATTGTCGCAGGGAGCTTCTGCGATGTCATCACCATCCTTCCAACCGAATCGTGGCGGCGCCCGATGATGAGTCGAATCCTCGTCGTGGGTGTTCCTGAATCCGAACACAGCGAGCTGCGGTCCGCGGTGTGGCGCGAGGGGCTCGAGCTGGTGCTGTCCGGCGTGGAGGACCTCCGAAGGCGGCTCGACCGGGTGCCGATCGACGCGGTCGTAGCCAACCTCACCCGCAACGACGTGCGCAACCGCATCGACTTCGAACGCCCCGACGTTCCAATAGTGGCCTTCGAAGGCGTACCCAAGGTCATCGAGCGGCTGAGAGGCCTCTTCAGCCTCGGGACCCTCCGCCTGTCAGGGGCCACCGTCGACCTGGAGACGCGGGCGGCGATGCGCAACGACGGTAGTGTGCTGTCGCTTACCGCGAACGAGGTCGCACTCATCCGCTTCCTCGCCCGCAACCTCGACGAGGTGGTCCCCGAGCGGGAACTCCTGCAGAAGGTATGGGGCTACATGCCGAGCGTACGCACGCGGGCCGTCTCCAGCACCGTCTACCGCCTGCGCCAGAAGGTCGAGGCCGACCCGAAGTCTCCGGTCAACCTGCTGTCGGAATACGGCCGGGGCTATCGGCTCGCCTTACCGTCACCACGCAGTGACGCGAATCCCGGTCTTTCGGTTCCCCGGGACGGCTTCGTTGGCCGCGAGCGAGACCTGGAGGTCCTACGAGAGGCTGTGCTGACGCGCCGCATGATTACGATCACGGGCCCGGGCGGTGTGGGGAAGAGCCGCGTGGCCCTCGAATTCCTCCATCGGCTGCAGCCCGTCTCGGACCGGACGATCCGCTGGGTCGAGCTCGCCGATGCGCAGAACGAACAGGACGTACGCAACGCGATCACGACGGCCCTGGGTTGCGCCCCCGACGCATCGGCCTCGGACCACCGGATGGTCGGCGTACTCGACACGAGCAGTCCGCTACTGCTTTGTCTGAACGACTGCGATGGTGTCGCCGCAGAGCTAGCTCAGCTCGCCACGACCTGGCTCGACGTGTGTTCGGGGCTCACCCTGCTGGTGACCTGCCGACGCCCGCTTGGCATACGGGGTGACCGCCAGGTTCGGCTTGGGCCTCTGCCGGTGCCCAGCAACGACTCGTTCGGCGCAGCTCTCGCGAGCGAGGCCATCACGCTCCTGCTGCGACGGGCCGGGGACCGGTCGGGGAGTTTCCGCCTCACGGTCGACAACCGAGCGTCGCTGGTGCGAATCGTCAGCGCCATGGACGGTCTACCGCTCGGAATCGAGCTCGTGGCCGCGCTGGCCACGGCTTTGCCGTTGGAGGACCTTGCAACCGAACTCGAGGGCTCCGGCGAGCTTCCACAGGCGCGCGAGGCTGGTCGAGCCTCGCGGCACCGATCGCTCACCGCCACGCTCGCGTGGTCGTTTCGTCGGCTGGATGCCGTCCCCCGAAGTGTCCTGGGCCAGCTGTCCGTCTTCGACGGAGGCTTCACCCTCGAGGCTGCAGCAGCGGTCGTCCAAGGGCCCACGCCAGTCGCGGCGACGATCCACCTGTTGGTGGAGTGGAGCTGGGTGCGCAGACGACCGTCGGGCCGATTCGATCTCCTGCGCGTTGTGCGTCGATTCGTCGAGGACGAGACCGACAAGCCGGTGCTGCGGGCGGCGCGACTCCGTCACCGGGACTACTTCGCGGCGCCTCGCGAGTGGCCGATCGCCGAGATGCGGAACCTCGTCGTCGCGTGTCGCCGTGCCGTCGAGGAGAAACAGGTGGACCCGGTGCTGCTGTTCACGGCTTGGTGCCTGCTTCGTCGGGCCGGGCAGTTCGACACAGGGGTCGAGCTTGCCCTTCGGACTCTTCCCCTGTGCCACGAGCTCCCGGATCTCGTACGGGTCGCTCGAATCGCGGGTGAAGCCCAGGTTCTCGCCGGATCACCCCACGATGCACGGACAAACTACGATCTTGCCCTCGAAGCCGCGCGCGAGCTCGGGAATCCCGTTCTGCTCGGCAAGGCTCTGGCAAGCCGAGCCTTCGCGGCCTGGCCCGACGAGCCGGAGCTGGCGCGGGAGTTCCTGCTGGAAGCGCGACAGCTCGGAGAGGCGAACGGAGATGAAGCAGGGGTCTGGCTAGCAAGGGCTCGCCTCGCCAAGCAGTACCTGAACAGCGGCGACTACGAGAAGGCCATCACGGAGTACGAGTCGCTCCTCGAAGACCATCCCTACCCGAGGGACACGGCTGTAGCCGTCAATCTCGGCTCCGCTTACGCGATGATCGGTGATGCAACGCGGGCGACCCAGTGGCACGAGCGTGCGCTGTCCTGGGCCGAGGACCGAGACGACGATGTGGCTCGCGTGCTCGTGATGGGCAACCAGGCCCTCTTTGCCGCCGACAACGGCGATCAAGACCTCGCGAAAGAGCTCTTCCGCTCTGCGATCGACATGGCGCGACGCGCGGGCGCTCACCGGTCCGCCGGATGGAATCTCGGCCGACTCGGGATGCTGCTGCTCGACGACGGCGATGTCGAGGACGCGCTCCGCGTACTCCACGAAGCCCTATCGACCCTCCGAATCGCGGGCTCGGCCGTGGATCTGGCGTTCGTACTCGCTCGCCTCGCCGAGGCCGGGCTGGCCAAGAACCGACTCGACGACGCCGAACGAGACCTCGAGGAGGGAAGGCGGCAGTTCCCGCGTGGGTGTCCCGGTCCTTCGCGGGTGGACCTATTGGTCGTGGAAGCCCGGCTCCAGCTGGCCCGCGGCGATCGCACGAGCGCGATGGCCTCGGTGGCTGCGGCGAGGAACATCGTCACGTCCGAGCCTGTTGGCTTAGGACCCCGCATCCAGAGGCGACTGGTAGAGGTGGAGCTCACGCTGGCCCACCCTGCGTAGCGCCCGCCGGCCTTGGCCGCGGTGGAGCAGTCGGCGGACCTCGGACGGATCGGCGAGGCTTAGGGTGCGCGGCCGCGAGGCGGAGGTGACGGTCAGGGTCCAGCGGCCCCGGTCGTGCGCGATGGTTCGGCACGGGAATTCGGAAGAAGAAGCGATAGATCATCGCAGAGTCGTGAAAGCAGCTTTCAGGATTCCCTTTTTGGCCAAAAGGATCTCCTTGGCATACGCCGCGTATGATAATAACATACCCGTCGTATGTTGATGGAGCATGGGGCTTCGGTCATGGACGCGACTCGAACGTGAGGTGAAGGTGCCTAGAAAGCGGCAATCCCGAGCTCAAATGAGTGCTGTGACGACGCGGAAGCTCCTTGCGGCCGCCCGCCAGATGTTCCGGGAGGTTGGCTATGCCGCGACCTCGATGGACGAACTTTGTGCCACCGTCGGCCTTACGCGCGGAGCGCTGTACCACCATTTTGGCGGCAAACCTGGTCTACTCGAGGCGGTGGTGGTCGAGATCTTCGACGAGATGGGGCAGCGCTTGGTGAGGGATTTCGCGGAAGAACCCGATCCATGGCGTGGTCTGGTCGCGGGATGCCAACGATACCTGCACCTGGCCATTGAGCCCGATCTGCAGAGGATCGTCTTTCAAGAGGCCCCCGCCGTCCTTGGCCAGCGGCTCCGCGACATCGATGCGCGGTTCGTGGCCCCTCTCCAAGATGTATTGGAGGGGTTGATGAACGATGGTCGGCTCCGCAAGGCGCCCGTTGACCCACTGGCTCGCATCCTGATGGGGGCGATGATGGAACTCGCTTTGTGGGTGGCGACCCAACCGGATGGTCCGAGGGCTCTAAGCTGCGCCCTGGCGAGCCTAGATGTGGTGCTCAATGGCCTGACCACGGACCTGGACCGGGCTGCCTCGGAGCACTCGTGATGGCTTGGTCCGTCCATTTGTTTCAAGCTGAAGGAGGGTGAACTGTAATGCTCATTCTGTCTGGGATCGCGAGCTGGGTTGGTTGCAGCGACCCCGTCGAGTTCGAGATGATGGCCGACCCAACGGTCCCGCAAACCCCGTTGTTCGCCGTTACGGGTGCGGTCGTCGAGGCTGGAGGCGTGCTATCGCCGTGGCTGTTGCTCTTTTCGTCCATCGAAGCCGATCTTGAATTCGACTTGGATCAGGCCCTATCACCAGGCCCGGGGGTCTTCTTTGCCCCAGGCGATGGATCGGTCTTGTGGTTGCAGCAGGACGCGCCGATCGTCCAGCGTTTCCAACCTACCGCGGACGGAGGTTTCGAGTCCTACGGACAATTGAGCTTTGGGTCCTTTGGCATCACCAATGCGAGTCAACACTTGATTGTGTCGATCTCACCGACCAAGGCCTACTTGATCGATCGCCTTCGACCTCAGTTCATTGTCTGGAATCCCCAAACCCTTGAAATTGAAGGTAGAACCATGCTCATGGGTCTCAAACGACCCGATCTTGTTACCAATATCGAGTTTGTCGATTTGATCGACGACCGTGTGGTGGTCGTCGCGCGATATCGACGAGATTTCGATGACTCCTGGGCCCCCCTGACCGTTGCGGCATTTCTCGATCCGGTGACCAATGACGTGACCTACGCCGAGGACGAGCGTTGCGGCAATGTGGTCAGCGGAGTCCAGGCGTCGGATGGCCTCGTCTATGTAGGGTCCTTCATGACGTCAGCGGCAGAGACCTTTGCGGGCGAAGGAGGCAGCCCCGCGGTAATGCCCTGCCAAGTTCGACTCTCGGCCTCCGACCAGACGTTCGATGACGACTATTTTGTCGATCTCGCGGCATGGACGCCTTCGGGTTTAATCGGAGGTCCCCTCGCCATCTCGGGTGATGCATTGTTCTACTCCGTCTTCGACCCTGCGTCGCCGTTGCCTCCTCCGGGTGCGCCAAGCACTTCCCTGACCCGAGCGCCCGTGTGGCAACTCCATACGAACACGCCGGATGGCGGAGCAGAGACGCTCACGCCCATCGGGGGGCTTCCGCTTTCGGGCACGTTGTTCTCCCTGTCGACCTTCGATGGCATCGAGGGCCGGCAGACGACTCTTGGGCTGTTTGCTCCTAACTTCTCCGAATCTACCGTGTTCGACATCAGTGAACCGGAGGCCCCAAGCGAGTTGTTTTCCACTCCAGGACCGATCGGCCAAATCGTCCGCGTTCGCTGATGGCGAACCAGGACGCGGGAGGAGGGTGTGTCGGAAGAGTTGACCGCGATCATCATCGTCAACACCCTGGCCGCGTGTCAGCTCGGTGCCGAGGCGCACGGTGCGTTGATGCAACGATGGCGACGGACCGCACTCGCAGGTCGGAGTGCCGCTCAAAAACGTCTGGAGTCTGCGGAACTTGGAGGCTTGCTTGGACTAGCGGTGTTGGTCACCGTCGCATTTGGCTGGCTCCACACCGTAGACCTCACACAAACCGAACCCTATCTGCTGAAAATCGGTATGGGGACGCAGCTTGCCGTGCTCGGCATCCTGGCTGCGCTCGTGGGCTTCCGTAGGGCGGGGCTGCGGGCGGTTCGCGTGCTGTTGGTCTTGGTCACCTTCTGGAGCGTCCTGCACTATGCGATGAACCCTACGCGAACCGGCGAGGCATCGCCTAACGTCGTATCGCAGCCGAACTGAGGTCGACGAGCTGTTCGAGGGCCTCGAATCGGTCTCGTCGTGGTCGAGAACGACTATTCCTTTCGAGTGTCGTTGTCTGGGAGTCCGGAAGGACAGGACCAACCAGGAGAGCAGCGGTCCCATTTATCTTCACTGAGAACGCTTGCGGGGCCAGCGTATTCGCATCTGCCGTGCAGGGACTCCGCCTCTTCGAGGAGCTGGAGTCGTTCGGTCGCCGAGGGATGCCGTCAATGAACCAGTCGAGCACGACGTCGGTCGACAGGTCCAGACGATTGGCTTTTCGCCTGGGGAGCACGCTTCGCTCGGCCTGGCCACCTCGTCGCAGATGTGTCGCAACCCCTGTCGCGGGACGTGCCTCCATTAATCCTAATCCCCCTGGAGGTCCTCATGGGCTGGTTGTGGAGAGCGTGGGTCAGCATGGCCGGAGCGTTGGTCTTGGTTGCGTGCGGGGAGGCTGTCGAGCCGTCGACACCTTCCCCTACCGTGCGTCCCAACGATTGTGGCGTGGTTTGGGAAGGCACGTTGACGGAAAAAGGCGTTCGCAATGAGCTTGGGACCAAGACCATCCTTCGCGAGGCAAAGGGAGGGTGGGTCGAACATACCTTTCGTCTTCCCGGCACCGAGGTGGATCGGTTCTTTGTCGAGGGTGACGTTGAGTTCTTTGCCCGTCGCCCCGGCGGCGATGATCCGAACCTGGAGACCGAGCGAAGTGAAAGTCCATCCTTTGTGATTCCCGTGGACCTCGAGAGCACCACCCTCGACATCGTCGCCCTCGGTGATGCGGTGGACGCAACCCCCATCGTGCGCGACGCGCACGGAGGACTTTGAGGTCGCGGTCTACCCAAGGATCAAGGGGGCATGTGGCGATCGCATTCCCTTCGAAAACGACGCGGCCTACACTTGGGAGACACGGTCTTCCTTCGTACAAGTGGAGGTGGAGCTTTCGGGCGTGACCGCGGTCACGTTCAAGGTCGAAGGGCACCCCGATGGCGCCGTCGTCGTTTGGTCGAGCCCCAACAACACCCCGCCCTTGTCCCCGAGTTGGGATCACGAAACGGCCATTTACCTCGGGCCAGATAGCTGGCCGCCACGCGGCCCTGTGTCATCCAAGACGCTGTATGCGGTCCTCTACAGTCCCACGGTGGCGGGTGAGGGCGAGCTTCTCATTACGTGTCAGTCTGGTCCGGCGTCCTCGAACCCACGCTGCGGGACGATGGTTTTCTTTTGCCCAGTTTCTCCGCCCTAAGCGACATCCACACCTCCAAGGTCTACCAAGAAGAACAGCAGGCGCAGCTTGCTGGTCATCCCTTCCTCTTTGAGGTGCGAGCCTCGCGCGTTGGGGACTATGGGTTTTGCCTTGCTTGTGGCTATGGTGATGTGTCCACCAGCCCGCTGCTGTTCAGCGTGACCAACTGTCTCTGATCGTGCTTCGGTTGGCGACCGGCACATCGAAAGACGATCCGGGCGAGGCGAGGTGGGATCGAAGCTTTCAAAGGCCTCGAGTCCGTCGATCGGACCGGGCGGATCGATCCAGACCGGAGGGTTGAGAATGAGGGGCGGTCGGCCCGCGAAGGATGTCGCACACCGGAACCACGCTGAAGCTCGCGCCCGGCATGGCGTATGGCCAGTTTCGTCTATTTGACCACTGAACACTCGTTCTAAATGGCAAGCCACTTCACCATGCGATCGGGTCACGTTGCCCCACGAACGAAGAACCAGTAGATTTCGGGTCCATGCTGGAGTTTGGATGGTTCGCGTCTATTTGGGCTGCTCGCTCGACGGCTGCATCGCCGGACCTGATCACGACATCGGATTTCTTCACGACTACGAACCCGAACCGGGGGCCGAATCGAAGGGCCTGGGGTTTGCCGAGTTCATGGAGGACGTGGGGGCGCTCCTTATGGGACGTCGGACCTACCAAGTTCCTCTAGACTATGATGCGTGGCACTATGGGGACCGTCCCGTCCTCGTTGCCACCCATCACCCATTGCCTCCTGCCCCCAAGGGAGGCCGCGCCTGGGCGGTGCAAGGTCGCATCGAAGACCTCGTGTCCCAGGCGACGGCGGCTGCCGAGGGGAAGGATGTCTACCTCGACGGTGGCGACCTCGTGCGGCAGGGCCTCGAGGCTGGGCTCGTCGACGAACTTTGCCTCACGTTCCTGCCGGTGGTGTTGGGGCGAGGCATCCGGCTGTGGGACGGGCTTCAACGAAGGACCGAACTCCGCTTCGAGAACCCTGTGATGAGCGGGGGCCGCATGGTGCAGGTGCGGGCTACGGTCAAGCGATAGCGCAGCCCGGTCCGGCCAAGGAATAACCAACGATTCGGTGGAATTCTGGCGCGTTGGATCGGAGTTCCTCAGGCGGCGAGCCACGTCGCTCGCGGCCGACGCGGCAGCAGTTTCCGCCAGCGTTATGCTCCCGTCGCTCGACGTACCGGTGGTGCATGCATCTGCTGTCATCGGAGCCATGGCGTTCGAGCCTACGATCGTCGCGCGAGGGTCCCGAATTCGTACACGACTGAAATGATGTGGAGACTACGACTGTGATGGGGCGGAGACCCCTCGCGATTCGCTCACCGATGGCGCTTGACATCCTTCAGGGCTGCTTCGTGATCGAGGGTTGGGATGCGTCGACAGTTCCGGCCTGCGGGGACTCGGGTTCGTACTTCGATGCAACCTCGAGTTGCACGCTTACGGAGTTGCGTTCCAAGGGGCCGCTTCAAGGATGGGTTCGACGAGTTCAAGGAAAGCATCGACGGTAGCTCCGCCCGTGGGTCGGCTCGGCCTCAATAGGTAGAGGTCCACCAACGGAATCGGCCAGTCTGGAAGGAGGTGCTCGAGGACGCCGCTACGGACATCGTCTTCGACGACGATCCACGGCAGCACAGCAAGCGCGAGCCCTGCACGACAAGCCGAGTGGGCAATCTCGTGGCTGTTCACCTGCAGTCGACCCTGGACGGCCACCTCATGCTTCGAGGAACCGCGCGTGAAGATGTATCGGGCCTGGGTTGTCCGATGCGGGGCACGCCCATATGCCACGAACGGCCGGTCGCGGAGGTCCTCGGGGTGCTCGGGGCGTCGCGTTGCATCGAGGTAGGCGGGCGAGCCCACGCAAACGATAGACGCAGCTCCGATACGCCGCGCGATGGCCGAGCTGTCTTCGAGAGGCCCAATCCGAAACGCCAAATCGAGATTGGCCTCGACGAGGCGTTCGTGGCGTAGCTCGAGTTCGAGGTGCACACAGGCGTCTGGATGGTTGGCGAGGAACTCCTCGACGACCGGCGCGAGAAATCGTCGGGCGAACAACGGCGGGCTTGCGATGCGGAGGACACCAGATGGACGGTGCTTGACTTCGTCGGTCAAATCCACGAAGTGATGTGCGGCCGAGACGACGGCGAGGGCCGCTCCGTACAGCCGCTGGCCCGTCGGGGTAGGGCGCACGGAGCGGGTCGAGCGCTCAAGCAACCGCACATCGAGGTCCTGCTCAAGTGCGTGAAGGCGACGGGAGACGGTCTGTTTTGAGCGGCCAAGGGAGCGCGCAGCCGCCGAGATTCCGCCAAGGTCCACCACGCGAACGAAGCAGATGAGGTCCTCGAGGTCGAAGCGGTCATGCATGGGTGGAACGCGTATCCCATTGGGTCGCCGTCCCGAGCCTCGAGACAACGCGTCCCGCTACCCACGCCGGTCGCAGACATACGCTACGGCTTGTGGCCAGCAGGCCAAGGAGGTGTGCATGCTCTCGATCTGGCTAACGACCCTCGCTCACGGTGGGTCTCCGCTGCTCGAGTTCGACAAAGCACCAGACGAACCCGCTTGGGTCACGGTCAACGACAATGTCATGGGAGGTCGTTCCTCGGGCGGGTCGACCGTTGAGAACGGACGACTGATCTTTGCGGGGTCCACCGACACCAACGGTGGGGGCTTCTCTTCCGTGAGGACCCAGAATCGCGAATGGCCTCTAGATCGCTTGAGAGGCCTCCGACTGCGGGTTCGTGGCGACGGACGCACCTATCTTCTCGACGTCCGGACGAGCGATCGACGACTCGCTACGCCCTTTCGCGCCTCTTTCGTCACGCAGGCGGACCGGTGGCAGGAAGTCGAGATTCCATTCACCGATCTACGACCTTGGAACTTCTATGGTCCGATCCTTGGCCCCGGAGCGCCGTCCTTCGACCCTGCGGCGATCCGAGCTATCGGACTGATGATCTACGACAAACAGGACGGACCCTTTCGGTTGGAGGTGGACTGGATCCGCCCGCTGGAGGTTGGGGCGTCGGAGAATTAGAATCGTGAGCCGCGGTGCTGCGGGCTGCTATTCTAGGTCGTCGGCCAACTTCCGGGCCAAGGTGTTGCGCCCGATCCCGAGCTGAGCGACTTGGGGCTGGTTGCCGTCGCACAATGCGAGTTCGCCTACGTTTCCGGGCCATGAACAGCTGTGCAGCGCGGCGCGGGCCTCCGGGCTTAGGGTCACGGTTCGCCCATGGCGTCGGCCGCTCTCGAAGGCGAAGTGGTTGACGACCTCGGTGGGCAGACCTCGCGACAGGCGAATCGTCCATTTGTCCTGTAGATCCAGCTCCACCAGGTGTGGGGGCGCTCGACGGGCCAGGTGGGCCAGCGTTCGAAATCGCTGCGGCGATTCCTGTTGCAGTCGAATGACCTCGAGCGTCTCGCTGCAGCGCGACTCGACGAGGTTGTCGAGTGTTTCTCGGTTCAGACGTCCGTCTACGAAGTTCAGGAACGGAAGACGGAGTTCCGGCAAGTACCGCAGCGGATTCTCGCCACGATCCCACTCTCCGCCGCGGAGCCAGAGCTCGCGGAGTTTGCCGAGGTTTAGTGAAGCAAAGAGGTATCGCCAGGTCTCGGGCGAAGCCGTAGCTCCGAATAGAGCCAGACTCTCGATTCTAGAGTTTCCCGGTCAACCAGCCAAACTATCGAGGAGGTCATCGAATTCGGTCGGATACTCGAAGCGCAAGTGAAGCGAACGCAGCGCGGGTAGGGTCTCCCCGGAGAGGGCTCGGAACAACGATCCGTCATGGCCCACGAACGTCGTCAGGTGATCGAGTCGTGCCCTATGTGGAGAGGTCAACACGCGGGCGAGAACCTCTGGCGTCACGCTGGTTTGGTCGACGAAGATGAGCCGATTCACTGTATGGAGTAGGGGAGTCGACGCCAAGTTGGCTCTCCGATGCCCCGGAATCCGATCGAGCGCGGACAGACCTGCGTCACCCTCGCCCGCGACACTCCGAGATGTCGGGCAAGGTCGGCCCTCGTCTTGATGACCTCGCCATCGATCATCGCCGCCCACCTCGCGGCGTGCCCCTCGGCGAAGCGGTTGGGCGAACGGCACGCTGGGGGAGCGGAGCGACCGTCAATCCCATCGAAAGCCGAATGAACAGGCTTTGATACTCGGTTCTTGCCCGGTTTGTGGTGGGGAGCCACTCTTCACCTGGCAAGAACCGCTTAACAGGGTTGGATTCGGCTCATTTCCTCGGCCTTCGCGGTCCCGAGGGCCGATGGCAATGCCGTTGCAGGTGAGCTGGGCGAGGTAGCGGCCGTCGTACAGCTTGACGTCGACGCGGTCGGGGTGGACGGTAAGTCGGGCCACCCACGAGCGTGAAAGCTTCAGCCCAGCGGATGCCAGGCCTGTGCAAAGCCTGGTCGTCGTTGGCTCGCACGGATGCTATTTCCGCCCGCGAACGCTGAGCTACGGAGCGGCGTGAGGAACCGATGCGTCATCGAGGACGGCCGATTCCGGAGAGCCCACAGGCGAAGCCGACGTCGTCGCGCGGGATTCCGGTGATTGTCGGACTCGGGTTGGCCTGGGTCGCGGTGCCTTGCGTGCAATTCTTCGCCGAAATCTACGTGCTCGCGTGGGACCGGGGCTGGCCTGAGTACGCGTGGCCCAGCCTTATCATGATGTTCGGGCTCGCCGGGCTCGCCGCCGCCTTTCTCTGCTGGCTGTTGGCGAGGCTGCCCGAGCGCTGGCTCATGGATCTTCGAGCGCTGCCGGTGGTCTTCATCCTCTCCCTCCTGGCCACCGTGCCGTGCACGCTCCTCTTGGCGGTCTTGCTCAACGAGGTCTACGCACTGGGGCCCACCGAACGTCTGGGCCCGCCGAGAGTTCTGTATGTGGCACTGGAGCTGGCTCCGTTGCTCATGATCTGGAGTGGGTTCGCGTTCCTCGCCGTGGTTGGACGGCGCCGGAACGAGGAGCGCATGCGTCTTCTGGAGGCGGAGGCTCGTGAACGCGAAGCACGATTGCGCCTCGTCCAGGCCGAGTCCCTCGCCCGCGATGCCCAACTGCGTCATCTGCGCGCCCGGATCCATCCGCATTTCCTGTTCAACACGCTTAGCGCCGCCGTCGCATTGGTGCGCCCTGCGCCAGACCGAGCAGAGATAATGTTGATCGAGATGTCCGCGCTGCTGCGTCGCGCCATCGATGGCGTCGACCAATCGACCGTGACCCTCGGAGAGGAGATCGACTTCATCGCACGGTACCTGCGCTGTATGGAGATTCGCTTCGTGGGAAAGCTCGGCTTCTCGATCGACGTGCCAGCCGACCTGCGGCAGCTGCCGATCCCGTTCCTCCTTCTCCAGCCCTTGGTCGAGAACGCGGTGAAGCACGGGCTCCGGGGGCGCGCTCGCATCGAGGTGGGCATCGCCGCGCGGCATCGTGCGCATGGGGAACTCGAGATCGAAGTCGCCAATGACGGACACCTCGGGACCGCGTCCGCACTACCCGCTGACGGCACCCACGGCACGGGTCTCGATGTGGTGCGCAAGCGCCTCGCGGCCCGCTACCCGGACACCGCAAGGTTCGACCTCGATCAGCGCGATGGCATCGTGCTGGCGCGCGTCGTGTTCGACCCGTTCGAGGCAGAGACCTCTCCCGCCACGTTAGCCCGCGCGTGGTCGCGGTCGCGACTCGACGGGCCGTTCTGATGTTCCGCAGCTTGATTGTCGACGACGAACCTCACTGTCGTGACTGGGTGAAGCGCCAGCTCTTGCCGATCCCGGACATCGTGGTCGTGGGTGAAGCAGGCTCGGTGGAAGAAGCCGCGATTCAGAACGACCGACTCAAGCCAGATCTGCTCTTCCTCGACATTCAGCTTGGAGATGGCACGGGCTTTGACCTGTTGCGGCGGGGGGTGGTGAACGCACACGTCATCTTCCTGACCGCCTACGGCGAGCACGCGATCGAGGCGTTCTCGGTGGACGCCACGGACTACCTCCTCAAGCCGGTCCACCCCGAGCGGCTCCAAGAGGCGGTCGACCGGGCGAGGCTGAGGCCGATACCAGCACGCACGCTCGGGGTGTCCCGGCTCCGGCTCCACGACCGGGTGTTGATGGCCAATGGCCGGGGGCCGCGCCGTGTCGCGGTCGCCGACATCGCCTACATCTCGGGAGCCGTCGACTACTCCGAAGCCCACCTGGTCGATGGCGCGATGTTCATCCTACGCCGAAGCTTGCGACAGTGGGAAGAAGAGCTCCCGGCTCCGTTCACTCGCGTGCATCGCTCGACCATCGTGAACCTCGGTCTGGTCGAGGCTCTTCACGAGCGCGGGCGCTCCTTCAGCCTTCGCTTACGTGAGGGGAACATCGAACTCGCTGTCAGCCGGCGACGAGCCGCGGAGGTTGCGAAACGGCTGAAGGCGTAAGGAGCCAGATCCCGTTCGCAGCATGCCTTGCCCGTCTACAGAACGACTCTCGGTTCAGGACGGATGCGTCATTACACGCTGACTCGCGGCAGACGAAGCTGGTTCGCCTTCAAATGAAAGTGAAAATCATTATCAATAAGGCTGAGCATAGAGCCGCCCAGATGGAGATCCCGATGCCCCGAAGCCTTCACGCCTGGATACCCTTTGCCGCCTTCGCACTCGCGGCCTGCGAAGCCAACGTAAACATCGAGCCCCCAACCGATGACCCGCGGACGGGCCCCGGTACGGACGTCGACACGGGGCCTCCACCTCCTCCGCAGTACCTGCTTCCCGGCGGGGTGTTCACGCAGGACGGGGCGGTCGTATATGTGGACGTGACGGCCACGATCGACGAGAGCGTGAGCGTGGACCTCGAGGAGGCGCTCAGCCTCGGCGTCGGTATTCCGGCGTTCGGCGTGAATCCGTTCGCGCCCGGAACCTTCCTGATTGGCCGGTCGGACGAGCCGAGTGTGGAGCGCTGGCGCGTGAGCGAGAAGGGAGTCTTCTCGCAAGATGAGGCGTTCAGCATGGCCAATCTCGGGATGCAGAACGCAACCGGCGTTCGCAACCCCCTCCATTTCGTGTCTGCGACCGAGGCCTATTTCTTCGACGTGCTCACATTTCAGATCGTTCCGTTCGATCCCTCCAAGATGATTCTGGCAGGCCCACCGATTTCGTTGGACGGTCTGATGGAGGGAGACCTGGTGGTGCGAGGCAACATCGTGCATTGGGATGGGGAGCGGTTCATCCTGTCCGTGCGCTACTTCCGTGAGGACGGCACGAGTCCGCCGCTTGGCCGAGTCGTGTTCTTCGATCCGTCGACAGGGACTGTGACCTACGCTACCGAAGAAGTCTGCGGCAACCTGGCCTCGTCGATCCTCTCCGAGGACGGTGCGGTCTACTTCGCGTCCCACACGTCGCAAGCGGTGCTTTACTCCGGTGGCTTCGCGGGGGACCCGGCGAGCAAGCCGTGCATGGTGCGCATCCAGGACGGGGCCTCGGGCTTCGATGACGACTGGTACCTCGACCTCGGAGCCGTCGTCGGTCAGCCGGCGGGCTTTGTCTTCCCCGGCTCGGGAACGACGGCCTACGTGCTTGCCTTCGACGACGAAACCACACCCGTAACCCCAGAGAATGTGACCTTGCTCACCTCGCTCGGGATCTGGAACTACTTCGCGGTCGACCTGTCGGCGGCGGAGCCGTCGGCCATGCCGGTCCTCGACCTGCCGCCGTCGTCAGCGTTCGGGGCCGCGTTCATCGTCGAGGAGGGCACGCCCCGCGTCGAGATCCCGATGCTCGGGGTGGTGGCCGACGACTTCTCCACCACGACCTACTTCGACATTACTGACCCATCTGCGTTCGCGGAACGCTTCACGGTGCCCGGATTCGGCTTGGGAGCTATCCGCATCCGCTGACCTTCTTCGCGTCAAGACGGCGACGTGGGGACTTCATCCATGAGATAAGCGCGAATGCGTGAAAGGATCGGTCGGATGGCGCACAAGGCGCATCTCGCCCGGAACAGGGTGTACGACGAGATCGCGTAGCGTTTCCTAGATGAAGACCCCAGGGGCACGATCGTCGAGATCGAGTGCGGGCTGAACACGCGGTTCGAGCGCATCGACAACGGGCGCGCGCGCTGGTTCGAACTCGACCTCCCAGACACGATGGCCCATTCCTGTTCTTGTCGGAGGCGGTCATCATTTACTTGAACAAGCAGCTTACGGCCCGCATCGTCGCTCAGCGGACCCGCAAGAGCTGGTTGAACAGCGTGCCCGATGCCTTGATCCCGTCACCGAAGCTGCCGTCCTCGAGGATCGGCCGAATCGCGACCGAACCCGCACTCGGCCATGCATCTTGCGTGACGTAGTCCACGCCGTCGACCGAGTACTCCGGGTAGAGGATCTGTCCGGGCTCGAACTCGAAGTCGGGCTGGTACGCTGCAGTGCTGAGATCGTTGATGTCGCCCGTCCACATGTGGAGGTAGCGACCGCTCCACCACGTGTCGGGATCCTTCTCGTCGAACACCGTCTGGTCTTCGACGACCGTGGTGGCGTAGAACGTGTCGCCGAGCAGGGTCATCGTGTGTAGCGGCTCACCATCGGTGTACGCCGACAGATCGTCCTCGAAGCTCGTGTCGAACTCGCTCTCGCCGGGGTTCACCCGCAGCACGCACGACTCGCTCTGCTTCGGGCCGTAGTAGCGGTACCAGCTCCAGTACTGATCGCCACCGAAGTACATCGTGCCGTCGTCGGCCAGGCCGGTCTGCCAGGCACCACCGCAGCGCGTGTCTTCGTCGACCGTGTAAGCCGACAAGTCGTCGAGCGGGAACCGCACCACCCCCGCCGACATGATCGTCTCGTTGATGTCGTACCAGTCCGACCAGTTGACACTCATCAGGACCGCGTCGTCGGTCTGCCGCGGAATGCCGAACTCCGGAAACAGCTTGCCGCGCTCGAGGCCCTGGACCGCAACCGTGTCACCCAGCTCCATCGTGGTTGGGTTCCAGGTGATCACCTGGCTGCTCGACGCATCGAAGAACAGCGCACGGGTGTCGTCAACGAATACGAAGGGCCGCCATCCAAACCACTGGGTGCCGAGGTTCTGGAACGACACCGTCTCCTGCTGGATGGGGGTGCGCTCAGCATCGACCGTGTAGCGGGTGATCGAGAGCGTCTCGTCGTTTGTGATGTACAGGTCCCCGTTGGCCGTGAATGCGTTGCCGGAGCCGGGCAGCTCCACGCCAGACTCGGTGTCGAGCGTTTGGTCGTCGAGGTTCTCGAGCAGGTGGAGGTAGTTGAAGCTGTCTTCTGCGGTGTCCACGCGAATCACCATCGCGTAGACGGGGCCGAGCTCGCCCGTCGCCGGGTCTGTCCCTTCCACCGCTTCTTCGCAGGCCATCAATCCGAACAGTGGAACTGTCAGCACTAGCCAATGCATGGTTGTCTTCTCCGTCAAGTTGGGACCTCCAAATGATAATGAAATTCATTTTCAATTTGCAACCCCAAATTATCATCGTGAGGCGGTCAGCTTGCCAAACACGGCCCGTCCGGGTCGCTGAACGCCGAAGAAGTCGAAAAGCTGTGCATCGAAGAGATTCTGGACTTCGGCGCTAGCGGTAACGCGGGTCTCATTCAGCGGCGCGGCGTAGGTGATCGCTACGGTGTGGGAGAGCTGCGAGGGCACTTGCTGCTTGAACTCGCTCAGCCCCGCGCTCTCCCATCCCCGAAGGAAGGCCTGGACGAACCTCGTGTACCAGTCGAGCGTGAGCTGGTGATCCGGCGAGGCTCCGCGCGCGCGGAGCTGCAGCGACCCGTTCGCGGTCAGCCAAGGACGGTTCGGAATGCGGTCACCAACGAACCCAGAGAACGGACCTTCCTGACTGAGGTTGCGAAAGTCGAGGTAGGTCGTATTGCCCGAGACGGTGAGCCACTCCCCCGGGGTCGCGTAGCTGGCCGAAGTCTCCACCCCGACCGAGCGTGCGCCGAGCACGTTGAAGTGGGAGAACCGCTGCCCGTCGCCGAGCAGGACGATCTGATCATCGGTGAAGCGTCCGAAGCCCTGCACATCGAGGAACCAACGACCGGTCTGCGAGTTCGTGTGCCGAAGCGTCGCGCCAAGGTTCACGTTGTGGCTGCGCTCGGGCACCAGATCCAAGTTGGCGAGCACGAGAGCGCCATCACCGAACACCTCCGAGGGGGTGGGCAAACGGGTGGCGAGTTCGTAGCTTGTCTTGAGCCACAGCGTCTTGGCGACCTCGAGCCGCAGCCCATCCCCAACGCCGAACCGGTGCGATGCGCGATTTCGCTCGATGGGATTCTCTCCGTCCAAGATTTCCTCGGCGAACACCCACTGGCCGTAGTGCTTGACGAACAGTCGGTTCTCGATCGCGTCGGTGCCATTGTGAGCGACGTGCTCGATGCCGTTGACCCACTGTGTGGCATCGCTTCGTGCATCGAGACCCGTGATCTCGTCGGGGTCGGCGAGCAGGTTGTTGCCGGTGCGCGTGAAGTAGGTGGGTGTGGAACTCAGCTCGACGCGATGCCACGGACTGGGCTCCCAAGCGACGCGCAGCCGCCCGGCAATGTTGTGATCGAACAGGATCTGGTCAGTGCCCGGTGACGTGATCTCGCCAAACACGACTCGCTCCCGGAGGCACCTCCCAAACCAGTCGTAGACGCACTCGCTGACGTCGGTGAATGTGCGCGCGTTGTGGGCGTAGCTCACAAAAGAGTCGATGTTCACGGTGTCGACGGGCGTGTGTGCGTACTGCACCATGCCGCCTACGGTCTCGACCCCCGAGGTCGGTTCACCGTAGGGAATGGTCATGACGGCATTGTTCTGGATATCCCGACGAAGCTTAGCCGCAAACCCCCGCACGGTCAGGCGATCGGTCCACGCACGCTCGACGACCCCCACCTCCAACCCCGCTCCGGTAGACAAGAAACGATCGTGAAAACGCCGGACGGTCGCGGGCTCGGGACGGCCCACCTCGTTCGGTACCTGCACGTCGATGGTGTAGTCGTTCGCCGCGGAATCTAGGAAGGCGTACGCCCCGAGGCGTAGTCCGGAGTTCGTAATGAGACGGCCGTGAGCCGCGGCTCGGTGAGTATCGAACGATCCACCTTGGTACGACACCGGTCCCCCCGACATGGTCGCCGACCCCTCGCTCACGAGGTTGACCGCGCCGCCGAGGGCGTCCGAGCCCAGTCGAACGGGCACGACGCCCCGGTACACCTCCACGCGCTGGGCGAGGTCGACTGGCACGTTCGCGATACCGAACGGGAAGCCAGCGAGTTCGAGCGGCACGCCATCCACGAAGAAGCGAACCTGGTCTCCGGTCAGTCCGTTGAGCGAGAACCGCACATCGGACCCGAGGCCCCCGGACCTCCGCACGACCACGCCCTGCGTACGGGCCAGGACCTCCCCGAGGTCAGCCGACTGAGTCTGGGCCTTATCCGTCCGCACCACCGTCACCGCCTCAGCGGAGCGGACGAGCGCCTCGGCATCGGTCAAACCTTCGACCACGAGTTCGGTCACGTCCTCGGGCACGAGCGAGACCCGCTCGGTGGTGCGCTGCCCTGCCACGACGTCGATCGTTACGGTGCGCGAGAGGTACATGGAGGCGACGTTAGTCACCGTCCACGACCCTTGCTCGAGCGTTCGGCAAGCCATCCCTTCGCCGTCGGTAGAACTCAGGAGCGAATGCTCGGCACGCTCCCAGCGGATCTGGGCCTCGGCGCTAATGGGCTGTGCTTGCTCGTCGACGAGCTCAATGCAGGACTCCCCGTGGTCGGGGGGCTGGAGTCGGACCTGCCAGACCGCAGGGGCGTCTACGGATTCCAGAAGGTCACGCACGAGCCCGAGCCAGGGGCTGGGACCCGGCTCGGCGATCACCGTCACGAAGCCATCTTCCGCCGTCGTCAACGTCAGGGTGTGAGAGCCCGACCATCCCGGCCCGGCCGGCCAGGGCGCGATCGTGACCGGATGCGACCGCCCGTCGGCCTCGACGGTCAGCACGCCCGCCCCACTCGGGACGATCACTGGCTCGGCCGCGATCGACGACGACCCGAAGGGAATCGCCATCCAGATCGTGCCTGCAATAATGAAATTGATTTTCATTTTCATTTTCATGATGGTCGAAGCCTACTCCGGGTCTCCGAGAAAGCCAAGACCTCGGCGCGACCAACCTCCCGCCTAGGCCTGCGACCTTAGGGATCCAGCCGTTCGATCGAGACGATCCGCCGTTTAGGAACCATGTAGCGGAGCCGCACCTCGGTCTCGCTCGAAGACCACGTCTCTTCGGTGTTCGCCGGCTGCTGCATCGCCTCGGCGAGTGACGCGCCATCGAAGCGGGAGCCCCCCACCGGAATGACGAGTCGCTCGGGGTGCCACGGGCGTGGCAAGTCGCGATGTCGCGGGCGCCCGCCTTGGTAGGCATACAACAACGAGCTGCCATCGGAGTGGAAGTAAACGTGAAGGTCGATCAGCCCGGGAACCACGAAGCGTCCTCGAGCATCGACGACCCGCGCCTCGCCACGTCGGCCGCGAGGGTCGGAGTGGCCGTGATGAGTCAAAGGGCGACGAGATCCCACGCGACCAGCCGAGCGAGCCTGGGCATCGGGTCAGCTCGCCGCGCGCTGCGGCGTGTCGGCCGAAGGCTCGACAGCGGGCTTAGTTGCGGTGCGCTTCGCCTTGCGACGTGCTTTGCGGAAACGCGGATACCAAATCAAGAAGCCGGTCACGGGGAGGCTGGCTGCCACCAGGCTTGCGAAGAACGCGAGGAGCTTGGTCGGCAGGCCGAACAGCGTTCCCACGTGCAGGTCCCAGTTGAGTCGACGCAACTGCTCCCCTCGATTGAGGGCCGAGAACGGCTGATCGTGAAGTGGCTCCGCGGTTCGACCATCGTAGAACAGGGTTCGAGACCCGTAGGCCGCCTCGACAGTCTGCAGGCTGACCGAGATCGGCTCGTCCTCGTCGTGGGGCTCCTCGAACATCCACGAATGAACGTCGGGATGGGCTTGCCTGACCCTACTCGCCACGCGATCGAGGGTCGCCTTGGCTTCGGGGATGGGCACCGTGCCGCTGCCCGTCTCCGACCAATCCGGCAGCTCCGTTCGCTCGGCCCCGCCGCTCGCGATGGTGTAGACGGCCTGGTCGACCCACCCGAACGCCCACACGAGCCCCGTGAGGGCGATGAAGACGAGCACCCAACCTGCGTAGAACCCCAAGACCTGGTGAAGGTCGTAGTTGACGCGCTTGGCCTTTCCGGGCCACTGGATGGTGAGGCGGGGGCGGATGGCTCGCCAGCTTCTTGGCCACCACAACACGAGCCCCGTAATAAGCTGGACGACGAAAATCAAGGTCGAGACCCCGACGATGGTGCGGCCCACGGCCCCCAACAACAGTGACGTGTGCAGCTCCATGACCGTGCCGAAGAAGTCCTCCGTGAACCCTCCGGCGAAGCGGTAGGTTTCTGTAACCTCGGCGGTGTAAGGGTCGATCCAAACGGACTGGTAGACCTTCGTTTCGTCGTGCCAGGCCCACAGCGAGATGACGCGCTCCGGGTCGGAGTACTCCGTGTAGTAGAGGTGCTCGAAGCCATCGTATGGAAGCGCGGCTCGTGCCGCCGCGAAGACCTGGCTCGGCGCCGCTCGCACGGGATTCGCCGGCACCTCCACGAAGCGTGTATCGGCCGACACCAGGTCGGTGATCTCGTTCTGGAAGACATAAAGGCAGCCGGTGATGCCGACGATCAACACGACGACGCCGGACGCCAGGCCAAGCCAAAGGTGCAACTTGCCGATCCACTCCCTGACCATCCGCCCCTCCCGAACATTGGCTCGTCCTAGACCGAACCATTGCAATCGACGATCCGCCATGGCTAGGCTGAGCAAGCGCACACCGCTGTAGACGCACAACCCGGTCGCCCCGAGCCTAATTCGCGCGCCACCAATTTGATAGTGAATTTCATTTTCAATAAACCTCGCGAGGTGCACTCGACGCAGACAGGCACGGTGCCGTAGCGCATCGAGTACATCTGGTTGAGTCCGCAGAGTTCGAACCGCGATCGCATGGTAGATGTCGGCGCCTGCCTCGATCCGGTGAGCCCTGCGCTCGGAGAACCCGACCCACCCGCGCGCCTTCTGGGCCAGCGCTGCTCCGCTTCGCGGAAGGCGAACGGGCAGCCCGAGTTCCGCCGTTGGCCTGGATACCGATTGCCCCGAGTCCGTGAACCACGATGTCGTGAACCTCTCTCTCGCGATGGCGACACTCTTCTGTTGGATCGAGAGCGCTCGAGCGAGGGCGGCCCGATGCTGCAAGGACTGCCGGGGGGCGACTTCGTGGAGGCGAGCCTGCGCGCCGATGGACCACAACAGCCCACCGACCAGCCCGAACAACACGATGCTGGCAGGATACGCGTCTGCGCTGGAGCTGCCGAGCAGGCAGACCACGATCGGAGCGCGTCCACCCTCCGGTGGATTTTTGCGTACGGCTGGTCGTCGAAATTCCACTCGTCGATGGACGCAGTCGACCCTCCTCAACCGCGAAAGTGGACGCACCATCGCATGGAGGTTTCGTGGTCCCGCTGTTCACGCTTTTTGGACCCTTCTTTGCCGAGGCACTCCGAGACGCCTTTGGAGCGCATCGCGACCTGGTCCTCGTGGAGACTCGCGGCTCGCGGTACCGCAGTGCTCCGCTGGCGTGTGACCCACTTCTCGATGCCGTGACGGTGAGTCACTCCAAGTCCGTGGCCTTCGGTCTTCCCAGCCCCTTTCGTTAACCAACCACGGACACAATCCACTAGCGGTGGACGCAGTTTCGCCTCATGATGGGGAAACCCATCGCCCCGGCGATGACTGGCTCCCAGGTGGACGGTTTCTGTGAATAGTATGTTCGTCGTCGTTTTTGGGGTACTCGGTGCCGAGGCCGAGGCGCAAGATGCTGGAACCCAAGCGGCCCCCACGGCCGAAGAGGACGCGGCTCCGGCCGAAGCCGAGAAGTCAAACGGCATTAGCACCACCTTCACCAACGACTTCGAGTTCCGCTATCAGGAGTGGGACATCGGGCGCTTGATTCAGCGAGGGGGTCCCGCTCCGCGATTCATCGAGCAGGTCAACCGGTTCACGGCCCGGGCCAATCTCAAGCGGTGGTCTTTCAATGTTCAGGTCGATGAGGTCCTGTTCATTGGCACGCCGTACCTCCTCGACGGCCAGCGGACGACCGCGCCACCTCCGCTCATCACCGACTGTGCCAGCCCGCCGTGTGTGCGAACGCCCTACCCCGACAACTTCTACGCGAACCCCGAGAAGGTGGCCCTCGCCTACACGGGCGATGACGTCGAGGTCACGCTTGGGGACTTTTACACGGTGTTTGGCTACGGAGCCGCCCTCAACCTCAACCGGAACGTCGACATCGACATCGACACCTCGATCCAGGGGGCGTCGGTCATCGCGACACCAGGGGACTGGGAAATCACCGGGGTAGCGGGGATGTTGAACCGCCAGCAGGTGTTCGCCGACTTCATCAATGTTGGCCGACTGCAAGGCGACCTGCGGCATCTCGTGGCCGGCGCTCGCGCGGTTCGTCACGGTTTGGGACCGGCAACGGTAGGCGCCCATGCCGTAGCCTACGATTTCGCCAACCAGATCGGTTTCGAAGGGGCGCGCGAGCAAGCCGGCACCTCGCTGGATGCGGTGATCGGAGGCGCGACCCTTGACCTCTACGGCTTTGCGAATGCGGATTGGCGCTTTGAAGCGGACGTAGTAGGGTTCCCCCTCGATGAACTCGATCAGAACGTCCTCTTTCCGAGCAGTCAGCCGGCGATGGGCCACTCCCTATACGGCGCCGCCCAGTTCTTCCTGGGCAGCACGGTTTGGCAGGTGGAAGCCAAACGCTACAAGGACTTTCAGCGGGTCAACGGGGTCACCGGAGGGGTCGAATTCTACCAGGTGCTCACCCCACCCACGCTCGAGTACGAACGCGCGGTCAACCCCGACAGCCAGGCCGCCCTCATTTCCAACGACATCTCGGGCGGGCGTGTCCAGATGGACATCATGGCCGGCCGGACCACGCCCTATCTGGCCCTAGGCTTTTTCCGAGACAACGACCTGCTGAACGCGGCTCAGAAGGCCCCCGCGCCCGAGACGATTGGCGTGGTTGGGGCAGGCGTTGAGGCGCTACTCGACGACTTCACGGTGCTTACGAACGTCCAAGGTCGGTACGAGAACCGGGATGGCGCCGAGAATGGTCGCGATGCCCAGCTGTATGGCGACTTCGACCTCAAGTTTCCTCTGGTTGGAGAAGCACACGGCGACCTCATCATCTTTGGGCAGCGGTTTTGGGGGGGGCGCTACGCCGGCGAAGATCTGGACTCGACCCACGACTTCACGGAAGCGTCGGTCTCACTCACCATCGCACCGAACCATTGGATGGGGGTGACCGGGTTCTTCGACTACACCACAAACCCCGTCGCCCAGATGGGCGGCAACTTGGGCCCGACCAACTTTGGGGCCGTCGAAGCCTACTTCAAGCCCTCGACCGCGTGGACCGTCCGTGCGTTCTACGGCGGCTACGCGGCGGGGATTCGGTGTTCGGGGGGCCAGTGCCGCCTCGTGCCCGCCTTCACAGGGGCTCGGCTCGCGGTCACAGGCACCTTTTAGACCGGGCGCCTACTCCGCGTCGCAAACCGACGAGTCTTTGCCCAGAATGTCGTCCAACCGGTTCCGAATCTCGCGGTCTGCGGTCTTCGTCTCGCCGCCGTAGAGGATGCGCAAATCGGGGCCCAACAGCAGGAACGAAGGCAGGGCGTCACCGGGGAACCCTTCCGCGTAGACCCCGCCGCTGTCGAGCAACACCGGGGTTTGGCCGCCTTGATCGAGTTCAAACATCTCCGTCCACCGTTGGACATCTTCGAGGTTGGAATCGAGCCCCTGGGTTGCGCCCTGCGTAATCAACGTCACGTAGATGACGTCGTCGCCGTAAACCTCAGAGACGCAGGGCACGTGCTTGGCCACTTCCCGGCAGGGGCGACACCACAACGCACTCGTGTCGAGCACCACGTAATGATTCACCATCTGCCAGAGACAGACCTCGTTGCCGTCTTGGTCGACCATGTTGAAGTCGGGAGGGATCTGCCCCTCTTCGTAGCCACTTTCGCCATCCGCAAAGAAGTCTTCGCGGTCGATCCCCTCAAAGGCCGGCCAGGTGTTGTCGATCGTGTCGGGGCAGCTTCCTACCTCTGGTGTGACAAGATCCGGCAGCTCGGCACA
This sequence comes from Myxococcota bacterium, assembly GCA_039208735.1. GTDB lineage: Bacteria > Myxococcota_A > UBA796 > UBA796 > DRPG01. The sequence continues at coordinate 29,161 of JBCCQY010000021.1, read as the reverse complement.
GCCGGCTCCCAAGACGGCGATCAAGACCCCTCGCGGCACGTTCATGGCCTCTCCTGATACGGTTGTTCCGTTGAGCTTACGCTAAGAGCTTGCCCCTTATTATGGTTGTCTACCATCCGAGCGTCAGGTTCTTCTCGTAGAGGGGGAGTCGGTAGTCTTCGCAGAGCTGCGTGGAGCCGTACCCGTTGGGATTCTCTCCGAGGCTTTCCTCGTGCAGATGAAGTGATTCAGGCACTCTCTGCGAAGTGTGCCCATGAATTCTTGATGACGGCGTTCAGGCTGCGTTAAAGCCGCGACAGAGCGAGCCGCACGACGAACCCGCGGCGATAACGCTCTCCCACATGATACCGACATCCTCGTCCCGCCCGGCGCATATCGCCGCCCTGCGCGACGCGCTTCGCGAAGCCGACGCCACCCTGCTCGACGAAGACGCCACGGAGAAGCGCAACGGCTGGGCTCATTTGCTCGAGCGTCTCGATCCACCTCCGCGGGACCTGAGCCAGACCGTAGCGGAGTCGCCCGACGACGAAGCCGCCTGGGCCCGTTGGATCCAAGGTCCGATCCGTCCGTGCCACGACCCAGACTGGTGGGACGCTCTGTTGGCCACCTGTGAGCGGCCTTGGTCCCGACGGCGGCTACTGGAAGGACAGGACCCCCTCCCCGCCTACGAGCTTCGGGCTCGGTTCAGGGACTGGAACCCCTCGAAGGTCGAGGCGTGGTTCGACGGGGCACCCCGTCGGCGCGCGGAGGCGCGCATCACGCTGACTCTGCCTCCATCGATGCTGGTTGAGGACGCACCGTGGTGGCTTGCCCGGCTTCAGCACCGTCACGCGGTCCGTCGAGCGCCCACTACGGGAAGGACGGCCCGCGAGGCAGGCCGCCGGAGCGGCCACTTCGATCCGCACGCCGCAGCGGAGGTCATCTTCGCGTCGGACGCGCTCGAGGAGGCGCACTCCGAGGTCGCCGAGCTTGGGTATTTCTCCGAGTGGTGGCGGATACGTCCTGACCGTGCGGCAGCGTGGTGGTTGTCCCAGCCCTTGGAGTCCCTCCACCTTCGCGCCGGCCTCCGAGGGTTGATGCGTGTAGCCACCTGGCCGCCCGACGCATGGGCCTGGGTCCGCAAAGTCCTGGTCGCGACCCTGCCGGGGATCAACAGCCTGGCACTCGCCCTTTGGGCCAAACAGGCCACGCCGCACGACGAGGCGGATGTTGCCCACCAGTACACGCATCCCGTGGAAGGCCCGGACGCGCGCTTGGCATGGTTGCTCGTCGACCGCTCCGAAGAGGCGTTCGATGCCTTTTGGCCCCACCGAACGAGGGCTCCCTACGTTCGAGGACGGGCCCAAGCGATTCAGCTGGCTGTGGCGTTCGATCCCGAGCGCTCGGCCCAACTGCTGGCGGAAACGCTGGCCACGCTTCCCAAGACCAGCCTGCTTCCTGCGGACCTGGCACACGCTTCTCGAGCGGTGTGGCGGGCGTGGCCCGACTCCCGCGGTCGGTTGCTGGAGGCTGCCTGGACGTGGGGTCCGGCCCTCGTACCCGCATCCGTGTAGCATTTTCCACGGCATTACGCGTACGCCACCCAGGGCGCCGCAGGGGGGAACCCCAATTCGAACCTTCGTGACCCCAAGGGCGAGTGCACCGCGGGCCGAAAGATAGATGGCTGCAACTGGACCACCGCCGACGGACTCGACGAAGACGTGGTGCTCACCGCTGGCGAATGCGAAGCGACCTCGCCCTGAGCCAGTCCGCACCTGGGCGGGGAGAGGTCAACCGCCCGCACGGGGCACGTCACGGCCCCCGTCGGGCCCGCGCTTGGCGACGGTCATCGCAAGGCCGGCCCGTCGCAGCGCGTCGAGGTTGGCGATCAACCAGGAGCCAGCGGCACCCAGTTGCAGCACGTCCCCCGTCGAACCGATGCCGTAGACGAACACACTGGTGACCCAGAGCACGCTCGCCACCATCTGGCCGAGCCACTCTGCGCGCCGGGCGTGCGCCCACCGAGCCTCGGCGACGGTCGAAGCCGCGGCAGTTCCCTCATTGCTCATCAGCAAACGCAGTCCTGGCCGCAGACCGTGAGGTCATCCAAGTACATGCCCCACGCCCGGTATGACTCGAGCTTCTCGGCCGGGAGCCCGAGCGACGTCGCGATCGCCTTTGCGACAACCGCGAAGCGCTGCCGGTACTTATAGATGAAGCAGAAGATGAGGTTGCCGTGTCGTACGGCCGGCCCGCACAGGAAGATCCCGGGCACGAGGGTGGATTCGTCGTGGCGGTTGAGCAGCGGATAGCCATCGGCGCGGCGCTCGAAGAGGTTGCCGACCAGCCCGTGCCCGCCGGCGAATCCGCCCGCGAACAGCGGTGGCTGCGGGGTCTGGAACCCGCGCCCGTCGTCGATGACGACCTTGAACCCGCCATTCACCTCGTCGACAGAGGCGACGTTGCTTTCGGGAATCAACTCGACGTGCTCGCCGAACGCCGGATCGCGCATGCGCTCAAACGAGTACGTGGACAGCGCAACGCTCGGGTCGGAGCTGTCGTCGCTCCACGGGCTGCCGCGGTCGATCACCCGGACGCGTTTGCCGCGGCGCGCCAGGTGGTACGCAGCGTCGATCCCGCTTTCGTAGCCCCCGATGACGACGAAATCGTCGCCCTCGAGGGCCCCATAGCTCTCGATCCGCGCGGTGGGCCGACACAGCTGCGAACCCGGGAACGAATCCCGCCGCGGGTATTGGTACTCGCCCACAGCCCACACGACGTGCTTCGACCAGATCTCGCCCTGCGAGGTCTCGAGCCGGAACGCGGCCCCGTCGCGCTGGACCGAATCGACCTCCACCTCTTCGCGAATCTTCAGCTCGAAGTACTTCGCGATGCGCTGCAGATGCACGGCATACTGAAGCCCCGTGGGATGCTCGACGCGCAGGCTGAACGCAGGGGAGAACCCGACCGCGATGGAATTGAGGTCGAGCATTCCCGTGGAATTGGTGGGAAACGAGGGCGTGATGAAACGGGTCTCTTTGGGCCACAAGGCGAACGAAGCCCCCACCACGTATCGCTCGAGCAAGACCACATCCTCGACCCCCGCGTCGACGAGCGCCACCGCGACCCCGATACCCGCCGCACCGGCCCCGACGACCACGACGTCGTGTGGATTGTCGGCACTGCCTGGCGTGGTCATGGTCGACTCTGAGGAGAATTCTGGGGGGTGCCGCATCGGGACTCCTAGAGCAAACGCATCGACGACGTCGACACTTTTATGGTCGCTCACTCCTTGATGCAACTCAGTTGCAACAAGGGCCGTCCGAGCGAACACCCTACGTATCGGCGGATCCGGCCCCGCGAGATGCCGTACCTCCACCCGGCGTCGAGGTGGTCGCGTCGATCCGAGCGACGGACTGGCTCGAGCTTCCACACGAGTAGCGGGTGGCGAGCAGGTTGTTGGGGTTGGCGACCGGTCCCCAGAGGATCCCTGGCGTGGGGTCATCGGCGGAGCCGTCGGCTGCCATCGGAATTGACGACAACCCCAATCGCTTGGACACCGATATGCGCAGGGCGTTGATCGGGGGGCCCGTGCGATTCGTCGTAAAGCAGAAAATGTTGAGCTTGGGACAGGACTTTACCATTCGCACCGAAGGGGGTGAGGTCGCCTACCGGATCGACGGCAACCTGGTAGGCATCGGCGACCACCTCTCCATCGACAACGCTGCGGGTGAGCGAGTCGGCCGCATCGACCAGGTGGTGATTTCGCTGGTGCCCTCCTACCGAATCTCGATCGGCGGCGACCATGTCGCTACCGTGCGCAAGAAGCTGTTCACCGTGTTCCGCGACCGGTACGTGGTCGACATGACGTCGGGCGACGATCTCGATGTGACCGGAGACCTGTTGGCACACGAGTACAAGATCGAGCGACACGGGGAGCCGATTGCGCACGTGTCCAAAGCGTGGCTTACGCTGACGGACAGCTACGGCGTGACGGTGACCGACGGGGAAGATCCGCTGCTCCCCCTTGCCGCGGCCATTGTGATCGACATGGTGATCGACGATCGCCAGGCGGCCAAGAGTTGAACCCGCGTCGATAAGCCAGCACGCAAAGAAGGAGGGTTCATGTCCCTGAAGCTTGCGGTCGTCATGGGAACGACCCGTCCCACGCGGAGGGGCCCTGCCGTCGCCCAGTGGGTGGCCGAACTTGCCGTGGCCCACGGTGGCTTCGAGGTCGAGCGGGTGGATTTGGCCGAGCTGAATCTGCCGTTTCTCGACGAGCCGGAACACCCGGCCAAGCAGGCCTACGTACACGAGCACACCAAGCGGTGGAGTGCCATCGTCAATGCCGCCGATGCGTTCGTCTTCGTCACGGCCGAGTACGATTACTTCGTGCCCGCGCCGCTCGTGAACGCCGTGCAGACGCTGCTGCGCGAGTGGAACTATAAGGTGGCCGGCGTTGTGTCCTACGGTGGCATCTCCGGCGGGCTCCGCGCGGCCCAGGAGCTGCGCCAGTTGCTAAGCAACGTCGGCATTATGCCGCTGCAGGGAACGGTACCTCTGCCGCTCTTCGGCCAGTACTTCGACGACGACGATGGCTCGTTCCAACCTGGCGAGAAGTCCGTCCAAGGCTTGAATCAGCTCTTCGGTGAGTTGTTGAAGTGGGGACCCGCACTCAAGACCATGCGCAAGACGCACGCTGACCGTCCGCTTGGGTGAAGCGACTCGGGCGGTTGGCGGTACGGTATGGGCAGCGCCAGCGGCTACGACTCCCGGGGAGCCAACATGACCGAACTGCCAGAGCCCTTCCGTACCGAGCACCTTGATGTGGGCGATGGTCACGCCCTGTTCGTGGAACAGTCCGGCAACCCCGATGGCGCGCCAGCCCTGTTTTTGCATGGGGGACCGGGGGGTGGCTGTTCCCCTCGGGTGCGCCGCTTCTTTGACCCCGCGCACTACCGCATCGTGCTGTTCGACCAACGTGGGGCGGGTCAGTCGGTTCCCAATGTGGGCGACGACTTCGACGCCGCGATGCACGAGAACAATACGCCGAAACTCATTGCCGACATCGAGCGCATCCGAGTTCACCTCGGCCTCGAGCGTTGGCCGCTGGTGCTTGGCGGATCCTGGGGCTCCACCTTGGCACTCGCTTACGCCCAGGCTCACCCAGGTCGGGTGGACGCGCTCGTGCTGCGCGGCATTTTCACGTTTGAACAGGACGAGATCGACGGGCTGTTCCGCAACGGGAGAACCGCCGACCATTACCCCGCTGAGTGGGAGCGCTACCTTGACTTCGCCCAGACGCATCGACCGAGCGAGTCGGATCCGGTCCGGGCGTATTTGTCGATGCTCGAAGACGACGGACTGCGCGAGCCGGCTGCTCAGGAGTTCGTGCGCTACGAGCTTTCGATCAGCAAGGTTCACCTCGACGTCGACGACATGGAGAAGCGACTCGCGAACCCATCGGCGTTCATGCCGTTTGCGGCCTGCGAGATCGTCTACATGCTCGCGAACGGCTACCTGGCCGAGTCGCTGATTGCCCCGGAGAACTTGAAGAAGCTCGACGGCGTCGACATTCGAATCGTGCACGGTCGTTGCGACCATGTCTGCATTCCCAAAGCGGCCTGGCGCTTGGTAAAAGGCCTCGAATCTGTGGGCGTGTCCTGCCATCTAAACATGGTCGCCGGTTCCGGCCACGCCGACAGCGAGCCCGGCATCGCGGCCGCGCTTCGCGAGGCGACGAACGCCCTGCGGTAGAGCACCTCTCAGACTGGCACGCGTCTTGCTGGAAGGGACACGCCAAGATTTAGGAGTTGCTCGTGTTGGTTCGAAACACCTCTTGTTTGTTGCTCGCCACCTCCGTTGGGCTGTCGCTTCCCTCATTCGCCGGTTCACGCAGCGCCGAGCCCGAGCGCTACGAGGTCGCCCTCATCGCTGGTGAAGGTCGGGAGGATGGCACCGAAGACCCGATCCTGGTCCGGTTGTACTCCGCGACCACCGAGGCTTGGAGTGACTGGGCGAGGCTCGATGGCCTCCGCGCTGCGCAAAGCGAAGTCATCGTGATCAGGATGGCGGCAGGCTCCACCCGAATCACGGACGTCGAGGTCGCTCTTCGGGGACGGGACGATGTGGTTCTGACCCTAGATGTGTCGCATCCCGACACGCCTTACGACGTCACCCCCATCAAGCAGACCCTTCAGAACACCTTCACCTTCGAGGTCGCGCCAGGGATCAGCGAGTACCACTGTGATGCCATTACGTGCTCCTGCGACTTTGCTCTCGACTGCTACATCATGCAGTGGGTCGAGTGCGGGGGGGTGAACCCCTGTGGCTCCCCAGCGCAGTATCCATGCGAGTGCGATAGCTGAACCTTGGGAGCCGCTGTAGGTAGAAGGCTCGGAATCGACGTGCGAGGCCGAGCGATGTAAGGGCGCCTCTCTGATGCGCGGTTCGCGCGCGTGCGAGCATCGCGGCGCCAAGCGAGCATTTCGCATGCGTGACGTGCCGGCGATTCCTGCATCCAAGTGAGACGGCTCTCGGACTCCGTCGCCAGCAGGGTCGCACGCGGGTTGTTTCGCAGATTCGAAACAAACTGATCGCGTTCGAAACCGCTCGGCGAAGCACCCTGAAGGCGCAGAACGTCCGGAGGTTCGAATGCACCTGTTGCTCCTGTGGCTTGTGGCCTGCGGTGGCGCGTCCAACGACGATGCCCTGCTGACCGCAGAGGTCGGCGATCTCGCTGGCGTACCCATCCTCGATGCGGAGACCCGGAAAGATCTGCTCTCGCGTGGATCGCTCGTTCCCATCGACGACGAGGTCACAGTCGAGGCGGTCGAAGCGCGACGCGCCAAGGCAGTCGCGGAGGCTGAAGCGACGGTGGCGACGTTTCTGGAGTTGCACCCCGAACTCGAAGACGCGGTGCGACTCAAAATCGACGAATCCGCCGACCTCGAGCGCACGCCGTCGGGCAACGTGGTGGTTCGCCCCCCCGGCGTCGGCCCGGTCGAGCTGCACGGTCCCGAGGTCGACGTGCGTTCCACGGCGCGCGTGATCGAGCTTCGTGGCGACGCCGATCATCAACGCACGGTTCTCGATCTCCTTCGCACGACCACGGTGCCTGACTGCGCGGCCATCGCCGACGACCTCGAGGGTCTCGAGGCCGAAGGACTGTGGGAGGTTCGCGATGAACTCGGACGCTGCGCCGACGACTGGTGGTCGTTGTTCATGGACCGGCCAACCTTCCGTCCCCGGGATGGGTCGACCGACGACACGTTCTTCGACTTCGACGAGAACTGTGAGGTCGTTTCGGATCCGCCGACCTGCATCTGCAACGGAGCGGTCCAGGACTTCGGGATGGAAGGCAACGACTTTCCGAACCTATCCATACCCGAGAGCGGCTTCGTGGAAGGGTGGACGAACTTCGAACACGTCTCGCCCGTCAAATGGCAGGGCCGCCGAGGCTCATGTGTCGCCTTCGCCACGGCCTCCGCACTGGAGTACGCGACATCGCTCGCGACCGGCCTGAAGCCCAACCTCTCCGAACAACAGATCTACATGGAGGGCAAGTTCCGGATGTACAAGGAACACTACGGTGACGGCTTGCCTACCGCAGAGTTCCTTGGCAATCTCGACAACCTAAACCTCTTCCTGGGCCTTGAAGACGCTTGGGGCTACAACCCGTCGCGCTGCCGATTCGGCGTGCTGGGCTCCTACGGGGGCTCATGCCTCGGTTACACCAATCCGGCTTGTTCCGACACCACACACCAACTCGGCGCCTTTGTCGACGAGAACGGCCCTTCGTGGTTCATTCCCGACCCCGGCGAAGATGGGGTCGTCGTAGGTTCGGCCATCGAACTCTTCGGGTTTGCGCCGGTCGCGGATCAGGCCATTCACCTCTCCGAGCAAGGCTACGGGCTGGTCGCCGGCCTCGATATCACGGTGGGCTTCGACGACTTCATGGACGAAAGCGGCATTTTCATGGATGACCCCCTCGAGCTTGAAGTTGGGGGGCACGCCGTCCACGTCCTGCGGCTTCAACCGGCGGTCAGCTGGCCCGGAAACGGGATCGTCGTCATCAAGAACTCATGGGGCGCTGGCTGGGGTGACAACGGGTACGCCTACCTGTCCTACAAGTGGTTCTTCGACCACCTCAAGACGCTGTCCGCAGTAGTGCCGACGGTTCAGATCAACACACCGCCGACGGTCACCATCACCGAACCCACAACCTTCCAGTCGTCTTTGCCCTTGTCCGCGGTGGGGGACACCGTGGTGCAGCTCGAAGCGCAGACCGATGACGAACAGCAGGGGCCGGGTTGCTGCTCGGTTCGGTGGTGGTCGAGCGTCGAGGGATGGTTCGCGGAGGGACCGAGCACCGAGTACCGTACGTTCCGCCCTGGGCAGCACCTCATCGTAGCCATCGTGGAGGACGAGCAGGGGCTCGTCGACGACCAATGGCGCTCGATCGAGTTTACGAACGAAGGACCCGAGGTCCAAATCACCCGACCCCGAACACCTTCACGCCGCAATGGCGCGAGCTTCCGTGGCGGCAGTCGGGTCCCCGTTGGTGTACCGGTGGTGTTCTCGGGCTCTGCGATCGACCCCGACAGCTTGATCAACGTGGTGCCTTGCGATCAACGGCGATGGGCCATCGACGGAGCGATGGGTCGTGACTTCCAAGGGTGCTCGAGCACCTGGACCTTCGACGAGCCCGGTTGGTACCAAGTCGTGCTTACCGCCGAGGACGGCCTGGGTGCCGAAGGCGAGAACCACCGCTGGTTCCGGGCCGTCGCGTGGCAGCCCCACGATCCGCCGTTCGTGCAAATCTCGTGGCCACCGTACGATGGCTACCGCGTCGATGCCGGGTTTCCCGTCACGCTGCAGTCCACCATTGTGTCGGGTGCCGAGGACACCGTGACCGCGACGTGGACCATGGTTCGCAATGGTCAAACCATCGAACTCGGGACCGGGCCCTCGGTTCAGTGGACCCCCCTCGATGGCCCTGACACCGGGCCGGAGATCACGGTCACGGTCACGGATGCGAACGGCACGCGCTCCGACACCGTGCGCGACGTCTTCATCTTCACCCCGCCCAACTGACGAACCCAGGAGCCCCCATGTTTCGCCATGGTACGTCACAGCTTGCTGTGCTCACGCTCTATGCCGGTCTACCGGCCGCCTGCACGAGCCCCGATCCGGGGACCAGCCCTCCCACGGGCTCGACGGCATCGTTGGAATCGGGCGACAGCGGGGACGGGATGGCGGTCGCGACGGGCGAGACCGGGGGGACCCAACCCGGCGATCCTCACCTGTGGTCGGTGCGTTTCGGCGACCCCAATTACGATGCCGCGCGTGGCCTCGTGTCGGCCGGACCCGACGGTAACGTCGTGTTTACCGGACGCTTCAGCAACGACATCACGTTCGGCGCCGAAACGCTTACATCTCCCGGTGGCTCGCGGGCGTTCCTCACTGCGCTCGATCGGGACGGGAGCCCCAAGTGGGCCCGCGACATGAACGATGCCTTCGTTTGGGAACTTGCCGCGGATCGGTCAGGGAACGTGTGGGTGTCCGCTCAGGCGTTCACCACCCTCAATTGGGGGGACGACCCCTCGGACGAGATCAGCTGCTGTCAACAGCTCGTCGTCGGGCAGTTCTCCTCTGACGGGACCCACCGCTTCAGTCGGGGATGGGGAGACTTCCTTCCGTTCGCGGCGCTTCGCAAGTCGGCGATTGCGGTCGACGACCAAGACGCGGTGTACCTCACTGGCTCGTTCGACCGGAACTTCGTGATCGGTGGGTTCTCGCTTGTTCCCGTCGACGAGGAAGACGCATGGGTCGTCAAGCTCGACCCGTCCGGCAACGTGGTTTGGGCGACCAGCCTGTCGGGCACCGAAGACGAGTCCCCCCACAGCATCACGGTCAACGACACAGGAACCGTCTACGTGGCCGGAGCCTTTGGGGGAAGCGTGACCGCTGGCTCGACGACGGCCACCGCGGCGACCGACGCGTCGCTGTTCGTCGCCCGGATCGACTCCACCGGGACTCCCGTTGACGTCATGGGGTTCGACACCACCCTCTACAACGACGTCACCATCGTCGCGGACGGCGTTGGGGTGCTGCTCGGGGGAAGCTTCGAGGGAACGCTCGAGCGCGGCCTCGACCTCGGCGAGGGACCGCTGCCGCTTGGCGGCGATGCGGATGCGTTTATCGCAAGGTTCACCGACCAGCTCGCCCTCGACTGGGCGACGTCGTTCGGACTCCGCGGCGACCAACACGTCGTGGACCTTGGACGGAACCCGGCCGGCGACGTGTGGCTGACGGGGACCGTAGGAGGCGGCGTGGATTTCGGCGCTGGGGAGCTGACCGCCGACAACCACGACCTGTTCGTGGCGCGCATCGACACGACGACGCACGCTCCGGATTTCGGGGTGCTGTTCGGCGGTGAAGACGACCAGACCGCCTACGGACTCGGCTTCGATGGGGCTCACGGGGCGGTGTTGTTGGGCGACGGTCCGGTGGGGGTGGACTTCGGCGGAGGGGCGCTCGTGTCCGCGGGAGCATCTGATGTCTACGTCGGCAAACTCGATCTGACGGCCCTCACCCGGTGAAGAGGCTGCGAGTAACCAGGTTCGCAGGACACCGAGACGTTAAGCCCCCGTCGGGGGCGCAGTGTCAGGCTACCAGCGGTGGCTGTTGCCGGATGGTCAGGTGGACCTTTCACGGGGCGTCGTCGTCCGAGGGGGCGTACACACCCAGCTCACCCAGAAGGAAACCCAGGTGCTTCGCTACCTCGCGGACCAGGCGGGCCTCGATGTTCACCGGGACGACCTTCTGCGAGACGTGTGGGGGTTTCCGGGCCGATTGCCCGCGACGCGAGCCGCCGACCTCGTCGTGCTCCGACTCCGTCGAAAGATTGAACGCGATCCTGCAGAGCCGACGGTACTCGTCACGGTGCACGGCCATGGGTACCGGCTGCAGGCGCAGAGGCATGCGGTCGACCTCCAACGGCCGCAACTCGCGCCACCGGGTACGCCCTACGATCCCTCCTGGTACGCACCGCGACCCGACGAAGAGCGTGCGGCCGCAAACCTTCTCGAGGTTGCGGGTGCCCCCGCCGTGCTCCTTGGTCCCCAGGGCGAAGGCAAGAGCTGGCTACTCCATCATCTCGTCGCCGGATTCGCCGCAAGCGATGTGGTCGTGGTGCTAGACGCGGCGGTGCTCCCGCCTGGCGAAGCGCTCGAGCACATCGCGCTCGAGATTGTGGACGCCGCGGGTCGAACGTCCTCGACGGTCGCGGACGCATGGTCCCAACCCGGAACGTCACGGCGTCATCTGGCCCGCCTGCTGTCCCGCGAAGTGCTCCCCAACGTCGAGGGTCGACTGGTGCTCGCACTCGATCGGGCTGACCTTATCGCGAAACACCAAGACGCCGAGGGCGTGTACGCGGTGCTTCGATCGTTGGCCTCGCGGCCCGGTCCCCCTTGGGATCGGCTTCGCCTGATCCTGGCCATTCGCACCGAGCCGGGGCTTCTCGTCAGCGAGCCTGGCGCGTCGCCGTTCAACCTCGCCCCTCCAATTCGTCTCGGTCCGCTGCCCGAGGCCAGCGTGGCGTCGCTCGCCGCGCGGTATGGCGATTGGAGTTCATCCGAACTCGCCGAGCTGCGGGACTGGCTAGGCGGGCAGGCGTTCCTCGTTCGGCGAGCCCTGCATGTTGTGGCAACCGGAACGACCAAGCAAGCCGCGCTTTCAGATCCGCAGATCTATGCGGATGTGCTTCGCTCGCGGCTCGCGGTGCTCCGGCCTCGGCCCGATCTGACCGAAATCGTTCGCGCGCTATGCCGGGAAGGCCCTCTGACGGTCGAGCCGTTCGTCGGGCACGAACTCGAACGGGTAGGCATCGTCGAACTGGTGGGAGGACAGGCCCGCTTTCCCTGTCGATTGATGCGCCAGTTCCTATGCCGCGCGTTGTGACGCCACGCTTCCAGGTCGGAGGCACCCTTCGCCCAGGGGCACTGTATGTCCAGCGGCCTGCGGACGAGGAACTCCCACGGCGGCTGGCGGCCGGGGTGCCATGCGTGCTCCTCGGCCCACGGCAACTCGGCAAATCGAGCCTCTGCATGCGTACCGCCGCGAAGCTGCGGAACCGAGACCACCAGGTGGCAGTGGTGGATTGCACCAGCATCGGAACCTCGGGTGCGGATGCCGACAGTTGGTTGTTCGCGCTTGCCGAGGAGATCTCGGATGCCATCGACGGTCTCGACCCCGCCGAGGCATGGCGGACCCACGATCGGGTTCCCCCGGTGCGGCGGTTCTTAAGCTGGCTGCGCGCGACGCTCGAGGGCGACGAAAGGCCCTTGGTCCTGATCTTGGACGAAGTCGACGTGCTGAAAGCGATCGACTTTCCTCCGGATGAGGTTCTCGGTGCGCTGCGAGGAGCCCACGAGGCCCGAGTCCACACCGAACTATGGGAGCGCTTCACCTTCTGCTTGGTCGGGGTGGCGTCCCCGGCGACCCTTGGAAGCGATCCAGGTCGAACCCCGGTCAACGTCTCGACCTCCATCGAACTCGCCGACTTCACGGGTGCCGAGGCTCGGTCGCTCCTCGTGGGGCTTTCCGGCCTCGGGGCGGCGCCCGACGAACTTCTCGACTGCGTGATGGCGCACACCGAAGGCCATCCCTGGATGACGCTCCGCCTCTGCGCAGGCCTTGTCGAATCAGGACCCACCGATGCGCCGCCCGCCCTTCGAGTCGCCCGCCTGGTGCAAACCCTCTTCTATGCGCGAGGCGTTCTCTCCGACGTCTGCCTCCTCGCCGCGGCAAGACAACTCCTCGCCGCTCCGCGACTGGCGGATCAGCTCGGCCGGTACGAGGACGCAAGGCGGCGGCGGGCGGGACCGGTTCGGGACTCGGACCTCGAGTTGCTGCTCACGGGTATCGTCGCGGAGCGCGGAGGAACCCTTGTCGTACGCAACCCGATCTTCAGCCACGTGTTCGATGAGGCTTGGCTCGAAGGGCATCGAGGACGCCGGGAACTGACGGAGGCGTCCCGTCGCTGGATCGTGGGGGGTCGAGACGACGCCGACCTACTCCGCGGCCAGTCCCTCGCTTCGGCGCGACGATGGGCCCGCGATCGAGCCGACCTGACCCAAGACGAGACCGCCTTGCTCCTGCGAAGCTCCGAGGTCGTCGAGGAGGAGCGGCTTCAAGCGGCGCGGACGCAGGCCCAAGCAAGGCAGCTGCGCCTCGCGCTGGCATCGCTCACCGTCCTGAGCCTCGCCCTGATCGTTGCCGCATGGGCGTGGGTGGGCAAATCCCAGGCCGAGCGACAACAACGCGCGCTGCGTCTTGCGAACGAGGCGCGGTTCTTGGCGTCGGTGCCCAATCAGCAGTCCGCCGCGTTGCGCGTTGCGCTCGAGGCTCTCGAGGTGGAGGAACGGCCCGAGACCACGCGGGCCCTCGTCGAGGCGCTCCAGAAGACGGCGGGTCGGCGCTTTGTGGTAGCGGAGGGCGACCCGGTGTTCGAGGTGGCCTGCAGTCCCGACAGTCGATGGGTGGCGGGCCGGTCGGTGGGAGGCACGGCGCGGGTCGTGGATCGGGAAACGGGCACGATGGAGGAACCCTGGCCGAACTGGCCCCGCGTGGGCGCCGAACCCAATTGGGTCGGGACCTTCGATACCACAGGAGGAATCCGAATTCGCGCGCCGGACGGGGCGGAACGCACGCTCACCGGCCACCTCGACCAGGTCTACGCGACGGCGGTCTCTCCGGATGGCGCCTTTCTCGTCACCGGTGGCGACGATGATCAGGTGCGAGCGTGGGAGTTGGCGACGGCACGGTCGCTCGGCGTGTTTCTTCGGCATCAGGGCGCGATTCGAGCGCTTACCTTCTGCCCCGATGGCCGAACCGTGGTGAGCGGTTCGGACGATGGCACCCTGGGCGTCTGGCGACTGTTCGGCAGCCTCGCGGACCGTGTGGTACCGCATGCACGGTGGGTGGACTTTGCAGAAGACGGCACGCTCGTGACCGCGGGCCCCCATGGCGCTTGGCTCGATGCAGATCGAGCCGACGGGGCTCAGGTCATGACGGATGATCTCGAGTCGGCGATCGTGGTGGGGCCGCTGATGGTCGCCTCGAGTAGCGCGGGGAAAGGACGGCTGCGCATCCTGAACCGGCGCCAGAACACGGTTTGGACGCCTGCGGGGTGGACGCAGCGATGGCATGGGGCCTTGACGCCTGACGCGCGCTGGCTCGTGAGCCAACGGGGCCCAGTGGTGTTCGTGTGGGCGGCGGGGGACCATACGATGCGCGCACGCCTGAACACCGACCCCCAGCTGAACGTAGGGAGCGCGTCGTTGTCCCCGGACGGAACCCGAGTCGTGGCCGCCGGCGTGGGGGGAAGCCAGCTGTGGCGCATCGACGACCCTGTGCGGATCGCAGAGCTGGATGACGAGGGATACATCGCGCACGCGGTGTTCAGTCCAAGCGGACGCACGGTGGCCACGATGTCGCACCAAGGCCACGCCCGCTTGTTTGACGCCCAGACCGGCCGGCCCGGACCGATCCTCCACCACGGCGGCAAGGTCGTCATGGGGGTGTTCTCGAGCGATGGTTCGCGGCTTGCGACCGCGGCCTACGACGGCCACGCGCGACTATGGGATGTGGCCACGGGCGAGCTGATCTGGGAGCTTCCAGGTCAATCCGGGCTCGTTCGCGTGGTTGCGATGTCTGCGGACGATCGGTGGCTCGCGGCCGGTGGCGAAGACACGCGGGTGCACCTTTACGACCTCGTCGCAGGCGAGACCGCAGCGGTGCTCACCGGGCACCTCACGCCCATCCGCGCGCTCGCATTCAGTCCGGATGGTCGCTTCCTCGCCAGCGCCAGCGAGGACTCTCGCGAGTATGCAAGCGACGTCGATCCGTCGGCCCCCTCTAGGGGCTTCGTGGCTGTCCACGAGGTGGGCCTCGCGGCGTGGCGAGAGAGAGCATCAAGCTGGCTCCTCGAACCAACGCCCTCCCCCCAAAGCAGAGAATCTCCATGAACCTCCCGCTCCTTTCGGTCCTTGGGCTGGCCATGGCCGCCGAACCGCTTCCTGCCTTTCCCGGCGCCGAAGGGTTCGGTGCGTATGTGACCGGCGGTCGGGGCGGCCAGGTCATTCGCGTTACCAGCCTTGCCCAATCGGGTCCCGGCACGCTGCGCGAAGCCATCGAAACCCCGGGTCCCCGCATCGTGGTCTTTGCCGTCTCCGGCGTCATCGATCTCGGGGAGCCCAACTGCGAGGACCTCTACGATGAGAGTGATTCGAGCAACGTGCTGGTCATTCCGCACTCGGACCTGACGATCGCAGGGCAGAGTGCTCCAGGAGCGGGCATTACGCTGCGCGGTCGCCTCTATGCGGCCTACGATCGAGCGGTCGGCAACGTGGTGCTTCGACACCTCCGCATCCGTCCCGCCCGATGGGGATGTGAAACGGGCGGCGAGCAATACGACGCGCTGCGCTTTGCCCGCAATGACGGGGCGATGTTCGATCACCTCTCAGTGGCTTGGGGAGTCGACGAGACGGTCGACGTCTACGAGGGCCGTGGGGTGACGATCCAGGACTCCATCATCGGGGAGTCAGCCACAACGGGTCATCCCGAAGGCTCTCACAACTATGGACTGCTCAACAACGGTGGGCGAACCTCGGTTATTCGGACTTTCTTTATCCATCACCGGAGCCGGAATCCCGCGCTCGCGACGGGGCCCGGCGAGGTGGTAAACACCGTGGTGTACGACGTGCAACAAGGATTTGTGAACCACAACGTAGCCTCCGGCCGCTTCAACCTTGTCGGCAACGTGTTCATCGAGGGGCCGAGCGCCTCGTTGGTGCCCTTCTCTTTCGATGGAGGGGACGAAGCGACTTACCATATCGCCGACAGCTGGGTTGAGCGGGACGGTGCATCGGGAGCCTGGTCCCCCGACGATCTCGAGACGAACTCGAGCCTCTATCTGCGAGAGCCTCCTGTCTTCCGGGGGGCGCACGTGGCACCTCGGGTTTTACAGGCGGCGACCGTGTTGACCCAACTCACCGCTCAGGCGGGGGCCATGCCGCGAGACGTCGTCGATCGACGCTTGCTCCGGGAGCTGGCCGAGCGCAACGGCGCGTGGGGCATCGAGCGTCCCGCTGACTTCATGGCGGGCCTGCAGGCGACCGCTCCGCCTGCGGACACCGACGAGGACGGGATGGCTGACGAGTGGGAGCGCTCCCATGGCCTCGATCCCAACGATCCGACCGATCACGCCACCACGATGGCCTCTGGGTACCCGGCCATCGAGGCGTACCTCAATGTGCTGGCGGGCATTCCTGAGGAGTCCGCTCAACCCGATGGTTTCCCGGCCAAGGGCTGCGAAACAGGGGGAGGCCCTGCTTGGTTGTCGATCCTGGGAATCTTGCTGTGGCGGCGACGCCAGTGAGTGTTGCCGCGTGGGGGAGGCCCTTCCCGCCGCGCCTCCGGCCACCGAAGATGTCGTTTGGGCTGACCGAGGGCCTCGTGGAGGGAGCGCGCCAGGTCGTCGCGGCGTTACTCATGGTAAAACGGGCCATGTCGTCCCACCTCCGTTTCGGCCTGCTGTTGCTGTTCGTCCTCTTCGGGGCCTGCGCCAAGGGTGAGGACCCCGACGCCGTCGATGTCATCATTCCCGACACGACGAAGATCGTCGAGCCCGCCACGCTGGATGCCCTCGTCTCGGCCACCCCCGACCTGTCCGAGCTCGTGTTGCCGGCGGGCAACGTGACCTGGGAGCCTGACGACGTCATCGTCAGCACCGTCCACCCGAACTTTCCGTACGGCATGCTCCGTCGCGTCACGGCGCTCGAAGACACCGTTGACGGAAACGTTCGTGTCGTCACCGAGTTCGCGAGCCTGTCGGAGGCCGTCGAGCGTGGCTCGCTCAACGAGACCATCGAACTCGACCCCTCCACCATCGTCGACCGACGGCGCAAGGTTCCGGTCATCGCCCCGCCCGCTGGCGGCTTCTTCTTCGGCTTCGACGACCTCGAGCTGTCCGATGACGACGGCGACCCCACGACCCGTGACGACCGCGTCTGGCTCGACGGCAGCTTCTCGTTCCGACCCTCGGTAGATCTGATCATCGACTTCGACGGCTTCGAACTCCAGCAGCTCACCTTCGAGCTGAGGGCCGATCAGGACGCGAGCGTCCGCATCCAGGCGGGTCGCGAGACCACGATCGACGAACGCTTTCTCGTGGAGGAGATCGAGCTATCCCCCATCGTGTTCTCCATCGGGCCCCTTCCGGTCGTCCTCGTGCCGCGCCTGCAGCTGTTCGTCGGCATCGACGGACGCGTCACGGCCGAGCTGTCCGCCGGGGTCGCGGCCAGCTCCTCGCCCCGGGTGGGCTTCGGCTACCAGGACGGGGGCTGGGGCGAGGTGGTCAAGCTCAAGCCGATGGCCCAATTCGACGTACCCTCGTTCCGCGATGGCGCAGCCGGTGAAGTCCGCGCGTGGGCGGGCCCCCGCGCGGAGCTTGCGGCCTACGGCATTGCCGGTGCGTACGGCGAACTCCGCGGGTTCGTCAAGGCCGACCTCGACAGTCAGCGCGACCCTTGGTGGATCCTCTCGGCCGGTCTCGAGGCCCACGCCGGTCTGTTCGTCCGCATCTTCTCGATCTCGCTTGCCGAGTACGAGTTCCCTCCCGCCACCTTCGAGCAGCCCCTGGCCGATGCCGGCGAGCCCGCGCCGCTCGCTGGGGCTCAAGTAGCCCCTTGGTCGCGGACCTTTGCCGGCGACCGTACCGACTCGCCCAACCAGGTCCTCGAGACCTCGGAAGGCGGCCTGCTCGTGCTCGCACGCACGAACTCCTTCGAAGGGGGCGCCGATGATGCTTGGCTCCTCAAGCTCGATCGCCTTGGCCAGGTGAGCTGGCAAGTCGCCTTCGACGGGTTGCAGGGTGCGCTGAACGGCTACGAACGCCCCGACGGCGACTACGTCATCGCCGCCGGAGCGACGAGCGGCGGCACCGATACCGCCTACCTGCTCCGCCTCGATCCCAACGGGACCGCCCGCTGGGCCCAGCAACTCGTGCACGCCGATGACGCCGTTGCGATCAAGGCCGTCGCCCCCATGGGGGATGACATTTTCGCCGTCGGTGCCATTGGCTCGGGCACCACGCAAGACTTCTGGGGGGCTCGCATCGACCCCTCGGGTCAGGTCTTGTGGGCCCGACGCATCGGCGGTGCCGAGGGCGATGTTCCTACCTCGCTGCTACACGACGGGAACGTGTGGGTTGTCGTGGGCGAGACGCGGTCGTTCGATGTCAACAACATCGGTGGCTGGGCGGTCGGCTTCGACGCAAGCGGCAACGTGCCCTGGCAGCGGGTCTACGACCAACCAGGGGCCGGCAACGAGGTGCTCACCGGCGTCATCCCTTCCCCCGACGGCTACCGCATCACCGGACACATCTTCGGCGATGCGCTGCTCCTCGAGGTGGATGACAGCGGCGCCCTCGAGCGGGCGAGCACCTTCGAGAGCGGCTCGAACTTCCACCAGATCTACGCGTCGGCCGGTACGGCCGATGGCGGTGCAGTGCTGGCAGGCGTCACCAACATCGGAGATGCATCGGATACCTGGCTCCTCCGTCTCACTCCGCAGGGCACCGTGCTGTGGTCCACCGGCTATGGCGGGCCCTTTGGTGAAGCGCCCGGCGGGATCACCTCTGCGTCGGATCTCGCCCAGGCGGTAGTGGTCACCGATGACGACGGCCTGGTCGTCGTCTCAAACGTCCAGCGCGACGAGACGAGCTGGGACTTGTGGCTGATGAAGGTCAGCGGCACCGGCGTGATTTCGTTCGATGACCCCGACTACAACGCCGATGCACTGTCCGGTTCCTTCGTCGAGATCCCCGTGGAGGATGCGGCGACGTCGGCGTCGGCCGAGGCGCTCGTGCTCACCCCCGAGGCCCTCGAACTCGATTCCTTCGTGCCAGACCCTGTGCAATCCGTACAGGCCCTCCCCTGACGGTGCTCACAGACCGCCGGGCCCGACGGCGACGCCAGCCGGTGCCCTCCTTGCGACTGGCGTGCTGACACAACCTGGCACACTTGAGCGACCTGACGCCTCGTATGTCCAGGAGGTGGCGCGAGCGCGGGGGAGCGATGTCGAGGCGTTACGGCGCATGGGTGGGGCTCTGGCTTGGTGCGATGGCGTGTGTGCCCGAGCCTCTCTGCGATGACGAGGCGGTGCTTCAGCTCGAACTCGGTCAAGGTCGAGACCCCTTCGCCCGCTTCGGCCCGAACGTGGAACCCCAGGTCGAGCATGGCCTACAGGGGGGAGTTCACCTGGTTCTTTCCACGAGACTCCGAATGGTCTCGCCACCACCGGAGCCTCCGGACGTGGCGTTTCCCCTTCGGTTGAACCTGGGGGCCCTTGTCGAGGGATCCGCGTGTCCCGAGGGCTGCCGCATTGGGGACGTGACGTACGAACTTGAGCCTGAGTACGCCGTCGACGCCGACGACGAGGGCTACCTGTTCGGCGGCCTCTTCCTATTGCTCAAGGAGTGGCCCGTTGCCCAGACCCGGGTGGTGGAAGCCCACGCCACGGATGCCTGCGCTCGCGTCGCGCACACCTCCGTTGACGTCTTTCCAGGAAGTGACCACCATGACTAACTCTCGTTTCCTCAACTCGATTGGCAGCGGGTTGGCGATGCTCTGTTTCGCCTGCCACACCAGCGAGGGTTCAACCGAGGACATCGCGTTCGAAGACCGGTCCGCCGCACTGAACTGGGAGCGAGTCAACGATCCAGGCTCAGCGCACTTGGGAGGGGCCGCCTGGCTCGACTACGACCGTGACGGGGACCTCGACCTGTTCCTTCCCAACGCTCCTGGAGGCGACAATGCGCTGTTTCGCAATGACGGTGGCTCCTTTGTCGACGTGGCCGGCGAAGCGGGCATCACGGGCGAGGGCAGCGGCTTTACAGGGGCCAACGCCGCAGACATCAACAACGATGGCTGTGTGGATCTCTTCCTTACCGGTGCGGGAGGCTTCATTGGCTTGGGTCGCCCCAGTCGACTCTACACCAACCGCTGTGACGGTACGTTTGAAGACACGACTCCACAATCGGGAATTGACGCAAATCATCTGGCGTTGATGTCGGCGTTTGGAGACATCGACAATGATGGGTTTGTCGATTTGCTTGTGGCGAGTCCGGGTGACCTCACGGTGGGCCAGCTCACGCCCCAGAAGCTCTACCACAACCAGGGAGATGGCACCTTCATCGACATTAGTGAACTGGCGGGAATCGACACTGCGCGGGGAGGCTGTGTGGCTGGGTTCTCCGACGTCAACGACGATGGGTGGATGGACCTCCTGATGGGAAACTGCGCCAATCTGGACACGTCCGGACCGCAGCCGCTCCCGATCCCCGGACCTTGGGAAATGTGGATCAATCAAGGGGATCGAACCTTTGTTGACGTGGCTAAGGCAGCGGGGCTGCGCGCAAGGGACGGATTTCCGATGGCCATTGCCCTTGGAGACACCGATCAGGACGGCGCATTGGACCTTTTCTCGACCGGCATGGGCCCCAACAATCCCTTCGCGCCCGGCCTGGCCGGCGAACATGTGATGTTCCAGAACAACGGCGACGGCACGTATCGCGACGTGACCCATGCCTCGGGCTTGGGGGACTGGGAATGGGCCTGGGGCGCGGCCTTCGCCGATTTCGACAACGATGGGGACGAAGATCTGGTTGAGGTGGGTAGCGTCGCCATCGGACCCCTGCTGTTCATCGACGACCTGGCGAGCCCAGGGCGAATCCACGAAAATGATGGCGAGGGCAACTTTTCGGCCGCGCTCGAATTTGATCTCCAACGCGAGTCGACCAGCGGTCTGGCCGTCGCCGACTACGATGGGGACGGATATCCCGACCTCGTCATCATCAAAACGGCGTTTGAGACGCTTACGCCGGACGGCCCGATCTCGGGGGACGGCCATCCGGTGTTGTTGCGCAACCTCGGCCACACCCATCGATCGATCACCGTGCAGCTTGTGGGGACCCAAAGCAACCGAATGGGGATTGGGGCGCGAGTGACGTCTTCGTCATCCATCGGCGTTCAAACCCGAGAGGTGGCCGCCGGCTCGAGCTTCGCTTCCACCAACAGCCCTTGGTTGACCTTCGGATTGGGGGATGACGACACCACGGAGTTGACCGTGCGTTGGCCCTCGGGCCTCACCGAACGGTTTGTGCGACCTGCTTCGACCGACCTGCAGATCCTCCAAGAAGGCACGGGAGAACCGTAGCCAGCGGGAGTCCGTACAGACCGTCACAATCGTCACAAGTCTACCCGCATCTTGAGGGCTGCGGTGGGCTACGACCAAGCAGAGGTGCGAATGGTACGACGATGGTGGGTGGTCGTAGGGTTGGGGTTTGGGTGCGCGAACCAAGGGGATTCGGTCCCTGACGTTCCGGATGTGGCCGAAACAGGACGTACTACAGACGATACCGGTTCGTCGAACCCGCCGCTGCCCGATGAAACCATGGCGCCTCGCTTGCTCATCCTTCTGCCCGTGCCCGACGCAAAAGGCTTCGTTGGTATCGAAGGAGAACCTGTGCAATTCGAGATGCAGGTTGAAGACGGTTCCGCACCTCGGGACCGGCTGAACGTGGTCCTGACGGACCAGGCGTTTACGGTCCTCTGCGAGGGATTTCCGGACGCGGGAGGGCGGTTTCGGTGTTCACCACACATTGGAGTCAAACCCATCGATGTCACCGTCAACGCCACGGCCCCCGACGGTCGGGTGGGGACCGCGCAGCTCAAAGGCATCCGTACCCGGGCCCTTGCGGACATGGATGAAGACGGCGATGGGGTCAGCGAGAACGAGGGGGATTGTGACGATGCCAATCCCTTCGTCGCCCCAGGCCTCATGGAGCGATGCGACGGCTTGGACAACGACTGCGACGACAGGGTGGACAACGATGCCATCGATTGCACGACCTACTATCGGGATGTGGATGGCGACGGCTATGGTGACCCGAGCATCGACCAATGCACCTGCTTCGCGCAGGGCCAATTTGCTTCAACCAATACGCAGGATTGCTTTGACTCCAACGCATCGGTTTACCCAGGTCAGACCGACTACTTTTCTTCGAACCGAGGGGACGGTTCGTACGACTACGACTGCGATGGGGTTGAAACCCCTCGCGATTCGCTCATCGATGGCGCCTGCGCAGGCGACATTCTTCAGGGCTGCTTCGTCATCGAGGGGTGGGAGGCATCGATTGTGCCGGCCTGCGGGGACTCGGGGTCGTACTTCGATGCGACCTCGAGTTGCACCCTAAACCTGGCGCTGCAGTGTTCAGGCTCGCCGGTCTCCAGACCGCAGACTTGTCGCTGAACACAGTCTCACGTGTAGGTGATTACGGGCAGGTTCCTGACACCGACGTCGCGGGGGACCAGTCCTTCAGCTCGATTGTCGTGAAAGAAAACCGCAAGGGATGCGCCCCACCACCACTGAATGTGGCAGACTGGTAAGGGTAATCGAGCCCGCAATCCGCGAGTCCATCGCCGTCTCCATCGATGAGGTCCAAGGTTGCGGCATCACTGTAGCGACCGGCTGATGCGTAGGTGGCGTTGGCGAACTCTGCATCGATACCTCCGATCCCGCTCGTGAAGGCATTGTTGTGGATGTCGAGCGTCGTCAGGCCGACGGTTGCGCCAGATTCGGTCAGCAGGCCGTGGCTCGAGCCGTAGATGTCGTTGTCTCGAAGGACCAATCGGTCCCATCCCGGTCGCAGCAGTAGCCCCGTCTGGTAGCCCGTGGTCAGCAGCTGGTCGACAATTTCAAGATCGCCAGTCACTGGCGACACACCTGTCGTTCCCTCGGCGCGAATCCCCACGCTACCGGTGGCGCTCACAAATCGCTGTTGGAGGACCAGCGCCTGGGTCCCCACCAGGTCGATGCCAATGTCAGCCATGGCCTGGAACTCGTTGTCGTCGAGTTCAACGTCCCCACCTGCGACCACAATTCCCACCGTATTGCAATCATTGAGTCGATTGCTGTCGATGGAGGCGTCGGTGGTGGCATTCACCGACAAACAGGTATTCAGTGACTGAACTCCGTTGTCGACCAGATCGAGTCCCGTTGTATTGAGCACTTGGATGCCCGTGGCGTTGCCATCGGTGTGCGTAATGGTATTGCCAAAGATGTTGGCTTGGTCGAGCCGGTCGGCTCGGATGCCCAGGGCCTGAGGACGTCGAACAATGTTGCTGTTGACCGTCACGGCACTCGGGTCTTCCATTACGGTATTGATGAAGATTCCCGTGACCGCGTCTTCAACGAGATTGTCCGAGATGCGGCCATCCGAACAGTCGCTCATGAAAATGCCCACAGCACCATCGGCGAATACCTCATTCTGATCGATATGTTGGGCGCCGATGCTGTTGCAGTTTTGCACGCGGATGCCCTGTAGATTGGGAGAGGTGGAGCGATTCAGGAAGATGCGATTGCTGTTGCCTCCTTCCTCTTCGATGGCGATGCCCGAATCCCAAATTCGATTGGCCCGGACCAGCGTCGATGTCCCATTGGACAGCCGAATCCCTTTCTGGCTTGAACCGGTGGAACCTCGAATCTCGTTGCCCGAGATGATGTCGCTCTTTTCCTCGGACCCGAAGATGCCGATGTCCGAGGCGCCGTACCCGACAATCTCATTGAGATTGATCACCACCTCGTCGGTCTCGAACAAGGTGATTCCATGACCGAACACCCCTTCGATGTCGTTCCACTCGACCCGGGTGTCGACGAGGTCGGGAACATCTGGCTCTCCTTCGTCCTCCGAAATCCCCTGGAGTTCGATGCCGACGTCGGTATTGCTGATGTTGTTCCACGTGATGCGGTGTGCCCCGGCGTCAACTTGGTTCTGCCATACCCAAACGCCACTTCGCTCCCCCGGTCCTGATGCCAACGTGATCACGTTGTCGTACAGGATGTGCGACTTGCCTTGCAGCTCCATCCCGATCCCTTCATTGTCGGTGACCCCATTGATGGTGGTGTCCTCCACGCGGTGCTCGAAACCCTCCAGTCGCACGCCTCTGAACGTGCTGTGGGCCACCGTGTTGGTGAGGCTGCGGCCTCGCGCACCGTCCTCCCACCAAAGGCCGACATCAAAGTTGGTCACGGTACAGTTGGTGATCGTGACGTCGTCGCGATTGGTCCAGATTCCCACCGTGGGATCTTCGACGGTGCCTACGGCGGTCGGGCCTTGGATGCTGTGTCCGTTACAGTCGAGGGTGACACCATTGCGCTCGATGATCACCGCCTTGCGCGAAAGGCTTTCGTAAGGGCAGGTCACATCACCGGTGAGGGTCGTGTCGGTGGTGATTCGGATGGGACACTCTGGCGACAGGACCAACGTGAACGGAACGTCCCGCGATACGAGTCGATGACCGTTGACCCGGATCGTCCAGAGACCTTGCGAAAGCGGAGCCCCGCCATTCGAGATCACGACCTGCTCGACAGGATTTCGATGATCGACACATCCCGCCGCGTTGCAAGGTTGCCCTCCTGCCTGGAGGTCGGCCAGGGTGGGCGAGGCCGGGGGCACCACATTCCAAGCGTAGTGCACGTTGCCCAACGGATCGGTGACCTGTAGATCGAGGTCATCCTTGAGGGCTACCGCGCCCCAAGGCGAACCCTGTTTGTCGTCCCACACCAGGGTCACTTTGTAGCTGTAAACGCGGTCCGTCGGGTCGATGGTGAACGTTTCGTCGTGGTGCGTACCGGCGCGGATGATGGTGCCCAGCTTCACGTAGTCGTCATGGTCCTGGGCGATTCGTACCGCCGCGGCGGCATCGATGAGCCCATATCCCGTGATGTGGTCCGGTCCGCTCGGCCCCACGTCTCTTGCTGTGTGCAACAGGATGGCCTTGGCGGTCGAGGGGTCGACACTCGATGGAGCGATCGCGGGGGTGGCATTGGCCAGGGTCTCGAGGACTTGCCCAACTACGCCGGTGGCAAAGGGCGCGGCGGCGGATGAGCCCCCGAACGCCGCGTAGAGGTTCTTGTTCGAGCCTGAATCCGCCCAATCGTAGACGGGGGCTTGCATCCCGGAGCCTGGCGCCATCAGATCGGGCTTGAGCCGTCCGTCGTCGGTCGGTCCGATGCCGCTCGAAGGGGCCTCGGACTCGGAAGCGACGTGCCAGTCGCCCACGGTCAATACGTTCTTCCCGGTGGGGCTGATCGACGAAACGTTGGCGGTTGGGCAGTCCTCGTGGCTCCGCGAGTTCCCCGCCCCGTGAACAAAGATGATGTTCCGCTTGTAGACCGACTTGTCGGTCCATTTGCTGAGCGCCTTGTACTTGCCGAGCTTCTTGCAGTCTTTATAGCCAGCCGACATGTTGTAGGCGACGGCGCCGTGGTTCGACTGGGCAGACCTGGGCTGGTGGTAGCCCCGATGTTTGTGGGTCCACGGAAAGACCCTCGTGGAGTAGCTCACAAGGCTTGCTGCGGGGAGCACGCCTTCGAGTTCAGGATCGGTAGTGTGGTCTCCGACGAGGATGCCCGCGACGCTGTTTGCATGGCCCTTGCTTTGATCTGGGGCCTCTTTGCCGGCTCCTGCATGCTGCACCCGACCATCGAAGAAAGCGTCCAGGTCTGTATGAGGATGGTAGTTCTCGCCCATGCCAAACGTCAGGCCCGTCCCTCGCAGATTGAGGTCCAACTGGGGCCGAGCTGCATTGCCGATGTCCATGCCGACCCCATCGGTGTCGGCAATGAGGTTGAGCGATCCGTCGGAAATCCAGACCACTCCGTCGTAGTTGGCAAGCGTCAGCATGTCTGGGAATTGCAGTTCGACCACATAGACTTCGTCGTCCTGAGCTACGATGGTCGCGTTGACGTTCGACAACGCAGTAGCGCGAGCGGTGAGTGGAACGTCCTTGAAGAACTCCACTTCGAAGCGATGGGCACCCGCTGCGTTCGGGCCATCGTAAGTCGTGCCGGTCGCGCGGAGGTCGCGCTCGATGCGGTCATCGGCCGTCAGTGCAGTAACTCCGCGAATCCACGACAGGTTCACGAGCGACGTGAGGGCGGCGAGGTTCCCCGGCACTGAGGCGTAGAATGTGTAGTGGGGGACATAGTCGTGCAGCAGGATGCCGTGGCTGTCCAGTTGGGTCTCTTGGGCATCCGAAAGGATCGACGGCGACAGTGGATCGGGCACGATGTGCAGCATGACGTGCCGAGGTTGCCCATTGAGTTGGAGGGCCGAATCGATGCCGACCGTGGGTCGGAACATCCGTGCGTCGAGGAAGACATAGTCGTGCAAGACCGCGTCGAGCGCCGGCCCACAAGCCGGCGGTTGAACCCCTTGGTCTGGTTCATTCGCGATGTCTGGGCAGTTGTCGATGGCATCGGGCACGCCATCCAGGTCGCGATCTGCGCCGACCTGAGCCAACGCGGCCCACTCCTCTTCAGGGGGGAGTTCGGTTCCTCCACAGCCTGCGAGGATGATGAACATCGTTGCGGTTCGCCAATTCATATGCGTTTCCGATCCACCGTTCGTTGAGATGCGCACCATGCCTGCGAAGCATGGGTGCGTCAATCGATGTGGCGTCGCGATGCGCATTGATTAGGTCATCAGCCCATTGTGCAGCGTTGCACATTTGTGCGCGCCATGGATGCGATGCGCCCCATGACGCGTTCGGCCGCCGCTCGGGCTAGAGCGTTGGTGGCATTGCATAGGTTGCAACCACCGCTGAGCCTTCGGGGTGGAGCACCAATGCATCACAGTCGGCAAGTCGGTTGAAACATGCAATGAGTTCGACCTGTTGGGCCGAAGTGCTCACGAGGCTACTCACGGCTCGAAGTTTACCGTCCACCCGAAGTGCGAAGCCTGTCGCCGCCCACGGCGCCCCCGCTACCGGATCGAAGCGATAGGACTGCCACGGTCCGTCGGTCTGCACCTCCACAGGGGCATTCGCAGCGCCGGTGTACCGCGCCGAATTGAAGGTGCCGTACAGCGAGGACGTCACATCCCAAACGACGAGTTCATCGAGGACTTCGCTTCGCCAATCCTCGATGTCAGCGAGCGTAAGGTCAACCCGTGCTGTCGCCTCGAGATCGTCGCCGTACACAATGACGTCGAGATGTTGGCGTACCGGGCCGACCGGATCGAGCCACCGTCCATCGTACGACGTTGTGACGTCGCCCGAACCAGGGTTCCGGGTATGATCTACACTAATGGTCACATCCGGATCGGCGTGTGAGAACAGCGCGCGAACCGAGCCGAGCCAGGTCTCCCCCACATAGGACAGGTGCGGGGCGAGGGGATCGATCGGGCTTAGCGGCACGAAGGTGCCCCCCTTCGTCTCGAGGCGAACAGAAAGTGGTGCGAGAAGTTCATTGCGTGAGGGCAGCAACGTCAGCTCGACGGTCTTGTCAGGCAACGGCAACCGATCGGCATTGGGCCCGCGGGGCTGCCACCACCGGCGCACCGTCAACGTCACATCTCCGATTTCGTCAAGGATCCCCTGGCCTTGCCCCAGAATCCCACTCTCGGTATGAAGTTCGACGACGACACGCGGATCGTTGGGGAGAACGACGACTTCAAGCGGCCCCTGGCGGACTTGGCCATTCACCACCGGATCCCAGGTGTGCCCGTTGGCCAGTACCTGCACGTCGAACCTTGGGGTGTGAACATGGTCCGCATTGTCATCGATGATCACGTACGCATCGGCACGTTCAGCCATCGCGGCATGGCCGGCAGTGGTGGGGTGGTACGTCCCATCCTTGTTGCCCTGGATGACGAAGGACTCCGCTGGAAACCGAAACCATGGGGGGTCACCACACACCCCGTGCGTCGAGAACAGGTCTTCGATGGGAACGGCGGTGGCCCCCGCGAAACTCGCTTCAAGACGAACGGTCTCGTTGACCCTGGCCACGACCTCTCGGTAGAGCAGCTCCATGTCCACGTGAGACATAAAGAAGGAGTTGTCGGTCCAGCAGGCGTCGAACGTGCCATCGTCTCCCCGTGTGGGGTCCGCGTACTCAAGCACATAGGTCCGGTCGGATCGCACCTCGCCATCGGGACTGCGCGGCTGTAAGTCTTGCGTCTCCAGCGCAACATAGAGCCAACCCAGTACCTCACTCAGATCCCGGATCTTCCCGTCCATCGCACCACGCAGTTCCGTGGACGGTCCAAACTTGAGGGAGTCCTCAACGATGCCCGCGAATCCGATGTCGTTGCCCCCGCCCGTCATCAATACGGCGTCAGGCTGACGGTCCATCGGTAGCCACTCTCCAAGCGGTTCACTTGCCTCGATCACAAGTCCACGTGCAACATCGAGCTGTGGATCGAGTTGAGGGCCAGACTCCGCCCCTCCGTAGGGGCCCAACATGCCGCTTGTGATCTTTGCCCCAGAACAGGGCAGGTAGGTCAACAGAACCTGCGCATCGGGGTGACGATCCTGAATCCGCTCGGCCAGTCGCGCGGGCCAGCCAAACCCCGAACGGTGACACTGTTCGTCTTGCCAAGTCGTAAAGGTAACGCCCCAATCATCGGGGTTGCCTTCTCCGCTCGAAAAAGAGTCACCCATCGAAACAAGCCAAATGTCGCGCACATCGACATTCGCCCCCCCCACCCCGTTGCCTTGTCGCGCCTCCACCTGAAACGCACCCTCGTAGGGTGCTTGCCAAAGAACTCGGCAATCCTCTCCTAAAGCTCCCCCACCTGGCGCGACGGCAACAATCGGTTCGCTGACTTGGTTGTTGCCCACTCGGGTTCGTACCAGCCACTCCACGGCACCCTGCGAGAAGGCCTCACACGCATCGAGCGTCACCACACGCGCCCGGGACTCCATGCTTACGCGATCGTTTGTGGGTCCATCGGTGGCAGTTCGCTGGAAGGTGGGCCGCTCGACATCCACGATGAACGCCCAGCTCGCAGGAGATGCGGCTGTGGTTCCGGTTGGGTCGCACCCCAACACAAGGGCCCAAGGCAGGACTCGGCGCATTCGACCTCCAGATCTGCTTCCAGCCTAAAGGCGCCATGCCCATCGAACCTTAGAGGATTCTTGCGACTTTCTTTGAGGACACGGGGGACTTGTTGCGACTGACGCGACGTCAACCGACGCACCGTTCCCTTGCCCTCGACGAGTTCGCTTTATCTTCGAATTTCTATTTGAAAATGAAATTCATTATCAAT
>JBCCQY010000020.1:0-77943 GCA_039208735.1 Myxococcota bacterium | reverse complement strand
CGCGACCGGATGATCGAGGATGAGCTTGGCTTTACAAGCACCCGTACTGGCGAACATGGAGACTACGTGGCCAAAGGTGGGACCAAGGGACCCCGAAGTGATCGAGGATGGCGGTCGCTCGCCATGATCTACCCCAACGATGTCGAGCTGATCGTGCTCACCAACAGCTATGATGATGAGTTGGTGAACCGAGGCCGTGACCTTTACGACGCTTCGTGGTTCACGCCTTAAGGTGTCGTGCGAACGGGCGGATGCTCCTCAAGAAAGGCAACCACTTCTTCCACGTCATCCACCACGGTCAGCATTTCTGCATAGGCTCGTTCCCCCGCCAGCCGCCGCAGGAGTGAGTAGGCGGGCAATTTCTCAAGCCAAAACGAACGACCCAAGAACACCATCGGGCTCACTTCACCCGTCGTTGCGTAGTGGTTTTGGGCTGCGTCCATGAACACCTCCTGCAAAGTGCCCGCGCTGCCCGGCGCGTAAATCACACCATGGCTCGCCATCGCGATCAGACCATCTTCTCTAAGGGAGTTGGAAAAGTACTTGGCCAAGTGAGTGGCAAACAAGTTGCTGGGCTCATGCCCATAGAACCACGTTGGAACACCCAAACTCGCTGAACCAGTCGGATACTGTTCAAGAATCTCAAACGCGGATTCGAACCATCCGTCATCTCGATAGCCAGGCGCGACAGACAAGTGGTTCACAACCTCGGGCAGCGCATCGAGATGCTGTGCGAGGTAGGCGCCTAAGTTGGTGGCTTCCATGGCCCCTGGCCCACCGCCACTGACCAAGAAGTACCCGCGTTGCGTTAACGTGGCCGCGAGCCTGGCAACCGCCAAGAACTCGGGGTCCGACCGCTTCATCGCATGGCCCCCCATGACCGCAACCACACGCTGATGGGCCTCTTCGGCGAGCAAGTCCGCAAGCGCATCATCGATGGCATGGTCATGCATTCGCTGGCCAAGCGCTTCGAGCACGGGCACCTTCCCCCGTCGATCACGGTGCGACTTGTAGTGCGCATAAATTCGCCCATCGAGACTCTTCGTCTCAAAGCTCTCGGGCGTTCCGCGCACGTAGCCTTCCATCAGCTCTTTCGGGGTGTAGAGCCGAGGTCGGTACGGGAGGTACGGTAAATCTGGGAGCGACGGAAACGCGAGTGCGCCACGGTCCAACAAGTCCGCGATCAGGTCCTTGCCAACGCCACAAGCGAGGAACACACTTCCATGCACCGGCACGCTTCGGAGTTCATCGGCAAATGGAGCGAGGTTGACCCCTTGGACAACCACATCGGTGACTTGCTGATGTTGGTCGATGTAGCGACGAAGCTGCCCTGCGTCTTCGATTTCAACCATGTCGTGTCCTCGGTTCACGCCCTAAAAACCAGCCTACCCTCAATCCAATCGGACAACAACGGACCCAGACGTCCGATCCGATTGGCGACGGGGGCCTCTTGGATGTACATGGCTCCCGCGAGGTGAGCTTGACAGATCTGGAAGTCGGGAAGCTCGAGCAGATCGGGCGAACCTCCAATACTGACTACTACCGACTCGAAGAACACATCATAGTGGCCATGCCGCGTATTGGCTCGTTCGATACCGGCGAAACCGCTAGAGAAAATGTCTCCTTTCAGACCAACACGTTTCGGAGCGAAGGGACTCCTGGCGTCGTCGTCGTGTTTTTCGATCGCATGACGGGCCAGGATGTGGATGCTCGGCGTGTCTACGCGAACGAGATCGACCCCCAATGGTTGGCGGGATCGGCCTTGGTCGGAGGAACCTTCCTCGGCCGGGCCATGGCTTCGTTCTTCATGGGCCTGTCTCGCCCTCGGATTCCCACGCGGCTGTTCGGCAAGGTGGAAGACGCGGTGCGGTGGGGTCGCAAATGCCTTGCCGACCACGTCAAGGTTCTCGAGAGGGCGGGATGAGCGTTCCTGATCTCGAATTGGAAGGCGCTGAACTTCTGGGGACAACCGCGAACGCAAGGTTCCTCCTCATTCAGCCTCGTGTGATCGCGGTCCTGCCGGTCGAGGGATGTGTCGACATCGAAGAGACGGCTCGGGCGAGCATTGAACTTCAGCAGGCCCACTGGGAGCGAATGGGTCACCCGGGTGGCTCGGTGATCTACATGGACGCCATTGTCGAGCAGGACAAGGGTGCACGGCGTGCCTACGTCGAGCTGCCCGACCCGCGGTGGTTCACGGGGTTCGGTCTCATCGGCGGGACCCGGTTTGGCCGGGCCGTGGCATCGGTGTTCCTCGGACTACGCAAACCCAAGGTTCCCACAAGATTCTTTGCCACAGCAAGCGAGGCCGTCGCCTGGGTCTCGCAAAGGAACGAACCGCACGGTGGCCAATGAAAATCGACCCCCGACCCTTGCTGACGTCGAGTACGACCAACTTCTGAGCGCGCTCATGCGCATCACATCGGGCGATTTCTCGTACCGATTGCAACGGAACTATCAGCAAGACACCTACGATCTCGTTGCGTACTGTGTCAATGTGATCACCGAGGAGTTTGAGGAAGCGCTCGCGGATCGCGACCGACGAGCCCAAGAACTGGATCGCATGCTCGCGAACGTCTCTGAGACGCTGGTAGGCATCGCCGCCGGCGACTTCGGCAAACGGGCGCCCCGGAACCATCGAGGCGATCCCATCGATGTGTTGGCCTACATGGTAAACAACACGGCCGCAGAGGTCGGCACGCTGGTCTCCGAGATTCGAGCTGCGCAGCTTAAGGAGCGATTGGCCAACCAGGCGAAGGATGTCTTTCTCGCCACCATGAGCCACGAACTGCGCACGCCGTTGAATGCGATTCTTGGCTATTGCGAACTGCTCAGTGAAGAAATCGAGCCGTTGAACCGCGACGACTTGCTGGCGGATCTCGGTCGCATTCAGGCCTCGGGGCGACACCTGCTGCAAGTCATCAGCGACGTCCTCGACCTCTCCAAAATCAACAGCGGTGCGCTTTCCCTCACGCCGATTGACTTCGACCTCGATGCGCTGCTCGATGAAGTCGTCGACGGCGCTCGCATCCAAGCTTCGGTGAAGGGACTTGGCTTTTCGCAGCATCGTGACCGACCCATGGGCCACGTGCATGGGGACGATCTGCGCATACGGCAGATCCTCGCCAATCTGCTGTCGAATGCCATCAAGTTCACCCCGACCGGCGAAGTGCGGTTGTTTGCTCGGCGTCTCAAGGAGGAAGTGGAGTTCTTGGTGGTCGACACAGGCATTGGAATGGACGACGACCAGAGGGAGCGAATCTTCGAGCCGTTCGTCCAGGCAGATTCGCAAACCACCCGCCGCTTCGGGGGCACCGGTCTTGGACTCGCGATCGTACGGCAGCTCTGTTCGATGATGGGCGGTACGGTCACCGTGGAGAGTCAGCCTGGCGAGGGCAGTGTCTTCATCGTGGTTCTGCCCCTCGTGCCAGCATCGGGCTGACCCAACGACCGGGCGTCGTACCGTAGGCCAGCCGAAAGGCCTGCACGAACGCGCTGGCGCTGCTGTATCCGACCTCCTCTGCAACCTGGGTCACCGACCTTCCTTCGGTCAATCCAACGACCGCGTGTTGAAGACGGGCTTGCCGAAGCCATTCCCCGAGCGAGGTGCCCGTTTCTTCGCGAAACCGCCGCTCCAGGGTGCGACGGCTTGCTCCGCAACCCTTGCACCATTCGTCGATCGAACGTCGTGCCCCAGGCTCCCCGAGGATTCGATTCGCGAGCCGCCGGGCCGCCGAACCGCGTGGCATGGGCAATGCGAGTGGTTCGCGCGGGGCTGCGGACAGTTCATCGCGCAAAACCGAGAGCAATCGTCCCTCTTGATGAGGGCCATCTTCGAGGGGAGCCCGACCGGCCGTTGCCAACACCAGGTCCTTGAGCAGCGGCGACAAGGTCAAGACGGTGCATCGCACCGGAAGATCGGGCAGCGCGTGCGGTGCAAAGTAGAGCGTGCGGAGCGACAACGCCGTGACGCAATGCAGCTGAGGACGTTCATGGGGCGGCACCCATAACGCCCGAGCCGCGGGGAGCACCCAATGCGCGGTCGTCGTTTGCACGCGCCCCACCCCCGAGGCGGCGTGCACGAGCTGCCCCCAGCCATGGGCCTGGTCCGCGAGCAGGGTTCCCCGTTGAACCTCAAGGTTCATGCAACGGACTGTCGGATGGCGAGGTGTCGACATCAATTGCCGTTCTATCGTCATGACGACGCTGCAGCTCAACCCTATGTGTGGGATCCCGATGAACCAACGGAGGAATCATGGGCCAACCGGTCGTTCATTTCGCGGTGTACTACGACGATGCAGAGCGTGCGCGGGCGTTCTACGAATCCGCATTTGGCTGGACGTTCGAAGCCTGGGGCCCGCCCGGCTACTGGAAGATCTCGACCGGCCATCCGACCGGCATCCAGGCCGGAGCCCTGACCAAACGAACCACCCCGCGTGGCGACGGCAGCCCCAATGCCTACCGATGCACCATCGCCGTCGATGACGTCGAAGCCATGATGGCTCGCATTGTCTCGCTTGGCGGCACGCGCGCCTCCGCGACCGTGACCATCCCCCACGTGGGCGACGTGGCTGAATTCACCGACCCTGAAGGAAACCTTGCCTGCGTGATGCGCTACGACACCCCACTCACGTGATTCACGCCAGCAGCAGCCCCGCCGTCGCCAACATGACCGCGAGCAGGCCGACCACGGGACCCAGCCACAGCTCAAAGGGAACAAGATCGAGCAGAAACGCTTGCAAGTCGACCATCCACGACACGCTACACCCTCCTTGAGCCGCCTCGGCCTCGAACACTCCCCAGTGTACTGTCGCACGCCACAGAATGCGCGAAAAACTTTTCGTGCTTCATGCATCGAGGCGCCTGAGCCTTCCGGTTGCGACCGAGCCGCGACATAGCGGCTCCCCGTATCGGATTCATCGGCTTCGTCCTGTGTCGCAGCTCTGTCGCGATCACAGCCCGGGCCTTCACGCGGTGGGACGTCCCTTCTAGGTTTCCGCACCGGCTGGAGGTCCGATGCTCGCTACTTGCTTGTTCGTCGCCACGTTTTCGCTACCGGGGCATGCCCAATCGGTCACCAATCTGACCTCAGGGGCCGCGCCCTACGCCGATCTCGCCACTGCGGTCGCACAGGCCTCAGCTGGAGATGAGCTGGAGATCGACGGTACGCTGACGTCGGGCGCCACGATCGATCGCGACCTGCGGCTCATCGGCGCGGCAGGAGGGGCCGAAATCTCGGCCCAGGACGGCCCTGTGCTGACCCTCGCCCAGCTCGTCGAGTTGGAGATCGTAGGCGTGGATCTGCAGGCGAGCGGTCCATGGCGGGTGATTGTCGCGATCGAGGGCGGCAACGTTCTGAACATTCAAGACGCTGAACTTCGCGCCGGCGGCGTCAAGGTGGGGTCCCGAGGTGGCCTCATTGAGGTCACCGACTCCTTCGGGATGGAGCTTACCGACGTGGTCCTCCGGGGGACGGCCGGCGTCGACCTCGCCGACGAAGGGGGGGCCGTGGCCATCGACGGCACCGGGCCGCTGACGCTCGCCGACGTCACGTTTACGGACGTCTCGGCAGAGGGCAACGGGGGCGCGATCTGGTCCTTCGGCATGCCAGTGACGTGCCTGCGCTGCCTCTTCAACCACACCCATGGCGCCTTTGGCGGCGCCATCTTCGCGGGAGGGGCGGATCTCACCATCCGAGACAGTCGCTTTTGTGCCACGTCAGGCTCCCTTGGAGGCGCCATCTTCGCCTCGTCCGACACCAACATCCGAGCCAGCTTGTTCACCGAGACGGAAGCCTCGACCAACGGCGGAGCGATCTACGCCAACGCAGGGAACTGGCGGATCCAGAACAACACGTTTCTCGGTGTTGAAGTGGGTGCGGTGCATGACGATGCCGCAACCGTGGCCTCCTACGGCAACCAACTCGAAGTCCGCAACTCGCTGTTTGTATCGAGTTCAGCACGCGCCTTAGATGTGTTGGGCACCACACTTCCTGCCCAGCTGACCTACAACTGGTTTACCGACAACCTGGATGAAGCGGATGTGGCGCTCGACGCCACGAACACAACCGGAACGGATCCACAACTCGTTCGTTGGACACCCGATCAGGACTGTTCTGACGATCAACCTTGGCCCATCGCCATCGTCTCGCCGCTGATCGATGCCGGTGACCCTGCCCTGTTCGACCCGGACGGAAGCGTATCGGACATCGGGGCCTTCGGAGGCCCGGATGCTGGAGGCGTGCCCTGGCTCGACGGCGATGGCGATGGGTTGCGCTACCTCGAAGACTGCGACGACACGGATGCGACCATCCTTGGCGAACAACCCTTCTGGCCCGACTGTGATGCAGACGGTCAAGGTCAGCCGACGGGAGCCGTCGTGTCGTGCTTTGCTCCAACGATAACGCCTATCGGCTGCGACCCGGCCATCGCCGGTTGGACGTCAGGCCTCCTCGGAAATGCCGATTGCGACGACACGGACCCCTTGGTTTACCCAGGGGCTCCCGAGCTGTGCGACGCCATCGACCAGAACTGCGACGGCGATGCCTATGCGGGGGCCGTGGACGCAACGGCGTGGTTCCTCGACCTCGATGGCGACGGATTTGGCGACCGCGCTTTTTCGGACTGTGGAGGGCGCGTGCCCGGATGGGTCATGCAAGGTGGAGACTGCAACGACAACGACGACACCGTGTATCCTGACGCGCCCGACGAGTGCGGTGACGGAATCGATCAGGACTGTAGCGGAACGGACGGCACGCCTAATGCAGTCGTGGATTGGTACCCGGACGCTGACGGCGACGGCT
Organism: Myxococcota bacterium; assembly: GCA_039208735.1. Classification (GTDB taxonomy): domain Bacteria; phylum Myxococcota_A; class UBA796; order UBA796; genus DRPG01. The sequence goes on along the minus strand of JBCCQY010000020.1, from coordinate 71,141 downwards.
TTGGAGACCCGACCCAGCCCCCGTTGGAGGCGTGTGTGCCAGGGTCCCTCTCCGGGTACGCCCCCAACGCGGAGGATTGCGACGATACCGATGCGTCGATCCGGCCCTCGGCTCCTGAAATTTGCGATGGTCGAGACAACGATTGCAACGGCACGATCGACGACGCGGTGGGATCGCGGACCTGGTTTGCCGACATCGACGGCGATGGCATTGGCACCGAAGAAGTGAGCGTCGACGGCCGGTGCGCTCCCGAGGGCAGCTGGGCGCTCATTGCGGGAGACTGCAACGACGACAACCCTTCGGTGGCCACCTGTGGATGTGGAGGTTGCGCATCACTAGCGGCCACTCCAGTGGCGGGTTGGGTGACGGTCTTGGGCCTCCTCGCCGTGCTGGGGCGGCGCCGTTCGCCGGCCCTGCTGGTGGCATGGGGGCTTGGGTCGACAGCGAGTGCACAGACGCTCGACAACGGAGATCTGGAGGCCGCCTACACCCCAGGTGAAGTGCCAAACGCGGCGCCGATTTCAGTGCCCGGCTGGCGCTTTGGCGATGGGGCCGATCCGCTGGTGGAAGCGCAGGTTGCAGCCGTTGGCGCTCCCGTGTACTGCGTGGACGTGCTCACCAAGGAGTCTCCATCCAACCTCGACAGTGGAGGACTCTTTCGCCACTTCGCGCATGCGGAGGCACTCAATGCCTTGCCCGCCTTCGAAACCAATGAGTGGCTCTCCACCACCGTGCGGGACCTTGACCCGAACGCCGCCTACCGCGTACGTTTCGAAGTTTCCATGGTTCGGCACCTCGGTCAGCAACCGGGCTTTTGGCGGGTGAGCTTTGGGCCCGACACCCTGGACGCGCCGGTTGTGGTGAGGGCCAAGGAGAATCCGGGCCAGCAAGACTGGTGGGTGCAAACGCTCGATCCCTTTGTGGTCGGGTCCGCCGAGGCGGAACTCCGATTCGAGGCGGTCGCCGTCAACACCGCAAATCCTACCGACACCCCGCCCAACGACTGCGACGTAGAGGCCATCGATGGCCTCACGCAGTTGCTGATCGATGGGATCCGCATCATCCCAGACTCCGACGGGGATGGGATCTTCGACGACGAGGACCCCTGTCCGGAGCGTGGAGCGCCCGACGACCACGATCTGGACGGATTGTTGGACGCACTTGAAACGCCCGAGGGCTACGGCACCGATCCCTGCAACCCCGACACCGACCAGGACGGTCTGACGGATGGCGAGGAGATTGCCCTGGCGGCGGAGGGCAACGGAATCTGCCCCGACCCAAATCAAACGTCGTCCGACGATGATGACCTGTCCGATGGTGAGGAGTATGCGCCCGATCCACCGATCGTCATCGAACTCTTGAACTGCCCCGATGCAACCACCACCTCCGTTGCCCGCGAGGTGGTGAGCGACCCTTGCACCGACCACAGCGACCTTGACGGACTGCCTGACGACTACGAACGCCATACCCTCGGCACCGATCCAAGCATGGAAGACACGGACGGCGACGGCATTTGGGATCACGAGGATCCCGATCCGTTGGACTGTGCCCCGAGCTGGGACGCCACAGACCCCACCATCACAACGGAAGAACTCAAAGAGGGCTGCGATGCGGGATGCGACTCTTGTTGCAAGGAGTACCTGTGGCGAGCCCGGAGTGGCTCATGTGGCTGCGCGACACCGGCTTCGGCGTGGAGCCTGATTGGACCAACCCTCATCGTGTTGGGGGCGCTGGCGCGGCGACGGCTGCTGCTGATTGGTGCAGGGCCGTAGGAGTGTCGACGTCGAAGATACGGCCCTTGCATGAGCTACCGCAGCACCCGCGAAGTCGTCGACGATCTCGAGCGCAACGGTCACCTCGTGCGCATCTCGGCCGAGATGGAGCCGGACCTTGAAATGGCTGAGGTTCATCGGCGTGTGTTTCAGGCCGGAGGCCCCGCTCTTCTCTTCGAGCGCGTGAAAGGGAGCCCCTTTCCGGCGGTGAGTAACCTGTACGGAAGTTCAGAGCGCACGCACTTTCTCTTCCGCCACACCCTCGAGAAGGTCAAACGGGTGGTGGAGCTCCGGGCCGACCCTCGGGTGCTCCTGCGCAACCCGCTGCGCTACCTTGGCGCGCCTTTCACGGCCTTGACGTCGCTGCCCATGCAGGTGGGGTCGCCCCCGGTGGCCGCGCAGCAGACAACGATCGACCAGCTTCCCGCAATTCGATCGTGGCCAATGGACGGCGGAGCGTACGTCTTGCTGCCCCAGGTGTTCACCGAAGATCCAGATAAGTCCGGCATGATGAACGCTAACGTCGGCATGTACCGCGTGCAGCTGACGGGAAACGAATGGACGAACGACCGCATTGGGCTGCATTACCAGATCCACCGCGGCATCGGTATTCACCACACGGCCGCCATGCGTCGTAACGAACCTTTGAAAGTCAGCATTTTTGTGGGTGGTCCTCCGGCGCACGCCTTTGCCGCGGTCATGCCCCTGCCCGAAGGGCTCTCGGAACTCGTGTTTGGCGGCATGCTGGCGGGACGTCGTTTCCGCTGGTCCCGGGTAGGTGGCCATGTGCTTTCCGCCGAGGCCGATTTCTGCATTGTCGGCACCGTGAACGGCGACGAGACAGGTCCGGAGGGCCCCTTCGGAGACCATCTCGGCTATTACAGCCTGACGCACGACTTTCCCGCCATGCGAGTTGAGCGGGTCTACCATCGCAAGGACGCCATTTGGCCGTTCACGATCGTCGGCCGTCCTCCCCAGGAAGACAGCTACTTCGGTGAACTGATTGGCGAACTCGTGCGCAACATGGTCCCGGTGTCCCTGCCGGGGGTTCATGCGACGCATGCCGTGGACGTTGCCGGCGTTCACCCGTTGCTTTTGGCCATCGGCAGCGAGCGCTACATGCCCTATGGCGAACGCATGCCTCGCGAGCTGCTGACGCAGGCCAATGCCATTTTGGGCTTCAATCAAGCCTCTCTGGCAAAGTTCCTGCTCATCACGGCCCATCAGGACAATCCCGACCTCGACATCCACGATCTACCCGCGTTCTTCCGCCATCTTCTCGAACGATTCGATCCGAGTCGCGACCTCCACTTCCAAACGCGAACGACGATCGACACCCTTGACTACTCGGGAACCGGCCTCAACGAAGGATCCAAGCTCGTGATCGCAGCCGCGGGTCCCCCGCAGCGGACCCTCGGCACCGAGCGACCGACGGTAGCCCTGCCCTCCGGTTTCAAAGGTCCCGCCTTCGTCATGCCGGGTGTGCTCGCGGTGGGAGGGCCCGCCTGGGAAGCCGGCGGGGCTCGGGCGTTGGCCAGCGCCCTCGCCGAAGACCCCGCGTTCCGTGGTCTAGACACGGCTTGGCCATGGGTGGTCCTCGTCGACGACCCTGATGATGTCTCAAAGCGACTGCGCGACTTTCTGTGGGTGACGTTCACCCGAACCAACCCGTCTCACGACATCTTTGGCGTCGACGAAACCATTGAACACAAGCACTGGATGTGTCGCGGTTCGATGGTGCTCGACGCCCGCATCAAGCCTCATCACGCGCCACCGCTGGTGGAGGACCCCGACGTGACCCGGCGGGTCGATGCCTTGGGCGCGGCGGGCGGTCCGCTACACGGCATCATCTGACTTCTGGGCAAGGCGGTGGCCTCAGTCCCGTGACTCGGTCTGAAGTCTACGTGACGCCGTCACAATCGGAATCGATGCCGTCCTTCGGGGCGTCTGGGGCCCCGGGGAAGATGGAGGCATCGGTGTCGTCACAATCTTGAGGAACGACGAAGCCGTCGCCGTCATTGTCGATGTTGGGGTTTGGGCCATCCATCCCGTCGCAGTCCTGATCGATGCCATCCCCCACGGGATCGGGCGCACCAGGGAAGATCAGCGGATCCGTGTCATCACAGTCGAGCGGAGGAAGAAAACCATCGGCATCGGCGTCGTTGACCGAGCCATCCACTCCGTCGCAGTTCTGATCGATGCCGTCACCAATAGAGTCGGCTGCACCAGGAAAGACGCTCGCATCGGCGTCATCACAATCGAAAGGGGGTGAAAAGCCATCACCGTCTGCGTCGACGGCGTTCGCTGCCCCATCCATTCCGTCACAGTCTTGGTCAATGCCATCGCCCAACGGGTCAGGTGCGCCGGGAAAGACGGTCGGATCTTTGTCGTTGCAATCCTGCGGCTGATGGAAACCGTCGCCATCTGCATCGGGGCCTTGCACCGAACCATCCACCCCGTCGCAATTCTGATCGATGCCATCACCAAGGAAGTCGGCTGCACCAGGGAAAATGCTCGCATCGGCATCGTCGCAATCGATCGGGGGCGAAAACCCGTCGCCATCCGCGTCGATGGAGTTCGCGGAACCATCCACCCCGTCGCAGTCCTGGTCAATGCCGTCACCCAGGAGGTCGGGCGCGCCAGGGAAGACGGAGGGGTCCTTTTCGTCGCAGTCCTGGCCCGGACCAAATCCATCTCCATCTGCGTCTACACCGCCCGCAATGCCGTCGACGCCATCGCAGTTCTGGTCCACCCCATCGCCGAACGGATCGAGGGCCCCAGGGAAGATGCTCACATCGGCATCGTCGCAATCCTGCGGGGGCGAAAACCCATCCCCGTCTTGATCTCCCACAAGCCCATCGACCCCATCGCAATTCTGGTCCACCCCATCGCCGAGCGCGTCGAAGGCCCCGGGGAAGATGCTTGCATCAGCATCGTCGCAATCCTGCGGGGGCGAAAACCCATCCCCGTCTTGGTCCCCCGCAAGCCCATCGACCCCATCGCAGTTCTGGTCGATCCCGTCACCCAACGAATCGTTTGCCCCAGGGTAGATGCTCGCATCGGCATCATCGCAGTCCTGCGGGGGCGAAAACCCATCTCCGTCCGCGTCGATGACGCCCGCGATGCCATCCACGCTATCGCAGTTCTGATCGATCCCGTCACCCACCGGGTCGTCGGCGTCCGGATGGATCGACCCATCCGCGTCGTCACAGTCGTCGAGGACGTTGAATCCGTCGCCGTCCTGATCGATCAGCTCCGCCACGCCGTCCCAACCATCGCAGTTCTGGTCGATCCCGTCCCCAAGGGGATCGGCATTACCCGGAAAAACATCGGGGTCGGAGTCATCACAGTCGAGGCTAGTGACGACCCCGTCTCCATCGGCGTCGTCGAACGTGGCGACGAGCGGGTCACACGCCCACAGAAGGGCGAAGCCCAGCCATGGCAAGGTCTGTCGAAGGGTCATGGATCAACTCCTGACGGTGGGGAATGGGCAAGGAATGACGTGAGTTCATCACGTCGGGGCAAGTGACCTTCATCGAGGTACTGACGGGCGATACGCCGGGCGTCGGCAGGGCGGTTGGCTTGAAGCAGCGTACGTACGAGCTGCGCCAGAACCTCCCCGCGAACCGCAGGAAGGCCGTCGAGAATCAGCGCTCGTTCGAGGGAGGCCATCACCTCCGCCACGGGAGCATCTCGGCGCTCGAGCGTGCGCGCTCGGCCAAGCAGACCCGAGGGCGTGACGGGCCAACACGTCGTGTCGTCGCCTGCGGTCAAGCGAGAGGTGGGGCCGTTGCGGCACTCCACCTGAACCGTGCCCCTAGCGACGTCGACGTAGGTACCGATTGGGTCGCGCTCCACCGCGAACATGGTGCCCAGCACCGTCACGCGAGACTCGGGCGTGTCGACAACCAAGCGGATGCCCGCGTTCGGCGTCACATAGACAACCAACCGCCCACGCTCCCACGTGATCACAGGTTCGATATCGGTGCCTCGCACATGACCGTTCCCGTCAACGGCCACCGACACCGTGTCGGTAAGCAGAGTGAGGGGGCCTTCCGTGGCGTGCAAGGTGGTATTGAGGGCCTGAGGCGGACTCGAAGAGAGGCTCGCGAAGAACGCCATCAGGACGCTCGCGAACCCCAGTCCCGCGGCGAGGAGCGGTCCACGTCGCCTCCGCGCGCTGCGCAGCCTCGCCATTACGCGATGCGACGCGGTTGGGTCGGGAGCCCCCACGCCGGCCAGCACTCCCGCCACACCGGGATCGTGCCCTTCCGCATCGCGCACGCGCTCCCGGATGCGGTCCGCGGCTCCGGGGGGCGGCTCCGAAGCCTTCTTCGCGGCTTGAAACAGGTCGCCTAAGGCCATCCCGCCGCCTCCCGCAGTTCCGCCTCGAGTCCCGCTTCGATCGCGAGCTGTCGGAACCGGGCGGTGCCCAGCCGAAGGCGACTCTTCACGGTTCCAAGGGGGATGCTGAGCAGCGCTGCGACCTCCTCCCGGCTGCGCTCCTCTACATGGCAGAGCACGACGACATCGCGTTGGGCCTCGGGAAGCTCCTGGAGAAGCCTCAGGACGATCTTGCCCAGCGCGTGGTCGGGGTCAGGTGGGCCTACCGTCGAGAAGCGGGGCAAGCGCCACTGCAACCGAAACCATCGTTCCCGACGCTGCCGATGCTTGCGGACCGTGTCGCGCGTGATCTGGTAAAGCCACGACGGAAACGCCACCGGGTCCCGAAGCTGGGCCAGCCGGTCCACGACCCGCAAGCACACGTCATGGGCGAGGTCCTCTGCGTCAACGTCTGGTCCGCCGAGGCGCCCACACCACCCGAGGATGTGTGGCAACCACCGTTCGAGTACGCGGTCCAGTGCCGACGGGTCGTGGCACGCGGCGCGGATGAGATCAGGATCGGTTGCAGGTAGCGACATGACAATGACAGAGGAGCCACCACGCTCGGATTTGGATCACTTGTCGGGATCAGATCGGGGGCTCGTCCACGAAAAGAACGCGCTGACCGTGATCCGAAGGGGGGCGAGCTGGGAGGTTCGATCCGCCACGACGAGATCCACCCGACGGAGATCGCGCATGACCCGAACCTCTGCGCCGACGAACCAGGGATCCGGCTCGCTCGACCCAGAAGATTCCGAGATGGCCTGGGCGATCGCGAGTCGTCCACCCACCCAAGGGACCCATCCCTGGGCCACCGTGCGGTCGCCCTCCCGATAGCGGTGCTCGGTAAACCCTCCGATCACGCCAACCTCAGGTCTCCATTCACCAGCCGAAGACCAGCCCATCCGAACTCCCGTCTCCGGCATGATGGGCCCTCGGGCCGAGGGCGCGTCGCGAGGTCGGGCCACGCCGCTCGTGGCGATGGTGCCAAGGAAATGCCACCGGCTGGGGAGTTGGGCGCCGAAAGCCAGTTCGGCCCTAGGCACCCAGCCTGCTTCAGCCCGACCTACCGCTCCGAGCGTGCCCGCGACGGTCGATCGTACCGGAGACCGGCGTGGCCCCGGGGGTGGGTCCTCATCCTGGTTTGGCTTCTGTCGCTTCGGACGCCGAACCTTCAGTTTCCTGCGTGCGGTAGACCGTTCTGGGGCGTCTTCAGGCCGTGGCGTAGCTTCCGAAGTCGCAAGTCGGGTCGGTTCCCTCGGCTCGACCGTCGGCCGCGAAGACGGGACCGTCGAGCGAGAAGGAACCGGGGCCGGCGGAGGCGGAGGCGGCCGGGGCGGCGGGGGAGCGGCCGTCACCGCCCTCTTCGGCACGGATGGACGCTCGGGCGCCACCTCCGGCGTCCGGCGAGGGGCCGGTGGGGCCACCGGCACGTTCGAAACCGCCGACGTAGGGAGCAGGGGCGCTCGCACGACGTCGTCGAGCAACGACGCGGCGAGCCACGCGATTCCGGCGCGGTCCGCGCGGGTTCTTGGGGCGGGCACGGTCGTGAGCCGCGACGAGCCATCCCGAGGGCGCACCTCCACCTTCCACGTCTCGGGGGCCGCCCAAAGAACGATCTCCGCTTCATCACCGTCAAGGGCCAAGTCGAGGCCAGCGTCCTCAAGCGGGACACGCCACAAGGATGCGTCGGCCTGTGGCGGGAGTTCCACCAACGGCGCCGACCATCCAGACGCGATCAGTACCGCGACAAGCCATCCCACCATGGACCTCGGTTGCCCCTCGCAAGCCTAGGAGTATGCACGATCGGAGCCGCCCCCGCCATCGACGTTGCGACTCTGGAAAAACCAGAGGTTGCAGAGCTGAATACGCGTCACGCTATTCCTGAATGCGTCGAATGGGGTGGGTCATCGCGAGATACCAACCCTGGTCACCACGCTCGATCCATGCCGTCAGCCCGGCCCGGCGCAAGGTCGATAGCGCGACGCGCACCCGGTTTCCCGCCGCCTTGGCCACAAGCCGCTCCCCCGGCCAGCCCGCAGCAGCCAGCGCTTCGGTGTCGGCTTCGGCTCCCGGTTCGTCCTGCCGTAAGGTAGCCAGATAGGCAAGCACCCGTTGGTTGGCGGCTCCTTTGACAGGCTGGCGGGAGGCACCAGGCGGCATATGCCACCGCCCCCTCACCTCGATTCGCCACCACCGAGGAGCCTCTTCAAGCCGCTGCATCACCCAGCCGGCCAACGTGTGAACCTCGTGTAGGTGCGACATCGCCGCGAACTCTGCCACCTTCGCGAGGGCGGTCTGACGGCCGCCTTCATCGTGAGCCTCCGCCGCACTTAGCCCCTCGTCAAGCGCGGCCACCACGTCACAGCAGAACCCTTCCTTGTCACGGACCGGTGGCGCTCGGTCCACGAAGTCGACGAAGGGGGCAGGGTTCCCGCGGGCCATCGACTCGGCCGCCAGGAGCAGCCGCAGATACCAACCGATGCGCGCGTCCCCCGCGCGTTCGAGCCAACCCAGGCTCTGTCGCAGGTCTCGACGAGCCCGAGCGGGATCCCCCGTGAGCAGCTCGGTCCGCGAACGCATGCCCATCCACGTCGCGGCACTGACCGGGTCGCCGGCTTCCCGGAGTCGCTGAATGGCTTTGTCGTACTTGGATAATGCAACATCCGGGTCGCTGGCCTCGATGGCGAGGGCCAGTTGACCAAAGAGAAAGCCCTGCTTTCTCCGTCGACCGAGGGTCGTGGCGAGTTCGAGGGCCCGGGTCAAGTGGCGCTGTGTAGGAACGGGATCGACGGCGCGCTCGAGGTGAATCGTGCCGGCCTGGGCGTGCACCTGAAGCTGCACCGCCGGACAGCCCAGTTCGGTCGCAATGGCGAGCGCTTGGGCTAACGTCGCATCGACAAGACCCGCCTCACCGATGGACAGCGTGTCGTGCAACGCCAACGCGCGGTGAGCGAGCAAGGTCGCACGCAATGCAGGCGACTGGGCCATCGCCAACGCGCCTTCGAGTTCTGCTCGACGAAGGCCCGCATCCGAGAGTCCTCGCTGCAAACGAAGAGCCGCCCGTTCCATCCGCGACCGAGCCCCCGCATCCCCCTCAGATGCGGTTTCTATCGCGGCATCGGCGTCGGCGGTCGCTTCTTCGACCGCCCCGAGCCGACGATGCCACCGGCTCCGCCAGGCGAGCGCCTCGGCTCGGGCATCGGCCGAGGGCGTACGCGAGATCAGGCAGCTCGCCCAGCGCAGCCCTTCGGTGGCGGGCCCTCGCACCTCCACAACCTCGGCGAGCACCGCAAAGGCGTTTCGAGCGCGATCGGGAGTTCCATGACCAACAAGCCGGGTCAACCCTCCGAAGGACCTCGTGGCTGCCGCAAGGGTCGCCGCGTGGTGCGGGCCGTGAAGTCGCTGGAGCCACCCCGCCACACAGGTCGCCCACCAGTCATCCACCCGAGCGTAAATGGAGTCCGCACCTGGAGAGGATACGAGTCGACCGAGCGCAAACTGCCGGACCGGCTCTGGAACGCGGTAGCGACCCTCCCCAACCTCAACAAGGTGCCGCCGGGTGAGGGCGTGTAGGTCATCCAAGGGACGCTCGAGCAAGGCGTGGGCCGCTTCGAGGTCGAAGGGCCCCCCAAGAGCGACGCACGCCAGCAGCGCGCGTTGATGTCGCGGGTCCAGCGGGTCCCACGACCACGCGACGGTCCGGTCGATCGACCCGTGGCGGCCTCCGTTATCGGGATCAGCGAGCACCGTGAGGTAGTCTTCATCGAGGAACCGTTCAAGTGTCGCCAGGTCTACGACATCGAGGCGACCCGCGGCCAGACGAAGGGCCAGCGGCAACCCCTCGAGGCGGTCCAAGATCCGCAGAAGGGCCTCCGGGTGTCCCATGTCGGCAAACGGCCGCGGTGCCGCATCCAGGAACACTTGAAGGGCTGCGTCGCCCGACAGTGGAGGTACCTCGAAGCAAAATTCGCGCCCCCAGTCCAGTGACCTGCGGGAGGTCACCACGATGGGCCAGGTCTCGGGCAACACCTCTTCCAGCCAGACCAGGGCCTCGGGTTCCAACTGCTCACAGTTGTCGAGAATCAGCCGTGTAGGCGCCGCCGCGCGAAGCGCCTCGTCGAGGCGGTCGCCGTCCAAATCGAGTTCGTAGGCGAGCGCGCGTCGGGTCTCATCGACGGTTCGGACTTCGGCCAGGGCCACAAAGCGGCCCTCCTCGGCTGCGATCGCCTGGGCTAACCTCGTCTTGCCCACCCCTCCCGGGCCCATCAGCGTCACCCGGCAACCCGGCCGAATCATCTCACGGAGAGCGTTCAGGAGGGCGTCGCGGCCATGGAGCATCGGAGCCTGCACGCCGCGATCATGACACGGTCGAGCGAGGCATTGAAAACCGTGAGCGTCGTTAAAGCAGCTTTCGCCTCGGTCATTGCCCATCTATCGGAAGCCTAACTGAACCCGTGGAGACGAGCATGGCGTGGCGAACCGCCAGTGACGACGTGGCAAGCGTTGGCACAACCTGCCACAACCCCGCGACCCCAACGCCCGTAGGAGCCTGATGTCCCCTTCATTGGAGAACGCTCATGGCCCGTGTCGATGAAGTCGCAGACGGCGTATTTCGCATCCACCACGTCTTGGACGCCCTCCCTGGCGGATTTTCGTTCAACCAGTACCTCGTCGTGGATGACGAAGCGTTGCTGTTTCACACCGGCATGGCGGCGATGGCGAGCGACGTCCTCCATGCGATACGCCGCGTGATTCCGTTGCATCAGCTGCGCTACATCGGCGTGGGCCACGTGGAGTCCGACGAGTGTGGCGGCCTCGCCGCCATCTTGGCGCAAGCCCCCAATGCCCAACCCCTTTGCAGCCGCATCGGGGCCATGACGGGACTTGCGGACTTCGCCGATGGCCGAACCCCTCACGCCGCTCACGACGATGCCACCATCGCGATCGGCAACCGCCCACTACGCTGGATCGACGCGCCGCACGTCCCTCACGGCTGGGACAACGGCGTTCTGTTCGACGAACGTACCCAGACCCTGCTGTGTGGCGATCTGTTCAGCCAGCCCGGTTCCGGAGACGCTCCCCACGCCGATGGCGCATCCACGCTGGAGGCCTGCGAGGCGTTTCGTCGGGAGATGGACTACTTCTCGCACGCGCCCCAAACCTTGGCCATGCTCCAACGCCTGGCCGAACTGGCTCCCCGACGACTGGCGTGCATGCACGGCTCCACGCTGGAAGGGGACGGAGGGGCGCTCCTGAATGAACTCGGATCCCGCCTTGGAGCCCCCGGGAGTGAGACTACTCCTCCTCGGCCACCTCGTCCTTGAATCGTGCGAGGTCCTTTTCGACCTCGCCCTGGAGCATGCGGTCCGCGTTTGACACGGGCTCGGCCAACCACTCGCCCAACAACGTCATGTCGCTGATGGCCGAATCCACCTCACCAATGTTGTACTCGACCCAAGCCAGCTTATAGAGAGCAAACGCTGCTAATGGGTCATCCGGCTCGGACTCGATCACCGCGAGGAAGTTGGCGTAGGCGCCTTCGAGATCGCCTTCATCAAACGCGCGCTCTCCCGCCATTACGTGTTCCTGAGCCGACTTCGACGTGGATGAAATGGCGACGGCGGGCGCCCCTTTCGGCTCTTCCGCCGGCTCGGCGTCCACCACCTCGGGCCGTGGGGGATGGCGCGGTCCAACGCGAGCCCGACGGTTCGGAGCCGGGGCAGGGGGGGCCTCGAAAACGACCGGCTCGGCCGGCGGAGGCGTTCGAAACGCCCACCACGCCACGATGAAGAGGAGGCCAAACCCAACCAAAAGAGCGAAACGAAGGCGCATGATCAACCCGGTGCGTCCTGATGGACCCAGCGTTCGAAGAGCATCGCTTCGTCGACGGGCAAGTAGGCCACGGGTGGCGTCGCGGCCGCGTAGCCGATAAACGCGCGGGCAAAGCTCGCAGGGTCGGTTTCAAACCACCGCTCGGCTTCCGCGCTGCCATGGATGAGACGCTCGAAACGTTGCCGCAAGATCAGTCGCCGGCAGATCCCCACTCCGGCGGGGTGGGCCAAGGCGAACCCGACAGCCTGGCGCACCCAGCCCGGGGCCTCGGGATCGTCTGCGATTTGCTGCAATGCGGCCTGCGGATCCCGGGAACTCCAGGCGTCCGCAAGGCGAAGTTCGACAGCCCCTTCATCGTCGTTGCCCGGTAGTGAACACTCGGGGTGGACCGATTCAGGACCCCTCGACGGTGGCGGCGCGGCCAAGAGGATGGATCGAATGCGGTCGACCTCTTCGAGCAACCCCGGCACGTCGGCCTCCGCGATGGTCCCCTCGAGACGCTCCAACGTCACTCCGCGCAGGGCGGGGCACCTCGGAATCACCCGTTGGAGCAACGCCCAGACCGGTTCAGGCACCGCGTCATCGTGGCTGTCGAGTCGCCATGGGGCACCATTCGTCCATCGCGCGTCCGCAAGGGTTCCTCCCGACACGTGCACCTCGATGACTCGGTCGAGGGGAGCCTCGGCCAGCCAGTCGTCGATGTCGATGCCAAAGTTGACCGCATGGGTCCACAGGTTGTGCACATCCAACACCAAGACGTGGGCCTCACCGAGGAGGGTACGCAACCAACGCGGTTCATCCTTGGGGTCCGCCATCGGCGCATAATACACGCTGTTCTCGATCCCAACCGGGACGCCAACCGCCTCGGCCAGGGCCGAAAGTCTGGCCCGAGCCGCGTTTTGAGCCGCCCGACTGTGAGGCACGTCCAGCGGCAGGGTGAGATTGAGCCCGGCCGGAGCCGTGACCCCCGCATGGTCGGTGTACCACTGCAAATCAAGCCGGTCCGCCATCGCTGCAGCGCGTTCGATCCATCGTCCAAACCGAGGTCCATCCAAGGGATGGTTCGAGCAAACCGAGAGCCCGGTGCCATGGGCCACCACCGGCACGCCAAGCCGCTGTTGAAGGTCAAGGACACGCCGGAAGTAGCCGTTCGGCGCAAACACAGGCAGGTCGCGCGGCTCCACCAGCGACTCGGGCACCACCTCAAGGTAGTCCACGGCCTCAAAGACCTGGGCGCACCGTTGGTGGTCCACCCGGTTTGCGGGAACGGTGAACCCTACCAAGGCCATAGGTCTGCGTCAGCGAAGTACAAGAAACGCGCCGCACGGGCTGGCACAGAACCCATGCCACACGCCCAACTGACGCCATCCTCGTATTCCTCGATGTGCAGCCCACATCCTGTCTCGTTCGCCCAGTAGCTACCGGGAAGGCGAGAACGAAGCCACACTTCTCGAGCGTCATGGGCCGCTCGCTTCAGCACGGTCCGACGTTTGGGTTCCTCGTACAGCGGGGTGAACGCAGCGAGTCCCTTCCGTAGGGCCCGGGTGGCAAGCCCGACGCGGCCCTCGAAAGTCACCTCGACCTGGGGTCCGGCAATGGGAACCGTGCGGGCGGGCACTTGCTTTGTGCCGATCACGGCAAACCAAGCGTCCGGCGGAACGACGACGCCCAGCAGATGTAGGTCGAGCGCCGTTGCACAGACCGGCGCATACCCCTGGAGGGTGGCCATCAGCTTGTCGTCGGCCTCCGCCAACATCGCCCCGACGACGCGGCCACGTTCCCACGCGGTGCGATCGGTGGGAGTGACAATGGCCAATAACGGAACGCCCATGCGGCGCGCGTTGTGCCACGTCGAGAACAGCTCCATTTGCCGCTCGGGAGGCTCTGCGGCAAACGCTGCCGCCACCCAAGCCGGTGCGGAGGCCGCCGCCGCGAGCCCCCCGAGGAGTCTCCGTCGAGAGGGATTGGAGTCGCTCATTGCTTCACCTCCGGCGCGGGCACCAGGTAGCCAGACTTCCAAATGTAGGGCCGGTTCCCTACCTCGATTCCATCGGGCCGCTCGGCCCAAGGTCCCATGTCCACGCAGCGCTGTTCGTTGCAGCGGCGAGCCCGACCATCGATCCCAAGCACGATGCAGGTGGTCGCGTGGCAATACCAACCCACCAGACCCGCCGACCGCTCTGCATCCGAGACAGGTTCTGCGGTTTGGTCGCTCACCGACAACGTCCACGGTTTGGCCCCTTCCGCCCCAGCGAGAGGGGCATGAACTCGCGCACGCCGCGCAATCCGCTTTCGGCGCGTCTTCTTCGTCCGCTTCACCGGTAAACGCCGCGAGGCAATCCGCTTCGGCCGTTGGGCGTCGGACTTGCCGTCAGGCACCACCGCTACCGGCGTGACATCGATCGTTGCATCCGGCACCGCCACATAGGCAAGCTCGAACAGCAGGTCATCTCCATGCAGCAGCCACCGGCGCCGGTCGCGTTCGAGCACCGCCCCCACATCGTCGGCAAGCGCCTGCGCGGTGACCTCGTCGGCGTAGATGGCCACGATGTCGGTTTCTACGTCAATCCCTGGCCGAGTCGCACGGAGCGTACCTTGGCGACCCGTGACCAAGTACAGCAGCTGTCCTTGCATCCATGCCCGGCGGCTGCGGGGCCCGTCGATGACGGCAAGCTCCAGGTCTTGCTCGACTTCCACTGGCATCGTCGCATCGATCGATTGGCCCGAGACCTCCAGGACCAACCCCGCGTCCCGAGACGCTTGGTCGGCAAGCACCCAGGCCGACGCAGGCCCTTGCAAGTCCGGAGGTGCAGCCTGCGCCACGCCAATCCCAAACGCAAGGGCGACCACGCCCCCACGAAATCCCCAGTTCATCCTCGCCTCCGGAGGTCGTTGCATCGACTTCGGTGGTCAGACATGTCGGAGTGTCAACAGTTCCCGCCCGCGTCGCCTTAATTGGAGGGCGTGTCGCGAACGCAAAGCCGCATGGGCATTTCCCAGACCCTCATCTGAACTGGGCAATCCCCAACGATGGATTTGAGTCGCATGCGCCTAAGCTGAACCTCGACATCGTCGCGAGGTTTCAAAAGGACGAAGTGCGTCGGGGCGAGAGCGCGAACCGCTCGGGCAGTACGATTGAACGACTCCTTCACATAGAAGAGGTCGAACCGGCTTCCTAGCAAAAAGGGCATCGCGAACCGGCCAATCGCGACCGGTGCTTCCTGGCCAATGTGAGCTTCGGCCTGTTCGACAAAGCGGTCGTAGGTGTACCGCGCATCGCTTAGGCGCCGCCCCTGTTCGTAGATCGATGACGCCAGACCACATGCGACCACAACGACGACGAACCCTTGGCGAAGGCGCAACGGGAGACGGGTCCCCTGCAACAACGATGCGGCCGCGGCGGCTCCGAGCACGAGCGTGGGAAAGACCAGAATGCTGCCGTGGCGTAGGGTCCACTCCCGCAGCAACAGAACGGCAAACCACGCGCTCGCGCCCCAGCCAGCAAGTACCCACGACCGGTCGTCGCGGTCTCGGTAGGCTCGAAGCCCCATGAACCCAAGCGCAGGAAGGCTGAAGAGGCCGACGAAGGGTAGAAATCGCCACATCGCGAGGCCGAATCGCCGCACCGAGATGCGCTCGAGCAACCCGACCGACCGTGCCGAGCCCGTTCCTCCACCGGTGACCATGTGGGTCGTGTTCCAGCCCACCGTGCGAAGGTACTCGGGCTGCACCACATAGACCGTGGTGAAGGCTGCGATCACGACGGCCGTGGCCACGGGAATCCAGCGACCAAGGGTGAACCGCTCCTCTCGGCGCCACGCAAGAAAGGCCGCGACGTTGGCAACGACGAGCAGCGGAAACAGGTAGATGATGCCTTGCTTCGTAAAGAACGCAAGGGCGAAGATGATCTGCGAAGCGACGAGGTAACCGGGGTGGTTTCGGCCTCGTACCAGTGTCCACATCATCCACACGGCAGCGGCATTGAGCACCACTTCGGTCATCCCAGACCGACTGAGCAGCGTGACCAGCAGCGAGGTGCCGTAAAGCCACATGGCGGCCACCCCGAGTGGACCAGGCGCGACATCACGCAGCAGCCGCCAGAGTCCGATCATTCCGACCAACGCGAAGCCGACGGCAAACGCCTGCAAGGTCGCATAGCCCGTACCAAACCACCGGAACGCTCCGGCGAGCGGGTACACCCAGAGAGGCGATTGGATGCGCCAAAACTGGTAGTTGTCGACGGGGTTGCGATGCCACTCGCCAAACAAGGCCCAATTGCGGGCTTCATGTGCCTTGGCGGGCCCCTCGACCACGAACTCGATGAGTTCCTCTTTCGCCATCAACCAAGGGGGCTCCGTCGGCGGATCGGCACCGAGGAAGGACAATGCAAGCAAGGCGAACGCCACCACGGCAAGCGCTGCGCCGTAATGGTCTCGCGGGGCCCAAGATGGTTGGATCAGCGACACGGCGAGTGGTTAACCGGTTCCTCGCCGACACCATCGGTTAGGGCACCACCGTCGCAAGGATGGCACTTTCGAGATCAACGTTGAGCTGAGCTGTGAACATCCAGGTTTCGTCAAAGCCAACGGACAGTGTATTGGCGTCGACGCGAGCCCCCGTCAACGGCAGATCTTCGGTGGTCCCACTGAAGTGCGTGACCTCGACCTGTCCGGTCACGTCTCCGTTCGACACCGAACCGTCGAACACGAAGGTCCACACGGTCTTGAAGTTCACCGACGTGCACGAAGCGCTCCCGGTCAGCTGGTCCATCGCATCGATGGTCAGCGTGGCCGCGCCCGTGCAGGTGTCTGGGGTGCCCGTGCCCGGTCCCTCGTCGGCATCGTAGGACTCGAGTTCCACCAAGAAGTTGACATCCTCGAACGTCGTGTCCACGGGTCCCGGGTCGGTGTCGGTATCGGCATCCGTGTCCGCATCGGTGTCGGCGTCCGTGTCCGCATCGGTGTCGGCGTCCGTGTCCGCATCGGTGTCGGCGTCGGCGTCGGCGTCCGCATCGGTGTCGGCGTCCGTGTCCGCATCACCAACGGGATCCGTCCCTGTATCCACCGGGTCGCCAGCGTCGGTGCAGGCCGTGAGCGCCGAGCAAAGCAAGATGAGACGGGTGAGCATGGTACCTCCTGCATCGCCATCGTCGAGCGATACCCTTCGAGTGCCCAGGCTCGTCTCATTCCGCTCGCTACAGAATGGAACGGCTCGCCACAGCCCAACCGATGGTCCTCTGCCGCCGTGACGTTATCCCCCTGCATGCCCAGCCGGTTCCGTTTTGGAAAGCACGTGGTGGACGTGACCCAGGGCGTGCTGTTCATCGATGGTGAACCCCAGCATGTGCAGCCCCTGCCATGGAAGTTGCTCGTTGCGATGGTCGAGGCTCCGCGTGAACTCTTCGATCGCGAACGGCTGATGGACCTCCTTTGGCCAGGTCAGGTGGTCGTTGCCGATGAGGCGCTTTCAAAGGTCGTCAGTCGACTCCGCACGGTGCTGGACGAACCGGTCGTACGGACCATCCGCGGCCGAGGCTATCGCCTTGACGCGGACGTCCAGCCTGTCGTGACCAGCGTTGCGATGTCCGCGCTGCCGATGCGGGGGCGAGAACACGAGCTGCAGCAACTCCGGACGTGGGTTCAGGAGCGGCGACCGTTGATCACCATTCTTGGTCCGGCGGGAGTCGGCAAGACCCGTCTGGCGCAGGCTTTGATCCCGAGCCAAATCGACGCCATTTGGGTCGACCTTCGGGCGGCCGAGGACCATCATGGTCTCGTGATCGGGATGGCGGCGTCGTTGGGGGGCAAGGCCACCCTCAAGAGCATCACCCAAACGTTGGCCTCGCTCGAAGACGTCTTGATCGTGCTGGACAATGCGGAGCAGGTGATCGATGCGATTCGTCCCCTCATCGGGCAAATCCAAGACGCTGTACCCCACGCCCGGTTCTTGCTCACAAGCCGCTTGACGCTTTCCGAAGATGGCGAACACGTCCTTGAACTTGCACCTCTCGGCCTTGCATCGTGCGTTCAGCTGATCCGGGATCGACTGACCACGACGGTGGGGGATCAGGAGTTGGAAAAAGTCGCCCGCTCCGTCGACGGCCTGCCGCTCTCGCTCGTCGTAGCGATCGCACGACTCCGCGCGCTGGGCCCCCAGTCGTTTCTCGACGAAATCGCCACCGAAGGCCCTCACCCCGTCACCCGCACGCTTTCGGAGTCGCTTTCGCGTTCCTGGCGTCTGACCCACCGCGACGACCGGCACGCACTCGGCCGATTGTCAGCCTGGGTGGCTAGCTTTGATTTGCGTCAGGCGAACGTGGTGCTCCCGGCCAAACGACCCGCCGGTGACGTCCTGCAGTCGCTTCGGGATCAGTCTTGGCTGATCCGGGAGATGGATGGCCGTTTCCGCATGCTGCCTTCGATTCGGAAGTTCGTTCTGGATCACGCGAATCCGACCGAGGTTCACGCAGGCAGCCAGCTCCACGGAGCCTGGTTCGTCACCCTCTTTTCGGACGCGCTTGACCAACACGGAGGGGTCATTCCACCGCGCAGCACAATATTCCGCACCTTGGTCGAACATCTCGACGACCTGATTGCCGCGACACGGCGCGCCCTTGCAATCGACGATGGCGCCCTGGCCGCGGGGTGCGTCCGTGCCGCGCAGTGTGTGCTGATCGAAAGGGGTCCGGCTCCACTGCTCCGGACGCTGTTGGAGACGACCCTCGCCATCGCGCCGCTGCGCGACCTGCCCTCGCTCTACGCAGGCCTCGCTAACATCCTCATTTGGTACGACGAAGCCCAACAGTCCCTGTCGATGATCGAAGAGGCGGTTCGCCATGCGGAGGCGCTCGGAGACCCACAGATCCTCCAGCTCCAGCGCTCGAAACTCGCGCAATACACCTACCGAGCTGGACATTGGCAGGAAGGGCGGAAGCTCGCGCTCGAACTGCTTGAAGAGCCCAACCTCGACCCCTTGGCGGCCATTCACGCCAACACCACGCTCGGCTGGTACGGCATTCGCCACAGTGACTTTGCCGCGACACAGCACTGGTTCGGAACCGTCTATGAACTGGCCACCCACCATCGCCAACCTGAATCCGCAAGCATGGCGGTTCGGGGTCTTGGCCTAAGCAACCTACAACGGGGCAGAATCGCCGTCGCGACACAGCAACTGCGCGAGTATCTTGACTACCAAGTGGACATGGGCCGGGTCCAGCAGGAGCCTGACGCTCGAAACCACCTCGCGATCGCCCTGATCCTTGATGAAGCTTGGGACGAGGGACGGGCGGAGCTTCGAGCCGCGCTCCACCTCGCGACCCACGGCGGCCATGGCCGGATGGCTCTCTTCGCTCTTGCAAACTTCGCCACGCTCGAAATTGAGGCCGGCCTGCCCGAGCAGGCCCAGCCCCATGTGGCTCAAGCGCTCAAGGACGAACGGATTCGCCGACTTCCTTACTACGAACTTCTGATTCGAACCTTGGGGGCGCGGGCCATGCTGCAAGCCGGAGATCTGGTCTCTGCATCTGGACAACTCGAGCGGTCCGAACCCCTCCTCTTGAAGCTCCCGAGCGGGGTCCACGCGTATTGGTGGGATTGCAAGGCTGAAGCCGCCGCGTACGCCGAACGCTGGGCCGATGCGCGGCGCTTTGCGGAACGGTCGATCGAGGTCCAACCCCAGGGCCTCATGTTCAACACCGCACTACGGCGAAGCTGCCTTTTGGCCACGGCCTGTGCGCAGCTTGGCGACCCTCTTGCCGCACGACGGTGGTTGAATGAGGCAGAACAAACCCTCGCGAAGAGCGACCAAGGCCCCGATGGCCAACTTGGTCGCGAGGTCGCCGCCACCTCCAACCGCGTCCGGGCTTAGGGGCAATAGCCGTAGCAGGAGTCGACCATCCCATCGAGAATCAGGCCAAATCCGTCCCGATCGAGCCCAACCTGATCGAGGGGGAAGTTCTGGTCAAACGCGTCGATGAATTGGTCTCGACGGACCACGGTGACCCCCAGCAGCATCGACACATCAACCACACCAGCCAATGACACTGGAGGCGCGCAGCCAATCCCCGAGCATTGGATGATCACGGGCTCCCAGTAGGTGCCCCACCATGGATTGACGGGCAGCGTGCGACAGACATCGGCGAAGCCCGCAATCTCGTCGGCAATGTCCGCCATGGCGAGGCAATCGCCCCAGTCCCACACTGCCGGGTTGTGCCGGGCGCAGTCACAAAGGTCACCTGCCCCATCGAGGTCGGTGTCCAACTGGAGGGGATTGGCCACGGTGTCGCAATTGTCGGTGCTGTCATCAATGCCATCGTCATCCGAGTCCATGGCAAACGCGGGCGTCGTCAGGCCCCAAAGTGCCAGCATCCACGCGATCTTGTGCATGTCACATCCTCATTGTGCACCGGGACGTCAGGGTCGCCGGACCCGTGCACACTAGTTCTGCCGAACCTGGCGAACCTGACCGCAACGGGACCACTTCGGGACCTCCGATGGTCCAGTTGCCGTCAGGCAAAACCGGGTGGATCCCGTCAAGCTTCGGGAGCATGTCCGCCAGGAGTAATCATGAGCGTTTTGTCGTGGGTCCTGTTTGCCCAACCGGCCTTTGCCATCCCCCCGGTCCCGATGCCGGCCAACGCGGTGTTGCCCAGCCCGCTGCCGTCCGAGTGGTTGCCACCCTCTCCTATGCCCTCTGCCCCAGGGCTCCGTTTCGAACCCGTCCTTGGCGCCTGGCTCCCGCCCAGCCCGATGCCTGCCGCGCCGGTCTTTGATGGCGTACGCTGGTCCAACATCCAGGGCGACCCCTTCCCCCAACCCAGCGACGTGCCTCCCTCGCTCGCCTTTCCATACAACGACCCGATCGGGCCTTGGGCAGGAACGCACATCGGCCTGCCAGCGAGCATCAATGGGCAACTCTTGCCGACCGCCGACCTCGTCGACGCTGCCATTCACTACCCGTCCGGCGCCATCGTGCATCAATACCGTCGCGGGGCAATCGACACGATTGTGAGCGCGAACACCCACTGGGCCGAATTGAGCATCTTGGGATCCGAGGTCGGTCCCCACTGCTCCACCGTCATCTCACGCGCCACCGCCCAACCTTGGATCGAAATCGACGAGGACTTCGTCCGCATCTGGATCCTGGACGATGTGGGTGCGAATCCTTGGGCTGCGGTCTGTCCCTGAACGCCTAGCCTCCCAAAATGTTGATTACCCCATGTGTTTCGTTGCTTGCGTAACGATTCAGGAGCGTGAAGGACCGCGCCTCTGATGGAGGAAAGAACATGCGCGGTTGGTGGATGTTGATCGCAATTGGATGTGGGGCCGAAGCGGAGGCACCTGAGCTGCTGCGTTTCGAGCTGTCACCCGGCGTAGGAACCGCAGGGACCGAGGTGACCAGCGAGGTGGCCGTCCAGCACTTTCAGCTTACTGGACACCTCGACGACAAAGACGATGGCCACGACCACGACCACGAAAACGGCAAATCCAAAGGGATGACCGGCCACGTCCACATCTACCTCGATGACCTCATGACGAACCCAGTCCTCCAGCAGGTCACCGAGGTGGAACGGTTCACCATCCCTGCAGACACCGAGATTGGCGAGCATACGATCATCGCTCGCCTCCACGACGCTACGCATCGCATCATCGAACCGCAGGTGACGCTCGAGGTCGCCTTCGAGGTCACCGAGTAGCTAACGAAACGCTACGGGTCGTCGACGGGTTCGGCCGGACTTCCCTTCAAGAGCTCCTCAAATCGAACATCGATTCGAGCGTGAATTGCGGGGTCGGCCAGGGCATCGTCTGGCGCGACAGGCACAGCGGCTGTCGTCCCGCTTGGGCCATCCGATACGAGGCTCTCCATTCCGATTCGTCCTTCGGTATGGGCGTCGAGAGCATCGTGCACCGGCTCGAGGGTTTCCGCTCCCCCTGGGACGTCGGGCAGATAGTTCAGCACCAACAAGCAAGGAAACTCTTCACAATCGAGCATCGCGACGCTGGCGAATGCATCGAACCTCGACGGAGCAGCGTCGAGCCAGGCCTTGACGGCATCGGCCTCGAACGGGCCCATGTCCTCTTCGGGCCACGGCGTCGGCAGGCCACCCACGATCTCGAGCTGGACCTGCAACTGCTCGGCTTCGCTCCGAAGCTGAACGAGCTGTTCCTCACAATCTTCGGAGGCCGAGTCGTCCTCCGGTTCACCGAGGAATTGTCCGCCTACTCCACCCAAGATCAGCCCCAAAAGCCCACTGCCCGCCGCGGCGACTCTCCAGTCCATGCACCCTCCTGTTGCCAAGCTATTGTCGGGTCCGAGGTGGGGTCACACCACACCCCATCGACGGGCCAAGGCGATATCCACGCCGCCTGTTCGATCGCGAAACTGGCAATATCGGAGCCGAGCCTCCGGTTTGGCGGGCGGGCGGAGCAGACCTCGGATCAGGGTGTTCTTGGGGGTATGAAGGGCCTCGACGAATTCCACCGCACTCGTCTCGTAGCCCTGGGTTTGGAGCAACAGCATGCGGTACGTGTCGGTGGTGGTGGCGGCTGCGGTGCGGCGCAGGTGGGGAGATGCCGCCCAAGGCCCCAGTTCTGGACGGTGCTTCCATGCGGCCGAAAGCTCACGTTGACAGCAGGGGGCCACGGCAACGAAACGAGCCTGGTGCTCGACCGCCAACACCAAGGCGTCATCGGTCGCAGTGTCGCATGCGTGCAGCGAAACCAGTGCGTCCAGGCCGGCCCAGGGCTCACCAAACTCCGCGCGCCAGGCCTCCTCCAAATCCAAGTCGGCGAGCGGTGCGGCGAGGAATCGAAGGCTCGCCTGCAATCCCGCCCGCTCCGCCCGTTCACGACACGTCTGAACGAGGGCTGGACTGCGGTCAATACCGAGGATTTGAACCGACTGAAGACGGGTATGCGCAAACCACCAGGCGATGAGCATCGTGAGGTAGGAGCGTCCGCAGCCTGCGTCCACGATGCAGGGCCGGTCGCACGTGTCGGCCAACGCTTCGAGCGAAGGACGCAAAACGCGAAGCATGTGGTTGATCTGGCGGTACTTCCGGATCCGATCGGGAGGCATCGTCGCATCCCCGTTCATCAGCCCTAGCGCGCGTAGCAGAACCGCCGCCTCCGCGGGTGGGAAGGCAAGCCGCTTGTCGCCCAGTACCGCCTTGGTCCGAGCTTCGGTCCACCACTCTTGCGCGGTGGCCGAGAAAGCCTTGGCCCATTCGTCCCGCATGACTCCTCCATGCGTCGGCGTATCGAGGGGCCCTGACCCTGTACCTCCTCATTCGAGGGTCATCGCCCAGACGAGCTTGACCTCATCGGGAAGGTCGCCGTAGGCCCCTCGCTCGACCAGGACCAGCTCGCAGCCTCGGTTCGCATAAAACTGGCAAGCCGCGACGTTGGTGTTCTGGGTTTCCACGCGAAGTTCGCGGCATTCCCGGTCTCTCGCCAATCCCGCCCGCTATCCCCCGGGTGGGTCGGCGGTGTAGGCTGGTCCTTGGCTTACCATCGCAGTGGTTCCACCTGCCCCCGTTGTGCGCCGCGGGCGTTCGGTTCCATATTTTGATTGACTGACCGTTTGGTCGATCATAATCGCACAGCATGGGACGAGATGCCGATGCCAACGCCCGAGCGCGGGCTCAGACCAGGTCTCAGCTGCTTGACGCTGCCCTTGAGCTGTTCGCGGAACGAGGGTTCTCGGGTACCTCCATGGCGGCCCTGGCATCTCGGGCCGGGGTGTCGAAAGGGCTCGCGTACCACTACTTCCCGAGCAAACAGGCCCTCGTCGAGGCCGTGGTGCAACAGCGAATCGAGGTTGTTGCATCGGCCATGGCTGCACTGCCGGACCACGGCTCACCCGCAGATCGACTGCTCGCCGCAGGAACCGCCCTCCTGGAAGCCGGGCAGGGCAAGTCCAATACGTTTCACCTTTATCTTCGGGCGCTTACCGACCCTGCACTTCGCCATGCGATGACCGACGTTGCCACCAGGGTTGATCGAACCGCATTCGAGGCGTTCTTTGTTGAGCTGGGCGCCGAAGATCCCGCTTTAGAAGCTCGATTCTTTCAAGTGGGCATGCTGGGCATTCTTACCCACCTCGCCACCTCACCCGTGCCAGTCGATGGAAAACGCCTCGTCCAACGGCTCGTACACGCCATCGTGGAGCGAACATGACCGAATTCGAACGCCAACTCTTGGTTGGAGCCCTCTTCGCCATCGTGCTGGGAATTCGTCTGCTGGCGCATCGAGAGGCCGGAGGGCTTTTCCGCGATCAATCCGACGGACTTCGCCGAGAGGGTGGCTGGTTCATCGGAATCATGGTGCGCGTCGTGTTCCTTATCGGCGGTCTCGTGGGTCTCGCTGCCTGGGTTGTGTCGCCAAGCCTCGTGCCAGGTTCCGTCGCCATTCCCCCCTGGGGTCACGGGGTCGGCCTTGTCCTTCTCGAGACCGGCATTCTGCTTTTGGTCTGGGTCCATCTTGCCCTTGGCGTCCACTTCTCGGGCACCTTGCACCTTCGCGACGACCATCGATTGGTTCGCCGGGGCCCCTACGCGCGGATTCGCCACCCGATGTATACCTCGTTCCTCCTCATCTTTGGAGGATTGACCTTGCTTACCAGCAACGTGCTTCTGGGTGGCCTATGGCTGGCTTCGCAACTCTGGGTGCTGGGCTGGCGACTCCCGCAAGAAGAACGGTCGCTACAGGAGCGGTTCGGCGCACAGTGGCACAACTATCATCGCCAAACCGGCGTTCTGACCCCGTGGTGGTGAGCCAAACACGAAATGAGCCTGTGGATTGCCACATCGGTACGCTACGCTGGCCCCGTAGACGGGAGCCTCATGCGCATTGCCATCATGATCGCGGGATTCATTGGAACCGCCTGCACAACCGCGGTGCCTCCCCCCACGTTCATGAGCGGTATGCCACTCAATAGTGGCATAAAAGCGACGGGGGTTGAACTTGGCGGCACCGGACCTTTGGTGGCCGGGATCGAAGAGCCGATACTCGACACGGATTGGGCGGCAAGCCTCTCGGGGGCCCATTCGGTAGGACGGGCGGTGGTGCTTGAATTTCGGGCCCTGACGCGACCGGGGAACTCGGTCGCAGGCTCACCGGGAGTCTGGATTCGAACCCGTATTCCAAGCCTCAACCACGGTACGTTTGGACTTCGACTCGGGATCGCAGCGGGACTCGGAGACCTGACGGGAATCAGCGACTTTCGACTTCCCTATGGAGGCCCAACCGCCCATCTGCAGGTCACCGCCCCGGTGACCGGTC
Source organism: Myxococcota bacterium (assembly GCA_039208735.1). Classification (GTDB taxonomy): domain Bacteria; phylum Myxococcota_A; class UBA796; order UBA796; genus DRPG01. The sequence goes on along the minus strand of JBCCQY010000020.1, from coordinate 45,871 downwards.
AGACCAAAGCGCCCCGACTCGGCGTTACGTTCGGCGCCGAATACCTGGTCACGCCCACCAATTGGTCCATTCCAAATCCCGCGGCAACCCCACCAAACCCGTACGGATACGACAACGACGACATCTACGCCCCCCCGAGAACATCGATGCCGTCAATGCACTGTGGTGGTCTCTATCACCTCGAGCCGAATTGCCCGTCTCGGACCAATTTGCATTCGTCGCAGGACTGACGTTCCACGTCAACGATCTGCAGCTCGACCTGCTCGCAGCTCAACTCGATCTGGGGTTGCAACTTCGCACTCGTCCCAAGGACCTACGCATCACCTCCCCGCGGTAGGGGTTGTCGCATGCCGTAGCAAAGCGTTCCGAGCCTACGTCATCCCCACCAATAGGGAGCGTATCGGAGGTGAACGATGGGCTTCTTCGATAAGATCCGACGTACGCTCGCGGAAAACGAGACCCTTCAGGCCGTCGTCAAGCCCGTTCGGGACCTGGAAGCCAAGGCATCGGGGGCGGTCGAAGCCACCGCCCGAAAGGCGATGACGTCCGCGCGCGATCTAGCTGAGAACTTCATCGAGCCCGAAGTGCTTGACGACCTTGAGGCCCGTGCCCGACGGACGAACGCGGCGCTTGCCAAACAAGAGGAAGCATTCGCGGAACGTGTCGCCGATGCGGTTCAAAGGCAAACCGGGCTCAACGTCGATGCCGGTGATGTCCTACACGTTGGTCGCGCCGTCGTTGCCAGTGTCGTCGTCGCTGGCGTAGCGGAAGCCGTGGTGGACACCGGCTCTGCCCCGGTCGAGCTTGGGGGCACAGAGAGCTTCTCACCGTCCGCGGAAGGAACTGCGGCGCCCACGATCTTGTATGACGGCATGGGCAACATGGACGGTACTTCCACCATTACAGACGGAGGAGTCTCCATCGACACAGAGGGGCTCTAGCGACCTGCACAGTCGCTCAACGTACCTCCAGTAGGTTCCACCCAGGAGGATGCGATGACCCGACTCTCTCGGTTTGTTTCCCTGGCTTGTGGTGCGCTGCTTGCCGCCTGCTCCAGTCCCCCTTGCGACAGCGAACCCGACCTTCGCACCACCGACGAAGACATCGAGTTTGTTCGGACGCCGGAGGCGTGCTTCGAAGACCTCCCGGAGTGGGACTTCAAGGCACAATACGTCACCATCGATGGTTTGCGTCAGGCCTACGTCGAGGAGGGGCCTAACGATGGCCCTGTGGTCTTGTTGCTTCACGGACAGCCCTCGTGGTCGTACCTGTACCGAAAGATGATTCCCGTACTTTCCGATGCCGGATTCCGGGTCATTGCCATGGATCACCTGGGCATGGGGCGCTCTGACAAGCCCACCAACCTCGATGACTACACCTTCCTGGTGCACTACGATAGGCTCGGTGCCTTCATCGAAGAACTCGAACTGACCGATATCCATCTGTTTGTACAGGACTGGGGCAGTCTCCTCGGGCTTCGGTATGCAGGGCTTAATCCTGATAAGTTCGCCGCCATCGCGGTGGGCAATGGCGACTTGCCGGACAGTCCAGCCGGCCCTCCTCCATGGCCGGAACCCGAAAACCCCGAGGTCCCCAACGACGACTTAGAGTCATTGTTCACGAGTATTCCCGAGCAGCAAACTCCCTTCTATGACGGCTGCGACTCGTTGCTGACCGCAGGCGGCGACGGGCCTAACTTCAACTTTGGAGGCTGGATCGAATATTCAATGACGGCCTCGGTGTTTACCGCTTCCGAGGTACTGGAAGCATTGACCTGGTTCGATCTGCCAAGTGACGTGGAAGCGGCCTACGATGCGCCCTACCCAAGCCGAATCTACATGAGCGGACCGCGCACGTTTCCGTCCCACGTCAACGATCTGCCAGGACTCAACAGCGACGCCCGAGCCGGACTCGAAGCGTTTGACAGGCCCTTCCTCACCATTTGGGGGGGCAACGACCCAGGGAATCTTGGCCAGTGCGGGACCCAGGATGCCCTGGTGTGCAACGTGGTCGGCGCGGCGGGCCAGGGTCATGTTCGCCTGGCCGAAGCCAGCCACTTCCTGCAGGACGACCAAGGCGTTGAGATTGCAGGACGCTTGGTCGACTTCTTTAACGGTGAGGTGGTTCCGGCGGAGTACGTCGCGGATTGCGATGGGGATGACGACCCCATGCTGCCCATCACCGAGGACGGCACGGGAACCCCATGCACCAGTGACGACGACTGCAGCGGACTGACGGCCAGCTTGTGCTTGAGTCTGGGTACGGACGACGGTTTTTGCACCATCGAGGGCTGCGAGCCCAACGCGTGCGGCGACAGCTACTCCTGTTGTGGGGACTGCAACCCCGACATCGCCTCGATGCTCCCCTTCGAAGAGAGTGCATGTTTGCCCGAAGCGGCCGCCAGTCAGCTCGAGGCCGGAGCAGGCTGCACCTGCGAGTGAGCTACTCCGCGGCTTCCGGTTCATCGGTCGCCGCCGACGTTTCGACCTCAACCGGAGCTTCGCCATCTTTGAACGACGTCATCTCGATCGTACCCACCACCTTGCCGTTGAGGCGTTGGAACTGGGTCTTCACGACACCAATCCCCGGGACATACCAAAGCCGCTCTTTGAATTCGCGCTCGGTGGGCTCGCTGCCGTGGATCGTGGTCCGATCCATCTGTTCGATGAGCAGGGCATCGTGCGAACCCGAGGGCGTCGTGACCGACTCTTGCGCTACCACTCGACGCTCGGTCTTGACCTTGGTGAACGCGGCCGTGGAGCGCGAGGTGCCGGGGAGCACCGCCTCGGACGGGCACATGGGCCGCAAGAAGGGTCCCGAGTCCGAAGTGGCCTGTCTGCAGGAGGCCGCCTTCGACGCAGTGGGAACCTTCTTCTTTCCCTTTGCCCGGCAAGCACAAGTCCCTGTTCGAACTCGCCAAGGCCAAGTGGGTCGCGGGCGATGAGGCGGGGGCCAAAGCGGGGATGGACGCGACCCTCAATGCACGCTCAGGTACCTACTACAATCGGATGGCCAGGCTCCTCGATCGGGAAGCCGCGATGCGGCGCACCCTCACCGTGCCCTCGGCGGCCCTAGGGACCTGCTACGAGGTGGCTCCCCACACCTGCTGCATGGCCGACGTCGTTTCCGGTGATTCAACCAACGAATCCCCCGCCGAGTCGAAGCCCGAAGCACCGGCCGAGGACACTTCGCCCGAGATGGTCTGCACGACCTGGGGAGCTATGTCGTGCTGCGAGCCCATCGAGGAAGAAGAGGAAGAAGCCGTCGAATAGGGAGCCAGTCGCGGAGTGGATAACCACCAGCCCGTGAACGTTCGCTCGGCCACAAGCACCTCCTGCCCCCCGACACAGATTCGGGCCCGCTCGATGCGCACGTCGCGGAGATCTGCGTGGTCGAAGCAGCCCCCTTCCAGCGTCGCATGCTCCAAGTCACACCCTGCGAGGACCACGCTGGGGGCGTGCACCTCACGCAGGGATGCCCCCACGAGCGAGGAGCCCATGAGGTCGGCGTAGGTCATCTCGGCCTCGTCGAGCTCCGCCCCTCCCAGATCCGCATCGTGCAACCTCGCAAACCGCAGGGAACCCTCGGCCAAGATCGCGCCATCCAGTGCGCCCTCATCGAACGTGGCACCATCGAGCACCGCATGGAGAAACGTGGCCTCAGTTGCATGAACCCCGGTGGCATCCACGTCTCGCAGTGATGCGCGGTCGAGATTGGCCCCATGCAGAACACATCGGCCCAACAGCGCCCCATCGAGACAGGCCCCTTCAAGGTCCGCATCGCTGAGGTCGGCTTCACGCAGGTCCGCCATCGAAAGATCGGCGCCCCGCAAGGATACGCCGTTGAATTTGGCGCGTCGAAGGTCCGCACTGCGAAGCGACGCGCCTTCCAAATCGCCTTGGAACAACACCGTGCCCCGAAGGTCGGCGTGGGACAAATCGATGTTCCGAAGCCACATTTGCGACAAGTCATGGCCGGCGAGCTGCGCCCCTCTCGCCCAAGCGCCAGGTCCAAGGACGGTTACGCACTCCGGAACCGCGTGGGGCCATCGGGTGGACGCATCCGCAACCGCGTGGTCGAAGCGTGCCCCCTGGGTGCGCGCTCCTCTTAGGTCAGCCCCCCTCAGGTTGGCCTGCTCAAGATCGGCGTCTCGTAGGTCGGCGCCGATCAGACAAGCGCCTTCCAACCATGCGCGAACGAGCCTCGCACCGCGAAGTCGGGCGTTCGTCCAGCTTCGCCCACGAAGATCGGCATGGCGAAGGTTTAGGTGCGGCGCCGGAACGACGTCCGGAGCCAGCCAAACAAGCGGCGCGTTCGCAGGAATCTGCCGCAGTCCATTGGGAACCCGTCCTCCCCAATGGGTGTGAGGATTGGCGACCGCTCCCTCGAACCGTGCCCGCGTCATCTGCGCGTCGCGCAGGGATGCGCCGAGTACATGCGCTCCCCGCAGGTCGGTATCGGAAAGGTCGACGCCTCGTAGCTCCGCTTGGGAGAGATTCACTCCTCGAAGGTCCATTCCCGAGAGGTCAGCCCCAAGGAGAAAGGCCGATCGGAGGTCATGGCCTCGCAACACTTCAAGACCGAGGCTTTCAATCAGAAGGCGACCTTGTTGTCGCGTGGCTGAGTCTTCTGAACTTAGAAGTCGAACCAACTGGGTGTTATGATGTTTAAACAAGGTGGCTCACCTCCTAATTAGGCAGGTTCGAACCGTGAAAGTTCGACACCCCGCCTAGCCAGTCTTGGGAACCACCGCAAGGATTAACGTCCGTACACGGTCGTCCAACGATCGTCCGCCGGAACGCCATCCGATTCGTTGCGGCACTAAACGCCAGAACTTCCATCTTCACGAGGTCGACGGTGTAGCCAGGTTGCCCCAGTTCCTCCCTCCGATTTCAGCCTGCCATGGGATGTCAGTCTTCATGGCCACAAATCAAAAAATTCCCGATCGGTGCTTCCAGCCGGGCCGGCTCACGCATCTCCATTCACGAGCGGCACCGACGTGCTGCGACTTGGAGATCACATGAACCGCGTGCACCTGTTTGGCGCCCTCGCATTGGGGCTGTGGGGCTGCAACGCCCCGGTCGAGACCGCCCCAGCCGACCTCGCCAACGACCCGGCCGCCCCCGTCGTCTCGGACCCGACAACGCCAAGTGTGAGTGACCCGACAAGCCCCAACGATGGCCCAAGCTCCCAGTTCCGAGCGCTCTCCGATGAAGAACGAGACGCTCTGGGGGTCGCCCTTGAAGATCTCGGCGTCATGAACCCCATGGCCGGAACCGCTCAGGATGCATCGGCTGAGATCCGGACCGTCGGACCCATCGCATTCAAGAAGCCAGCCCTCTACGACGGCACCGGGATTCAGTATGAAGTCACGTTTGGCAAGGGCAACGACTTCCTGCATACCGGCGTGCTTGCCTGGACCGGGCTCGACGTGAAGGCCCAGACCGTCGACGAGGTGATTCTCATCTTGGTGAACGGACTGGTGGACGCAGGTACGGTGGACGTGGGCGGCTTTGGAATCGACGACGGCATCGCGATCATTTGGGATCAGGTCGCCCAGGAAACCTACATCGCCGAATCCGGCACCTTCGAAATCACCTCGATCGCATTCGCCACCGAAGACGACTGCTTCGACCCGTCCCATCCGTGGGGCGGCAACCTCGATTGCACGGTGTCGGAAGGCACGCTCGACGGCGAACTGGATGTGACGGCGGAAGACTGGTTCGGCGGCAAGCCCGTCCAGCGCCAGGCGGACTTCTCGATCCCCGCCACCCGCGTCTCGTGGTCCTTCAACCCGGGCTCTGGCAAGGGCGGCAACGGTAAGGGTAGCTCGTCGAGCGCGTGCTCCTCCTCCTCGTCAGATGGAACGCGCACCATCAGCATGGCCTGCCAAGATGGAGACTGCACCTGCACCGAAGACGGCATCGAAGTCGGAATCTGTGCCGACAACGTGTGTGACCTCACCAACGGTTGCTGCGCCGCATTCTTCTAAGCCCCGCGGTCTTGATGCCCTTCGATCCCGAGTCCCTCAACATCGACCAGCTGTACGCGCGGTTCGCGCCGTTGCTGTTGAGACGGATCCGTCGGTTCTATCGAGGGGAGCAAGCCCATGATGTGCTGCAGGAGGTCTTCTTGGCCGCCCTCGAAAAGCGGCACACCTACCGGGGAGAGGCGCCGCCGCGGGCCTGGCTCTACGGCATCGCCACGAGGCATTGCCTTGCTCGCTTGCGCAACGAAAAGCGTCGCCGTGAACTCCTCGAAGAGATGGGTGAAGTGCCCTGGAGCTGCCCGGTGACCTCCGCTGAAGGCACCGAAGCGCGGGTGTTCCTCTCGCAGCTGTGGCGCACCGTGGACCCTGAACTCGCCCAAATTGGGGTTTACTACTACGTCGATCAACTGTCGCAGGCGGATATCGGCGCGCTGCTTGGGGTCAGCGGCCGAACGATCTCCACGCGACTCCACCACCTCACCGCGTTGGCCGCAGCCGCCGCCACCCCTGGAGCATCGCCATGACGGGCCTTCGACGGGACGGCCATCTCTCCGATCTCGCGATCGAGTATGCACTTGACGGCGAGCCGCTGGAGGGGACGACCGAACACCTCGAGCACTGCGACATGTGCTCAGCTCGCCTTCGGGCCGCCGGGGGCGTGGTGGTTCCGCCCCGACGGGTCCGGCGTCCGCCAAGGTGGTGGTACGCCGCCGCACCGCTTGCCATGGCCGCGACGGCCCTCTTGGTGCTATCGAGTAGCCCCGACGGGATTCGCGTCAAGGGAGGCGGGGTCGAGCTTCAGGTGTTCCGGGACGAAGGGCCCAAGAGCCGCCGCCTGGCTCCCGGGGATGAGGTCGCCCCGGGGGACCGACTGGGCTTCCGCGTTCGGGTCCGCGAGGAGGGCCACATCATGGTGGTCGGCACCGACGGACAACAGCCTCCCTACCTAAGCTACCCCCAAGACGCCGAAGCCTCCGTGCCGTTTGCCGCCACGGATCACGCGGTCGATCTCGACTCCGCGATTCGACTCGATGACGCACTTGGGACCGAACGGCTCGTGCTCCTGTGGTGTGAAACCTCCTTCGAGCTGGACGTTGCCGAGCGCGTGGCGATGGACGACACGGTTCCGCCGGGTTGCATGGTTGACGTGGTCGAGCTGGAGAAGCGGTGATTCTGACCCTTGCGTCCATGGCCTGGGCCGCCGATGTGCATCGTTACGCGGTGGTCGTTGGAGCAAATGACGGGGGGCGGTCCGACGAGCCCCTGCACTACGCCGAGCGCGACGCGTCCCGCGTGGCGTGGGTGCTCGAGGAACTCGGGGGCGTTCGGTCCGAAGACATCGTCGACCTTCGAAATGCCGACGCCGACCGGGTGCTCTCCGCGCTGTCCCATCTTGCGGAACGGGTCCGTCGACGGGGCGCGGAAGACGAAGAAGACCTGCTGTTCTTCTACTACTCGGGCCACGGCGGAGAGGATGGGTTGCGGCTATCCAACTCGCAATTACCGTTCTCCACGCTTACCGCCGCCTTGCAGGCTGTCGATGTCGATGTACGGGTGCTGGTCGTTGATGCCTGTCAATCGGGGGAACTCACGCGGCTTAAAGGGGCCACCCCGGCCGAGCCCTTTGTGATTCGGGCCGACGATCGACTCGATACCGAAGGCATGGCCATCATCACGAGCAGTGCGGTTGGCGAAGACGCGCAGGAGTCGGACCGCTTGAAGGGCGGCATCTTCACCCATCACTTCGTGGCTGGGCTGATGGGCGCGGCCGATGCGAGCGGAGACCAGCGGATCACGCTGACCGAGGCCTACCAATACGGGTACTCGGAAACGGTGAAGTCCACGAGCACGGCGCGATTCGTCCAGCGCCCGAGCTTCGGCTTTACGCTCTCGGGACGTTCGGACTTGGTGCTCACCCAAGTGGCGGAGCCCCACCGAACGGCCAGCGTGGTGCTTGACGGGCCCGGTCAGTGGTGGCTGTTCTCGGGAGAGGCCGAGACACTGCTGCTCGAGGTCGACGTAGAAACCGAGGCGATGCTCTCGGTGCCTCCTGGGTCGTACCTGGTGAGGTTGCGCGAGGACGGGGGCGTACGCGAGACGCGGGCAACGTTTTCGCGCCGCGAGAGCCATCGGATGGTGGCGTCACGGATGCCCACGGTGTCTCCCGGTCGGACCGTGCGCAAGGGGTTGGAGGAAGAGCGAGCGGCGTGGGCCGTCACCTTAGGCCCCGGGCTTCTCGGTCCCACCGCCCCGGGCCTGCCGCCTTCGCTGGCGGGGCATCTCGGCGTGCTCGTCGATCTGGAACCCATCACGCTCCAACTTCGCTTGACGGGGGCGGGCTTTCGCGACGCCGCTCCGGGGCTCGTGCTGACGCAGGCCCTCGCGGGCGTAGAGTTTGCGGGCATCAAAAAGATCGACGCGGGGCCAGTGGCCTTTGGGCTCGGGGTGCGACTCGGAGGACATGGGATTGCCCAGTGGTTTGACTCGTCCGGGGATGCGCCTCCCCGGCAGGCCTTGACCGGACGGGTGGGCCCGGTGCTGGGGTTGGACGTTCCGGTTGGGCGTTCGGTCATCGCGCTGTCGGGCGGCCCCGACGTCCAACTCTACCGCCGGTTCGATGCCACGGCGCGCACCGAGGCACTCGAATCAAACGTGCTGCCTGTCTTCTCGCTCGAGTGGGTTCACTATGTTCGTTGAGTGGTGGTTCTTTGCGTTCGGCTGCGGAAGTGTGGTCGACGGGGCCTATTTGGGTGAGCCGCTGTTTCGGTTGGACGGAAACGTCTTCGAGGACGAACTCGATGCGTCCACGGTCGAAGTGAGCGTGGCCATCGTGTGGACCCAGGCGGCCTCCCCCGAGGTCCGGTCCCAGCCTGTGTTGGTCCAAACCTCGTTTCCCGCCCGATACACCCTCGATGTCTTCGCGCCGCCGGATCCGTCCGCGGTGCAGCCTCTGTCTGGCACGGCAGGCGTCGAAGCCGCGGTGGGGGACATCGTTTTGTTCGACGACCAAGATGGAGATGCTCGGTGGGGTGGGGAAGAGCCCATTCTCGGCGGGGCCTTTGAGGCGGCTCTTGTGTGGGTCGACCCTAACGACCCGCCGCCAGCTCTGGGCCTTGATCTGCTCGACCTACAGCCTGGGTACAACGTGGTGCGCCGCGACCCGTTCGTCAGCTGCAACGAGCCTTTGGCCCGGCAACTCGGACCTACGACGACGCCCAACACCGATCTGCACGTCGGGTACTACTGGCCCATCCTGCGTACCCTCGAATGTGGCGGCGGAACGGGCAACGCCTACAATGAGTTTCTGGACCTCCTGAAGCAGGAGTGTCCGCCGCAGTTCGTGCTGGAACTGGAGTGCAGCACCTATGCGGAGTTCCTCGGGAACTCATTCGCGCTGAAAGCTCTGGCGAAGACGCTGGCGCGTGACGAATTCTACACCGCCTGTCTCGAGTCGGTCTGCCCAGAGGTCATCGCCGCGCTTCAGCGCTGAACCAGGCCTACGCCTGCGGTCCAAAGAACACGTCGACGGCGGCTAGCGTCTGAAGAGCGAGGAGCCGAGCCATTCGACGGGCATTGATGTCCATCTCCAACTGCACGGCCAGGGCACTGAAGAACCCGTGGCTCACCACCCGCGCGAACTGCCGAACCTCGTGGTAGTCGCTCGTCGGCCCTTCCCCGTCCGAGGTGGTGATGACGTGGTCGATAATACTGGACTCGACGGTCCGATCGACCTCCCGACAGAACTCACCGACGCTCGAGTCCAGCCAACGGTGACGTAGATAGACCTCGATGAGACTGCGCTGTGCAAGGGCTCTTTGGAGCACGCCCTCGTAGTGTTCAACGAGTCGTTCGGGATCCTTGGGCCCATTGGTCCGCAACCAAGCCTGCGACTCCCTCAAGAGCCGGATGAGGTTGGCGGCAACCCGGGACGCAAGTTCGACGATCAGCTCATCAACGCTCTCGAAGTGAGCATAGAACGTGGGCTGGGAGATGCCGACGATCTTCGTGACGGCGCGGGTCGTGACCGCATGCTCGCCCTTCTCGCGCAACAATGTGCTTGCTGCCTCAAGAATGGCTTCACGAGTGTTGGTGCGCCTCGGCATGCTGCGGTGTAACGTCTTCCGGTGCGCCTACACCGACGATCCGTCGACCTCCGCGTCACAATTCCAATCTTTAGATTGGTGAACCTGCAAACTTCGACGCTGCTTCTATCGGCTCAACAAGATCCCGTCGGCGATCCACTCGACCCTTCACCAATACGGGTATAGATTTCGGTCGTCCGGCTCTGGAGAGGATGTGATTTTTACCCTGATGACCTCGGCTCTCGCTGCGCCCCCGACGGTCTCGACCACCTATCGCATCAGCCTGGGTCCCGAAGCCATCGCAGCGCTCAAGCGCGAAGCGGTCGAACGTTCGCTCGAGCCGTTTGGTCCCTTCACCCGTCCGTTTGCACGTCGTCGGCTCGAAGCGCTCTTCAAAGCCTGCCCTGAACTCAAGGTGGAGCTTGCCGGCGTGGACTTCATGGTCCAATGCCAAGATGAGCCAGTATTCCGCTGGCAAGTAGGCCGTGAGGGGATGTACGAAGGGGACACGGGCCCACTCAAGACGCAACTCTCTCGCCGAGGTGATGACCTGCTCCTCGACTTTCGAGAAGAGGAAGGTGGAAAGCTGTTCACCTACGTCTTCTCTGCGAATGGAATGTCCGTCACCCACCTTGTCCAAAGCAAGAAGCTGCCCGTAGACATGACCTGGACCGTTCCCTACGTGCGGGCATCGACCCAGGCTCGCCCCTGATGCTCGCCTGGCTCGGGGAATGGACGCTGAACGCGACCCGATGGTGGCAACGAAGACGCATCGGTGCCTCGGCGCACGTTCGTCTCGCTCCTGGGGGTCGGCGACTGCATTGGCTCGAATGGGGCGCGCCCGGCCATCCGCGATTCGTCTGGCTCCACGGCTTTTCCGGAGCGCTCATCTCGCTTGGGCGGTCTCGATCAAACCCATGTCCTGAAAGCCGTACGTCGCGGCCACGAACGCGATCTGGCCAGCAAGCAAGGGCCGTTCCGTCATGAGCACACGAAACCAATCCAGTGACACGACGCACCGCTCCATGACGGATGCGACCTGGCTCGCCACAGCCTTGCTCGAACCGCTGAAGTTGACCTCCAGCGCCACATCCGCACGATGGAGTGGAACGAGCCGCTCCAGTTCAGAAGGCGTAAACGCGGTGACAAGAAGTCGGTAGTGAAGCAACAAGGCAGATGGCGGGTCGTTGTTGTAGGTCTTCAGCCTGACAAGGCGGTTCGACACACGACGCCAAAGCTCCATGCGGCCCGTCCGGTCCCACACAAACGAAATCTGTTCGGCATTGGGACCTGCAAAGGGCCGCGTGTCGAGGGGAACGAGTTCGTTGCTCGAAGACGGGCGGGTCTGGGATGGGGGTTCCCAAGGTCGCTGTTGCAGCCACTCCGCAACGAGGGCGAGGTGGTCCTCGTTCGATCCTCGGATGTTCAATCGGGCCCGAGTTCCCGTGTTTTCGAACTCGGCCAGACGGAGGTCGCTATCTGGATGGAGGACCTTGAATTCATGCAGCAAGACGAGCACGGCGGCGTGATCAAGATCGGATAGGCCCGTCCGGAAATAAAGGGTGAGCCCGGGCTTCGCGGCGCGTGCCAATTCGTCGGCAAGGCCTCCAATCGAGGCTCCCCGCTCGTGCAGCTCGGCCAGTTCTTCGAACGTCCACTTGCTCTTGCGATAGGTCTCCGGGGTGATTTGGGCGAACCTGACCTGCGTCGTGGATAGATCCACACCCCGGAGATTTGTGGCGGAAAGATTGGCCCCGACCACGTCGGCGCGGCTGAGGTTCGCCTGGTACAGACTGGCCTCCTCGAGGTTGGCTTCGAGCAAGTGCGCGTTGTGCAGATCCGCCTTCTCCAAGCTGGCTCGTCGTAGATCTGCCCGCACGAGGTTGCTCCGGGCAAGGACCGTTCCCGTCAGGCTCGCTCCGCGCAACGAGGCCTCCCGCAAGTCAGCCCGGTCGAGCGTGGCGCCCGAGAGATCGGCTCCGTCAAGCCGAGCCCCGCGAAGGTTGGCCCTGGAGAAGTCCAGCTGATCCACCGAAGCTCCCGCCACAACATATTCCAGGAATAGACCACCTTTCTCATCTGCAGAGAGCGTGGCAGTCGGGACCGCCAACGGCGTTTGCACTTCCTCGAATTCGAGGGGCGCGGAAGGCTCTGGCTCCTTGCGACTTGGCTTGGGAGCATCCTCACGGCCCTGCGACATGGCGGCGAGTTGTTCGGGTTTCCAGTACGCCGTCGCCGTTCCTCCACCGACGCCGCGCGGAGGTTTCGACGAAGAGAGCGTGTTGTAAGGCTGAAAGAGGACCTCATTGGTCTCTGAGAAGGCCATCGGAGTAGGCATGGGGCCCGGGAGCCGAGTGGGGTTGCCGAGGGGTTCGGGGGCGATGGTCGGTTGACGTCCAACCGCCCTTCGCTCCCCGCCTCCCGCCACGACGTCGGATGCCCAACTGGCCAACTCCGGGCCAGCCGTTGTGGCGGCAAAGGCGATGAACGTCCTCCATGCATCCAGAGCGCTCGGACGTTCGGACGGCTCAAACGACATCAACTTGGCCAAAAACCACTGTACGTCCTCCTGCATCGCCTGATCCAGCCCGGCAAGATCCATCTCGAGTACCGCGTCGATGGCGGCATCATCGTGGTCTTTGGCCGATGTCTGAGGAAAGGGGGAACGCAACCGGGCGGGCCGACAAGATTCGTAGGGCCGTGTAGCCCAGGCCATACCGATCGGAGGCACGCTGCCCCGGTTTGGCGTTCGGTGCGTTGGATGCGCGAGGAACGCCAAAGCCCTCGAGGCAGAGCGCTCCTTTCTCATCCAGGAAGATGAATTGCGGCTCGACGAGGCCGTGAGTCACCTCATCCGCGTCCGCAATGTCGAGGATCTCACACAGGGCCGCCACCAGCTCGAGACCGACCTTCCAAGGGGGTACGCCCGCGGCGAGCACCGTCTCGAGTTCGATGCCAACGGCAGGTCCGGCACAGCAATCGACGCCGCCGTCGACGCCCGGGATGCGCACATAGTGAAACTCGTCCATGAACTCTCCCCCCCGAGCCTACCGAACGTGGGTTCACAGCAAGATGCGTCCACTCCCGGCGGCGGGCCGTGCCCCCGGAGGGCAAAAGATCCAACTCGAAGAGGAGAAATCGGAGCAGTCAGGTTTTCGTCAGGTGCCGTTCGCGAACCCAACCGAACATCGACCAGGCCGCAGCTCCCCCCCGCTGATGGTCCCAATCACGCTTGAAGGAGACCGACTTGAAGAACGTTGTTCAGTTGGGTGCCGCCTCGCTGTTGGCACTCACCACCGCGAGCATCGCTCATGCCGATGAGTTGACCGCAGATCATCTGCTCGAGACCCACTTCAGTGGAACGGTTCTCGAGCCCCTCACCGACGACATCTACATTGCCGACACCCAAGTCGGGGATTGGACGCTCGCGGCCATTGTAAGCGAAGCGGATCACTCGATCGTTGTTGCAGCGATCGGACCCGACGAGACGTCGCTCAACTGGTCCGTGGCCGAGATCAATGGATTCCTCCGCGAATCGATCATGGTGAGCACCGATGGCATGGCCGCCTTGGCCGGCGACTGCCTGGGAAGCGAAGGGCTGCGAGATGTGGACGCCATCGACGACATGCTCGCCAATCTCGGTCCGTGCGGCGGGTTCACAAGCGGCGGCGGAGGAGGCGGCGGCGGTTTCTCCGGCGGCTCGGGCGGCGCTCCCTCGGAGTCCCTGCTCGACGATTTCGCTTCGCTACTCCTGCCAGACTGCGGAGAGATCAATCCCGTGGCCGATGGCGAGAGCGATTCGGGAACGAGCAGCCTCGTCGATGCGTTGATCGAAGAAATGGAAGAGCGCCGCCGTCGGCTGATGCCCCAACCGGATGCCGAACCGCTGGAGACCGACGAAGAACGCGCCGAGCGGGAGGTCGAAGAGTCGCTCACGCCGGAAAACAATGGAGGTCCCGCCGAAGGCGAATCGAGGCCCCTCCCCGGGCCGGACGACGATGACCCGAACCGGGCCACCATCCCCCCGGAACCCGACCCCCCCGAAGGCTTCCCGGAGCGGGAAACGCCGCGGAACTACCCAGACATCATTCCCGAAAACGTACAGGAAACCGCCGACGCCATCGATGGCAGCTTGTCTCCCGACGAGGTCTACATCGAAATCAAAATCAAGCTGCCCGACGGAAACCGAGACGGCAGCCGCGCCGAACGAATTCGGAATGCGATCTCGGTCCCCGATCGAGGCCCTATGATCTCCCCGAAGGATCGTACGGGTCTGGGTGACGGTGGTGGAAGCGGTGTCCTGGGTCCTCTTTGTGGGCCGGCTACGGACGCTGAAGCGGTTCGAAGCTGCATCGGACAAGGTCCGGACTGCTATGCACGTGTGCTTGGAGCGGGCGCAGCCCTTCCCGGAGGGTGCCTGGTCGTTCCTGGTGAAGCGGATCAGGCGATGATCTGGTGTTTCGGTTCGGAGGGAGGCATCCCTCTGCCCGAGGTGGACCTCCACGGAGAAAACGACAACATCGTCAACGACCGGACGCCCAATGTCGACGGTCCGACGCCACTGTCGATCGTCCTTGACATCCTTCGGGAACGAGGAATCGACCCGACCATCGCCCACTGATCCCTCTGCCGCAAGATGACGTTCTTGCGGGAACCTTGACCGTCTCCATCGCGCGTCCATGGTATGTCTCGGCCGTGATGGAACGGTATCGACTCGGCAACGGCGCAATGGTCGACGTGTCAGCCGGCCTCGTCGTGGTCGGAGAACAAACCAAGACGTTGCCACCGTTGCCGTGGCGTTTGCTCCTGCTGCTCGTCCGTCATCCTCGACAGCTGTTTAGTCGGGACGATTTGCTTGATGCCCTGTGGCCCGAAGAGCCCGAGATCAGCGATGAGACGCTCACAAAGGTCGTGAGCCGGCTTCGCAAGCGGTTGGGCAACGTCATTCAGACCGTACCCAAACGCGGCTATCGGCTCCGCGATCCGGCCGTGCGCGAGATACCGCGCCATCGCGCCCCGGAGTCAAGTTTCTTGGGTCGCGAGGCAGAGCTTCGCGCGCTCAGCTCACGCATGGCGAGGGGCACCCGCATCGTCACGTTGGTCGGGCTCGCGGGCGTTGGAAAAACGCGCATCGCCCAGGAGTTCTTGGGTCAGCAGTCCGGACGTTTCGTCAATCTCGCGGAAGCCTCTTCGGTCGATGACGTCCTCGTTCGCGTCATGCGGGCGGTCAGCGCTCGCAGAGGGTCGGATTCGCCAGCGGCCTTGGGCCATGCGATTGCTGCGGCCCACATCTCGGTCCTCGTCCTTGACAATGCCGAAGATGCGCTCGAAGCCTTGACGGAACTGCTTCCTGTGTGGGCAACCGCCGCCCCAACGACGTTCTTTGTCGTGACCAGCCGCGAGCCCATTGGCTTGTCCATCGAGCAACTTCATTGGATCGACGGGCTGGGAACGTCGGTGGCCGAACAGCTGCTTGAGGATCGCTCAGGCTTGTCGATCGACCACAAGATTCGCTCGCAGTTTGCGCAAGAACTCGACGGAATTCCCTTGGCGCTAGAACTCGCCGCGTATCGTCTTCAATCATTGCCCGCGGATGAGGTGTTGGCCTTGGTCCAGCGGCGCCTGTCGTTCCTGGGAAATCGGCATGCTCGAGACGTCCACGAGCGACATCGCAGCCTTCAAGCCGTCCTCGAAGCGACCTGGGGACGCCTTTCCCCCTCCGCCCAGCGAGTCCTCGTCGATCTCACCGCATGGGTCAGACCGTTTACCCTGGAACAGGCTGCGCGCACGGTCGAGGGGTCGCTCGAGGAGGTCATCGATGACATTCAAGCCCTCCAACGCGTGGCGTTGGTGCGCCGAGACGGCGCACGGCTACGCGTTGCACCGCTAATTCGTCGATTTGTGGCCGAGGCAGTCCCGGAATCCCTGCGCCTCCCGGGGCACCGTCGCCACGGAGAACTCCTGGCGTCGCTGGCGACCGAACCACGCCTGCGCCGCGCCCATCGGGATGAGCGAAGCCTCCCGTTCCACGACCTGTTGGCGGTCGTCGACGACATGGTGGTGGCTTGCCGAAGAGCCGTCCAACGAGAAGATCGGCACGTCGCGGTCGCCACCGCCTGTGGGGTCTATGTGGCCCTTCGGTTGAATGGGCCCCATTCCCTGTTGTCCGAACTCCTCGATCGGGTGTTGCCCCTCGCAAAACCTCGAGAACGGGCCATCGCACTTGGGTTCCGCGCCTGGCTCTATCTGTTGGAACAAGAACTCGACGTGGCGTTCGCCTACGCCCACGAAGCAACCGAATTGTGCAGAGCGGCCGGTGATTCCGTGGGACTTGGGTATGCGCTCATGCGCCTAAGCCTCATTTACGCCTACCGAAACGAACCGGAATTGGCGGAACAAGCCACAGAAGAAGCCCTGATCCAACTCGAACATCACGACGCGTACGGGCATGCCGTGGCCACTCAACGCTTGGGCATGAATGCCATCGATCGAGGCGACCTCCCCAACGCAAAACGCAAATTCGAACGCATGGTACGCGCGGCTCAGGTGGCCCGTTCCAGCTTTCTCGAGGAACTCGCCCTGGACAGTCTTGGCGTGGTGCTCCAACGACAGGGCTGGTTCGCTCCCGCCCTGCATGCCCACCAGCGTGCGCTAGCCGTCAACGAGACCCGGGGTGATCGAAGCGGGGAAGTCTCGATACGGCGACACATCGCACACGCGTTGGCCTGTGTCGGGTCGTTCGACAACTCGCTCCAGGAGTCCCAACAAGCGGCAAGGCTTGGCCAGCAGGTCGAGGAGCCGGCATGGACAAAGAGCCGCTGCGCCAAGGTCTTCGTGCTCCAGGCCCTGGGTCGGCTCACCGAAGCCCTGTCCATCGCGCAAGACGACTTTGCGAATGCCACCAATGGGCCTGAGGATGCCCGAGCCAACGCCACAAGCGTTCTCGCAGGCGTCTATCGCGCGATGTCTGAGCCGGAAAAGGCATGGTTCCTCCTCATGGAAGACCAGGGGCTGATCGAACGTTGCTCCACGTATGAAGCACTGGCGCTTCAGTGGGAACGCGCCCACGCCGCGTTGGCGTTGGGTTGGGTGGACCGCGCCACCGTCGAGATTCAGAACCTGGCCGCTCTTCAACCACAGAACCATGACTTTTCAGCGGTCATTCAGCTTGGGTGCGCCGAGGCGGAACTTCAATGGCGACTTGGGAACTGGGAGGCCGCACAACAGCGGCTAGACGAAACGGATGACCAACTCCGAAGAGGTCACGTCCCTCGCACGGGCCTATTGGGGCACACGCTGCAGCGGGCGCACCAGCGACTCTCGAACGCGAGGGGTAGCGAGCGGTAGAATCGCCTCATCGCGCATCGTCGGGAGGGCATATGAGGGTCGCGCTGTGGGTCGGAGTGGGAATCGGCTGCCAGGCACCCGTGCAGGTCGCGTCTCCGGACCGCACCGATGCGCCACCCGAGGTGGAGCCGCCCGTCGCGACCTCGAGGACCACCCCGATCTATGGCGGCACCATGAGCGTGGATCAGCAGCGGATTCTCGTGGCCGATCCTGGCCTCGACCGCATCACGCTCACCACCCCAGACCTTGCACTGGTCCATCGCTTCCAGTTCGAAGAAGGTGCGGCTCCTTTTCGGAGTCACATCGACGGAAACTCGGCCTACGTGGTGCTTCGAGGAACCGGCCAGGTGGCCAAGCTCAACCTGCTCGATTTCACGGTCACGACCGCCAACGTCTGTGTCGAGCCCCGAGGGATCGACACAGACGCAAATGGCCTGGTCGTCGCTTGCGCATCGGGCGATCTGGTCGAACTGGATCGAGACCTTGTGATCCAGCGGTCGGCCCAACCCGGTCCAGACCTCCGCGATGTGGTGATCGAGGGTGCCGTGGTCTGGGTCTCGTCCTTCCGAAGCTCCGAGGTGATGCGGCTTGATCGCACGACGTTGGAGGTGGAATACCGAGCCCTTCCTGACCTTTCGCCCACCGTGCAATCCGAATCGACCGGCCGCGTGGCGTGGCGCATGCACCCCCACCCTGACGGGGGCGTTCTCGTCTTGCATTCCGCCCAATCCAATCGCCCGATCGAGCTGGACCCAGGGAAGGAGGAGGCGACCCCGGCCTACGGAGGAGGCAACGTGTGCACCGGTGAGACGGTGAGCACCACCCACCTCACCTGGCTTCACGAAGACGATATCGAGACCAGCGCCGCCCTTCCGTTCGTCAGTCCAGCCTACGATTTTTGGGTAGAAGCAGATGGGGTCTGGGTGCCCAATCTGGCCCCACCGCTGCTGGGTGCGCCGCTGTCGTTTACCACCGCCGCCTACATTCCCTTCACCTTCATCTACCCGTTCGAAGGGCCTTGTCTTGACTTTGCAGAGGTGGACGCCTTCGAAATGCCCATGCCCGCCACTTCGATCGTACGCATCGATGGGCGAACGGTGGTGTTTCGACGTGAGCCATCACACCTGTCCTCCCTCGATGTCCAGATCGACCTTGGAGACACGTATTCTTCAAACGAAGCCTTCGACGCCTTTCACGAGCTGACGCCGTCGGGACTGGCGTGTGCGACGTGTCATCCCGAAGGCCAAGATGATGGCCACGTCTGGCTCTTCGAAGATCTCGGGCCTCGACGTACCCAGAATCTGGCCGGGGGCGTCATGCAACGTGCTCCCTTCCATTGGGATGGCGAGTTCACCCGACTCGACCAGCTCATGGAAGACGTCTTCCTCGGCCGTATGGGGGTCAGCGAGGTGCCCGATGTTCCCGCCCTTGGTGAATGGATGGACAGGCTTCCGCCGACCCAACCGAACCTAGGCGATGATGAGCAAATCTACGCAGGCCAGATGCTGTTCGAAAGCCCAGCGTTGGGCTGTGCCGATTGCCATCGGGGGCCCCAGATGAGTGACGCGCAACGCCATCTCGTGCGGCCAGGCCAAACCGTGCCGACCAAGACCCCCAGCCTCATCGCCGTGGGAGCCCGGGCGCCCTACATGTCTGATGGGTGCGCTCCAACCCTGCGGGACCGGTTCCTCGATCCCGAGTGTGGCGGTGGCGACTCACACGGAGTCACATCACAGCTCCAGGACGAGGAGCTCAACGCCCTGATCGACTACCTGAAATCGCTGTAGCAAAACGACATTCGCAGGCCGACAGCGGGTGGGGCACACCACACACCTAGATGTGCCGGTTGCCACAAGACCGCCCCCTGAACCGACGGCGAATCCGTCGAAAGTCCAGCTTTTTCAAGAACTAAGGAGACTGGCACGTTTCATGCTCTACCTTCGAGAAACGGAGGCAGACATGGTCGCCAATAAGATTCCTCCCGTCACGTCCACCAAGCCCGTCGTCCACCCAGCCAGCGGAAGTCCCGCATCGGCCTTCGCCTTCGGCGTGCCAGGCGCGTTCGTTATGAGCTGGGTGACCACGTTGTCGGTCCTGATGTTTTACCGAGACCCGGGGCTTGCGGCCGGAATCATCGTCGTGGGCTGGAGCCTCTACGTGGTTGGGCTTGCGGGGGTAGGGGCCTGGGGTGCCTCGCGTTCGTAGGCTCACAGCTCTACGACGTCGAACCCTTCGGGACACCCCTCTGCGGTGCCCACCGCGGCGGCCTGGCCACACCGGAAGCGGAAGCCCTCCGCCAGGCAGGCTTCATCGCTGGTTTGCTCATTGTTGTCGTAGGCCACCGCGTTCCCACCATCGTCGGTGCACACACTCCGCGTGCCTACGACCTCGTAGCAAACCTCGAGTCCGACAAAGTCGTCGAGCTGGCCATCGGCGTCCCCTTGCTCAATGGAATCTACGCAAACGAAGGTCTGTTCTCCGCACGCGACGAGGGATAGTCCGAAAAAGCAAGCCAGGGATACCGTTTTCATCGTTCCTCTCTTGACGTTATTGTCGATTCGTCAGTGAGGTAACGCGCCCCTCTTTGCCTCGGAACCGTTTGCAAGGGTTGTGAAACGTTCCGAGCGCTAACGAAGCCACCAGCTGGAAAAGCCAACTACTTCGAACGGAAGTTCCGGGTCTGTTCCGAAGGCTGGCTGGCCGGGCACAAAATGGTCCAACTGGCTGTTGACGACGAAAATCCGCGCGCCAAGCCGCGCTGCCGTGGTCGGAAAGTCGAGGAACTCGTCGGCCTCAGGGACGCTCGTCACGTTGACGGTGTCGAAGTTGTCGTTGAAGTCGAAGCGCTGGACCGAAGAACTTCCCCCGATTCCAACCATCGTACGAGCGTTTAGCGTGAGAAGACCATCCACCCCAGAGAACGATGCTGGCGTGGAGAGCGGCTGCACGGAGCCATCATCGAGGCCGATCCGAAACAGCTGCCCGATTCCGGCCAGGGTTGCCACCGAAGCAATCGCGAAGCGGTCGTCCGTCGTGATGGCAATGCCGTTGAGGTTGAAGCCCTGCGGGTCGAGCACGAAGGCGGGGTCGGTCGCGAGAACGTCGAGGCTCTCGAGTTCGACGCCCACGGTGTACACAATGGGGGCAAACGAGTCGGTGACGTAGGCGCGACCTGCGCTATCTACGGCGACATCGTTGAAGAAGTGCGGCAAACCGTCGTCGGGTGCAGACAGCGATGCGAGACGATCTCCCGTCACCGTATCGAATACCACGAGGGAAGGTGCCACGGTTGGATCGAAGAACGAAGTCGAGCACACGAACAGCCGGTTCCGTTCGGGGTCGACGGCCAGCCCAATCACGTTGGCCAAGCCATCCTCATGGGCCTCCTTGAAGAAGGTGACCTCTCCCTGGGCATCGACGCGCTGGATATCGCCATTGGCCACTCCCCCAACGAAGAGTTCTTGGGTGTGCGCGTGAGCCGCAATGCCCTCGGGGTATGTGGCGTTGCCGAGCAGTGGAATGGACGCGACGTTTGCGCATGCCCCTAGGGCCAGCGTCAACGACACAAGCATGAATCGACTCATCGGAAATCCTCCTCGGAAGCATTCGAGCTCCCGAAGCTTCATGACCAATGCACAGATGCGGATCCACGACCCAATTTGCATTAGAGTCATGCATACACGCATGGCTTGGGGACCTGAGTGGACTGGGACGACATTCGCTACTTTCTGGCTGCGGTGAGAGCTGGTTCGTTGACCTCGGCCGCCGCCGACCTTGGTGTCAACCAGTCGACGGTAAGCCGTCGCATCCGCGCCCTCGAGGACGAACTCGGCACCCCGCTGTTCGTCCGGAGCGCTCGGGGCCTCGTCCAGTCTGAGGCCGCCGAGGCGGTGCGACTCCACGCCGAGCGTGTGGAGGCCGAAGTCGCCTTGCTCTCCCGTCGAGCGTCCGGAGAGGACCTTGAACTCGAAGGTACCGTGCGGATCGCCACGGCCGATGTCCTCGCCGATTGCCTGATCGAACCTCTCCAAGCGTTCATAAACGAACATCCGCGGATCGAACTCGAGGTCTTCGCAGCAAACGAAGTGCGGAACCTCGACCGCAATGAGGCCGATCTCTCGGTTCGCGGCAGCCCCGGTCCTCCAGGAAGCGCGGTGGGGCGAAGAATCTGCGAGATCTGGGGCGCTCAGTATGTCGCGATCGGCACCCGCCCTTCGCACTGGATCGGGTGGTCTGGTTTCATGAGGCGTCTCGACGTCACCCCAGACGATGTGCCCGTCGTGGCCCGCTTCGACTCGGCCGCCCTGCAGGCCCGAGCCGTCGCATCGGGGGTCGGCCGCTGCATCCTCCCCTGCTTCGTCGGGGATCGGACACCTGGGATCGAGCGCGTCCCGGGGACTCTCGCGGCGACCAACTCGTCACTGTGGGTGCTGACCCACGCCGACCTGCGGCGTTCGGCGCGCGTCCGCACACTCCTGCAGCATCTCGCCGGTGCGCTTCGAGAACTCACCCCCTTGTTCGAGGGAACAGAGGGCTGACGCTCGACGATCGGCCAGTGTCCTTGGCCCGACATGCGGTGCACTTTGATGTCGATTTAGAACGACCGCGGCGGATTCTCTTTTTTTCCCACAAGTCCACCTTATCGGTGCATCTTCGGTGGTGCGCCCGTTCGTTGCTCGCACAACCCATCGTTGGCCGTGTAATGACGGTCCCTCGTGATTTGGTCGATCGACCTGGCTCTCGGAGGCCCCGTGGTCCGTCCCACACCAACGAAACCCTCTTTTCGAAGCCGCTTTCGGCAGTGGCTCGGACGCACATTCACCTCCACCGTGGCCGAGACCCTTGGCGCCCACCGGATCTACCCGCCGCCCACCGCGATTCCTCGTGCGGATGCCCCCGCGGCCCGGCGTTGGGGTTTCGACGACACGCGGTTCGTCTGGGATCGTTCTGGCGCCCCGCGTCTGCAAGGCAATCGGTATCCGCTGTGTGGGGTGGCGCTGCCCGCCCTGACCAAGTTTGCTCGCGACGTGCTTGGCTTCGAGCTGTCCGCCGAAGACCGCCACGTCCCCCTTGCCGAGCCTCACGCTCCAGAGCGTCGGTCGGATCCGGCGCTAGAACGAGCTCTTGAGCAGATCGTAGGCGACCGGATGTTCACGGATGGCCCAACCCGCGTCCGACATGGTCACGGCCACACGGCATCCGAGATCTACACCGTCAACTACGGTCGACTGGCCCGAGCCCCCGACATCGTGGTGATGCCCGAGTCGACGGAGGAGGTCGCCGCGATCGTTCGCACGGCCGCCCACCACGAAGCCACGTGCATCCCCTTCGGCGGGGGAACGAGCGTGACCGGTGCGTTGCAGTGCCACGACGTCGAGTCTCGGATCATCATCTCGATCGATCTTGCACGGATGAGCCGGGTTCGATGGATCGATCCGGTCGACGCGGTGGCCTGCATCCAAGCGGGAGCGGTGGGACGCGTCATCGCCGAACAGCTCGCCGAACACGGCTTTACGCTAGGCCACGAGCCCGACAGCATCGAGTTCTCGACGCTGGGCGGTTGGGTCGCGACGCGGGCGAGTGGCATGAAGCGCAATCGTTACGGCAACATCGAGCAGGTCGTGCTCCAAGCCGATGGCGTGACTGCAGCGGGCGAGGTCGGCGCCTTCACCGGGGTACCCCGAACGTCGCATGGGATCGACCCCGAGACCCTCTGGTTCGGCTCTGAAGGCACGTTGGGCGTGATCACCGAGGCGAAGGTCCGGTTGCACCGATTGCCGGAGGTCCAGCGCTACGGATCCATCGCGTTCCCTGACTTCGCGGCCGGGGTTGGCTTTCTGTACGCCTTGACGCAACACGGCGATGTTCCGGCGAGCGTTCGCCTTGTCGACAACGACCAGCTGGCCTTCGCCCAGGCCCTAAAACCGGCCCCTCGGCGACGCGACCTTCCCCTCAAGTGGCTCCAACAACAAGTCCTGCAGCGGTGGCACGGCTTCGACCTTTCCGAGGTGTCCGCCGCAACGGTGGTCTACGAGGGTTCGCAAGAACTGGTTGAACGTCAGCAAAAGACGGTCCGAGCGATCGCCGAACAGTTTGGCGGCATCGACGGAGGTAGCAGCCGAGGGGCCGATGGCTATCGACTGACCTTCGCCATCGCCTACATCCGCGACTACATGCTCGAGCACTGGGTGTGGGGCGAGTCGTTCGAAACCTCGGTGAGCTGGCGCAACGCGATGCCCATGATCGCCGCCGTCAAGCAGGCCATTCGCGATCGGCATGCCGAACTGGGGCTCCCGGGGCGCCCTTTCGTGACCTCGCGAATCTCCCAAATCTACCCAGAAGGCGTGTGCACGTACTTCTACGTGGGCTTCGTCTACAAGCAGGTCGAGGATCCGTCCGCCGCCTGGCATGCCCTCGAAGGGGCCGCGCGAGAAGCCATGCTGACCCATGGAGCCGCGGTTTCCCACCATCATGGAATCGGTCAGACGCGGACCCCGTGGCTCCATCGCGCAGAGGACGACGGGCGCACGACCCTGCGCCGCAAATTGAAGCAGGCTGTCGACCCACACGACATCTTCGGTGTTGGAAACCAAGGGTTGAGTGAGCGCTCATGAAACGCGTCGTGTTTTTGACCGGAGCCACCGGCTTCATCGGCAAGCTGGTGCTCCGTAGGCTGCTTGAAGATGACTCGGTAAGTCGGGTGTACGCCCTCGTCCGGCCCGCCGACCAGCCAGCGCGGGCCCAGTCGCGCATCGAGCGGCTGCTTCGCACGTTGCCCCTTCGAGATCTCCCCCGAGAGCGTCGCGAACGTGTGCACGCCGTCCCTGGAGACTTGCGCGCCTCGGACCTCGCCATTCCGCCTGACCTTCGACGAGCCCTTGAGCGAGACGTCACGCATGTGGTTCACCTCGCGGCCTCGGTGCGCTTCGACCTCCCGGGCGACCAAGCGATGGCCATCAACGTCGACGGTGCCTTGCGGGTTCAAGATCTCGCAGAGGCGGCACGCGCGGAACGGCTCGTCAGTGTGTCGACCGCCTACGTCCACCCGCCGCTGACGGAACGGCATGGACCAGAGTTGGTGGCGCTTCCCGCTTCCGCCAAGGCGCTCTGTGAGGAAGCGCGCGTCGACGCGAAAGCCGCATCGGCAAAGACCGGGCATCCAAACTCCTACACCCTCACGAAGTGCCTGGCGGAACATCGGTTGGACGAGCGGCAGCAACATGCCGCGCTGGTGCTCGTCCGTCCCAGCATCGTGAGTGTGGCGTGGCGCTGGCCCATCCCTGGTTGGGTCGACAGCGCGGCCGCCCACGCTGGAATGGTCGCGGCGATCGGTGCGGGCCTGTACCGGGTGCTCGAGGGTTCCCCAGCCACGAGGCTCGATCTGATCCCGGTCGACATCGTGGCGGAACAGGTCGTGGCCGCGCTCGATACGCCCGATCGCATCGTTCAGGTGGTCGCGGGCCCGGCCAACAGCCCAAGCATCGAAGAACACCAGCAGTGGACGATTCGTCGTCTTCGCAACCGGCCCGTTCGCTCCACCCCGAAGCTCGTCGCACTCCCTGCGGGCCTGTCACGCGGCGTCGTTCGACACATCTTCCAGCAAGCGCCGCTCTACTACGAGGAGGGGCTTGCCCGGTTGTCAGGTCAATCGGGCCGGGCAAGGCGAGCGATGCGGGCTCGGCAACGCGTTCGGGGCCTCGACGAGACCTTCCGGACCTTCATGTCGGAGTCGTGGCACTTCGAGGGCGGTGTGCTGCCTCCCGACTTCGACCGACAGGTCTACCTCGATCAAGTGGCGGCAGGGGTTCACGAACACCTCCTGCGGGGAAACAGCCGTGCCGTTCCGATTGCCGGACGCCGCAGCTCGGGGTCCGACGCCCGATGGGCCCTGCGTCCTGGGGCTGCATCGACACTGCAACGGGGATTCGGGCTGCTCCTGCGGACGACGGCACGTCAATGCGTGGAACAAGCCACCGTCGATGTGGACAGCCTTGAAGCCGCGATCGAAGCCATTCCGCCCGAAAGCAACATCCTGATTTGCCCCAATCATAGAAGCTACGTCGACTTTCTCCTCATCAGCTACGCCTTGCACGCGCTGCCCGAAGTCCATCTGCCGCTGCCCGCCATCGCAGCGGCGGCTGCATTCTCCCGCATTCCCATTTTGGGAACGGCGTTTGCCAACATGGGGGCGTTCTATCTCCACCGCGGTCAGGGTGCGGCCGACGCCAACCTCACCCGGATGATTGCCGAGCAGGTGGCCCGCAACCCGGTCATTCAGGTCTTCATCGAAGGACAACGCAGCCGCAGTGGGGCTTTCCTAAAGGCTCGTCGTGGGGTCTTGCGAAGCCTCCAGGCCACGCGGGAGCCGTTCATGGTGCTGCCGCTTGCCCTTTCGTACGACCGCATTCCCGACGCGGGACCGCTGCTACAGGAATTGCGTGGTGGAGACAAGGAAGCCATGACGCTGCAGGGGTTGGGCGGCTGGCTCAAAAAGGCCTACCGCGGCGACGTCGATCTAGGCCGCATGCACCTTGCCGCCGGGGAGCCACTGCGACTCGACGTCGAGTCGGACGTGGCCGAGGTCGTGGCCCAAACCCAAGAACGCCAGCAACAAGCTATGGTCACCACGACCTACCACCTCGACGCGTTCGAGAAGCGGTCAGGGGTCTCTGCGGCGGCGCTTCGCCGAAGTCTCGAAGCCCGCGGCGCGCATGTGCTGGAATCCTCCACCACCGCGACCGTCAGCGACGCCGAGGAGCGCTGGATGCGGCCCCATTGGCAGCACCACGCGGCGCGTGAACTTGCTGCGATGGCGGACTCTCATCCGGCCATTGCGGATCATCTACGTCGCACGTCGTTCAGTGCGTCCACCAACGCTCCCATCGATGTCGATCCCACCATGCGCGAAGCCGCACGAGCCCTCGCACGCTCCGTGGTCGACGACTGGAGCCAGACCGAAGCCATCGTCATGCAGGGACCCATCGAACGCCAAAACGTGGTGCGGCTCGCCAGCAATGCTTGGCCCGACGAAGTCAACGCCGCCATCGATTGGATGATCGCCCGTGGCAATCTCGAGCAACGCGACGGGGTCCTTCATCCCAAGGCGGATCGAGCGAGCGTATCGATGTTCTCTCCGGAAGATGCCGCCAAATGAACCGAGTGTTGATCACCGGCGTCACCGGATTGCTTGGTCGACACACGGTCCGGGCGTTGCAACGACGCGTTCCGGACACCCAGCTCGTGGGATTGTGCCGTCGTCCGGAACCTGTAGACGGCGTGTTTCAGATTCCGGGCGCGATCGAGCGTCCACAAGCCTGGGCCGGGCATCCCAAGCTCGATGGCGTGGACACCATCCTGCATCTTGCCGCCAAGGTCGACCATTCCCGAGGCCAGGCCCAGGAAACCCACCGCGTGAACGTCGACGGCACGGTAGCCATCGTCGAACTTGCGGCGCGTCTCGGAGCGCGGGTCGTGTTCGTGAGCACCTCGGGCACGGTCGGGGTGTTCGACGACCCCGACGGTTGGGCGGATGAACAAAGCCCCTACGTCTGGCACCGCGTCCAGCATTGGCCCTACTATGCGTCGAAGGTGAGGGCCGAACGGCAGGCGCGCGCTCGGGCCGACGAGCTTGGCGTGCCCTTGATCATCGTTCGACCCCCGATTCTGCTGGGGCCCGACGATCCGACGGGCCGCTCCGCTCGCCACGTGACCCGAATCTTGGACGGACGACTTCCGGCCCTGGTGGAAGGTGGCGTGCACTGGGTCGACGTCCGGGCGGCAGCGGAGGCCCTCGTCACCCTGGCCTCAGACCCCGCTCCACCCCCGGTCGTTCACCTCCCGGGGACGGCCTGTTCGCTTCGGGAGTTCGCCGATCGCATCGCTCGCATCGGCGGGGTTCGAGCCCCCCAATGGGTCTTGCCCTGGCGTGTCGTGCACACCGCCGCCCGGGTCCAGCGCCGATTGGCGCTGCCCATCGGGATTCCCGATCCCGTGCTCGTTGAAATGGGACGCCACTGGTGGGGTCTTCGGACGCGCTTCGCCGATCGCCTAGGGTGGAGCCCGCCCGATGGGGACACCACGTTGCGGGACACCATCACGTGGCTCCGGTCAAGGCCTTAACGACATCGTCCTCTCGAAGGTCCTGACCGGGCCCCTGCTCCACGATGAGGCTACGAAGCCTGCCGTTACCCCGGTTCATTGGACCACCGTTCCGGCATCGGCTGTCCTCGCTCATGAGGGCAGTCAGGATGGGCGACCCCTTGCTCGACAAAATGATCCGCCCACGCCCCCGCCTCGACCATCCCTGCACGAATGCTCGATGCCAAAATGGCATCGCTAAGCAAGGTGACTTGCAGCGCACTCCAGTAGGCGTTCCAGGTCACGGCCCCGTCAGGCCGGTCGACCGTTACGTCCAACGTCCAAAGCTGATCCCATTGGTTGTTTCCATTGCGCGAAAACCAACGCTCGGTCAGAAAACTACGGGCCAACGTCGCATCGAATGATGCACCATCCACCTCGACTTGCAGCTCGCGTTGTTCGAGATGTTGGTCGTACCAAATGGACGCCAACGGGTTGACCTTCAAGGTGGGCTGGACGGCGGACAGCCAATCGCAATCCCCTCGAGCATAGCAATCCGCGTCCGTCAGAAACGACCGCTCCGCCCAATGCGTCGTCTCGGACTCAATGCACGTGCGGTCCGTAACCGCCGCCAACTCCCGAAAGTCCGCCGCGCGGTTCGTGGTTCTCCGAACCCGAGCCACGGGAACGCGCTGATCCGCCGAGGTCGTGCCCTCGGGCATCGACAGGTCACCCAAGCTCCCTTCAGGCAAGGGCTGCAGATCGGTGTAGTAGCCGGGATCCATCGGATCGGACGGATCGTCAATGGCGTCGAGCTTCTGGAGGACAAACGGCAGGACGGTTTCCGCAATGACCCGCTGGATGGCCGTCGGATCCTCATCATCCAAGTGCGCAAACAGAAACTCGGTAGCCTCGCCGATTTCGGCGGGCACGTCTTCCGCGTCAGGGGGAGCACACGCAACCAGGGTCCCTAGGACCGACCATCGAACCATGGGTCCTCCAAATGCCTTATTTTTAGTTTTGATCAGATTTGTTTAGACACCCGCTGGCCTCCGGCGCTCTGCGCCGGCAGACCTCGTGGGCCAGCTTGCCGTCGCTCTGCACCAAAGGTGTGCAAAGGACGGACACCCGCTGGCCTTCGGCGCTCTGCGCCGGCAGACCTACGCGGGCCAGCTTGCCGTCGCTCCGC
Organism: Myxococcota bacterium; assembly: GCA_039208735.1. Lineage (GTDB taxonomy): Bacteria > Myxococcota_A > UBA796 > UBA796 > DRPG01. Next base: position 17,187 of record JBCCQY010000020.1, on the reverse strand, counting down.
ACCAAAGGTGTGCAAAGGACGGACACCCGCTGGCCTTCGGCGCTCTGCGCCTGCAGGCCTACGCGGGCCAGCTTGCCGTCGCTCCGCACCAAAGGTGTGCAAAGGACGGACACCCGCTGGCCTTCGGCGCTCTGCGCCTGCAGGCCTACGCGGGCCAGCTTGCCGTCGCTCAGCGACGGCAAGCTGGTTACCACCCCGTCTTATACTGTCCACCACCAAAGTCCCATGGACGACGCTCCGCAGACGATAAAGCATCAAACTGCTCTTTCGTCAGATAGTGATACTCGGGATGGTAGTCCTTCATTACGGACTCCGTGCGCTCATTCTTGCCGATAAAGGTGAACGCATCATTTTCATCGGTCCGCGTGCGGGCGCTCCAGCTGGTGTCGAGGTCCTGATACCCACGCGGTGCCAAAGGATCGGCGCTTTTCGCGCACAATTCCCGCCAATCATTGCCACAGCTGCCCTCGCCAAATGAGGTGACGAAGGGAAGGTTCTCAATGTCTGGCACAATCACGCTACTGTTGGCCACTGTGTCACCGAGCGTGCCGTAATTCGCCCACGCCTCACCAGGCTGGTCTACGCCCGGGCGCTCGCCAATCGCCATCCATCGGAAGCCGGTAGGCTGCACGGGCGTCGGGCCCCAATCTTGCCAGGTGAATCCTCGTCCCCTGGTGGCCAGGCTCGGCCGATCCTCGGGCTGGGACAAGACGATGGCGTACCATTCCTCATCGCCTCGGCTCACGGTCGTGACTTGCTCGTCTTGCAACGAGCCACAGTTCAACCCGCTGAAGGGTGACGTCCGCAAGATGGTGGTGGCATCGTCCAGCACAGGGCCTGTGCAGTAGTGCGTGAACGACCAGTAGCGCATGTCAGTGCCCGCCCCCATGGTCGCATCACCGCCTAGGGTCGTCGGCGTGGTCGGGGCTCGACCCGTCACGACGACCACGTAGCCTTGCTCCACCGCCATTGTACGGCCCGTGTAGTGGATCGAATTCGAGGCCGTCGAGTGCGACTCGTACGTTCCGGGCCCTGCCACGGGCAACACCCCTCCGGTCGCATTTCCCCCCAACTTCTTCTTTCCGTTGAGCTTCGCGTACCCCTTGCCGAAAGCCTTCGCGTCGATGGTTCGCAGGCTCTCGTCGGTCAGAAGCAAGGCGAGCAAGCCCCCCTGAGCTTCGGCAACCTTCGCCGCCGCCACCGCGAACGCCCGCGGAATGTGAAAGCCTTTCGTGAAACCAACGGCACTGCCCGCGCCAACAGAAGCCGGCGTCACAGTCAGAGGAGGATCGTTGGGTGACACCGGGGACGAGAGAAAACGCACGATTCGGTCCCGTTGTTCGCCGTCATCCTCTGCATTGATGGCCGAACCGGGCCCCCGAACCAGCTCAAGCCCCCAACGGTACGTCTGTCCGTTCCAGGTGGCCTCAAAGTAGGCGATGGGAATCTCCACGCCACCGTAGGGATCGTAGTTAACGACGCCAGTAGGTGCATCGGGCGCATAATAGCGGAGCCACAACTAAGCAGGAAGAAGCTCCCCATCCGTCATGCCACCTCCCGTACGCATGTTCCCTGCAATGCGCACGTTCGACCGCGGAATCCCCGGCATGAAAAGGGCAGGCTCGTGGCACCGATACGCCGGACGGCTCTCCTGAAACGAACCCGGGCAGTTTTGCTCGTTCAGATCGATGCCCTTTCGTGGATCATCCACGAGATTACCGCTGGCATCCGTGATCATCGTCAGCGGATGGTGGAACGCGACGGTGTAGTCGCGCTGGGTGGCCGTCCGGTCTGCACCCGCCACAAACGGGTTGATGCTTCCAGGGTCGGGCAAAATGTCCGCGTCGGTAATCGGCACCTCCGGTCCACCGGAGCCCGCAGTTCCCGTGGGCTGCGAGGGAATGGGGGGCTGGCTATTCTCGAAACTCATGAATCGCGCGTGTGGGAACTGGCCCTTGATAATCAGGGTCGAGTCGAACGGCGCGACATAATTGTAGCGAATGTAGGTCGCATTCGCGTCGGGGAAGAGACCGCGTCCCCCCACTTGGCGCACGTTCTCATAGGGGTCGGCGGGACGCGTCTCAAGCGCCCGAGCCATCGATTCGGCATCCACGTCCGTCCAACGGACGAGTTTCCACCGTTGGCGCGGCCCCGACAACGAGCGTGAGGTGAACGAGGGGCGGGCGGTGGCCGGCTTGGTGTAGTCAAAGACGCTTTCGGGAAGGATGTAGGGCTCTTGATTTCCCTGATGCCAAGCAATAATCTCGGCCTTCAATCGGTCTGACACGGACTTCATGGCCTGCAGTTGGCCCTGCTGGTAGGTCAAGTCATTCAGGTAGTCGCCCTGGATGAATTCGGTCAATCCCAGGTAGCTATCGGAACCCGGGTCCCCGAAGCCCACGCCGAAGAGCGTCTTCAAGTTCGCCGGTTGATTCCAAGCGACCGGAAGCGGATTGTCTTCATCGAGGATCGAGTACGCCGTAAGCGGTACCTCGATCGATACACCCCGATACGACAGCGTCAGCACTCCCGTGGTGGGGTTGTTCTTTACCGCCTGACGATCTCTGCGTGCGTCCAAATCCGAGGACCACATGACGACGGACCGATTGAACCGGTTCTGTGGACGGTAGACTGGCGAGTAGACCCGAAGCTCGGTGAGTTCAAGGCCATCGTTTGCGGCGGTCCTCACGTGCTCGAAGTGCCCGTAGGTCGTCGACCAATCCACCTTATCCGAGCAGTCCTGGTTTCCCTCCGTGCAGGTGGCCCGAAAGTAGTGAATGTCGTAGGTGGCCCACCCCACCCAGGAGCCCGCGTCGACCCGCAGGGTCACGTCGCCGGCCGTGACCTCAACCGGATTCCCCAACTCCACGTCCGTGCGGTAGGTCTGGGCCTGCGCCCCCACTGGCCCCAGCAGGCAGCCCAACAGTGCCGTGAGCGCAGTCAGAGTCATCGGTTGACCCCCTTGCCGACGAGTCGTACGCAACGAATCCATCGCAACCTCCTTGTGGACGCTCCTCCAGCCAGCGCATGCAGCTCGAAGAGGTAAACACCCAAACCTATATATCGATAAGCTTTGCGATGGTAGAGGCACCGAACCGCGACGTCAAGAGGTGGCGGTAAATCTTCCGCGCCACGTCCGAAGAACGGTGTCGAGGTAGCCAACCGGAAAGAACTGCTGCAGCATCGCAAGGCGCGATGCTCCCGGGCCCACAATGATCCGTCGGCGACCTCGTCGAATGCCAGCCACGATTACGTTAGCGGCGCGATCCGGAGACCACCCAGAGGCGATCAGCTGCCGCGAAGCCTCTTTGGTCATGCGAGCCCCCGATCTTCGACCATCCTCGACAATGCGAGTTGCGATGGCTCCGGGATGCACCCACGTGACGCCTACCGACGTGTCCGCCAGTTCGAGCCACAACGACTCGCTAAGTGACCTCACCGCGTGCTTTGCCATGCAATAGGCGCTGTTGTCCGGCACGCTGACGATGCCGAAGATGCTCGAGACATTGACGATTCGAGCTTCTTGTTGTTGAAGGAGATGAGGAAGGAAGGCATGGCAGCCGTAGAGCACTCCATAGAGGTTGATGCCAAGCTGCCACTCCAGGTCATCGAGGGAACACGAAGAGAACGGACCGGCAAGCGACACCCCAGCGTTGTTGATCAAGAGCTGAACGCCACCGTGGGCAGACCGTACATCGGCCACTACGTCGGGCCAGGCACCTCGCTTCGCGACATCGAAAACGTGCGTGGTGGCTCGACATCCCAACCCCTCGACCTGTTGAGCCACATCGGCGAGCCGCTCAGCCACGACGTCGGTAAGTGCAAGGTGACATCCCTCCTCGGCGAGGCGCAAGGCCAGTGCACGGCCTAGGCCCGATCCCGCACCGGTCACGACCGCTACTCGATCCCTCAGGTCCCTCATCTTCATGACTCCGATTCTGCTAAAGTCCTATATTAATATAGGCCCATAGGTAGATCAGCAGCAAGCAACGCTTGCGCGAGTCTGATCACAGTCGATGAGCACTCCTCCACTGCTTTCCCTGTTCCAGCGCAAGCTGTACGAGATTTCCCTGCGCCAACGCGACGTCGCCAAGATGGAGGCCCCATCCCTCATCGGAATCCCCACCGATGTCGTCGGCTCTGGGGTCAAGCGGATCGGCAAGGACTTCGATGGCCAGGTACGACCGCACCTCGTCGCTGACACACCTGGCCGACAACAAGCCCGGCATTTGTACGAACGGGGTGGTGATAGGCGGATGGGCATCGGGGTCGGAGAACGGGCTTGGGGGCTGCCCAAGTTCCATCGCGAAGGCAGGCAGTGTGATGGTCGTTGAGTGGTTGAGGAGTTCACCCGCCTCACCCGAGAGGGAAGCCGGGTTGACACACCCCGGCACGGTGCCAGGCGATGTCGAAGCGCCAAAGGGGTCACCCGCCACCGGCGGCGCGTTGGCGCGGAAACTGGCGTAGGTGACAACGCATCCGGTCGGATCGGTGTTCGAGCAAAGAGGGGTTTCCTTCAGCGCCGCCCCAACGACGGCGCCCACCGGCACGTCGACCGACGCACCCAGCAGATGCGCCGCCACCATCCGCCGCTGTGCGTAGGGTTCGGGCTCAATGACCTCTCGAACGAGCCGCGTAAGGTGTTCAGCGCCCTGAGAGTGTCCCACCAAAAGGAAGCCGCGACCCTCATTGTCCTGGGCGAGATAGTGTCGGAATGCTTCGGCCACCCCCGCGTAGGCGACGTCGGGATCTGGATCTCCGATGCCCAGCTCCAACGCAGCGAGGGTCGTCTGCGGGTAGACAGGCGCAAAGACCTGGCATGCCGCGCCGTAACGAGCGGCCTGGGTGGCAATGACGAAGAACTCCTCCTCACCCGGCGTAAGGTCGCTATTGCCCTGCAAATCAAGACTGATGGTGGGGTAGACGTAAAAGCAGTCAATGGTGGGGGATGGGTCCCGCTCAAACGGCACGATCTCGATGCTTGCATCCGCATAGACGACGGTGGTATCCAGGTTGGCGGCACACGCATCCGCAGGGCCCTCAAGGTCCGGGTGACAAAGCCAGGCCGAAGCCGCTTCGTAGATGGGGCTCGTGTCCGCCGCAAACGGATTGACCTCGATGTCCGCCGGTTCCACCTCCCCAGCGCAAGCAAAAAGGGCGGAGAGCATCGGCCCTTGGAATGTCCATCGCATCCTGCAGCCTCCAATCAGGGTTCATCGCAGATGCCGCAGGCCTCATCACTACAGGTCGACACCGCGGCGGCCTGGATAAGCGAGGGACTCGTGAGTCCTCCATGCTCATCGATGACCGCTTGGCAGGTGTCGGCCGCGTAGCAAAGCGCACCTCGGCAATTGGTTTCGAGCGCGCAACGCACGATGGCTACACAAGCCGCATCGGTCTCACACTCCTCCAGCTCCTGGGCACACGCTGAACAAGTGCAAGACGCAATTTCCGGGCAGATGGGACCGTACGGACCCGTCCCATCGATGCAGGTCGTGACGGATTTGGGATCGGGGATCCAACCGTCATTCCCGTCAGGGGCCTCAAACGTAGCTGGATCCAAGGTCAAGCCTTCGACCCGAACGATGGTGTCGACCCGTTCCGCAGGATCGAGGGTCAACCGGAGCTGACCATCCATCTGTTCTGCGGTCACCGAGGTGTGTTGGGGCTCGAGGTACAGCCCTTCGCCAGTCCCCCATCGGTCCGCATCGAGCGTCAGGAGAACCGGTCCGGACTGGCCGTCCATGTTGATGACGTGGAGCAACGTGTCGGCGCCAAGCTGGCTCGCGATCGCCTGATAGCCTTTCGGTACGTCGACCCCAGGCGGGCGATCTCCTGGGTACGGCAACGCTCGCGCGGGTTGGAACAGATCGCGTCGGGGTTCGTACCAATCCGCCACCCAACGGGCTTGCTCTACATGATCGGGGCGAATGCTGCCGTCGGCTTGCGCGATCGCGCCCATGGCGTAGCGTCCCCCACTGGCCAAGGTGATCGCAACGATCCGAACGAGTTCGTCGCGGTCACTCCGAATCTCCGGAGTTTGCCAAAACTCGCCCAACGGACCGACCAACTCCCAAGGGTGGTCGAACTCCGCACGATTGCGATTGGCTTGCTCCCACGCCCCCCCGTACAGAACGCCCACCAAGTCTTCAACGCCCGCTTCGGGACGGCGAACATAGTGCGACTCCCCGGAGGTAAACGACAACAGGTCTGCAGACTCTGAGGCCTGATAGCTCGATTGGTTGAACGTCAGCAGGGTGTCCGGTGCATTGTCCTCAAACCACTCGATACTCACCGAAGTCGAGCGGTCCGCCGAGTACCAATCCAACCATAGGCCATCTGGCTCGTAGGTCTCTACGAGTTCCGCAAACTGGGCCCGCAGATAGTCCTCGTAGATTGGCTGTTCAGTACTGAGGATCACCGACCAGGTATTCGGACTTGGTTGGATGTCGTCAAACTGGGGATTATGGTCGAAGATCGTCGAGTAGTAGAACATGAAGGGGATGCGGGCTCGGCGGCTCTTCTTGGCGAAGGGAGCCATATAGTCGACCTCGGTCTTCCAGTCCGTCTGTTCGGTGTCCCAGTAGCAGATGCCATCGTGCCACTTCGCCCAAATCAAGTGATAGTCAATCTTGAGATCACGGCTAAGAGCCACCCAATCGTCGGTCTGAGGGAACGGACCCTGGAAGTCCAGGTTGCCCTCGTCATCCGAAATACTGGCGTTGAAATCATCGAAGTTACGAGCCCAACCCCAGCCCTCCCGCCACTCCGTCATGTACATGATGCCGAGCCCCGGACGCTCCCACCATGTTCGTCCGTCGGCCGCCTCGTTACGGCGGCACGCCGAGAGCGCGAGCACGACGAGCAGCAGCCCAAACCACCCGTTCCGTGGAGCCATGGTTCCTCCGCTTTTCCGTGTGTCCAAACATCTTACTATACATCGATAGGAAATGGAACACCTCGCTCAAGCGATTCCACACGGTGGTAGGGTCGGAAAGGGGAGCGTTGAACTGGACAGAAGCGCAGCCCTCCGTGCCATGGACATCGACTCCGCTCGACCCGGGCCGAAGCTCGTGCCTCGCTCCGCCCAGGAGTGCTTCCTGCTCGCTGCGATGGTGATCCGCAACGGCAAATGCAACTGGGTTGCGTTTGAACCTCGGCGACACTAGTTCGTTCGCGAGGAGGGTCGATGTCGCAGCTGCCCGTCACGGCACGGGGCAACCTGGACACCGTCGGAGGTCACACCAGGACGTTCAAAGGGTGGTACCCGGCCTACGGAGACCGGACCCAAGAGATCGCATTTGTCTGCCTCGATAATGACGCATCCACGCTTCGCAATCGCCTCGAAGGCTGCCTGCTCGACGAAGACGAGCTTGCAAACCCCGACCGACGGGGTGAGTTGCCTCACCCGTTCCCCTGGCCTCAACCAAATGACTGACGAAGGGCTTATGAAGCCGTTCTTGTTGAGCTTCCTGTGCTTATTGGCCGGAGCGTGCAACAAACCCCCTCAACTGGCCAATCCTTCCGAAGCGCCAGTCATCGAGGAAGGAGCACGACTCTACGCCCGCTATTGCGCCCTCTGTCACGGCGAAGACCGCGAGGGATATGCGGCCGACTACGCACCCTCGTTGCGCTCTCCCGAACTGTTGGGGGCCGCACCTCAAGGGTACTTGTGGACAGCCATTTCTTATGGTCGACCTGGGACCGCCATGGCGGCTTTCGCCGAGCAACAGGGCGGCCCGTTGACGCAGGACAACCAACGGACGTTGTACGAGTGGCTCCTCGATGCGTCAGACGTGCCGCGCGAACCCGTCGAGGACGCCACGATCGAGGGCAATCCAGAACTCGGCGCCGCCGTCTACCAATCGCATTGCGCCGCTTGCCATGGGGAAGACGGAGCCGGTGGCACGGGAACGGCCCTGGCCAACCAAGTATTTCTCGCAACCGCGAGCGACACGTTCATCCGACATACGGTCGTTCATGGCCGGAGCGGAACGCCGATGCTTGGGTTCGCCGACCGTTTGAGCGAAGACGAAGTCAACGGGGTAGTCGCATTCCTACGCTCGCGGTCCGTGGGATGGGACGCGCCACCCCCCGTTCGCGTGCGCCCTCCGGAACCCGCGGATGCCGTGCTTCATCCCAATGCCCCGCCAGCCCAACTCGACCACCGCGAGGATCGCTTTGTCAGCGCCGCGAGCGTGGCCTTGGCCCTCAAACGGGGAGAACGAATTGTGCTCCTAGACGCGCGCCCCATGTCCGACTGGCAACGCTCCCACCTTCCAGGAGCGCTTCCGGTTCCGTTTTACGATGGCGTCGATGCGATTCGACAGCATCTTCCTACAGATGGCACGCCCATCGTTGCCTACTGCGCCTGCCCGCACGCGGCATCCGGAAGGGTCGTCGACGCCCTGAAGGAGCACGGTTTTGCGGCAGCCCGAATCCTTGATGAGGGCGTCTTGCACTGGGCAGCGCAAGGCTATCCGTTGGCCATCGGTAAAGGCGGCGCGCCATGACCCCGCTCCCTCTTGGTCTACGCGGCATCCTCACCCTGCTCGGGTTTCCGTTGGGGGCCCTTGCGCTAACCGGACTGTTGCTAGGGCTGTCGTTCGTGCGGCCGACATGGGCGCTCGTGGGTCTCGTCGCGGCACTTCATACGTTCGCCCTTGCGCGCGTGACGGCCGCCGTGTCCCACGCCGCCGACGATCCGGAACGCCCCAAGGGCCTCGCGAGTTCACTCGAGGCTTGGTCAGGCTTTGTCGCGATTCTCGGTGGTCTATGGGGCCTGTTGACCCCCCCGCTTTCGAACGGGGCGCTCCCGGGACCATGGTGGCTCCTCATTGGGGTGGGCGGCTTGGCCGCGTACGTCGGTGGCCGATATGCAGCGGGCACCGACGAATTACCGGAGGGCGAAGCACTCCAGCGTTGGACGCGCCTCACCTTATGGGCGGTGGGCCTCGTGGCGGTCGAAGCCGTACTCGAGATGGCCGGCTGGGCCCAACCGTGGGCGGTCAATACCGTTGCGCGGATCATGCATTTGCTCGTGGTGGGCATGGGTGTCGAAATCCTGGTGAATTCATGGCAACTGAATCCGCCAACCGCCCCACTGCGCGGCATCGATCCCCTTGTCCTGCGTTGGTTCTTTCGCCGCTGGAACCCCCTCGCAAGCGTGGGCGATGCGGTGCAGATGAACCTCGGCGTCGATCTGCGCACCACTTGGGCCATCCAATTCCTACGCGCCGCGGTCGAGCCCATGGCGGTCGGCGTGGCGGTGCTGGGATGGCTATGCACCGGCCTCGTCCAGGTGGGACCAGAAGAAGTCGCCATCCACGAGCGCCTCGGTCAGCCCGTATCGGTTCAACCCCTGGGACCGGGCCTACATGTCGTTGCGCCGTGGCCGCTCGACAGACTGCGACGCGTGCCCGTCCGTCGGGTCATCACGATGATGATCGGAGCCGAGCACGGCGAAGAGGAAGAAGAAGAAGAAGAGGGTGAGGAGCACCACGAGGGCCCGGAGAATACGCTTTGGGCCCGGATGCACGCCGACGAAGAATACACCTTGCTCCTCGGCAATGGCCGCGACCTGGTCACGCTGGATGGTTTGCTCCACTACCGCGTCTCGGACCCCTACACGTACCTCTACGGAGCGCAGAACCCCGAGGAAGGACTGCGGGCGGCCGCTTACGAGGCTCTCACCCGCCGCACGGTGGGGCGGTCCCTCGACGCCGTGCTTTCTGAAAACTTGTCCGTGTTCGCAGACGAGGTGGTGGCGGATATCCGCAAACGCGCCACCGAACTCGACCTTGGCCTCGAACCGGTGTCCTTTACGCTGAAGGGTCTTCATCCTCCGTTTGCGGTTGCTTTGGACTACCAAGCCGTGGTTAGCGCCCAAATCAAGCAGAAGACTTCTGTGATCCGGGCCCAGGCGGAGCGACTGCAACGCGTGCCCAAAGCAAAAGCGAACGCCCAACTCGCCGTTGATGAGGCTCGAGCGGCCGAAGCAACCCGTCTGGCCGAAGCCATCGGCGAAGCGGAGGCGTTTCGGGCATTGGTCGATCGGTATCGGGCCGCTCCAGCGTTGTTTCGGTACCGACGCCGGATGCAGACTCTCCAGGCAAATCTAGCGTTTCGCGAACTCACTATTTTGGACCGGCGATTCGAAGCTCAGGGAGGCGAGTTGTGGATGCTCAGGTGACCGGGTGGCCTCATCGCGTGAGGCTCTTCGTAGGAATCGTGGCCGTGCTCGTCCTCGTGTTGTCCGCGACCACATTTGTTGTACGAGAAGGCCAAGCCGCACTCGTGACCCGGGTGGGCCGCCCCTTGGCGGTGATGCAGGACGCGGGGCTGCACTGGAAGCTTCCATGGCCCATCGATGAAGCGGTCCCCATCGACCTCCGACGTCGAGTGTTTCGAGGCGGCTACAGCGAAATGCTCACGCGCGACAAGAAGAACATTGTGATGCTGTCGTATGCGGTGTGGAAAGTCACGGACCCGCTGCTGTTCCACCAAGCGGTTGGTTCGGTGGAATCTGCCGAAGTTAAGCTCGACGGCCTGATTACGAACGCAGCGATCGGTGTACTGGGTCGCTACGATCTTTCGGCCATTGTCTCGACCGATCCGGCTACCTTGCGGCTTGACACCATCCAAGACGAACTCCTCGATAAGACGGTGGGCCTCGCATCCGAGCGCTACGGCGTCACGATTGAACGTGTGGCATTCGAACGGGTATCGCTGCCTGAAGAAAACACGGCGAGTGTGTTCGAACAGATGCGTGCCGAACGCCGCCAGTTCGCCGCCGAGTTTACGGCCGAGGGCGAACGACGGGCGGCCGAGATCAAGTCGGCGGCCAACTTGGAAGCCGCTCGCATACGAGCGGAAGGGGCCGAGGAGGCGGCCAAGATCCAGGGCCAAGCCGAAGCCGAGGCCGCTCGAATCTACGCCGAAGCCCACAACGTCGACCCTGAACTCTACCGGTTTCTCCGTTCCCTCGAGACGATCGACGAGGTCGTCGGAGACCAGACGACGGTCATCCTGCGGACCGACAGTGAACCCTTCCGACTGTTGGAACGTTCCCAATGAGGCGCCGCGGCTCCCCGACGGAGTTTCAACGGTTGATGGCGCCGCTTGAGCCCATCGCCAACCGGCTCTTTCGTCTGCTTCCGGTCTGGCTGGGCTTGTTGTTCTCGGCATGGCTGGTGTCAGGCATCACCATCGTCCGCGCCGACGAGGTGGCGCTCATCCTTCGTTTCGGGGCCCTGGTCAACGCTGGCACGGCCCAGGCGGTGCATGAGCCAGGCCTATTGATGGTGCCCCCACGCCCCCTCGGAGAGGTGATTCGAGTCCCTGTCCGTAAGGTGTTCGAGGTGGAGCTTCGCAACCTGCACTACCCGGCCTCCCCGACGGACATCCGGTCAGACGGTCCCGGCGTGGATCCGCGCAAGGTCGGGTACGCGGTGACCGGCGACCGCAACCTCATCCACGCGGCCATGATCGCCCGGTACCAGATTCAGGACCCCGTCGCCTACACGTTCGGCGTCACGGAACCCGAAGAGGTCCTCGGTACGATCGTGGTCGACGAAATGGGCCGGGCGATCGGCGCCCGCAACGTCGACTCCGTTCTGACGGACGCTCGAGCCGACTTGGGCGACACCGTCCTCGAAGCCGCGCAGACCCGGCTCGATGCTCTCGGCGTGGGGCTGTCATTGGTGAGCATCGAACTGATCGATCTCTCCCCTCCGCCCCAGGTGAAGGACGAGTTCGCAGAGGTCCAGAGCGCGGCCATCTACGCGGAAACGTTGTTGCAGGAGGCCCGCGAGGTCGAGGCGCAGACGCTCCCTGCCGCCCAGAGCTGGCGCGAGAAGCTGATTAGCGACGCGAAGGCCGATGCGGCATCGGTGACCGCGGCAGCTCGAGGGGAGGCCGACGCCTTCCGCGCGTTGGCGCTCGAAGTCCAACAGAATCCGCGCGTCGCACGCGAGCGTCTGTACCGTGAGCGGATCGGAAAGTCCCTCCAACGAGCCGGTGAAGTGCAGTTCATTCCACCCCCAGTGGGCTCCCGCTACAGCGGGTTTCGGATCACGGTCAAATGAGCACCTCTTCAAACTGGTCGACTTTGCTCGAGGTTCCCCTGACTCCAGAGGAAGGCCGACGAATCTCGGTACGCCTCGGCGCAGACCTGGTCGGCCTGGGACTCCTTACCGTCGGGGTAGGGATGGCGGTCTGGTCCCCGAGCCAGGCCCAAGTCGCAGCGATCGTGCAAGCGCTGGCCGCGATCGTGGTGGCCACGCCGGTGTGGATTCGCGCAGCGCGGGGGCTGGCGCGTCCGACCGCCCTCGACCATACCGATCAGCTCGTCGCACTCGCGGTTCTCGCGGCAATGGCGTCCGGCCAATTCATCACCGCCACCCTCGTGCCGGTGTTGCTCGAGGTGGGTCGACTGTTCGAGGAACGAAGTGCCCTCGGCGCCCAAGCGGCCATCGAAGGCATTCGTGGGCTGCGGGCTCACACGGCTCGTCGGCGGGTCGACGATGGGGAGGAGGAGGTCGCGCTATCGGCGATTGGCGTTGGCGACGTCGTGGTCGTCAGACCCGGTGACCTGTTGCCCGTCGACGGCACCGTACAGGTCGGACGGTCCTCGGTCGACCAGTCCCCAGTGACCGGCGAGTCCCGCTACGAGACGGTAACGGTGGGAAGCTCGGTGTTCGCGGGTACCCTCAATCTCGACGGTTTGCTCGAAGTCTCTGTGGAGCGTGTCGGCGAAGCCACCGTGCTCGGTCGGGTGGTGGATTTGCTTCGGGAAGTGGAAGCATCAAAGACCCCCGCACTACGTCTGCTTGAACGCTACGGCGCCGCCTACCTTCCCGTGGTGCTTGCGATAGCCGCCACCGTCTGGTTTTGGACCGAAGACGTGGAACGTGCCATCGCCATCCTCGTCGTGAGCACCCCCACCGCGCTGGTCCTCGCTGGCCCTGCCGCGATGGTTGCCGCAATGACGGTGGCCACCCGACGCTCGATCTTGGTCAAGAGTGCCGCATTCCTCGAGCGCATCGCTCACGTCGACACCTTGATTCTCGACAAGACCGGCACCGTGACGCTGGGGCGCCAAGTGGTGCGCCAGATTCGCGTGTCTGACGTGGCCCCCGACGAAGCCCTACGCCTCGCAGCGGCCGCGGGTCAAGGCTCGCTGCATCCCGTATCGCGCGCAGTCGTGGCGGCCGCGGAAGCCCAAGCCCTCACGATCCCTCGCGCCTTAGAAACCACCGAACACGCTGGGAAAGGCGTGGAGGCGCAACTTGGCAACCACATCATCCGGCTCGGCAACCTGGACTGGCTTCGCGCCCTCGGCGTGACCGGTACCATACAAGGCGAGGGGAGCGGCGCTTGGGTCGCGAGGGACGACACGCTGATCGCCCGAATCGACCTTTACGACCAACCGAGGCCGGAAGGCCCGGAGGTCGTAGCCGCGATGCGTGAACTGGGGCTCGACCGAACCGTCTTGCTCACCGGAGACCGCCAGGAGGTCGCGGCGGAGGTCGGCGCCCAGCTCGGGGTGGATGAAGTGGTGGCCGAAGTCTTGCCAGAGGGCAAGCTCGACATCGTGCGAAAGGAGCAGGCCACCGGTCGGGTGGTGTTGATGGTCGGTGATGGCGTCAACGACGCGTTGGCTTTGTCGGGAGCGGACGTCGGCGTTGCCATTGGCGCTCGTATGAACGAGGTCGCCCTCGGTGGAGCCGACGTGGCCTTGATGACCGAAGACCTGCGCCGACTGCCCGAGATGGTTCAGCTCGCCGACCGAACTCGGTGGACCACCACCACCAACGCCGCAGTGGGCGTCGGCTTTTCGGTGGTCATGGTCGGCCTGGCGAGTCTGGGCATCATCCCACCGCTATGGGGCGCCATCCTCCACAATCTCGGGGCGTTCTTCGTCGTGGGCAACAGCGCTCGATTGTTGAACGACGAAGGTCAGGACGGATTGCTCAACTCGGCAGAGGCGGACGTGCCCTCGAGGCTCGCGTGACCCATTTCAATGAAAGGGCCATCCGGGTCACGAAGGTTCAGCCTCGTTCATGTAGGTCGGCGAGCAACGAACGAATGCCGCTGTTGGCGTAGCGGCGAAACTCATCGGGGCTAAGCGCAAGCAGCGCTGGAATGACAAAGGTTTCCTCGATCTCCAGGTGCTCCATCAATGCGTCATGATGAGCCCCTAAGGTGGCGTGAAGCGCCTCACGGTCCTCGCGTTCGATGGCGGCATGTACCCCTGCTTCCAGTTCGGAAAGCGTGTGATGGCCGGCCCGCAGGGCGTCGCACGACAATCCCCAACGCGCCTCGAGGTACGGGTACAGCTTGCCTTCTTCGTAGTGCTCGTGCCCCGCCATCGCCGACTTCCAGGCCGCAAACACCCAGCCGATGGCGGCCATGTCCCCACCTTTGCGCGCGCGTTCAACAAGCGAACGACTGGTGTGCCGAAAGTGCTCATGCGACCCCATCAAAAGGACCTGACTCGGATAGTGTGGATGCTCTGCCCATTGATCACGAGGCAGACGCAACACATCTGGCAATTCGACAGCAGTCATCATCGGCTCCAAGATAGACGCCAAGCGTCCTTTCGTGATCTCTACAACCGAGACAATGAGCGAATAGCGCTCTGACGCGACGCACACTCCTGACTACAAACGAGGAATCCGAACTCAGGGGAGAGGGCGTGTCCTACGACGCCCAACGCGTGCCGTTCGATCCCGAGCGCGTGGTCCGACGCCTTCGGCTGATGTTTTGAGGAGAGCGACGTGAGCGAACCACCATGGACGGTGTCGGAGTTTGCCGGGAAGCGGGTCGCCGCGGGTCTGTGCGGCATCCTGGTAGGGGCACTTGGGATTCACAAGCTCATCGTAGGTCAATACGGGGGTGCGGGCGTTCTGCTTCTGCTGACGTTCGGCAGTTGTCTGCTGGGCGCCCCGTTCACATGGCTCATCGGCTTTGCCGAGGGCGTTCGGTACCTCACGATGAGCGACGAAGCGTTTCATGAGGCCTACGCGGTCCACAGACGAGGCTGGTTCTGATGCAGTGGACGGTTCGACCCATCAACGCCGAGGCACGGGCGTACCTTCGGCTGAGGTTGTTTCGATCGATCGAAACCTCAAGCCGGACCATCCCCTTGGCCCTGGGGCTACCATTGACGATCGCGTTCATGGTGGTCGCGCCGACGCTCAGCGACGATGGCCGCATCATGGTGCTCTGGGTCCTGCTGCTGCCGTCGATCTGGACCGGCACGGTGGCCCTGGGACTCGTGGGCTTCGCCGCGCTGATGGGGCTCGCCATGATCGTAGCCCAGGTCCAAGACCGGGTTCCGCGGGCCGGGCAAGCGTTCTACGTCGTGTTCACCTGCTTTTGGTTTGGGCCCTTCATGGCGTTCTTTACGCTGGTTGCGCTGACTGGCCTCATCGCACCGGAGGACACTGGACGCCCTCGCTGGGTATGGGCGCTGATGGTGGCCTCGGGATGGCTAAGCGTCACCTTCTGCTGGGCCGCCTTTCGCCTCTACGGGCGCATGCTCATGCTCAAAGACGATGCCTGGAACGCGATTAAGGGGTGGCGACCGCCCACAGGCTTCGATGGGGTGACCCTCCGACGAATGTTGGGCTTACCCCCGTTCTTGGCGTCCTTTGGCCGCGGCACGGAGACGCTGGCCGGCACCTACCTCCTCGCAGCCCTGGTGGGCCTCGGTCCATTCGGCATGCTGTTTTTGCCCCTCATCCTGGCGCAGCAGGCGGAAGACGGGGTCAGTGGTGGTGAGACCGCCATACTCATCACGGTCGCCATCGGGTTCGCGCTCCAGCTCCTCGGGGCTGGCCGCCTCGTGACGGGTGTCGCAAATCGCCTTGCCACGCGTCGGTACCAGGCGGTCAAGGAATGGGACGACCGCAACCCCATCGTCTTTCTGCGTGCCTTCGACCAGGATCAAGTGCGGCTAAGGGCTCGGGGCGGAGGCATCGCCGTGCGCATGGCGCCGGGTGTCGCCAACGCCCGAACCCTCGACGAACTCTTGATCGAACACGCCTCGCCCTACGGTCCGGTGATTGCCATTGGCGATCCCCGAGACCCGCATCCACCGTTTGGCGCAGCTCGGGTGTTTGTGCGGAATGCCGGAGAGGGATGGAAGGATGTGGTGACTGCGTTGGTCGACGCGTCGCGGTTGGTGGTGATCTGTCCGAACGACAGCGAGGGCGTTCGCTGGGAACTCGATCTGCTTGCGCGGCAGGGATCGAACGTTCAACTGGTGGTGCTGGCGAATCCCACCCGATCTCGCGAAGCCAACCTCGCCCAGCTCGAAGAAATCTTCGGATCCGAAGTGACCGAGCCGGTCGGTCGCGGCCAGGTTCCCGTCGCCGCCTTTGAAACCGCACCGGGAGAAGTCTGTTTGCTCACTGCCCGGCGACCCGGGTTTCCCCACTACGCGGTCGCGCTGAATTTTGGGCTACAAACCAAGCTTGGACTCGACGTAAAGGCCCAGGCCGACCCTACTTAAGCCCATCGAGCGCTCACCACCCAGGCCGCAGCGGGCATCCGAATCGGGTCATGGCCTGAAGCCATGCCCGCGAACCGCGGCCTTCGGCTGGCGGACCTGACCCCGCAAGGTTGGCTTGTGCTCCAAGACCGGTAGGTTGGGACTTCCCTCCCGAACCGACCACCGGGGCTAGCCCAAGCCATGGACTCGGCGGCGAAGGCGTCCACGCCTTCTGCGGCCGGTACAACGACCTAACGAAGGATGCCGTAATTCGGTCCGTTATCCGCTCGAGGTCGGGATCGGTGACATCCCCTCACTTCGCGTCGTGTCAAGGCACTGAAATCAGAAACTCCAGCCTGGGGATGGCTACTTACCGATCGACAGCTCTTCACAAAGGCAATCGGAAGACCAAGCTGCAAGCTTGGGATCATCGCCTGCGGGAACTACGAAATCCTCGTGCGGCCAAACCGCACCACGGTAGGTGCATCCGCCAGGTTCGAGAACGACTTCGATGTCCCATCCTCCACCGTCTCTTAGCGCGGGCCAACGAATTTCGCCGCTACCACCTGGTTCGACTGGCGCACGGAGTTGATCTTCGCAATCCTCCGGAGCAAGGTCCGCGCTTGCCTCGATAGTATACGTTCGAACCTCCACGATAGTGGCGTCCGAGTCGTTGAGAATCATCCCGT
>JBCCQY010000019.1:0-81309 GCA_039208735.1 Myxococcota bacterium | reverse complement strand
GTGCCGGTGGCGGTGCGGGCCGTGCTCGACGACCTCACCACGCGGTTTAGCGGATTCGGGTGACTCGAGGAGGGCTACGGGCAGCAGTCTCCTCCGTCGTGCCCGTCGACGCCCCGAGTTTGACATTCGAGCCATCAACAGATCCTCGGCCGATTGCCGTTTCGCGACCCGTGGCCATGAAGGGCGTGGAGGTGACCGTGCAAGGTGATTACTTGATGGATCTGATTCGAGGCTTGGCTGGCCTCGCTTATTGGCTGGCCACGTTCGGCCAGCGGCCAGCGCAACAGCAGAAGCTGGACGAGGAAGCGGTTGCCGATGGCAAGCTACGCTCTATGTCTCCGAACGTTTTGGCCCTCATGAGTGCGACCATGATCTTGAGTGTCCTTGCGGTGGGGACCCCTTCGGACTCTGCGACGTTGCAGGGTGCCCAAACGATGACAGAAATGGCGGAGGAACAGCTCGACGACCGTTTCGTCCGAGAGAACCTCCACCAGCGCGCAGTCGTGCTTTACGATCGAGGCAGCACCTCGGATCCGGCCAAGCTCGCCCCTTACCGGACCTCGGCCACCGTGAGTTGTGATGCCATCGACGCCCTCGCATTGGCTGCAGAGGTCCGGGGTTGCCTCGTGCGAGTGCTGGATCGGCTGGGGTACTTGGCGCGGGCGGAAGACCACCTTTTCGAGCTGGCGGGGATCGACCTGCCTGCCGCCATGGCCCTGGGTGAGCGCTTGTACGCCGCATGGGGTTCGCTGCCCGATGACGTGCTCGCCGTTGGTGGTCTTGCTCGATCAGAGGTCTCCATCGGCCTTTCAGACCTTCGTGCTCTGGAGTATCCATAGGCCTGGACGCGCTCATCGCTGCGCTCGAACGGACCACTCCCCGCTGCGAGTGACCCACGCGCGGTGAACTTGAATTGGACGGCGGCCACTACGCGGGGTGGATGTGTTCATGGAGTTCACATGCGTATCTTCGCCGCTCTCCTGTTCTCGCTCGTGGCTGAGGCGACGCCTTCCGCCTCTGGTGTTGTCGAACTGACCATTGTCGACGACACCTTCGGGCTTCCACAGACCAAAGCCCAGGTGGCCATGTGTCGAAAGGGTGAGGACGTTCAGACGTTCGCCGTCGATGCGCGTGGTCAAGTTCGAATCGAAAACATGGAACGTGGCACCTATGCATTTGGAATCACCCAGGAGGGGTGGCATGCCGTCTCGATCGACAAGGTCGATGTGGATGGACGGAGCACCCAACGGCGGTTGGTGACCCTGAAGGATGGCCCTGTCTACTACGGCATCATCCGAGGTTGGCAGATGGGCCCCCTTTGGCGAATCAAGCGGTTCTTCTATCGGCTTTCGGCAGAAGGACGGGCCAAGAAAGCGGCTGCCCTTGCCGCGGCGAAAGCGGAACTCAATCCTCCCTGTCATCCTCCAGCCCAACTTTGAGTTGACGTCCTTCCTAAAGGATCGCAAAGTAACATCGCGTAAGTTACGTATCGTAACTTGCCCGATGGAGGACGTGATGATGTGGACGCTGTGGTGGTCGTTGGTGGGTTGTGGCGGTGGAGGTGGCCCGGTGGAAGGCGACTATTCGTGTTTGGACGAGATCTCGGCGCCTGTGGCCGGTGAGGAAGTAACCGTGACGTACGAGGTTCGTGGGCCCACAGATGAGGAGACCTACGCCGGTGCGACGGTGCAGTTGTTTGCCGACGGAGACGTGACCGACGAGTGCCGGCCCCCGTGTGTGGAACGCGTGGCTGACGGCGCCGGACTTGTCGATGTGACCGTTCCTCGCGGCTGGTTTGCCTATCGAGTGGTGGGGGAGCCCGCGGACGCCGAGGATCGACGCATGACGACGATCGAGGTTGGAGCCGTGCACCCTCCCGACGATGCGGGATTTCTCAATGCTTTGTTCGACGACAGCATGCGGGCCATCTTCAGCTTCGCCCGGGGCCGGCCGGACCATGCGCTTGCGAAGGCGGTGATTCGAGGTGTGGATTGTACGGAAACGCCTGTTGCCAACCTGCGACCTCGGGTGTTTGGCCCCGACGGCACGGAACTTACCGATCTCGTGGTTGCGTACTTCAACCGCGGGGAAGGGTTTCCCGGCATCGGTCGCTCGGGCACGAACCAGGATGGCCGAACGTTCCTCGCGAACCTCCCCGAGGGGGAGGTGCGGGTCGAACTCTGGGGGCACCGTGGCGATGGTGTCGATGAGCGGTTCGCCTGCGAGGTGGTGCCCACCGAGGCCGGTGCGGTGACCACGGCTCGCCTGCGCCCCACGAGGCGCGATGCCGACCCGGTGTGTTCATCCGATGCCGGCGTGGACGCTCCGTAGCACCTCGTCGGACAGCTCCTGCGCAGCGGTGGGACTCACATCGAGGCGACCGCTTGCCACGAGCATGGCGAGGCCATGGGCGCTCGTCCACAACACGAGGGCCCAATGCGAGGGGTCGCCGTCCTTGAGCCAGCCCTTCGTCTGCCAGACCTCGATCATGGCGATGAAGCGAGCCAAGGCGGTACCCTCAGGAGGAGCGGAGAGCGTCGTGAGATCGTCGCGGCGGATGCTGCTGAACGACAGCCGATAGAGGTGGGGGCGACGCGATGCGAACGAAACCACCGCACGGCCCGTCGCCAGGTACTGCGCCTCTGGGTCGTCGTGTTGCTCAAACGCGGCCTGGAGGACGTCGCCGAAGGCCTGCATGCCGTAACTGCTGACGGCATGAAGCAGCGCGGTTCGGTCGGCAAAGTGCTTGTAGGCCGCGGCGTGGGTGACTCCGACGGAGCGGCTTGCCGCAGCCAGCGTGAAGGCTTCTGCACCGCTTTCTTCGACCAATTCCGTCGCGGCCCGCACGAGCGCTTCGCGTAGATTGCCGTGATGGTACCTCTTCTTTGGCATGAACAACCGGTAACGTGTGGTGCTATCTCGGGATGACTTGGTTCACGGTGAGGGTGACCTTCGTGCCGGGTGCGTAGTCCTGGTTTGCCGCCGGAGTCTGGGCGCAGACCGCGTTTCTTCCTTTGTCACACCGGGGTTTCGCGTACTGGACTTCGACGACGAAGCCCGCTTGCTCGACCTGCCTCCGGGCCGCCGCCTCTCCTAACGAAACCACGTCAGGCAACCGATAGACCGGCACTTCGATGGTCACTTCCACCGGTTCCGAGAGGCAAGCCCATCGCCCTTCGCCAGGTTGGGAGCCTTGAACCAGCGGGATGTGGTACTTGCCACCTTGATAGTCCCGGCGCACTTCGACCTCGATTTCGCGGGATCGGAGTTTAACCCCTGCGAGACGCCGCCTTGCGGTCGCGGGGGGCGTCCGTATGATTTCGGGTACCCGTGCGCTCGGTGCAAATCGCGCCAGGCTAACCACCGGCCTCTCGAGCAGCACCAATTCACCAGCCTCAGGGATGGTGTGGGCAACGCGACCCGAAGGCCCTCGGTACCTTGCACAATTCGCAGGCCGCATGGCGGTAGAAACGATGAAGCCCTGGTTCTCCAACTCGGCTTGGGCGTCCTTTGCGGGGAGAGCCGGCCTTGAAAGCGGAGGAACCTCTCGCGCCGGAAGGGCCACGGTTAGGGACACCGCCTGGCTGGTGCTGACGCAGGTGTTCACCGGCGGGTCCGAAGCCGTTACCGTACGTTTCTTCACCGCAGTTGACTCCACGTCTTTCGTTGAGCCTTGCAGCCCCGCGTTCGTGAGGAGCCGGAGGGCTTCTTTTGGGTCTTGGTCAACGACGGGAGGCACGCGGGTCGAAGGACCTTCGATCCAAAGCCGTACCTTGGTGCCTCGCGTCACGGTTTCGCCGACCTCGGGACGCTGACGGCTCACCGTTCCCGAGGGCACGCGGCAGGTGACCGTTGCTCGGACGTTGTCCCTCGGAACGAGCTTGAGTTCCTTAAGCTGGGCCTCGGCCTCTCGTCGTCGTTGTCGCAGGAGGCTGGGCATCGTGATGGATTCCGAGACGGCTTCGAGCCGAATGTTGCGCCCCTTTCGCACCCGTTGGCCCGGCAACGGTCGCTGGTTCAGCACCTTGCCTGTAAGAATGGCTGCGCCAGGCACCCAATCCACTTCGACGTTGCGGAGCCGTGCCTGGTCCAGGACGTCAATGGCGTCGATCTTCTGCAGTCCCTGCACGTCCGGCACGAGCAGCCGGGGACGCTCGGGATGGGCGGCCAATTCGATCCGGTTCCAGGCTTGGGTCTGGCGTCGCAGCACATCCGCGTCCACCGGGGTCACGGTGATGGCGCTCGGGTCGGGGATGGTCCGGCCGACCGCGACTCGCGACCCGGCGGGCACGCTGGCGAGAAGCTCGTCCGCGTCGGCGTCGGTCACTCGAACCGTGCCCTCGAGCACTTCAACGATGAAGTCTCCCCCCTCCTCGACGGCGCACGAGAACTCGGTTCGGTCAGGTGCCGCTTCGTAGCTTTCGTACCGAACGCCCATCTTTCGCCGGATGTAGTCGCGAATGCGGATCAACACCTTGCCGAATTCGAGGTGGAAGCTTCGAATCGAGACGCGTGAACCCGGCATGACCGCCAATTGAACGCCAGGGCGAAACCTCAGAATGACGACATGGTCGTCGCCGACCGTGATGGTATCGCCATCCAGGAGTTTCAGGCCTTCCCGGAGCGGGACCGAGGTATCTCCTCGCTTGATTTCGATGTCCGCCTCGCCCCCGCGCCATCGCGTACACGTTTCGGCATCGGGTTGGCCCGAGCATTGGGTCAGCACGCGATGGACGCGTCGGCAGCTGCTCAAGAGAAACAGGGCGCAGGTAAGCCAGAACAGAGGTTTCATTTGCGGATAGACCAGCTGAGCACGAGTCGAGCGGACACGAAGGTCAGGACCGCGACAAGGGGACCATCGAACATGCCGAGGACCGTGCGTTGAGCAAAAAGGTACAGCACGCCTGTTCCAAGGACCCAGATGCCAGCCATGCCGAGCGCGGCAAACCCGTCTTTGAGCCAGGGTCGTAAGACGCTCATGGCGATGGCAAGGCCGCCAAGTCCTGACAACAGCAACGCGCCCAGGCCGGTTGGCATCGACGGTCGTCGGAGGAGGCGGCTCTCCAGTAGTGCGTCGAGGGCATCGAGGTGGCGTTCGTAGTTCTGGCGACCGTGGGTAAGAGCATCGCTGACCTCTGCGATGACGACGATCTTGCCCTCGAGGGACCCGGTTTCTGCGACATCGCGAGTCGGATCATGCAGGGCGGCGTCGGACGAAGGGACGAACGCGAGGCGCCAGATGGTCGAGCCCGCGGGTTCCGCCTTGCAGCTATCGGCCGCTCGGAATCGCTCAAACAACGTGAAGACGGGAAGCCTTGTGCCCCCCGGGGTGATGAGTTCATCGCCCCTTGGGGTGGTCTGGGCCTCGATGGCGGTGGGTTCTTCGGTCGAAAGAAAGGCCGCGAGCGAGAAGCCAGGTAAAATCGTGGTGAACGGAGCATCCAGATGCGCTTGCTTCGTCACTAGGCCGGTCAGCTCGACGATGCCCCAAGGCCGATTGGCGTAGCACGTGGTGCCAAAGCGGGGTTGCCCCGATCTCGATTGGACGTCGATCGTCGGAGACCTACGCGACGTGGTGCTTTCGTCGCCTTGGGGCTGGTCGGAGCCCAACACCACCTCGGTCTTCGAAGCGGCGTCCACAGGGAGCGGAGCCCGCCTGGGAAAGGCACAGTTTCGGGTGGGGTCGAGGTTGATGTGAGCGGCCACGACACGCGCGGACCGCTCCGTTAGCGACCGGATCTCTTCCAACACCCACCCTCGGATCGCGCACGGATCGGCGTCTTCCAGCCGCAGCTTCCGCACCATTAGATCGTCGTGAAGCTCGGTATGTCCGTCGAGACGCAGCCCGTTCCACAGATATGCAGTGGCCGCCGTCGACATTCCCTCGAGAGGGCTCGCGGCCCAGACGATGAGGCTCAAGACGAGGGCTCCGAACAGCCCAAGGCCCCAGGCCAGCCGGGTGGCAGGTCGAAACAGCCAAGTCCATCCTGGCCACGAACCAACGGGTTCTTGGGTGACGGGATTGCTTTGGCGGAGAGCCTCAGCGGTCGCTTCCCACCCATTCGCCTCGGCAAGCTCAATGAGGAGTGACGTTCTCGACGGACGCATGACCGCGAAGGCCTGCAGCAACGCCTCGATGGCACCCCGATTGTCCACTGCATCTACAAGAGCAAACGCCAGCTCTCGCACGGCCAAATTGGGTTGAATGACCGTTCGGAGTTCCGCGGCGTCCGGGTGCTCATTCATGAGGTGAAGGAGGTCCTCGACCGTGCAATCCACAGTCAGAACTCCAACCAACTCCCGCATCCGTTCGATGCCGCACCTTCCCACGACTCCGGGGCGGCGGAACCTTACCATGGTGGAAGATCAGAGACCCTCAAGAAGCCGCCACATGGGGTGAACGATCAGCACCCGTACTCAGCGTAGACCGCGACCGTGGTAAGGCTCTTGCCGTTCGATGGGGACGACAGTAGCAAAGTCGTCTGGGAAAAACTGTATTTTGGCGACGTTTGAGCGATGACGTCTGGGAATCCGTCGCGGTCGAGGTCGCCTACGAACCAGGCGCTGGGATGGGCATCGTCCACCGCGTTCTCAAAAAGGGTCACGGGGTTGCGCCGGTCACCTTCCGTTGTCGCCAAGAGGCCAAACGAATGGAGGAATGCTCCGGAACTCCCCGAGGGTTTGGGAACGGTGCCGAAGGCCGAGAGGGCGATCCAGTGTTGGCCTACGGTCAGGCGCTGATGTTGACCGGGCCAAAGCCGTGTGGGCTTGGGGTTGGCGACTTGGAGGGGACCTGGGGTGAGATCACCCGAAATCAGTATCCGAATCTGCCCTTCAACCTTGGTCGCACGGACCTCACGACCCGTGAACGGGCCTTCTTTGGGGTCGACCATCTCGTCGCGGACGGTCTCGACGGTGACTTTGACCGGCTGCAGTGACCAAGCGCCATTCCGGGCCTCGACGAGCGCATGCCAGGTGCGCGACGCAGTATCGCTCGGCACATCAGAGCCATGGTGAGGGCCCACTGACAACATCGCAAAGGCGGCAACAGGGTTCATTCGGGCACTCCATTAGGGGTTCAGCAACACGGCACCAAACGCCACCAGCATGGTGGTAAGCAGCAAAAGGACGACCAGTCCGTTTGCCATCGGACTCAATCGAACGAGCTCCGTTCGACTGCTGACCCAACCCGTGATGCCCGAGCGTCGTGGCTTGGGACGGGGTTCGGTTTCGGGTTGGGGCACCTCTGGTGTGAGCACGGTGGTGCGTGCCGAGGCACGCTTGCGTCGACCTGGTTCGAGGACTTCGTTGGTCTGCGGAGCGGGTCGCTGGCCCGCGGTGGGTCGCGGCCGGGATCGCATCTCGGTGGGGCGGCCCTTCGCCATCGCCTCCGAATCTGCGATCAGCTCCGCAGTGTCGGGTTGCGCATCGGCGCTCGATGAAAAGGGCACCCACTTTGTGTCACCGGCCTTCCCACGTCCCTCGATCAGCTCGGTGAGCTTGACGTCCTGAGAATCGGGCAGCTCGCGGGTGGACTTCTTTCTCCGGGCCATTCGCACCGCCTTGCTCATTTGGGTGCCGCCATTCTACGCCACCCCACGCGGGGGGATGTGGACGGAGTTGCCGAAGGGTCCTGCCGTGCCCATGTAAACCCTGGCGTCGTCACCGGGGAGGTGGGATGGACGACATCGTTCGGAGGGTTCGGGGTAGCGTACACCTGTTGATGCTCCTGATTACAAGCTTCCTCCTCGGAAGTCCGGTTGGGAGTTCCCCCGAAGGGCGTGTGCTCCACCAGCTCACAAGTGTGCTGGCTCCGTATGGCATTGAAACCCGATGGGGTCATCCGGAGGAGCCACAGGGCGACGTCGTGAGGCTCCTGCCCCTCGATGCCTTTCAAGGGACCCCATCGTTTGCGGCTTCCCCCTCCTGGGAGGACGAGTTCCTCGATGGAATGGACGAGGCGGTCGTGTTGCCGAACGCAAAGCGCGCATTCCTTTCGTTCACGGAAGCGGACCTCGAATCCGCGATGGTCATCAAAACCGCGTTGGAGCGACAGCTTGGCTACGACGTCTTCGCGTATCGTAGCCTGGGACGAAGCCAACCCTGGACCACGCCACGACGGGCGGGCACGTACTTCGCCCAGGCTAATGTTCGCCTGGTCGTTGACACTCCGGCATCGAGACGCTCCAGTGGCGTGGCCTTTGAGAAGCGGATGGCCAGGTTGCAATCCCGACGAAACAGCTAACGACGTTCATGACTCCGGTGTCGCCCGTTAAGAGGCGCCGGTGGGGGATCATGAAGGGTGAACAAAGGGCCGCACTCCAAGCGTCGCTCGAAGATGCGGCAGTCAAAACCGGTGGTCAGCCGCCATCGCTGGGCTTCAATTCCCACCGGGCGGAAGAGTTGGCACTCTGTCAGTCGGGCAATCAACCAACGCCTCTCCTGGCTTCGGTCGGCTTGTTGGGGCCACTGCTCGGTACGGGGTGCACGTCCTCCTCTTCGAAGGATCCGGTCACGGCGTTGCTCGATGACATCAAGGCCGGTCGCACACAGCTTCGGATTGACGATACACTTCACCGAATGCCAAGAACTGGCGAGTCGGCGCCCGTTTCGCTTGGCGCCCAGACCCCGGGGTTCGAAGCGCAGGTGCTCGGCGATTTGAAGAAGATGGCGACGACCCAGATCGGGCTGGACTTGCTCGGGCGGCTCATCAACGGCAAGTCCCCAGTCACCATCCGGTCGTTGGACGCTGATTCACCGTGGTATCTCAACGACTCAGTCTATTTCCCTGCACCGGGGCACCTTTCCGGAGGGCGTCACACGACGTTCACCTACGATGATGCGAACGGGCGCCCCATCGCGCCGGAGTCGGATTCGGTACTGTTTGGCGAACTCCTCCATCACGATCTCGCAGATCGCGGCGCCAAGCTGCCTGGGAAAGGAACGGATCCTGTGACCGGCAACACCATCGATCTGTATGAGTTGCAGACTCACCTGGGCGTGATCTCACCTGGCGCCTCGCCGGCGGGTATTCCTCCCGACGTGCTCGCAGCGATGGCCCAGCATCCGACACAGACGTACCTTGGCCCGACGGAGAACCTGTACCGAAAGGCCCGTGGCTATCGGATTCGCCATTCTTATGAGATCAACTAGCTTTGCCCTTCTCCTCACTTTGGGCTGCCGGACTCTCGAGGCTCCCCCTCCCATGAACCTCGTGGATTTTCCCAATTGCCTCATTGAGGGAGGAGCTTCGGTGGTCGAGGTCCAGCCTCCAGCGCTCGTCGCGTACCGACCCGCGACCTACCGTTCGTTGGACCTCGGCTCACGATTTGAGCTTGGCGACCGCCCAGGGGCCATGTTGCCGTGCCATGTCCGCATCGTGCGTCCCGAGGTCCCCGGGTGGCTGAATCGCGTTGAATACTGGCTGTTACCACCAGGAGAAACCACATTCCCCCCTCCGCAAGCGACGGGGGGCCTCGACGTTCGCCTGCACACGTCACCCGACAGCCCCCGGGCCGTGTCGGTTACCGTTCCCGTCGCGGGACCTGGGCCTTCTGGACGCCGCGCGAAGCTGGGGGCGGAGTGGGTTCGCATCGAACATCCGCCTGACCAGGGGCCTCAGCTGCTGGTGCAGACGCCCGAGGGGCTTCTACCGTTGCGGGTTCTCACCCCGGCGAGGCTCACGCTGCAGGTTCAACCTTCCGGATCGCTCACGGTGTCCTGGGAGCGTCGGTAAGGAAAACGGGGAGAGGCCCGGCGTCTGGCGATTCTCAATGCCGCTTCCGCCATCGGAACCGAACGGTTCGGTTCGCTATCCACTCTTCTCCTGGAGTCGCTTGGCGATCTCGGTGATCAGCTCGGATTGTTGACCCATAAACGTCAGAAATGCACGTGCAATGGGGTTGGGTTCGGGCGGGTAGACGAAGAGCAGCGGGGCTTCGGATGTGACGTTGGGAAGGACGTGAACGGCGGTACCCGCATGCAGCATTTCGCTGGCCAGTAGACGAGGAACGCGGGCGATTCCGACCCCTTCGAGCATGAGTTCGAACGAGACCATGAGCGAGTTGCTCACCGCCGCCGGGGCGGGAAGCTCCACTCGGCGTCCATCGGTTTGACGCCAGGGAATGACTCGGCCTTCAAGGTCCCTTAGGAGGATGACCTGATGCGCCAAGAGCGCTTCGGGCGACGTCGGTGCACCCCTTGCGTCCACGTAGGAAGACGCGGCACAGAGGATGATCTGTTCGCGGTACAGCAACTGGGCTCGAAGGTCGGGGTTGGCGCGCGTTCCGAACTGCATCGCCACGTCGAAGGAGCCCATTTCGAGGTTTCGCACATCTCGGGCCAGTTCGATGTCGAGCGTTACTCCAGGATGGGTCCGGCGGAAGGCGGCGAGGACCGGGGTGAGGAAACGGCTCGACCCCAGGAAAGGCAGGGCGAGCCGGAGCCGTCCCACGAGCCGGCCATCTGCCTCGTGGAGTTCCTGCTCCACCCGATCGAGCGCTTCGAAGACCGGCTTGAGTGACTCGGCGTAGCGACGCCCTGACTCGGTCAGAGCCAACCGCCGGCCCACCCGGTGGATCAGCGTGATGCCGAGTTTGGCTTCCAAAGCGTCGAGCCGGCGCATCACGGTGGAACGGGAGACGTTGAGGATTTGGGCGGTGCGGGAGAAGCTGCCGGCTTTCGCGAGGGCGACGAAATAGCGACGGTCATCAAGCATGTCCAATCTTGCAACAAGACAGGCCACAGATGTTGCATTGGAGCGCCATGGTGAAGGGCCTATGTCGACCAGCGAAGGGTTGGGAGGCTCCATGGACTTTGAGGACATCGTGCGTGCGCTCCGCGAGAGTGGAGGGCTCTTCCAAACGCTGGAGATGGAAGGAGAGCTCAAGGACGGCGTGGTCACGGGACGTATGCGCATCGATCGCAAACACACCGGTGCCCCCGGGGTGGTGCATGGAGGGGCCATTATGGCGCTGCTCGATACCACATTTGGAGGGGCCGCACTGGTGCATGCGCTGCCGCGCAATCGCCTCGTGAGCACGGTCGAGATGAAGGTGAATTTCCTTCGTCCCGCCCTCGAAGGGGAGACAGTGGTGGCGGAAGCTACGCTTCAGTCGGCAGGCAAATCCCTGTTGGTCATTACCGGAACCGCCAAACTGGTGTCCTCCGGGGAAGCGGTTGCTTTTGGCGTGGGCACGTTCAACCTGTTTTCACCCGAAAAGATGGGCAGCCGGCCCGGATAGCTGGAGTTCGAGGCTCAACGTTTGTGAATCTGGTTAGACCAGCTCGTGTAGGGGCTAACTGCATGACGTTGAAGATTGTGGATCTCGACGGTCTCGAACCCGTGTTCCTGAGGGTTCGCTTCTTCATGAATCTATTCCGCAGCAATACCCAGGGCGGCTTGCTTTTGTATGTATTGCTCATCGTACCCGCAGCGGTGGGTCAGGTGATCTTTTACGACGAACTATATGAGCCCGAAGTCCAGATGTGGGTACCGATCGTTGTCGTGCCTTTCTTGGGGGTGGGCGCAGGAACTGTTTACCTGCTTGCAATCCATGGGCTGACGGTACTGAGTCTTCAACTCAGCCGCTGGCTTACCGTTCCTCTCACGGGGATGGCGGCCATGTGGACCCTCGGCGTGGTTGCGTTGCTTGCTGCTACGTTTGCGGACCTTTCCGAGCAATCGACACCGATGACCATGTATGCTTTCTTGGCCGCCATGGCGCTGTGGGGGGGGGAGCCTGACGTGGTCCTTGGCTACCGCCGCCGCCCTTCCCGAAGCCCAACGAAGGCTGTTTGCGGATGGTTTTGTTCGCTCTGGATTCATCAGCAAAGTCTTCGACTATTTCAACGCTCCGCCCACGGTGCCCATCGATGTTCGAGCCAGGATTTGGACGTTCGGAGTTTTAGGACTGGCCAATGTGTTGATTGGCCTTGGGTTCGGCGTGATGGTCTCCTTTGCGCTTCCATCCATTTCAATCGTTGTTTCGGTGCTGTTTACGCCAGATGGTTGGACTCAGGCAGGGTGGTCGCTTGGCCTTTTGGGTGTTGTGATTGTAGGTGGCGGAAGCCTAGCTTTAGGACGTCGCCTCTTAGACTACGGACGCCGGTTGACCATCATCACCCTTGAACAAGCAACTGGCCAAGACCGCAGAGCGCCCGTCCTCTTCCTGCGGTCCTTTCGCACCGATAACCGCCAACTCGTACGTCGGAACCATGGGGTATTCGCTTGGCTCGACTCGCTCGTGGCTGCGGATGAGACGGTTGAGCACATCGTCGCTCACGAAGGATGGTCGATCGGTCCCGTCGTTGCTTTGGGCAACCCCAACCCTTCCGCACCTGCTGCCTTTGGGCCCGTTCACCCCTCGGTGTCGCCCGACGATTGGCAGTCTGCGATTATGGGCCTCATGCAGCGTTCTCGTGCGATCTTGGTTCTGGTGGACCAAACCGACGGTGTGGCGTGGGAGTGCGATGCCATTCACCGTATGGGCTACCAAACGAAGACGCTGTTTGCTCGGCGACCTTCCCACTCGGCGGAGTGGAACGCCGAGGTATGGTCCGTCGCTGGTCCGCAGGTCGGTGCGGTATTGATGATGCTTTCTGAACACGGAGTCGCCCTAAGGGACCTTTTGGGCCTTGACTTTCGGCGTGACGGAGAGTCCATGGTGTACGTCTCGAAGTCTGGCTCCAGGCGAGCCTACGACCTTATGTTTCGCTCGTTCCTTCGAAATACTGCTGCCTGATGCCGTGCGATGCACGATATTGTTGTTTTGGTAAGATGCGGCGTCGTCGGGAGAGTGAACACTATGCGATGGTGGCAACTTCTGGTTCGGGGGTTTCCCCGAGCGCCGTCACGGCTACGGTCATGGAAGCGGACGGCACGATCCACGGGGTGCTTCGACATCGGATGAAAGTCATCGCCGGGGCTCCCGTGCCGCCGCCGCCCAACGACCTTCGCAGATTGCTGCGTCAGGCCCGCCGTCGTCTCTGTGTGTTGGCGGACACGGGCATCGTGACAACGGAGGTTGAGGCTCTCGAACGGGTCGTCGAGGCCGCCAGTCAACTTTCGCCGTTGCTCGAAGCGACGGCCGACCTGGAGATCTGGGCGCAAAACCAGGTCCCCTGACGATCAACGCCCCAACGGCTGGTGGCCAGATGAGGGCGGTGGTCAATGTCATGATGGTAAGGGCGTCCTAGGCTGCCTCGATGTGAGGCCGGCCGTGCGCCACTGCACGGCTGGCGTGCGCCCGAAGGCCGTCAAGAGGTGCTACCGTCCGCGCATGAGTGAACGTCCCCCGTCTGTGCAACTGATCGTGTTGGGCCTTCTCTTTCGTTCGTCGCAGCGGCAGCATTACCTCGACTGATGGGAGGTGGTTTGTGCGTTCGGTGGATCGGCTTGTCGAGTTGCTGGCCATTGTGGAGGCGGGCAGCATTGCGGCGGCGGCCGAGAAGGGAGGGATGACGCGATCGACGCTCAGTCGCCGATTATCGTCTCTCGAACGCGAACTTGGGGTGCGGCTCGTCCATCGAGATTCACGACGGTTGTCCTTGACCTACGCGGGCGAACTGCTCGTCAAGCGAGCCCGTCGTATCGCCCAAGAAGCCGATCTTGCATGGCAGGAAGTCAGGGCCCAAAGCGAAAATCCATCGGGCCCGTTGCGGATTTCAACCCCACCGAGTGCAATCTTTACGGACTTGCTTGTCGATTTTGCGGTGGCGTTTCCGTCCGTGAGGGTGTTGGTCGAGTCCACGCACCGGCATGTGAACCTCCTGGAAAACGGGATCGACGTAGCCCTCCGCTTTGGTGAGGTGACCGAGGAGGGGCTCATCGCGCGACGCTTCGGCAACGCCCGCAGCAGCCTCGTGGCTTCCCCCGCCTATCTGGCGGTCATGGGCCGACCTCGCGATCTCGCCGCCTTGACAGAGCACCGTTGTGTGGTTGGCTACGGTCAATCTGGACTTCCCGATCCGGCATGGCCCTTGTGGACGGGGGAGTCGGTCGCGGTACGACCGCACTTCGCCTGTGAGGGCGTTCAAGCCAGTCTCCGGGCAGCCATTGCGGGACTTGGCATCGCCCTGCTTCCCGACCCGTATACGAACCCCCATCGCGAACGAGGCGCGCTCGAGTTCGTGCTCGAGGATGTCGTGGGCATGTCTCTCTCGGGCCAACTCGTCTATCCGAGCCGCCAGCATGTCCTGCCTGCGGTGCGCGCCTTCGTCGACTTCACCGTGGCGTACTACCGCGAACGTACGCCACGGGGGCCTGATCTCTAGAACCGCCAGCCGAGCCCGACCCGCGCGAGCACGAGCAGGGGGTCCCACTCGGTGTCTGGCACCTCACCACTTCGATCTGGCGTCTCGTAGGCCTCGCAGCGCGCGAACTCGTAGCCGGCTCCCGCGGTGGCTTCGAGAACCAGTCCGACGTCAAAGACCTGCTTCCAGCCGATGCCCGCGCCCGCACCGATGCGGCGAGCCGTCACGTCGGGGTCGAAGTCCAGGTCGTGGTCACGGAGCTGAAAGATGCGCGACTCGTAGCAGCCGAACACCAGTGCATGGAAGCGATCCGCACCCTTGTCAGGGATGAAGTAGAACTTTCCGACCAAGTTGTTGGGGTGCCAGACATAGTCCCAACGCTGGCCGCCGTCGAGGTCGATCGTGCTGCGTCCTGCACCGACCAGTCCCTCGAGGCTGAACGTTGGACTCGCCGCCACATCGATCGAAATGGCAGCGGTCCCTGTGGTGGCGGCAAGGGCGTTGACGCCAAGGTCGACGGACGTTGCGTGTGCATTCGAGTCCAGGGCAAACCAAGCACCGGCAACCAGGGCTAATCGAGTCATCATGGCGCTCTCCAGGGATGTGGCCTGGTTGTACGCCCGAGTCCCAAACGTTGGAAGTCCTTGAGATGCACGCTAGGCGTGCATTTTGGGTCTACAGCGTTTCGACAAAAAACGCGACGCTATCGATTTCGTCGATGGTCAGCACGTTCCCAAAGGCAGGCATCGTCCCTTGGCCGTTCGTCACAACGCCGATCACGTCGAAAGGAATAAGGGCTCGGCCCGCGAGCTTGGGCCCGATGCCTCCTTCCCCATTATTGCCATGGCATCGAGCGCAATTGGCCGCGAATACCTGGGCCCCGATGCTGACGCCGACTTCCTTTTCTTCTTCTCCTGTGTCGCCGCTCTCGAGCGCAGGGTCGTCTCCTGTACAGGCGACGACGAGAAGTGCAGCAAGACCCTCGATCCACCGTGACATGCCCACGTGCGTACTCCCAACCCCGCGCCGCCCGCTTAACGTTCAGGTTCCCGCTTCGGCATCCGCTACAGAACGAGTTCCGATATGCGTCCTGATTTCTCAATCAGTGACCCTTCCGAGCATCGGAAAAGCGCCTCGCTTTACTTCGGTTGCCGCAGGTGGCCATGGAACACCAACGCCGGGTACCGCTGCGGGTCGTGTCGAGGAACCACAACACACACGTAGGATGAGCACAGCTGCGAATGCGTGGGCCTTTCCGGTGCAAAAGTTCGACCGCATCATGAACCGCGCGCACGGCGAGGGTGCGGCAGGCCGGATCAGCGTGCAGGGTCAACCCATGGTCGTCAACTCCGACCCGCGCCGCCTGCAGCAAGGCTCGCACGGGCGCGAGATCGGCGTCGGCTCGGTCGGTCAGCAGCGTTCGTATCGCTTCTCGCGCTTCGCTCAACGAAGACCCGACCACCGAAGCCTCGGACGCGCCCACCGTCACCCCGTGTTCTTCAGCAAACCTCGCGGGGGTGAGCCGCATCACCGTTGAAGCCGGTCGAATCAGGGGCCCGTCAGTGGCTGCCAAAGGCCGGGAATGAGGAACTCCAGCGCGACGGCAGGTACGCCGATGAGGAAGATCCAGGCGGCCAACCACAGGAGCACGCGGGCACGCTTCGCCGGGGAGGGGTCCACCCGACTGATGGACCGAGAGATGCGGGTGGGTAGCGGAGGGGGCGCAATAACGGTGGCTTGTCCATCGGCAAAGGATGCTCGCGGGTTGGCGAGCCCGGACTCCTTGGGTCGGGTGGTCGGTACCCGGAGAGGACCCCGGCTCGGTCGATTGGCGACGACGGGCTTCAGGGGTTTCGTGATCGGTTCAAGGTAGGGTCGAGGCTCCGGTGGGAGCGACTCGCCAAGGATGACGTCTGGGGGCTCCTCGGGGAATCGGATGACCCGGGTGGTGGGTGGGGTGAAGCCCGTTGGGTCCGTGTCGATCAACGGTCCGGTGTCTTCGGGAGGGGTGTACAAGGACCTGGGAGCTTGTCGGAGCGGACGATCGAGGCGGTTTTTGCCTCGGCGAGCCGGCGACCGCCGCTCGTGGGTTCTTTTGTAGCGCATGTCCTTCCCCTTGCCCCGCGTCGTTCACTCCACGGGAGCTGCCACCCGGTTGAAAGCGCGACGGGAAGAGAACCGGCCAAGTCGGTTGCGAACCCGCTTGAAACCATCATGAGCTTTGTCGGCGGGCGCTAGTTCGGTAGACGAAACGCTCCCTCGTAGATGTCCCCTGCTCGCAACACCACGCCAATCCCCGAAAGCGTGACTTCGTCTTGGTCGTCGACGTAGACGCATCGCTGCCAACCTGCGTCTGTTCGCGTCCAGACTTCGACGTCGATCGCGTCCTGTTCGAGGAGCACGACATGCCGGAGTGACGGGATGGTTTGGTACCGGCGAAGCTTCTCGCCTCGATCGTAGTCACGAGTGGAGTCGGAAAGCACCTCGATAACCACCACCGGATTCGTTGCGGTTTGGTCCTCTCCAACCTCGAGATCGCCGCAGAAGATCGAGCCATCGGCGTAGGTGTACAGTTCGTCAGCGGTCGACAGTCGCTGGTTGGAGGTCATCGCAAAGCGCGATGAGTCGGTCAAAGCGGAGCCAATCAACTGGAGAAGTCGGGTTTCGAGGAAGTTGTGCCTCGGAGAGCCCCCTGCCATCAAGAAGACCTGACCGTCACAAAACTCGTACCGGAGCGGAGAGCTACGTTCGGCGGCGAGGTACTCGTCAAGAGAAACGAGGTTGTGGCGAGCAAAAACAGACATGAGGCGCTCTAACCTGACGGAGCTTCGAGCCCGTCACTCAATGTTGAGGGTCACGACACCCGTCTGGTCCTCATACCCTTCGACCACGATGAGAACGGATTCATCTTCCATCAAGGCGATGGTGAGTTCAGAAAGGAGGGAACTCGCTGCATCATCATTGCAGTCGATTTCGAGGCCTCCACATCCGTCATACACCGACAACACGGTATCAAAGGTCGAACCAAAGGTGTCGATGACGTAGATTCCGGTCTGGGGGGCGGTGAACGCGAACGTGGCTTCGGGCGATTCGGTAATACTACAGCTTGCCGCGTAGAAGTTGTTAAGCCCATAGGTCGCGGTGTTGTAAGTGCCTACGCCGCTTGTGGTGTTCGTGGGGCAGCAAACGGCGTCGGTTGCACACAGGGGATCGAGGCAGTCGATCAACCCGTCGTTCGTGTTGTCGAGACCGTCGTCGCACAGTTCAACGCAGTCTGGAAGCGTCGAACACTCCGGGTCGAAGCAGTCCGCGACACCATTCCCGTCATTGTCGATGTCGTCGTGACAGTCAGATTCGGTCGTTTCGGCCTCGCGCACCGTGAGCGTGACCCCGCTGCCGCCCAGAAACGTGGTGTTGGACTTCGCATCCACGTAAACGGCGTAGGTGACGCCCGCCTGTAGCGCGATGGTGATTTGGGATTGCGCACCGAACGTGTTGTCGTCACACGCAAGTTCGGCCCCTCCACAGCCCTCGCGAATCGAAAGCACCGTGTCGAAGGTGCTACCGAGCGTTTCAAAGATGTAGGTGGAACTCTTGGAGGGAGTAAACGCGTAGCTCACGTCGGGACCCAGGAGGTCGCCGCACGTAGGTTCGTTCGCGTTCAATCCTTCATCGACGATCATGGCGGCGGTGTCGGTCAGGGTTCCCTGCAAGCAACAGTTGGGATGGAGCGCGCAATCTTCGACGTCGAGGCAGTCGATCTGCCCGTTCTGGTTGTTGTCGACGCCGTCATCGCAAATCTCTGCCTGGCAGACGTCCTCGTAAAGGCAGGCCAGGTCATCGCAATCGGTAGCCCCATCCCCGTTGTTGTCGATGCCGTCTTCGCAATCTTCGGGCTGGCAAACGACCGCAGTTGCACAACCCGCGTCGAGACAATCGGCCTGGCCGTTTTCGTCGTTGTCGATGCCGTCGTCACAGGGGCATTCTGGCGTGCCTTCCACACACGCTGTGGTGGGAGAGGCAGAAGGCAGCTCGGAGAAGTCGTAGGGAAGGAGGCATCCGCCAAGGAACAGAATCGAAAGACCAAACACGGCGACTCCTACCAGCGAAAGGACACAGCTGCGCCGGTAGGCGAAGCCGAAACGAGGACCTCGTACTTGCGCGGAGCTACGAAGCCGATGGCGACCAGACCCCCACCGACGCCGGCTGCGGTAAGCGCGACGTTGTTCAGCACTAGGGTCTGCCGGTATGCCTCGGCGTTGCCCTGATCGCGGTTGTCGAGCCCGTCGAGGTAGGAAATGGCCGCGACGGTTCCAAATCCTGCGGCAAGTGCACTGCCCACAGCAACGAGTCCCCACCGCGGACGCAAGCGGGTCTGAACTTCGCTGGGCGACAGGGGAGCAACGAGGGGGACCGGCTCTTCGGGCGGCATCGGTAAGCTCGGGGTCTCGAGGCGCTCCCGAAGCGAGGTGACACGGCGTTCGATGGTCTCGACTTTGTTCGACGGCGCATCGGGCAGGTAGCGCAGGAGACTGTTGACCGCGCCTTCGAGGTCGCCAAGCCGCTCCTGGGTGTTGGCCATGTTGAAGAGGATGGCGGGGAGCCCGGTGAGCGCGTAGGTCTCTTCGAACGCGGCCAACGCTTCGGCGTAACGGCCCGACTCGTAGAGTTCGGCGGCCAATCGATGCAGCTTCCGCCCCTCGGCGAGTTGCTCAGAAGAGATGTCAGGCGCCTGCGCCCATGCGAATCCTCCGAGCACCATCCAAAAAAGGGAAACCAACACAGCGTGCTCCATCGTACCCAAGGCGTCCGCTCGCCCGGGCCGAAAGGCCGTTTAGCCGGTCGCGCGAGTGTTCGTCATATCCGCCCAAAGTCACGCAATGCGAGCCCTTGTTGACGATCGCACTTGTGCTGAAAAAACAGCACATCGATTCCATCTTTGTGCTAGAAAAACAGCACAAGGAGATCTTGCATTGGCTGAACCGGATCCATTTTCGCGACGCGAGCGTGAAGCGATGGACATTCTGTACCGGCTGGGCAAGGCGACTGCGGCTGAGGTGCGGTCTGCGATGGGCGACCCTCCAAGCTACAGCGCGGTCCGCGCATTGCTGACGACCCTTGTTCGCAAGAACGCGGTGGTTCATGAGCAGGAAGGCCGGCGCTACGTGTACCGGCCTGCGGTGTCGGCCGATGCGGCAGGTCGTTCGGCGCTCCGGAGGGTCGTCGATGCGTTCTTTGATGGAGCGGCCGTTGAGGCGGCGTTGGCGTTGCTCCGCCTGGAAGGCCGCCTCGATGAAGATGAACTCGCCAGGCTCGAGACAAAGATTCGCGAAGCCGAGGCGGATGAGGAGGCCCCATGAGCGCCGGGCACGAAACCCTGCTTGCAGGCGCCCTGCTCGACGGAGCAGTCCGTGCCACCGTAAGCCTTGGTCTGGCCACGGTGATCAGCCAGGGCTTGGCCACCCCGCGCGCACGCCATCGCTTGTGGACGGCCACCCTTCTTCTGCTGCCGGTGTGGCCGAGCTTGGCTTGGTGGCGTGGGAGTTGGGTGGATCTCGATCTCGGCGCTGGCCTCGTGGCGATGTGGGCGGTCGGCGTCGGGGTGGGGCTCATTGGCCTTGCGGGTGGGCTATTCGCCTTACACCTGCAGGTTCGTGCCGCACGTCGGCTTGGCGATCGGGTGTGGGTGTCGCCGCGCGAACGGGGTCCCTACACCTGGGGGGCCTTTCGACCGGTGGTGCTCCTCCCCGCTTCGAGCGAACGATGGACCCCTGCGACGCGAGACGCTGTTCTGGCCCACGAGAATGCTCACATTGTGAGGGGGGACTGGTTCATCCACCTGCTCGTCACCCTGTGCTGCGTGATTTGCTGGCCCCATCCAATGGTATGGTGGGCCCGCCGTCGCCAGCAGCGTGAGGCTGAACTGGCCGCCGACGCACGCGCTCTCCGCGAGACCTCGCTCAGTAAGACCGCCTACGCCAGGGCGCTTGTGGCGGTCGCACGCTCGCGAACCGCACCCCTCACAGGGCTGTCGGCCGCCAGTGAATTGTCGACGCGGATCGAGACCCTCCTGGCGAGGTCTCGCCGCCCCGATCGGCGGGGGTGGGTCGCGTTGGGTGTCCTGGCTTGGCTCGCGCTGGCCTGGGTTCCCGTTCGTCCCGCCCCTGAGATCGTTGCTTGTCTACCTGCGAATCCCCAGTTCCCTTGGGAGGTGTCCCGTGAATCGTTCGATCCTCTTGGTCCTTTTGTCGGCGGCATGCAGCCCGTCGGTGGCGCGCCCTGTCACCCCTGCTCCCGCTAAGGTCGACGTTTGGTCAGACGAGAACCGGGAGCAAGTCCTCGATGGAGCAAAGGGCACGACGGAAAGCGTGATCCGCATCGCGGACCGGATCCGGGCGCTGAGCCCCAAGGCGCGCACCTCCATTCAACAGGCCGCACAGGTCTTGCAAGGGAACTGCCCCTACAATCGGGCGGCCTTCCAGATTCCCATCGTGCTCTCGGCGGCTGCGGATCGCATCGAAGCAGATGCACTCACGTGGGGGGTGCGGGAGGAGTGGCGTCGGATCCAGGCGGGGCTTCGCCACCACGTTGGGGTCGTGGAACTGGTTGGTGGCCCAGACCTCACCGCGCCGTCGTTCGTGGACCATTTGCTTGGGCGACCTGAGATCGTGAGCCGCGCAGAACTCATGGAGGGTGATTCGATCGCGGCCACTCGCGCATTGCTCGATCACATTCCCGAGGCCGTGGCCTCCTACTCGACGCCGACGCTCGATCGAATCCGCGATGCTGAAGGCGTGCTCGAGGCTGAAACCTCGGGGTTATGGCCCCTGAAACTTGAATTGGTCGGCTGGCGCATGGCGATCGAGCGGGTGCGGGTGCACGTCCACGACCCCGTGGCGGCGAGCCAACTGGACGCCATGGTCGACCTGCTGGCCGTCTGGCTCGAACAGCGATGCTAACGGCCGGGCTGCCGTACCTTACCTTCGAGGACGACCAAACGGTCGATGGCCAGAGCGCGATGCCATCCGTTCTGTTCGAACTCCTCTGATGCAAACCAGGCCTCTTTGACGCTGCGGTCGGGCCACTCGATAAAGCCCACCGTGGAAGGAAGAAACTCGGGATCCGAAGACCCGACGACCTTGAAGTCCCCGATGAACTTCACCCCGCGGGACCCGATGAACGGACCCGCCGAGGCGAAGTATTGCGGCAAGTGGGACCCATTGTGGGCGTTGATCCAGCCTGCGAAGAACTCGTAGAGGCGATCGGAGCGCAGCGTCACCGAGGTGTCCTCGGCCACCTGGGTGTAGACGAGCTTCAGGGTGTCGAGCCGGCGGTCGCGCTGTGGCTTGAGCCTCTGATAGCGCTTATCAGCCTCGAACTTGGTTTTCGCTTCGACACTCGGCCACTCGAAGAACGCCCAAGTGGCCGCGTGGGGCTGTCCGTGCTCCTGATGTGTCACGTCGAAGGAGGCGAGCGGACGCATTCCGTATTCCTGGGCCACCGGAATGACCTTGGCAAAGTACTTCTCGGCGAGGGCGTCGGCCTCTCCTGCCTTGACCGTGAACATCGCCACTTCGTACATTTTCGCATCGTCGAACGTCAGGCGAACGTCTTCGGCCGCGGCCGTGCACCCGAGCAGCCAGCTTGAAACCAGAACCATCACAACCTCCGTTGGTGTGGGTGCTGTACCTGGCACGAATCCGTGCCACGATGCCCAGTTTCGTGCCATGGTGGTCTACACATGCACCAAGACCCACGACTGTTTGATGACCTCGACCTCAACGACCTTCGCGTGGTGGTGGCGATTGCTGAGGCCGGCACCCTCCGAGCGGCGGCGGGTCACCTCGGGCTTTCGCACACTACGGTCGCTCGTCGACTCAGCACCCTTCAGGAACGGCTGGGAGCCAGGGTCTTTGAGCGAGAAGGGGGGCGGTGGATCCCCAATGCCGTGGGCCAACTGGTCATTGATGCGGCTCGCGTGGTGCAGCGTGAAGTCACGGGGCTTGAACGAACCGTATTGGGCCATGATCAACGATTGAGTGGTCGAATCCGGATCAGCGCGCCAGATTTACTCGTCACTCACCTGTTGATGCCCGATTTCGTGGACTTTGCTCGTCGCTATCCTGCGTTGGATCTTGAACTTTCGTCCACCTACGACCTCGTGGATCTCGGCGGCCGCCAGGCCGACCTTGCAGTGAGGCTTCGGGCGGTGGGAACGTCACCCCGAGAAGAGCTGGTGGGACGCCGGGTGGCGGTGGTGCACCAGGGAGTCTACGCTTCGCGCCGGTGGCTCGCCGACCACGACCCTCGACAACCCGGCGAGCACACCACTTGGACGGGCTGGGTGGGCGACGACCATCCCGAGTTGCCCTCCTGGGTCAGGGCTTCCCCCTTCCCCCGTCTGCGGACTCGGCACGCCTTGGAAGGGGCTGCGCTGCAAATCGCCGCGGCCCGTGCGGGGTTGGGGTTGGCGGTGCTTCCGTGCCTCATGGGAGACCCCGATCCCGACTTGGTCCGCATCCCTGGGGTGGCGACGTGGCCCAGATGGGATCTTTGGGTGCTCGTCCATCCCGATCTGCGTCACACCACGCGGCTTGCCGTCGTGCGGCAGTTCTTGGTCGATGCGGTGACGCGTTTCCGATCTCGACTCGACGGCACGGAAGGGTCGCATGCTACTTCGTGAGCAAGCTTTTGGTGAATCATGCCGACCCGCACAGATGTTTTTCGCGACCTGCACCACGGTGACGGGCCCCTTCTCCTTGCCAATGTCTGGGACCGCGGAAGCGCGCGAATGCTCGCTCGGCTCGGTTTTGGAGCCCTGGCGACCACGAGTTCCGGCTACGCGTCGAGTCTCGGCCTGCGAGATGGCCAGCTGTCTCGCGACCAAGCGCTCGAGCACGCGTTCGACCTCGCCCAAGCGTCGTTGCTGCCGGTGAACGCAGACCTTGAGGACGGGTTTGGAGAGACCCCCGAAGCGGTGGCCCAGACATTTGCTGCGGCCGCGAAATCTGACCTTGCGGGGGCTTCGATCGAGGACTTCACCCGCGATATGGCCTCGCCGATCTTTCCCTTTGACGTAGCGAAGGCCCGTGTCGAAGCTGCGGTCGAAGCGGCCGGTTCATCGCTTGTGGTCACCGCGCGCTGCGAGCGTCACCTTCACGGGCACACCGATTTGGGCCCGACCATCGAACGCTTGCAAGCCTATGCGGAACTCGGCGCCGACGTGGTGTACGCACCCGGGCTCACCGAATTGAACACCATTCGTGAGCTGATTCGTTCCGTGGATGTGCCCGTGAACGTCCTCGCAAGCCCAGAGGGCCCAACGGTCGCTGAACTCGCAGAGGCTGGGGTCGCACGCATTTCGGTCGGTGGCTGGTTCTACCGCTCGGCCATGCTTGCCCTGAAGCGGGCCGCTCGTGAGTGGCTGGAACAAGGCACGCACGGGTTCATGGAGTGACGTCCATCCATGGGGCCAGAGGCACGAATAGCTCGAATGTGGATGGCCAAATCCCGGTCTTGGTTCGTGATCGGTCTAAACGCCATGTTTAAACTGCTGATGTCGCTCGAGAGGTCCCCTGTCGGCGGCTGCTGACAGTGACGATACCGGATGAGGGAATGCAGGATATAGTTGAGGTAAGAGCGAAATGATTCTGATACTAGAATCCCATTTCGGGTGCGCTCATGCCATGCTTAGCGGGCGCACCACGAGATAGAGTTTTGCCGAAACGGGTTGGGTAGGGTCCGACAGTCCTTCCAGGCGGCTGATGAGTGGCCCGTAGCCCAGCCGCAATCCGACACGCTCGGGCCAGGCCGCGGCCATCCACTGGCAAACTCCGGAGATGCCGTCCAACGGGCCTTGGTAGTCGAACACCGCAAACCAGTCCCGTGGCCACGACCACCGGACCAGTGGAGGGGGAAGGGTTCGTTCGATGGCGTCCGTGAGGCGAAGGCATCGCAGCTCGCGCGCTTCGCGAGACGTCTCGCTCGCGAGCCATCCCCAAGGCTGCGCTAGTCCGCCCAGTTGCCAAGGTCCATCGGGGGGGCAGCGTTGCATGAGGTGGCCCATGCCTTGCGCAACATCGCCGAGTTCGAACGAGTCCACCACGACCGTCCAGCCTTGCCATGGGCCGACGGCTTCGATGCGTGGTGTGCTGCTTAGGCCCTCGGGAAAGGCATCGGATGCACAGATCCTTCGCACCACCGGAGCGGTGGCTTCGTTCAAGTTCGCGAGGGCGTGCTTTCGAAAGGAGGCGGGGGCGATGCCAAACTGGCGCTTGAACGCTCGGCTAAACGCCTCACCCGATGCATAGCCGGCCCGATAGGCGGAGTCCCCAACGGGAAGCTCCGACATCAGGTCGTAGGCGGCGCGCTCGAGCCGGAGTCGCCGAAGGTAGCGGGTCGGCGGTTCACCTACGATCTCGCTGAAGAGGTGGGCGAGGTGATGGCGCTCGTATCCAGACACGGTGGCCATCTGGTCGAGGTCCCAGGGGTGGTCGAGGTTGCCCTGGACCTGCTGGAGGACTTGTGCGACCGTCTGCCAAGCGAGGGCTTCCATGATCTGACCGTCCTTGCGATCCGTCGAGCCAGGGCTCGCCAGATGCGTTCTGGAAACAGCGTACCGCGCAACGGAGAACGCATGTTGATTCCAATCCTGGCCCTGTCTTCGGCCTTGGCTGACGAACCGAGCGCTACCCTCGATGAGGACGGGCCCCACTATGTTTGGTCCATTGAACCGATCAAGCTCAGTTCGTTGATGCTCAACACCCATCCCGACTGGGCGGCTTGGGGCATTGAGTCGGGTGTGCGAGTGAGTGAACACCTCTGGATACAGGTGTTCTTGGAGATCGACAAAGGCAGTCAACTCAATGGCTTTTACACTGAGGGCCGTGACTTCTTGTTGAGCCACAACTATGTCGCCCTCGTGAACACCGGTCGATGGTACTTCAAGCCCGACCGGAGCAGTGGGTTCGTCGATGCCGGAGTGGCGTTGCAGGGGCTGCGCCAGCAATATCTGGACCCGTCTCGGCAGGCCCAACAACGCAATGGGTTTACCGTCACCCCTGTGGTTTTGGCAGGGTATGAGGCCATGTTTGGGCCTGGATTGTTCTTCAAGATCCGTGGGGGTGGAGGGTGGAACGCACATCGCGGTGGCAATATTGACGGACACCTCGATCTGGATGAACACGCGCGACTCGCGCGCACCTACTACAATCCCTACACCCATCTCACTGAGGTCTTCTTCCAGCCGTTCATTTACGTTGGTGATGTCGCCTTCGGAGCCAAATTTGGCGCGAGGAAGCGCAAACGCTAATCGAGCGTGTGGGCAAGGTAGGTACATTGCATTCACTTCGAGAAGCGCTTGCCCCCGGGTTAAGCGCGAGGGTGAGTTGGAGTGCAGATGCGCAGCGTAATGTTCCTGTTCTGGGGTTTGGGTTGTGGTGGTACCGACGCGAGTTTGCGGTCCGATGTCGTGACCGCGAACGAGCCTGACCCAACCGTAAAGCCAGAGCCGAAGCCCGAGCCCAAGCCGGAAGTTGGAGCGGCAGTGGTTCTCGACGACGTCCGCATCGCGGGGTTGCTCGAGGATGCCCATGCGTTTTCGTTGCTCGGAACGGTCGTGAACCCGCTGTTGGCCGAACAGATCGATGCGGGCACGTTGTTGTTGGGCCTCGAGTTCCGGTCCGTCGACGATCCCGAGTTTCAGTCTGACGACGACACGAGCGTCGGGTTGTACCTGCTCGACGATGAGGACGACGACCCAACCGACAACTTTGACCCGGAGCGTCCCGAGACCTTCGGTTTGGGACCTGGTGCACAGGTCGATGGTGAGCCCGTGCTCCACTTTGTGGATGCGTCGCTTACGAACGGCCGTCTCGAGGCTTCGGGCCTGGGCGCACTCGAGCTCATCGGCGATGCGTTTCCGTTGCCGTTGTCGAATCTCACCATCTCCGGAGACCTCACCGTCCAGGATGGTACGGTTCGCACGCTCGAAGACGGCCGCCTGCGGGGGGCCCTCGGCATGTCCCTGTTGGCGTTGACCCCGAATCCTCTCGGTGAGAACTGCGGCAGTGGCTCGCTCCTTGACGTCTTGGCCACAGGCTGTGGTTTCTTTGGCCTCCAGCCCG
This sequence comes from Myxococcota bacterium, assembly GCA_039208735.1. Taxonomy (GTDB): domain Bacteria; phylum Myxococcota_A; class UBA796; order UBA796; genus DRPG01. The sequence continues at coordinate 54,931 of JBCCQY010000019.1, read as the reverse complement.
ACGAAGACATCGATGGTGATGGCCTTGAACGCCTTTTCGACGACGATGACGACGGTGTGATCGATCGCTGTGTCGATGGGGACGACACCGAAATTCTGGGTACGGACTGCCCTTTCAATCCAGCCATGGCCGATGGCTACACGTTGATCTTCGTGATCACGGGCGTGCAGGCCGAACTCGTGGCACCCACTGAATAGGCGTCAAGGAGCGTTGCGGTCCTCCTGGCGTCAGGGCACGCCAAACCAGGCCTTGAACGCCTGAGCGTGGGTCTGCGGGACTTCAACGACCTCGTCCGCGGCTGGAGCGAGCACCAGCTCGAGCCGACCCCGGCCGACAGGGCGCACCCGGGTCACCGCACCAAGCGACACCAGGTACCACCGATTCGCACGGAAGAACCCGGCTGGCTCGAGAAGATCTTGCAGCCGATTCAGAGGGTCCTCGAGCAACAGCTCGGCGCCATCGGCCACAAAAGCAGTGGTCATCCCGCGGCGAACTCGAATCCAGCGGACGTCCGCGACGGAAACCCCAACCCAATCCCGTCCTCGGCGACCGACCATGCGCGTCGGGGCAGCCTCGAGGCCTTGCACCAGAGACCGTAAGCTGCCCAAAAAGTGTCGTTCAAGGCGTTCGAGACGCTCCAGCGCCGCTTCGAGGTCTCGATCCTGGATGGGTTTGAGCAGGTAGGCCACGCCGTTCCAATCGAAGGCCTGGGCTAAGTATTGATCGTGGGCCGTGGCAAAGATGACGGGAACCGCTCGATCGAGTTCGGCGAAGGCATCCAGTGCGTTACCGTCGCCGAGGTGGATGTCCGCTACAATCAGGTCGCACGTCGCTCCATGCGCGGCGAACCAAGACCGGACCTGGCGCACCGTACGCAGGCGCGCCACCACCGAGAAGCTCGGCCGACACCGCTTCAACATGCGTTCAAGGTGCTCGAGCGCGGGCACCTCATCCTCGATCAACACCACCTTCACGACACAGAGACCATGGGGACCGTGACGCGGAATCGTTCGTGGGCCTGGATTTCGATGGGACGCCCCGTCACGGCGCGGCTGCGGGCGTCGAGGTTGGCCAGGCCCGTACCCGTTCCGGGCGATACCGGTCGCGGTCGGAGGGGGTGCGAGACCGTCAAGGCTCCTGACGTCGCATCGACCACGACCGGAAGAGGGGCGTCCGGATCAACTCGATTGTGTCGAATGACGTTTTCCAGCAGGAGCTGGATCGCGCCAGGTACGATTCGCCATTGGTGGGGATTGTCTGGCATCCGGACCTCGGTGGTGACCGCTCCGCCGTAGCGGAGGTCGAGCAGGGTGGCATACGCGTAAGCGAGTTCGAGTTCCTCGGTCAACGGGACGGTGGTCCGTCCACGAGTGTCGAGTAGGGATCGGTAGACCTGCGCAAGTTGTTCGACGAACCTCTGTGCATCGGAGGGCCGCGTTTCGATCAAGGCCGACAGCGTGTTCAAGGCATTGAAGAGGAAGTGAGGTTGGACCTGGGCTCGAAGCGCGGCAAATTCGGCTCGGGTCTGGGCGGCGCGAAGCTCCGCGGCGCGGACCTGGTCGTCAACCCGTTCGCGGATGAGGAACAGCATTTCGTAGAGCCACGTCACAAACAGCACGCAAATGATGTTGATGAGCAACACTTCACGAAACGCATCGCCGAGCGGGACCCCGGAAAGGGCGTGCCATCCCTGCAGCATCACTACCGTAGTCGGTACGGTCCCGAACACGATGCCGGTGACGAGCAGGACAAGTCGCGCCAACGGGCGCGAAAACCAATCCGCGTGGCGCCGGCCTGCGAACAACAACGTGCGATTCGCGCCATAGATGAGCCCAGCTCCGCCTACGAACCAGGCGTGACCCCACCACCATGCCGGATGGCCCGTCGAAAGGCCGCTAAACAAACCGGTACTGTGGGAAATCGCAATGCCGAAGCTCGGGATGAGGAGGGTCATGAGCCAGCGGTCGTCGATTCGGTCCCGTACGCGAATGGTGACCCGTTCGGGGGTCCCCCATCGCGCCTCAGCCTCCGCACGTCCCGGTTCAGCGAGGTCGAGGGCGACAGAAGGAGGTGGCTGGGCCATGGTGGGGTCCCCTACGGAGGCACGATGGACGGACTCAATCTTGTGGCAGCGCTCGTGGCCGCGCTGGCCACGTTCGCAGTGGGCGGCCTATGGTACTCGCCATTGTTGTTCGGCGGACGATGGATGACCTATCTGGACCTTTCCGAAGCCGAACTCGGTCAAAACCCGGGGCGCGTGTTCGGCGGAGCCTTTGTGCTCCAGCTGGTCATGGCGCTGAATCTGGCCGCCTTTCTGGGGCCCAAACCGTCCTTGGCCTTCGCGACGGGCGCTTCCTTTGCCGCGGGTTTCGGGTGGGTGGCGCTCGGCATGGGCGTCACCTACCTCTTCGAGCGCAGGCCGCTAGGTCTGTGGTTGATCAACGGGGGCTACCACATGGTCTCGTTCGTCGTCATGGGCCTCATCTTGGGAGGGTGGCCCGGTTGACCTCGGGGCGCGACACACGCGCCGCGCACCGGGTCGGTCGGTCAGATTACTCGATGTCGAACTCGGGGCCCAGATAGCCCCACCAGAGGTTGAACTTGGTCTTGCCGAATGCGGGGTCGATGATGATCTTCCCGATTTTGTCCACCCCGAGTTCAGCCGCGTCGGCAGAGCCTGGGGTGCAGTCTCCTGGGAAGCAGAACTCGCCCCGGGTCACGGGGTCGAGTCCTGGCGTCGAAGGATCGGCATCGATCGGCACGCAAAACCACTCCCCGGCGTTCGGTCCGACCAAGATCTGACGCGCCTGAGGCTCAAACGCCATGACGCTGCAGGTGCCGCAACAGAACGTGTCCGGCGACATCACGTCCCACGTCGAGGTCGTGATGTCGGGGCAGATGTCCTCGTCGCCAGCGACGGGGGTCTCTTGGGGAGGACGGTCCGTGGGGCAGTCCTCGACCGACAGGTCGGCCGGTGAAGCTGTGAACTGCTCGATGTTGGTCAGGATGCAGTTGCCGAGGGCGTCCGGCGTGTAGGTTCGGGTCGTGACGAACTGCGTGCATACCGGGCCTCCTGCGGGACGCAGGTTTTCACAATCGAACACGCGTTCGGTGGGACACTCGGGAGGCAGGGAGTCTCCGAAGTCGGGATCATCCCTTGGATCTTGGACCTGCGCGAGAGCTGTTGAAAGCCCAGCTGCAATGAGAAGCAACATGTTTTCTCCGTGTGGTGGCCGAATTGGCAACGGAGCTGTACCTGTCGAGGTCGTTGCACCGCATTTCACAGTTTCGTTCAATCTTTGCGATGGTGAAAAGTGAAGATTTACGCTTGCTTGGCTTGGAGGCTCGGTCGCCTTGAAGTGACGCAAACGGGTTTCAGTCACCGTGTTGTGCAATTCAACCGTGGCCAGACCGCAGCGGACTTAAGGGGTGTCGGAGGACCAGGCGATGGATGGACCACCATTGCGCCGCCAAGTTGACGAGGCGGGTCTCATGGCGTTCCCATCCCTCCGCGAACCGCGCGACGCATTCGATCATCGCGTCGCCCGTGGGTCCGAGGTTGGGCACCCGTTCACGGAGTGGTGCAAACCGTTGCACGGCCTCTTCCGCACGGCCTGTGAACATGGCCAGCCAGACCAACTGCATGGTGATTTGGGGCGTGAAGATCCCGGACGCTTCGGCGAGCAACGTCTGTTCGGCCGCGGCTACTCGTCCCTGGCTTGAGAGGAACCAGGCCTCGGCTTCTGTGGCCATGGTGGCGGTGGCCACAGGGAGTCGACGTCGTGGCGGAAGCGTATTCCAAAGCGTCGTCGCATCATCGAGGCGGGCTTCGATCAGCGCGAGTTCGACTCGGTTTAGACGGCACCACCACCACAGATCCCACCGATCCATAGCGGCCGCCATCTCTTCCGCTTCGATAAAGGTTTGATCTCCCCTTTCGGAGTCGCGCTGGTTTAGGAACCAGCGTGCGAGCGTCGACGTGAGGTGGACGGTCAAGATGGGGCTCTGCGCATTTGCAATGGCAAGGCCCTGGTCAATGTGAACCTTTGCTCTGCGGAGTTCGCCGAGCGTAATCGATCGGTTGGCGGCCTGGTCAAGCAAGTGAGCCTGCAGCGGTGAAGGCTCGGGGCCCAACTGCCGGACTAGATCTTCGCAGATCGCCCGACTCTCCTGAAATGGCATGGAAAGGTCGGTTACCCCCACCCGAATTTGCTCAAGCTTCAACCTCACACGCTTCCCGAGCGGAAGGTTCGCTTCCTTTGAGGCCAATGCGAGGGCCTGGGACAATGCGGACTTGGCGCTCTCCAAGTCCGTGCGAAGCCGAGCGGCGATCGAGATCGAGTACAACAGGGAGACTCGGCGAATCGATGTCCAGCCTTCGTGGTCGAGCGCCTGGAGTCGGGCCAATGTCTCGGGTCGTAGGTCGATCCGGGCCTGATGACCGGCAAGGTGCAACCAGAGGTCGTTGTCGATGGACAGGTTGCTTAGGACATCCTCGATGGTGCGGGAGAGCGTCTCGGCGCTCCGGGACCCCCGAAGGTAGGTCAGCCGTTGGAGTGTGCGAGCCACAAGTGCTGCGGACTCATGCTCTTCATGTTCGCGTGCCGAGTCGAGCGCAAGCCACAGGTTCCGTTCTTGGGTGGCGAGATAGGTGCCAAGCCGGCTTTCTTGATTGATATCGTCGCAGCCCTCGAGTTCGCCTGCGGCTACAAGGTAGTCCCGGGCAACTTCAGCGGCCCATTGGCGGTGGCGGGCCTCAACGTCGCTGCGTCCGGGCCACCGAGCGAGTGCGGACCGCGCGAAGTCGCGGATCGACGCCAGCAGCACAAACGGACGGCCGGGTTCATCGGTACGGTGGAGCAGCGACTGGTCGAGTAACGACTGCAACACATCAACCACCCAGCGGTGGGGCACCGCGATGACCTGTTCGGCCGTCGCAAGGTCGAACCCACCCTCGAAGTAGGCCGCCTGCATGAGCGCCTGTTGTTCTTCGTCGGCCAGCTGATCCCACGACCACTCAATCGCCGCCTTCAGGCTGGTCCAACGGCCCGATGGGGTGCCACGAAGCAGCTGAAATCGTCTTTCGATTCGAGCCAACAGGTCGCTGGGTGACATCAACGCCAGGCGCCCACCGGCAAGTTCGAGCGCGAGCGGCAGACCGTCGAGATGGTCACGCGCCAGCGTCTCAAGATGCTTCAAATCTTGTGAAGTAAGCTCAAAACTAGAATTCTGGCGGCGTGCCACGCTCGTCATAATCGAGATGCCGGCTGCCGGATCGACCGGACCCAATGCAAGCACGCGCTCATCAGGAAGACGAAGTCGAATACGGGAGGTAACGACGAGCCGAGTCTCGGGGGGCAGAGGGGTGGAGAGCCAGTCCGTGAGGGCATCACCGTGGGTTTCGGCGTTGTCGATCACCAGCGTATGGGGCCCCCGACGCGCCATGGTTCGCGGCAGCGCGAGGGCAGCGTCGATGTCGGCCGAAAGTTCGTAGGCGGACGCGATGAGCGAAAGCAGCGGGGTGTCGGGAATGCTGGCGTCTGCCATCACGACCGTACCGAGGAGCCCTCGTTCCTGGGCTGCCTTGACCAACGTTGTCTTGCCGACGCCAGCCGGTCCAAACACCAAGAGAAAGCCGCCTGATGCTTGGAAGAGTGCTTGTAGGGAGGCCAGATCGTCTTCACGTCCGAAGAGTTCGGTGGCCACGGGTGGAGCGGCGGGGGCTGTTTCGGCACTCCCGACGAGTTGGTAGCCCGACCCGGGGACGGAGCGGAGATGAACGGGCGCCCGCGGGTCAACCTCGATCTTGCTGCGCAGCCGTTGAATGGCGACGTAGGGCGCCCGCGAGGAGCTTGCTTCGGCGTAGCCCCAAACCTCGTTGAGCAGGGTGCGGAATGGCACCGGGGTCGCCTGTTCATGCAAGAACTTCAGCAATCGCCATTCGGTCCGCGTGAACTCGATGGACTGGCCATGGCGCACCGCAGTGCCCTCGTCGAGTGCGATGTGCCCGTCCGACAGATGAACGACCCTTTCACGCCGGTCTTGCGGCGGCATCACGTACTCCGAAGGAGGCGTAATTTGTAACACGTCTTTGGGGCGGTGATTCGCCGCTCACTCCTCTTCGAAAAGTGAGCCCGCCCGCCCGTCAAAGAAGTCGGTGGTGGTGGCCTCGTAGCCGCCGCTGATGGTGCTCAATTCACCGTGAGCCTCGTTGTACACGCCACCTGTGACGGTGCCACTTCGGCCCAATACGACGTTGCGTTCGCCTCCGGAGATGCTTCCCCCGCGACCACTGACGGTATTGTTCTCGCCCCCGCTGACCGAGCTGGACTGTCCGCTGGTCTCGTTGGTGTCACCCCCCGTGATCGTGCTGTAGGTGCCCACCGCGACGTTGTCGGTACCGCCATGAATCGCGGCAAGCAAACCGTTTGCTTCATTGCCGAAGCCGGCTGTGACCGTGGCGAAGAAGCCCGAGGCGAGGTTGCCCGAGCCTCCGGTCACGCTGCTGTTGGTCCCAAGGGCCAGATTTAGGCGGCCTCCTGTGATCGTGGCAAACGCGTTGTTGACCGTGTTCTCCTGCCCGAGCAAGGTGCTGCCGAACTGAGAGTAGGAGTGTTCGGAGCCAACGATGAGGTTGTGGGACCCCGACTTGTGGTTGTCGGTCCACACCAGGCCATTGGCTTCGCAGGATTGCTGATCGCGATACTGGCCGTGCGAGCAGACGGGTACGCCGTCGATGCGAGGTTCGTCGTAGCCCACGACGAGGTTGCCCAACCCGTTCACCGTGTCGGTCGTGCCGTCGCCGTTGTTCACATGGACATTCACGCCGCTGAACACAATTGTGGGGTGGCCCTGGGCGTCCGTCGTCACGGTGACCAAGCTGGCGAGCCCGCTCACGACCTCGGGCTCCACCACGTCGAGTCGGCCAGTGAGCGATGCATTCTCTGCTTCAAGAGCCTCGATCCGAGAGAGCAACTCCACGTTCGATTGTTGTAGCGCCTCGACTGTGGCGGTGAGGGCCGAGAGATCAGCGGGCTCGGATGGGGGAGAGATTGTCCCCATGGTTTCCAAGCAACCGGTGCTGAGGACGAGAACCGGAAGAAGAAGGGGACGGAGGTGGGCGCGCATTTGGACTCCAGTCATGCCGAAGGCCCGTGCATGGGACGTGCCCGCCCTGAAACCAGGTTCCTTGGTGCCAGTGGTCACCCTGTTGACCAGGGCTCGGGCATGGCTGACCAGCGGAGCGTCCAGGTGATTAAAGCTCTCTGCGTGTGGTGGATGTTGGCTTGCTCGGGTTCTTCGGCGCCCACCGTTGATGGACGACCGCTAGCGGAGCGTCCCTCGCCGGTGGTTCGGCACGGGCATCTGTCGGTCCAAGACGGGCGATTGGTCGACCAAAACCGCCAACCAGTCCAGCTTCGTGGCGTTAGCACCCAGTGGCTCAATTGGGAACAGACGTTTGCCAGCGACCGTCGGGGGCTTGCCTGGTTGAGGGATCGACACCGTGCCTTTGTCAGTGTAGCTACTGGTATGGACAGAGAGGGCTCCATGTCCAAGCGAGACGACATCGTTGAGGCGGCTCACACGTTGTTCTGGCGCCATGGGTTTGAATCCACCAGTCCGGGCATGATCTTGAAGGAGAGTGGCGCTGGACAAGGTAGCTTGTATCATCATTTTTCTGGAAAAGTTGGCCTGGCATCCGAGGTCCTGGGTGAATCGGTGACCGCACTCACCGAACGCCTCGATGCCACGTTCGATGGCTCCCTTCCGCCGCTCGACCGCGTCGTAGCGTGGCTCCATCAACCTCGTGATGCGTTGGCCGGTTGTCGGCTCGGTCGATTTGCCGCCGAGCAAGACGTTCTGGATCAGCCTGAGCTGGCCGCGCCCTTGGCCGCGTACTTTGCCGATGTGACGGACCGCATCGAGGCCGCGTTGACCGCGGCCCAACGGGAGGGGACCCTTCCGCCGCATCTTCATCCCGGGGATCTCGCGTGCACACTCGTTGCCGTGGTGCAGGGGGGCTACGTCGCGTCCCGAGCCACGGGCGATCGAGGAGCCATGGAAAAGGCGTTGCGTGGTGCCCTTTCCCTACTCCGGAGTATTCGATGACCTTGCTTTGGTTCGAGGGGTTGCTCGATTGTTCTTTAAAGCCACTCGATACGATCTGTACCAACTGGTTGGTACTCTACATTGGAAGAGCTGCTCTCTGAGCCTACGCTGCCGGTTCTGTCCAAGCCGGATGGGCTACGACCGTTCCGGAGGCCTACTCTGCCCGATCTGGAGACGGTGCTGGCATTGTGGCGAGAGACCCGTCACCCCGATGTGGCCAGGGTCTTGATCGAAGGACGTTCCCGGCGGTCTGCCGACCGACTTCCCGCGGGTCGTCGTCAGGCTGACCACCAAGCTTGGTTTGTGCGTGAGCAAGCGCGACGCCCCGAGGACCTCGGGGGGCTGCTCGATGCCGTCTGGGGAGCGGGCTTGCCCAACGGAGCCCGTCCCAGTGTGCGTCAGGCCTTGGCCCGCCTCAACCAGCTGGTGGCGTGGGAGCCCGACCCTCGACTGGGCGAGGCCATGCTCGCATTAACCAAGGAGGCGCCTTACGCATCACACCCTTGGTCTCATCCCTGGTGGCAACGGGTTCGTCACGTGATGGAGGCCAATCTTCCTCACGATTTCGACTTTGCCGAGCACGCTGCAGCCATCATCATTTCGCTCGTGGGTCGCGTGACGGCGCGCCACCTTCGCCTTGCCAATTGGATTGGAACCTTTCGCTCCCACGCGCCGCCTCCGGTGGTCTTGACCCCCCATCAGCAGAGCCAACTCGAACGTTGGCAAAAGGCGATGGGTCAGCGACCGCTTCCTGCGCTGCGACCCTCGACGGAGACCGTTCTCCTTGCGGCGATCGAGGCGGCGCCATGGGAGGACGAACGACGTCGGGTGTACCTTGATTGGCTGAAGGTGCATCGCCCGACCGACCCTCGAACCACCTTTTTGAGTGAGCAGATCGAAAACCACGATCGAGCGGTTCTCAATGACGACCGGACCCGAGTCCTTGTGCGTCGTCGTAGGCCGCAGGCATCTTCATCCCTTCAAGCATCCTTTGCCACCTGGTTTGGCGCCCACTTTATGACCATGGCCAGTGTGCGTTTTCGATTGGGCTTTCCCTTCACCGCTACGCTTGCTCGGCACCTTCATCAACTACCGAATGCCTGCGGCGAGCCTGGATTGCGAACGTTGGAGGCCTTGGTCGTTCGACGGGATCTGGTTCCCTCGCGCAAACGGCTGGTCACCTTTCTCGAGGATCCTGGGCTTCGGCATCTTCGCTACCTGGAGGGCGTCACCGACGCAGACCTGAAGAAGCTGAGAACGCCGGCGTGTGCGCTGCGGCACCTCGCGCTGCATGGCGAACCGACCCCGCAGGCTCACTTCGCACCGTCGTTGAAGCGATGGCCGGCGCTCGAGGGCCTCCGCTACTTCGACCGATGGTCGGCATCTGATGGACCGGTAGGTCCGGGGGCCTTGCGGGCACGGCTCGGTGATGACGACGCACTTCTGCGCCAGTACGCGGGCTGTCTGGACGAGGTTTCGCTCCATCTCGATCTTCCACTGCCCGCCCCTGGTTTTGAACTTCCGGCCGTCGCGACACTCGTGCTCCCCGAGCACCACGCGGCCTGGACGGCGTGGGTCGAGGACCGGCCTCGCATCCAGCGCCTTGTCGTGGGTCCGAGTCGTCGCACCACCGACCGTGTGGTGTTCGAACGGGGTCCCGATGGCCGATTTCAATATGCCGAGGTCACGGGCTATTGGTCGGGTCCGCTTCAGGCCGCTACCGATGCCCTCAAGCGCGTTGTGTACCATCCCACGGTCGAACGGCCCGGGCTCGACAAATTCGCGGACTGGTGCGCTGACAAGGAGATCGAGGGCACTGTGGTCTGACAGGACTGTCTGCCGGGCGGGCCCCGATTTTGTACATGCAATCTGGGGTCCAGGCCTGGTATCGTGGCGCGGATGTTTTCCTCCGGTCCGTCATTTCTGCCTCCCGAGTCGTTACCCGCCTCCCTGGGCCGCTATCAGCTCAAGCAGCTGGTCGGGCGAGGGGCCACCGGGGCCGTGTACCGGGCGGTCCTTCATGGTCCCGCGGGGTTTCGAAAGCGGCTGGCCGTCAAACTGATTCCGGCGCTCTCTGAGCAGGAGGTGGCGTTCGAAGCACGCCTCGGTGCGATGCTCGACCATGACAACATCGTCGAGGTCTATGACCTGGCTCGTGTTGAGCCATGGTGGCTCATCGCGATGGAGTGGGTCGAGGGGCACACCCTGCGCGAACTGATGGAGCAGCGTGGGGCGCCGCCCGGCCGTGTCATCCAGCAAATCGGTGCACAGCTGGCGATGGCCTTGGCCCACGCGCATGGACTTGTCGTGGATGATCAGCTGCAACCCGTGGTGCACCGCGACCTGAAGCCCAGCAATGTGTTGCTGACGAAGCGTGGCCTGGTCAAGCTGGCGGACTTTGGGGTGGCCACGCTGGCTGGCGTGGCGTTTCCTCGCACGGCGGGAACGTTCGGCTACATGGCTCCTGAGCAGATTTCACCGACGTCGGTGGTCGATCCGCGCACCGATCAGTTCGCGTTGGGCATTGTGTTGGCCGAGATGGCGCTGGGTCGGCGGATGGTCTTGGGCAAAACTGCGGAGCAAGTGCAGCAGCGGCACGCTCAGATCACTGCGGCGCTTGCGATGGGCGAGCTGCAACGGTCGATCGATGAAGCCCTACCGGGGCTCGGTCCGCTCGTGGCCCAGTGCCTTGCTCATGACGTGGAGGCTCGGTTCGGAGATTGCCTTAGCTTGGCCAGTGCGCTTTCCGGATTGGTCGCGACCGGACCTTCGTTTGCCGATTGGATGACCGAGGCCACATCGGACCGGGACCTGGCGGTGGGTCCCGCCACCAACTCCACCAACTCAGGTTCGCACGGCTCGGGGTCACACCCGGGTGGCGGCACGTTGTTTGGTCGGGATGCGGACCTCGGCATCTTGGCCCGAGCGCTGGAGACGTCGCGGCTGGTGATGGTGCAGGGTCCTGGTGGAGTTGGCAAGTCGGCCCTGGTTCGACGCCACGCGGTACTCATGGACCGGAACTACGAGGGAGCCCCGACCTTCGCCGAGCTATCGTCAGCGCGTGACGTTCAGGGGGTTTGCTCGGCGGTAGCGGCGGCGCTCGGTCATCCTTTAGGTTCTGGCGACCAAGCGGAAGTGGTCCGGCAAGTCGGTCATCAGCTACGGGGGTTGGGCTCCGCGCTCCTCCTTCTGGACAATGCAGATCAGGTCTTGGAGTCGGCGCACGAGGTGCTCGAGGTGTGGCTCGATATCGCGACCGAAGCGCGGTTCGTGGTGACGTCCCGGACGGGGTTCGCAAAGGAGGCACAGGCCACTGTCGTCCGGATTGCGCCGCTCGCCTCAACCGATGCGGTGGCGCTGTTGCGCGATCGAGCCGCCCGCGCGGGTGGATTGGATGCTTGGGGAGCCACCGAAGCGCAGCCTGTGCTTGCGGAATTGGCCAAAAAACTCGACTTCTTGCCTCTCGCCCTTGAACTTGCGGCCGCGCGGGCACGTTCCCTTGAGCCAAGCGAGATGCTATCCCGGTTAGCCGAACGATTTCAGCTCTTAGGCCAATCCGACGAGCGTCATGGGGCTTTGGAAACGGTCGTTCGAGCTTCCTGGGATCAGCTGTCTGCCGAAGCCCAGCGTAGCGTGGCCGAACTTTCGGTGTTTCGAGGTGGGTTCACCATCGAAGATGCGGAACGTGTGGTGGGGACGGAGGCTGCCACCCCATGGCTGGCGGAATTCATCGAGAAGCTCCTCGACGCCTCCCTCCTTGTGGCCCAGCGCACCGGTGAGCGGGGCCGACCCCGGTTCCGATTGTATGAGTCGGTTCGACTGTATGCGTCGCGAACGCTGGATGACGTCGAGGCGGTGAGGCTCCGTCATGCGCGGTGGTTTGCGCGGATGGGGGGGCCGAGCAACCTGCTTTCTCCTCCCCGCGACCCACTTCGGGCGCGGCAGGCGCGCGATCTCGACAATTTCGTGGCGGGCATCGAAGCCGGCCTGCGGTTTGGGGATCGAACGGCGGCCGCCGGTTGTGCCGTGGCCGCGGGACGGGTGATCCTGCATCGTGGGCCGATGCGCCACGGTCTGACCATCGTCGAGCGCGTGCTCGCCGTAGAGCCCGAGCACCCCGCGTTGCTCGACGTCGCCGCACAACTGGCCCTACAAGCGGGCGATGCGCGAGCCAATCTATGGGCCGAGCGTGCCTACGAACTCGCCAAAGATGCGAGGCTTCGTGTGGCCACGGCCCGGAGCTACGGTCGGGTGCTAAGGCTCAAAGAGCGGCCGGCGGAAGCCATGGAGATCCTCGAAGAGGCTCGTGTTCTGGCGGCGAACACTGGGGATCCGGTCCTCGAGGGGTGGGTGGCCCTGTCATTGGGACGGGTTCACGCAGATGACGGCGACGAGGCACGAGGGCATCTGGGCTACGCACTAAGCCGGGGCCGGCTCGCTGGGCATCAGGAACTCATCGTGCTTGCGCTGGTCATGCTCGGAGGCGTGGGGCTTTTGCACGATGATCTCGATGGCGCAAAACGTCGTCTTGATCAGGCATTGGAGGCGGGCCGAGGCATGCGGCGTCGGGAGGCGGAAGTGCATGGCCTGCTCGGTCAATGGGCCAAGATGTCAGGCCAAATCGAGGTGGCACGCCAACACCAGAGCACCGCTCTCCACATCCACGGTGAGATGGGCGTTCGTCGGCTGCAGGTCCACACGCTTTCCGCCCTTGGCGTGCTCGACACGCTGCAGCTGAATTTCGCAGGGGCTCGCGACCGATTCGAAGCGGGGTTGTCGATCGCCGTCGAGGTCGAGGAATGGAGTGGCGCAACGAGCGCGGCTGGCAATCTGGCAGGGGCCCTCACTCGTATGGGCGAGATCAACGAGGCCCTTCGCGTGCATCAACGGCTCCAGGCGTTTGGGGCAGAGACGCGCGATGCGACGACCGTCGCGAGGCTCGATGCCAATCGGTCGGGGCTGGCGTTGGAACAGGACGATTTTCGTTGGGCGCTTCGATTGGCGGAGGGAGCTGCGAAACGCGTTCGCGACTTGGGGCCGCCAGGTCGCCAGGCCCGCGTCATCACCGCGAGCGGGGTCGCCGCGGCGCAGAGTGCGCTTGGGCAGTACGATCGCGCGGCCGATACCGCCTTGCGAGCGCTGGCCGAAGGGACAAACCGGGCCAACGTGGCGGCAGGGGTCCACCTCGAGGCGGGCTGGGCGGCCGCGTTCCTCGGGAACGATACGGACATGCGGCACCACTTTGAACGCGCGTCGATTCTTGCCCATGAGGCCAACGATGTCTGGCTCTCCCACATCATTGTGCTTCGTCAGGCCGAGATTCGTTGGTTGCTCCAGGACGCGACGCAAGCCGCCTCGCGGCTCGACGAGGTGCTGTCCGACATGCCCGCTTCCATGAAAGGCTACGTGATCTATGCACGGGCGATGCGCATCCAGGCTGGACGTTGGCTTGGCCAGACCGGATACGACGCGGCCGAGGTTTCTCGGGCGATCGAGGAGCTGGAGGGCCTGGGGATGCGCTATCGAGCGAGGCTGCTTCGCGAGGCGCCATCGATAGGAGCCGAAACCCGCTAGCTCTGGGCCTGGTAGGCGGCGGCGGCGCCCGTCTTGGCGGCCTTTGCGGCCTTCTTGGAGGCGGCGGATTCACTGGAGGCGCTCAACGCCTCTTCTGACAACGAGACCTTCGTCGCCGGGCCGAACTTGTCCTGGTTCGCACTGGCCGACGGGCGCGTCGAAGCACCGTCGGTGATGACAGACTGACTGGGGGCGACCGATCCGACTTGCATGGGACCTCCTTCCTGTGGGGCGCGTCTCGGATCATGGGTCTGCTAGGTGTAGCGTTAGCGAGGGACTTTGTACGATTCGGTCCGATGTCAAGGGCATCGATCCAATTTGCCCTGGACCCCCCCGCGGCGTGAGTCATGATGTCGCGGGAGGGCCTGTGATCCCACTCGAGCGGTTGATGAATCAACCCGATGCTGCGTCGTGGCAAGTGATGGGGGATGCGTTGCTCGATCAGTTGCCTGCGGCATCCCCATCCGTGTTGGATGCGCTCGAAGCCTGGTCGGCCGGGCTTGCCGAGCAGTTTCGAGCGCCTTGGCGTGACATGGGGCTACCGAGCCTTGCCCTGGTGCCCTTCGAGGGACAGGTTGCAGTGGTGCAACGGACCGGCCCTGATGCGGGCTTCGTGCGCAAAACCGTCGAGCCGACCGAGGTGTCGGTTTCCGCAAATTGGTCCTCCACGATGGCAACGGAGGCTGGGGTTTCACCGTTCCTCGATGCCATTTCGGCGGTACTGGGGTTGCCGAACGTGGAGTTCCACTGGAACGGTGGACTGCTCGGTGCGATCCGCTGGTTCGAGGTTGTTGAAACGGTCAGCGACCCGATGGTCGAGATCCGCCTTTCCGATGCCCAAGCGGAGGACTCCGAGTTCATGGTGGGCGACCAATTTGGACGTCCCAAGCCGTTCGAGGCCGCGATTGCCGTTTGGGCGTTGCTCCTTTGCCTCCGTCAGGGGCGGCCGATTTCCATTCGCCCACCCCCTTCCGGCGTGAGCGAAGTCGAAGCCATGATGGAGCGAGAGACCGCACTTACGGCCCTCGAACCCGCCGTCTTATGGGCGTTCATCGATTTGGCGTTGGTGATCCAGGTGCCGGGTCGTGGCCGGTTTCCGGTGGTGCGCCAAGGCCGTGAGGTTCGAGCGGTGCTCGCATTGCGTGCCGTCGAAGGCCAGCCCGCCAATGGTGAAGTCCACGTTCAGGATGTGGGGGTGTCCGAAGGGACTTGGGTACGCTTCGACCGTGGCCAGGTTCCGCTCGAAGACGTCATCGCAGGGTTGGATCGAGCATTTCAAGATTGGCGACACCACCGGGAGTACACGGGGTGGTTGGCGAACCCCGAACTCCCCGACGATGCTGTTTTTACCAATGTTGGCGCGTTGTTTCCGCTGCGTGAAGACGTCGTCTTCGCGGTCATCGATGCGATGCGGGAGCACCGACCGTTGCTCACGCCACCAACGCCCACCGCGCGGGTTCGTCGCTTCGACGACCACGAAGCCTACCTGCAGCTTGCGGCATTGAACCAGGCGGAACTCGAACGGGTCGTGCGGAGCCTTTTGGCGCACATCGCCGATGCGATGCGCTCGACGGATCCCGATTCGGCCAAGACCTTGCAAAGGATGCTGGGCAACGATGACCGACTCCTGGCAGAACTGACCGAAGTGCCAGAGCCCGTCGCACGGGCCAACGAGTCCCATTCCGACGTGATGACGCTTGCGCTGGTATTGGCAGACGGGGTGGCGCAGCGTCAGGGAGCGCCGCTGCCCAGTCGAGTGTGGACGCCCGACAGGCCGGGGATCGACCAGGTAGCGTCCCAGGTGGCCGCGCTGACTTGCGAAGAACGAGCGTTCCTCTTCAAGCCCTGACGAGGCGAGCGGCCCAAACGGTATGAACCCTCCGTGGAGAGCCGATGCGTCCAATCCCTGCCCTTTTGCTCGTAGCTTGCAACGTTTCGCCAGATCCGAACGATAGCCCAGCCGATCCGGTGGTCGATCTTGCGGTCGAATGCCAACGGGTCCGTGCGGCCGAGGTTCATGGTGACGAAGGAACCGACGAACTCAATGTCGAGGTCTTCACCTCGGGACTGGCCATTCCGTGGGCCATCGATTGGTTGCCCGACGGCACGGCGCTGGTGACCGAGCGCGCGGGAACCGTTCGCCGGATCGATGCCAATGGCAACCTCGAGCCCGCGCCCTTGGCTACGGTCCCCATCACGGACGGCGGCGAAGGGGGCCTTCTGGGGCTCGCGGTCCATCCCGACTTCGAAGAGAATCGGTGGATTTACCTCTACTACACCACGGCTGGGGTGGGAGGAGTGCGCAACGTGGTCGAACGGTGGACGGTGTCGGCCGACGGCACGGCGGCCACCGCAGATACCCTGATTCTCAACGACATCCCCGCTCGGCAGTTCCACAATGGCGGGCGCCTGCGATTTGGCCCCGATGGGTTGCTCTATGTGGGCACGGGCGACGCAACGACACCGGAGTGGTCCCAAGATCCGGACAACCTCGCGGGCAAGCTGCTACGTATTCGTGACGACGGGTCCTTCCCTGACGACAATCCATGGGGTTCGGCGGCGGTCCTTACGGGCCTGCGCAACCTTCAGGCCTTCGACTTCCGTGATGATGGCCGCGTTGTGCTCGCCGATCACGGGCCCAGCGGTTCCCCGGTCGAAAACAGCTGGACCGACCACGACGAGCTGAACGTGGCGGACTTTGGCGATAACCTGGGTTGGCCAGACATCTACCGTTGCCAAAGTGAGGAAGGCTTGCGGCCTCCATCCATGACTTGGGCGGAAGCTCTACCGCCGGGTGGTGGCGCCTTCGTGCCAAGTTCGGCCATTCCCTCGTGGGAGGGGGATTTCGTGTTGGGCGTTCTCGGGTTCGGGGACGACATTGGGCACTTGCATCGCTTTACGCTTGCGGCCGATGGCAACGTGGAGCGTTCCGAGGTCTACCTGCGCGGTGAATACGGCCGGATGCGCGATGTCGCAGTGGGTCCAGACGGCGCGTTGTACGTGACGACCTCAAACTGCGATGGCCGGGCCACCTGCCCCGACGAGGGCGACCTCGTACTGCGCATCACAGGAAACTGAGACCTTGATGTAAGGAAGGAGATCGACACCCCTTCCTCCGTGTGCGTACCGTGAGGCAGACGGAGGAAACATCAGTGCGTCGATTTGTGCTTTGGATATTTGTCGTGGCGGGTTGCGGAAACCCCGAAGCAGCGTGTGGGGAGTTCGTTGATGCGGCTATTAACTGTGTTGAATCAGCCACGGGGGATCCTGACTTCGCAGCCTCTGAAGGGGAGTTGTTCGCCGAGGACTGCATCAACGAAAACCTACGCACCGGGTTTGATCGGCTGGATGCGGTCCAGCGCTTTCGCTGTATGGAAGATACCTTTGCGCTCGCCGTCTGTGACGAGACGACGGATCTGAAGTCGTTGTATAGCGAGGTCTGGAGCTGCGACGACTCGGGTTGATCAGCAGCAAGCGAAGCTTGCGCGAGTCTGATCACCGCTGGCCTTCGGCGCTAAGCGCCTGCAGGCTCACGCGGTCAGCTTTCGTCGCTTCGCTCCTGCAAGCGGATCACCGGAGCTGATGCAGGTGTGCCCTGCGCCAACACCGGCGGACCTTGGGTCAAACTGGCAGTACGTCAGGGGTGTTCCCGCCGCCAAGGCGCAAGGAGTAGCATCATGCAGACCGAAATCTTAGCCGTGGTTTTGTCTTCGGCCCTCTTGTTTGCCGCCGTCAACGTGCAGGCGATGGTCAACACGACCGCCAAAGGCACGGCTTGGATCTTTAGCAACCGGGAGGACCAGGACCTCCCGGAGCTTTCGAGACGGGCCACCCGGGCGCTCGCCAACCACATTGAAAACATGGCGTTGTTCGTGCCAATTGCATTGGCCGTGGTTGTGACGGACTCCGCCGACGGCGTCTCCGCCTTGGGGGCGTGGTTGTTCATAGGCGCCCGGCTGCTCTACATCCCTATTTACGTCCTGGGCGTGACCTACCTTCGCTCTTTGCTCTGGATGGTGGGAGTGGCGGGTACGGCCCTGGTCGCCTGGCCGCTCCTCGCTTCCCTGGTGGGTTAGTTTGGGTCGATGACCCAGGTTCCCGCGATGTAGTCGTGGATGGCTCGGCGCTCGCGGAGGAGGATCGCGGCATGGTCAATGAAGAACAGGAACCCGCAGGCCCGATCCACCAATTGAAGCACCCAGTTTCGCAAAACGACGCCCCGAAGAAAGCCGGGCGGCTGACCGCCCCGCGTCACAATGCGAATGCCGACCCACCGCTTGCCCAGGCTTTGTCCATCCCGCGTGATCAATACCCAGCTGATGACACTGGGTATTAGGGCACCGAGCATGGCTGTGCCGAGCGTCATCAGCGTGACGGCGCTGCTTCCCGAGAGTCTCGCCAACCCCATACCCAACGCGGCTCCCGCGAACAGGCCCGCCCCGAACAAGGCGTAGTCGATGGCGCCCGCCAGCCAGCGTTGACTGAGCGAGGCGAGGTCGGTCGGAACGGCCGTGTCTTCGAAGTCGTGCAGGGCTTTGATGTCGTCGTCGGTCACGAACCCTCCGGAAGCACAGAGGTGCCCACACGCTCTTGACGCAGGCGCCCCTCGCAGGCGTCAAACGAAAACCAAATGCGCTCGGCGCGCCCAATAATATGGTCGAGCGGCACGAAACCCCAGACGCGGGAGTCCTCAGAATGGTCGCGATTGTCTCCCATGACGAAGACATGGCCTGCCGGCACTGTGCGCTCACGGACGTTGGCGAGCCGGCTTGACGCGCCGTCTTCGGTGAAGATGTCCCAGGTGCCGCGCGGACCCTGCTCGGTGAATCGAGTCACGGCTCTTTCGGTGCACGTGTCGTCCACGAAGGTGTCCGGACCGACTTCGTCCCAAGGCTGTACCGCACCATTCAAGCGGACTTGATGGTCTTCAACCGCGATCCGGTCACCCCCGACCGCAACCACCCGCTTGATGTAGTGAATGGATGGGTCCTCGGGGTACCGAAAGACCACGATCTCGCCGCGCTCCGGAACGCCCAAGTCAAGGAGCCGAGTGCGACCGTCGCCCAAAGGTGAGGGGAGCGACAAACCGTACCGGGCTTTGTCGACCAAAACGTGGTCCCCGACCGCGAGGGTTGGTGCTTCTCCGGCAGACGGAATGCGAAACGGCTCTACGAAGAGGGCGCGTACCAACCATACGGATGGCAATACGGTGGCGAAAAGCAGCCCCCCTACGATCCATCGGAATACTGCGCCTTGGTCCTTCATGACTTGATGTCCGCCCATTCCGGATGGTCGCGAAACGTCTTTGCCGCGAAGGGGCACAGGGGCAAGATTTTGTAGTGACCTTCTCTGGCGTCGGAGACCGCCTGGGCAACGAGCTTGGCTCCAATACCCTTGCCTCGCAGTCCATCGGACACATCGGTATGGTCGATGATAATCAACGAATCTCCTGCCTTTGAGAACGTCATCTCGGCCTGGCCCGCGTCCGACGCATAGACGTAGCGACCTTTTGAATCCGATAGTTCTTCGCGCTTGACTTCACCCATCGTGGTCTCCCCCTCCCGAGGTGTCCCTTTCGTAGCGTGAGGATACCCAAAGACCGTGAAGAAGCGCGTCGTGATTGTGGGGTTTGGAGATACGGGCCTGCTCGTTGCCATTCATCTGGGTCAAGGGTTCGAGGTTGTTGCCATAAGTACCAAGCCATGTTGGATCAGCGGCCAAGAACTGGGGACCAGACTGACCCAGCCTTCGGTGTGGAAACAGAACTATCTCGAAGATTATGATCGGTTCACCAAGCTTGACGGCGTGCGCATCCTTCACGGGCATGTGGTGGCCGTCAACGCAACTGCACAATGGGTCGATGTTGCGTTGTCCAACGGCGAGTCCCTCCGCGAGGCGTACGACGCATTGGTGATCGCAACCGGGGTGACCAACGGATTTTGGCGGA
This sequence comes from Myxococcota bacterium, assembly GCA_039208735.1. Taxonomy (GTDB): domain Bacteria; phylum Myxococcota_A; class UBA796; order UBA796; genus DRPG01. The sequence goes on along the minus strand of JBCCQY010000019.1, from coordinate 35,301 downwards.
ACGACACCCTGGAGGACATCGATACGGTTCAACGGCAGCTGGCAGAGCGAGCCTTGTCCATCGAGCGTGCGCACACCGTTGCCATTGTGGGAGGCGGGGCTACGGGCACCAGCGTTGCGGCCAATGTGAAGGAGCGGTTCCCCGAGACGTCAGTGCACCTGTTTTACAGCCAGGATCGACCGCTGCCGAGCTACCATCCTCAGGTACGTCAGGTGGTTGAACGTCGGCTGCGAGGCCGGGGTGTCCAGCTCCATCCTGGGCATCGCGCGAACATTCCGGTTGGGTTTCGCGGTGACGATTTGACGACAGGGCCTGTGACCTGGTCGACCGGACAGCCCGCGTTCTCTGCCGACCTTACGTTGTGGGCCGTTGGACAGGTCCGTCCGAATAGTGGCTTTTTGCCTCCCGAGATGCTCGACGACCGCGGGTTCGTGAAGACAGATCCGTACCTTCGGGTGCAGGGCACCCAACGCATCTTTGCCGTCGGCGACATCGCGGCGACCGACAAACATCGCAGTTCAGCCCGCAATTGGGGCTTTCGTGTGGTGGCCTACAACCTCCGTGCCACGCTTAGGGGCCGTGCCACCCTTCGAAAGTACCGGGCCCCGCCGTACCGCTGGGGATCGATCTTGGGGGTAGAGAGAGACGGTCTACGGGTGTTTCAGCCCAATGGGGGCCACTTTCGGTTTCCGCATTGGGTGGTTCGCCGTTTGCTCTTTCCCATTGTGGTTCGGCAGTTCATTTACCGAGGCATTCGACCCTCGAAGTAGAAGGACTTCGGGTTAGAGGCGCCGTACCGGGACATACTTCCACTCGGACTCTGTCCGAGTTTCGTACTCGGCCTCATACACCCAAGTCACGCTCCCTACCGAAACGTACATCGTGGGGCAGTTTCTGGTTCGGCACTCTTCATCCAGGGTGGAGGTTGTCGGGTTCCATTGAACGCGAAACTTGAAGTTGGTGTAGGGATCGATGTGGGATGCTTCGACTTGCTGGTCCGCCGTTAAACGAACCACGATAGTGTCGGGCCGGGATGCAAGGTCGCTTCGATGCTCGACGATGACGGGCCCGTAGTCGATGACGATCGAATCTTGCGCCGCGGCGGTCACTGCAGCGACGGCGATGAATGAAACCATGATGAACCTCCGTGTGCTCTTTGGGTAGGCCACGGCGGGTCGCACGGTTGTGTCGGCCTGTGTCGACGGGATGTTCGCACGTGTTCCGAACACGTCCGGACACTCCCGGACTCAAGCTTGCGGGTGTCCACCGATACGCTGTCCATCCAACTTCTGGAGCGGATTGTGGTGAGTCTTTTCGTAATCCTCAGTGGTGCGACGGCGATGATAAGCGAGGCGCAAGCACAGGTCGTTGCCACCGCGCCGGTGACGGTGGCCGACTCGGGCCTTTGCCTCGAAGCCCAGAGCGGCTCGATGGCCCCCGGCAAGGCGCTCGTTCAGGGATTCTGTACCAGTGAATTTCAGCAGGACTGGCGATTTGAGTCGAACACGTCGGACACTGCAGGGTTGTTCGAGAATGCGGCCAGCGGATGGTGCGTCGAGGTCATGCCTGATGCTTCCGTGCAGCAGCAGCCCTGCCACGGAGGAGACACCCAGCAGTTCAAGCCCTTTCCCCAGCCCGCGGGTGGGGTGTCACTCGTGTCGGTGTCCACTGGGCATTGTCTGCACGTGGCGGATGATAAAATGGGAACCCCGGTTTTCGCTAGCCCCTGCGACGGGTCGAACGATCAGCGTTTCCATGATGTCCGACCGCAGCTGGCCGACGCGGGGTTCTTCGGGACACGACACGACCTCGACACCTATCGAATTACCTACAACGACGGCGGGAGCGTGGAAATGCTCACGTTTGCCACGCCTGGCCCGACCACTCCCACCGTCCTCGACACGACCGATCCGATAGTTCAAACCTCGGTGGACACAAACGGGGGCACGCTTGAGATCGCATTTCCCAAGGGCAGAAGGCTTGTCAAGCTTTCGGAGAGGTGGGTGGAGAACGCGTCCCTCATGCTGGAGCCATCGTTTTCGGCGGCCTTTGCGTTCTCGAACCTTCCGACACCGATCGACGGGGTGACGCTGCTGGAGAACAACCGGGGGTTCTCCGTTTCGGGTTCGACGATCCACGAACTCGGGACGAGCAACACGGTGCCGGGTACCGCGGTAAGTGGTTCACTTTCGACGTTTGGTTTTGTGGATCGGGCGATCGCACCAGAGACCTTTGCTGTCATTACTCCAGGAACGTCCGCCACTCCGCTCGGAACGACCCGCATCATCAACAACTACCGGTTCACGATCGACCAGATTGCCGTGGCTCAGGCGTTGCCTGAAACGGGCCTTCCCACCGGTTCAACCTTTGCCTTAGGGACCTACACCACCGCGCCCGCCACGGATACATCCGATCCTCTGTTCGGGACCCGCCGATTCGAACTGTTCTATCGCAATGACAATGTACCGTGGACGAAGCTCATGGGACCCCACGACTGGTTGGCTGGCCAAGGCTGGGAACTTGATGTGGCCTTGGTGGTCGGCCCCTGTGAATTGCTCATCGCGGTCGACGAGGTGAATGGAAACATTCTGGCTCAGACCTTTTCGTTCGTCGATTGCAACCATCCCGAACAGGGCCTTGCTTCGTACTCTGCTTCTGGCTGGCCGGTCCTGCACAATGCCTCGATCGTACGGGGTCTGGATGCCACCTTCCAGCACGATGCTCCGGTGCTTGAGCCGGACGTCAACTGGGTGATCACGACGGGGCCGGCGGTTGGTCCACACACCACGGTCACCCGACGCTTCGAAGATCTCACGCTGGATCCCTTGTCGTGGCAAGATGCTCGAAGCTATAGATTCACGGTTTCGCTCGAGGGAGCGGGGTTCGGATTTGATGTCCAGGAATGGACGCTCGAAGGGGTGTTCAGCTACGAGTGCACCGATGGCACCCAGGTTCAGACCCACACCCGATCGCGGACCCAATGGAAAATGTTGTCGGGACGCCAGTTCGTTTCGGACCCGTTGAACCAAACCCACTTCATCGACTGTGTTCAGTTTGGCCCCGAGTTCCACTTCGTTCCGGACAGCGGACTTTACACGGTCACCGGTGAGATCTTTGCCATGGGTCAAGCCTCACCCTGGCGGACTTTTACCTTGGAACAGCGGTTTGGTGAGGTACTGCCGGGCCGTGATTTCGACATGTATGCGATCACCACCGCACCTCCGTCACTTCCTGGCGGTACTCCTCTGGTGTTCGTAAGCCCGCTCGACGTTTCGGGTCCATCGGCCGCGCTGCAGAACGGCATCGCCACCGAGACGATTCCCTTTGCGTTCGAGTACCTTGGCGTACCCGTGAGTACCGTCAAGGTTTCGACGAACGGGCTTGTCATGTTCGACCAAACGTCCAACCTGACATTCCCGAACAACGGTCGTCTGCCGTCCTCCCTCGATCCCAACGGCACGATTGCCTGGTGGTGGGACGACCTCGAGCTAACCCCTTCGTCGTCCGCGACGGTGACGACGGTAGGCTCGCCCGGTCGGCAACGGATGGTCTTCACGTTCACGGATTGGGCCCAGAACTCTGACCCATCGAGCAGTCTCGATGCCCAGGTCGAGCTGCACGAAGGGACGAACGAGATCGTGGTTCACTACGGGATGGCAAACGGGTCGTTTTCGGCCACCCAAGGCTGGGAAGACGTCGCGGGGGTGCGCGGCGCGGACCAAAGTTGCTCGCCGACCTGCGATTCCGCAGATTGGCCGACCGAGGACCGGTACCGCTTTGTTCCTATGCCCTAGGGCTGCGGATCGAGCCCCGCGTTGCCCCGGCCAAGAACAAGCTGATAAGCCATGTCATGGAGGCTCCGAGGCTACCGGCGCGGTCCGTCGAAGAAAAAGTCTTCGTATTGGCAGGAGGTCGACAGGACGGAGCCGTACACTGCGTCCGATCCATCGTGGTCGTTGGTTGAGAATCGGAAAATGGACCCGACACCCAAATCGACTTCGAAATCAGGGTCACTCAACGTGTCGATCAAACGGTCCACCGTGAGTTCTTCGCCGGTTGCATCGACCGCACTGGCCCATACGCGGCCCGCGATCCAGCCTTCGAAGTTTACGAATCCTGGGGTCAAATTGACATCGTAGGCTTCGAGGTCGCTGCGAAACTGCAGGGCGCCCGTACTTCCGCCCGTTGGAAACGGCACGACCTGCGACACGATGATTGGATAATCCCGATTGCAATAGGTTGAGGCTCCGGCCGCTTCGAGATTTGAGCCGAGCTGGTCGCCCACCGGGGAGATGGATGCGAACACCACTTCGGCCTTCATCAGCTCGGCCTTCCGTTTCTCGGTGACGAGCGCCCACTCCGCCTCGGTCAGGCTGTTGGGCTTCTCTCCGGCCCGCAGCTGCTCAAAGCCGTCGATGATCTCTCGGATGAAGGGCGTGGCGGTGCTGGCCACAGGCACCATGGCAATGCCGACGCGCAAGCCCTCGGGGTCGACCTGGGGACCAGGCGTACGCTTCACGAGACCCGCGATCCACTGAAAGAAGAACGATTCCGCGACCGACGTGTTGGTGCTGGTGGCACGGTAGGTCGCAAGCGGGATGTCGACTTGGGTCCCCAATAGGGGCGTCAGGACATCGACAATGCCGCGGTAGCCGCTGTTGCCGTAGGCGTCGAGCGCCACCTGGTCGGCGCCGACGGCATCGGGTGCTGCGTCCGCTTGGCCATCGGTGGGGCTGTCGATGGGGGACTGGGCAAACACGAACACGTTTTGGCCGGCGATCGGGTTCGGGTCGCGAGAGACGAGGTGCCGGGTGATCGTCTCGCCTTCGAGACGGTAGCTTGCACGGGTGTTCCATACAATACGGTCCGGCGGATCCCTCCGCAGATGGGTCGCGCCACTGTAGGTGCCAAACAAGGGAACCTGGCGCTCGTTGAGGAGCCCCAGCATGGCGTTTGAGGTTGGAGAGCCCATGCTGCCGAGGACGGCAAACGCATAGCGCCCTTGGCCATCTTCGGCGTCAACGGTCAGGTCGTCGGCCAGCGAAACGCTTTGTTCGGGGTCGTAGCGGTCATCTCGAACCTCGTGGACGAACTGTCGTTTATCGGGATTCTCGTTGTTCCAAGCGGCCAGCGCAGCACTCACCCCGTCGCGCATGCCAATGCCGAGGTCTTGCAGGGAGCCGGAGACGTCGACGAGGCCCACCGTGCGTACAATCTCGGCCGAGACGCCATCGACGACGGGGCCAACGGAGCCTCCGCTGCAGTACCCATCATCGAGACAAATGGCGCCTTGGTCGAAGGCTTGTTGGCATTCATCGTCCGTTTGACACGCTCGTCGTTCGACCAGTTGAGTCGAACAGCCTCCGACGGCGAGAACAACCAGAGTGCGAACCATCGTGCAGACTCCCCATCGTTCGGTGCGGCTGAAACCCGCATCCGGCCTCGGTCCTACCACGAAACGGGGCGATGTGCGACTCGCTGTTACCGCGTCGGTTGCCACTCAATGGTCTGCTGCGCTAACTGTTACTCGCTTTCTGGAGGCTCCCATCCGCACCTACCACATCGGCGAGCAGATTGGCCGGGGTGGCATGGCGGATGTCTATCTGGCTTTGCAGAAGGGCAGTGGCTCGTTCGAGCGTCTCGTTGTGGTCAAGCGAATCAACGACTGGGCGGCTCGAAGCGAAGATTCCCTGAAGAGTTTTCAGCTAGAAGCCAAGGTGTCCGCCACGATGAGCCATGCCCACATCGTGAGGGCGCTCGATTTCGGCGAGGATGACGACGGGCCCTACCTTGTCCTTGAGTACCTCTCGGGCGAGACGCTGTCGTTCGTGCTCCGAAAGTTACGCCAGGCGAACGCGCGACTGCCGATCGGCATCGTTTGCCGAATCGCCGCCTCCATGGCCTCAGCCCTCGACTTCATTCAACAGTTGCAGTTGGCAGATGGTTCCTCACTCGCCATCGTCCATCGCGATGTCAACCCGTCGAACGTCATGTGCTGCTACAACGGCCAAGTGAAGCTGTTGGACTTCGGCGTCGCGAAGGTGAGGGATTCGGAGCCCACACAAGCGGGTGTGATCAAGGGAAAACCTTCGTACCTGGCGCCTGAGCAGATCAATGGCCAGCCGCTCGACCAACGCACCGACATCTACCAACTCGGTGTCGTGATGTGGGAGATGCTGACGGGGCAACGCCTGTTCCCAGATGGTCCCAGTGCCGTGGCCAAGATCTTCCAAGGCGGCATTGAAGCCCCTCGTCGGGTCGAGCCTTCGATTCCCCGTGAACTCGACGACCTGGTGGTTTGGGCCCTGCGCTATGAAAAAGCGGAGCGTTGCCCCTCCCCCAAGGCCTTCCTTGACGCACTGATGAGTGCGGCGCCGGACGCGTTTGGCACGAATCAGGAACAACGTCTTCAACTCTTCATGACCTCGACCTTTGCCGAGCATCATGCGGAACGGCGAGAGCAAGAACGGCGAACGTATGCGTTGGCGAAGGGGATGGACCTTCTCGACAACCACCCCGGTGCGTCCAACGCCGTGACGCAGGCGCCGGTCTTCATCCGGTCGGCGATTCCACAACCGCGTCGTCGACCAGGTCTTTCGAGCCTCCTCCTGCTTTTGCTCATCCTCGCAGTGATCGTCGTGGCGGCGGGGCTACTCGTGCCGGCGGGGCCTCCGGGAGCACGCTCTGACTCGGAGGAAGCGCCGGTGCGAACCGCTCCTGCGGAACTTGAGGACCCCGTGCCGACCCTGGTGGAGGAGGCCCCTCCGCGCGAGGAGCCTACGGCGGAGCCCGCCCCTCCTGCGGAGGAACCAGAGCAAGTCGAACCTTCTGCGCCGTCGCCACAGCCGACCGTGGTGGCGCCAGAGCCATCGGCGAAGCAAGAGGGCACGGCCTCCCCAGAGCAAGGCGAGAAAGAGGCTCCGACCGAACCCGAGGACAAATCCAAAGAGATCGAGGTGATCTCGGACATCCTCAACCCATGGGAGACCCCGTGACGCTGTTGGTGCTGATGTCCGCATGGCTGGTGGCCGGGCCTGCGCACGCGCAGGAAGATCCAAATCCGGAAGTCGGTGAACGCGATGATGTGGAGAAACAAGCGCTGGCCGCCTATCTCGAAGGAGCGTCCCACTACGAAGCGGGCCGTTACCCAGAAGCGATTGCCCGGTTTCGTGAGGCCTACGACCTAAGCCCTCGGCCGCAGTTGCTCTACAACATGGCCAACGCCTACGAGCGGCTTCCGGACTATCCGCAGGCCATCCAATACTATCGAGAGTACCTGGCCTCGGGAGAAGCCCACGACGTCGTTGCGGTGGAGGAGCGGTTGCGTCGCCTCGAGCGGCTGGAGGAGGCTCGCGAGGCCGAAGCCTCCGCCTCGGTGCCGTTGGAGGTTGAACCTATCGAAGCTCGCCCGGTGTGGCCGATCGTTACGCTCGGGGCGACGGCTGCGGTGTCGACGGTCAGTGCGGCCACGTTGGGAATCCTGTCGGAGCGTGCCGAACGCGAAGCGCTCACCTATTGCAGCAACACCTTGCCAGGGGGCGACGTGCTCTGCGATAGCGAAGCGGAGCCCTTTGTGAGGCGCCAATCCCGTCGCGCACTGGCCGCCGACCTCTCTGCCGGTGTTGCGGTCGTCGCTACGGTCAGCACCTTCGTGCTATTGGCGCGCCGGGGGTCTTCGAAGAAGCGCGCTTCTGTTTCGTTGGTCCCCAACGTGAACCGAAGCCCTGGCCTGGGCCTCATCGTTTCGGTTCCTCGTCGTAGGTAGCTCCTGGCTTACTGGAGCATTTTGGCGATCGGGGAGGGCTTCATGGTCATTTCGAACGGTCCGCAGCCCATGGCGAACCCACAGTCCGTGTGGCGGCCCCGGCCTCGGCGGTAGGCTTCGGTCTGGGAGTCGCCTGGGATCTGGTGGGCTACGGCCTCGAGGAGAACCCAGCCTGGGGCCCAGTCCGGCCAGTCTGCAACGACCCGGCGCGCAAGCCGACGAGCTTCGACAAGGCGACCGTTCTCCAGTTCATATCTGGCTCGGATCCAATCACGAAGGGTCGGGTGATCGAAGTCCACCCTGGGTCGTTCGATCCCCAAGGCCGACGCAACCACATAGGCGATCACAGGACCCGCGAGCGGAGGGCTCCACCATCGCACGCAGGGGGCGGGAACGGCCCGAGGACGCCATGGGGGCTGGCCGTACAGGCGCATCGCGAGCCAGCCGGACGCCGGGATGGCGGGGGCCGTTGGCGCATCCAGGTAGTGGACCACGGGTCGGGACGGATCCATCCGAACCTCCACCGCAGCCATCGGCCACGGGACCCGAGCCTTCATCCCGAATGGAGTACCCAGATCCTCGAGGGTTGCCCTTGTCCCGACGGTGCGCGCATGAGGTGGGGGAATTGCACCCGGACCACGGCTCCGTCGTGGGTCGTCGGATGAGCAGGAAGGTCGTGAAACACGGTGCCCGGCGGTGCCGGTTGGATATCGATATTGGTACCTTCGTAATGGCTGGCTACGCGCGTGGGGTGGTACAAGGGAATGGGCGAAACTTCAAAGCCCAGCGCACTCGCGACGTGTTGAGCGGTGCTCTGGTGACCCGGATCGGTTCTTGGCAGCACGGGCACCTCAACCGGTAGCGCTTCTTCGAGGAATTGCGCAAGCGCTATCCAAGGCTGGACGATTTGGCGGAACATCCCACCCTGGGCTTGATGGCCTGCGGCGGCTCCGCCGTCTGGCCGAGGGGCGGCGGGGATTTTAGAGCAGAGCAGTTTCCAAGCTTGGAAACCTGGCTTCCATCTCGTGGAATCGGGGCTTTGAACGCTTTGGTACTCGGGAAGTTGCATGACCGATTGCACACGGTCTTCGATGCTACCCGGCCGGTCGATGAGTTTCGCGGCGCCGGTCATGAACACCGTCAGCAGATTGAGACCACGCCGAAGCAGGTTTTCTTGTCTTTCCCACTCGCCGAGGTAGGCCATGGCTGATTGCAGGGTTCCCCGCTGGCCATGCTCCCGAAGACGTTGACTCGTAGCGACGGTTCGTTGGGCATCCCGAAGAATCCGGTTCGACAGTGCCATGATCTCCGAAATCGTGTCCTTGAACACCGAGTGGCTATCGATTCCGCGAACGGTATCCGCCAGGAAGTCGCCGTCTGGGCCAAGGGATGAGGCGGAGGTGTAAGGCCCGGGCGATGAAGACCTTTGAACTGGCTGGGTATTGATGTGGCGAGGCCGAGCTCGATTGCGTCGAATGCGTCGAAAGTCAGCATGAAACAAGCGAAACTGTGTGGGCACCACTTGGTCGCCATCGCTTAGGAGATGCCACGGCTCAGCAAAGCCCTCGGCCAACGAATCCAACGAGAGATGCTCGGTTGGACTTGGAAGATAGCCTTCTTGATGAAGACGGGCCCAGATGCGATTTAGGAGCCCGTGGAGCTTTGCAATCGCAGCTTCCCCTCGCAGTTCTGCGAGCGACTCCGCTTGTGGCCACTCGACGTAGGGTCGAACCAACATGGGCAAGGAAGCTTCGCTGCCTAGCGGCGTGTAGTTGGCGCGAAAGATCGCCGTTTCGAGGTCTCCAAGGAGCGGCACGGCGGTCAGGACGGGGGCTTGGGGTGGTGCTCCGGGGGCCGGGGCACGAAACAGCTCGAGGGCGACTTCGAGTTCCGTCCAGTATGCACGCCAGGCAGCAGCCTCAAACTCGAACGCGTCGTTGATCCACTCCTCAAAGGGCGTATTGGCATAAGGAAAAATGTAGACGATGGAGTGGCGGTCGGGAAAGTCTCCGCGATGCACGAGGATGCTTTCGGTAACGCCAGCCGACCCCAAAGGGGAGGCATTTCTTGCAAAACCGGTGCCGCCAATGGCTCGGGAAACATGATCGGGATCGATAGAGATTCGTGTGTGCATGGTCGATTCAGCGGCCTTGAGGGGTCAAGAAAAGGACATGCCGGGCTCCGATGGCCCAGGGGGGGATGGGCGTGCTCCATGACGCATGGCGCGCGTGCATCACGAAGCTTGAGGAGCCAAGTAGAGGAATGTTCCGGGTTCAAGGTAGCCTAGCGGTGATTGGATGTGTTTGGGCGTTTCGACCCAAATCACCGTTCCGGATTCGAACCGGGGAGCGTTGCTTAGTCCTTCGTACCACTGTCTCGGCTCGGTAGGTTTTTGCATCATGTCTGTTCCGGCGTAGTGGCTCTGTTTTCGCTCGCCGTCATAGAGCGGGATGCGCATGAACTCGTAGCCGAACCTTGCGACGTACTGGTTGAGGAGGCCAACGTGGTCACTAGGTGTTCCCTTTCTCATCTTGGGAACTTCGTTGCGGAGCGAATACTGCATGAATTGAGCAACATGAAACCAAGGAAGGAAGAAGCGATCGTAAATCTGTTGCAACAGGTTCTTTGCGGAACTGTCGCCTTCATCAGGTCGGGGGGTGTCCTGGATTCGCCCGCAAAGTTCCTTCCAAATCGCAATGCCTCGACTTTCGAGGTCTGGACGAGGCTTCGGCTGATACTGAAACTCGGTACGAAGGAGATCGGCGAAGGCACCGTCGAAGTCCTGCCCTGTGAGCGCTACCGGGATGGCCTTCACAAAGGTCTCGATATCCGTCAGCCCGGTCGTCAGGGTCTCGTGTCGCTGCAACCACTTCACATGGTACGGTGAGCCTTTCCGGATTCTGCTTCCGTTGACTTTATCTAGGTAACGGTCGCTCTCCCGGAGGAGTTTCTCCGCTTCCAAGATCATTTGTAGGTTGCCTTCGCTACAGGCTCGGCGGACCTTGGACAGCAACTCCTGGACCTTTGGGTGTTGACGAACATTGCGCAAGATGGTGCGGAATTCCTGCACCTCTTGGTGTTGGCTCAGTCGAGCGACCTGCGCACTGTCCAACTGCTGCGTATTTTCGTCGTCCTCCTCCTCGTCTTCGTCGAGGAGGTCGGGCGGAGGCCGATTGACGACCGTGGATCGGCGTTGGGGGAACGAGTCGTGCGGCTCCTTGTCGGTAAGCTGAAGCGCCTCGAAGTGACGAAGAAGCCTGGGAACCGCATCGTGTGCGCGAGCGCTTTGATCGGGAAGAGGGGTTTGATCCCAAAAGAACGTCATCACGACGTGGAGCGCGTCAGGAACGTCCGCGTAGCCGCGGCCCGGATCCGCATCGCTCTTCAACCCGGCTAGGACCATGCACAGAGCAGCATTCCAGTGGTCATCGGTCCATTTTCCATCAAAGGGTGGGCTGTCATGGATCACTTCGAGGGCCTGTGTCCAGCCTTCGGGGGGGCGGCCCCCGAAGGGGGTTTTCATTCGTTCCTCAAAGGCCTCCCGCAGCCTTCGCCCGGGGGAGTGCTCGTCCATGACCCAGCGGGAAACGCCCATTCGATCGTCCTTGAGCGAACGAAACTCGCGCTGACGATCGGCATGCAGTTCGGCCCAGAGGACTTCGATCCATGCGCGAAGGTCCATCGCGGGCGTGGTGTCAAATCCTGACGACCCAGAGCCCGACGGTGCCGTTTTGCTCCGCGAGTTCCAGGACTTGAAGAGTCTGTAACCGGCGGCCCCCGCGATTCCGACGAGGATGAGGCCGAGCAGCACCCACAACCAAAAGGCGCGGGCGGGCTCAGGGTGGGCACGCCATTCGATGTCGATGGTCGACTGAACCAAGAAGTGCGGCCTTGGACCTTTAGTTTTGTCCGGTGGCTGCTCGCACAGCTGAGAGGGCCTGCGCGACATGTCGAACAGTTGGAGTTCGCCGGTGATGGTCGCTCGCCCGTCGGATTGCTCGACGGCGCAGGCGCTATCAAGCGAGTAGAGGCGTGGCCGATCGCTGCGGGCGTCGAGCCACACCTCGCACCATGGGCTCGCATCGGCTCGGAACCAGCCCACCAGCAAGGGCTCTTGGGAATCCAGACCATGTCGTTTGGTGGCACTGAGGGGGGCCACCGAATTGCGCGAAGGGGACCCTGAAAGCGAACAGGGCAGGCGCTCGTTGACCAAGGATTTGCTGACGACCGAGTAAAAGCCGTGCTCCCACACCTTTCGGATTCCCACGTAGGGAGCCAACGCTTCGGTGAGGACAGCATCAAGCTTTCGCCCTTCGGGCGGGGCAACCTGGACGCTCAGGTGACCGACAAACAAGGGGAAGGGCCTCGCGGGGTCCTCGCACCAGGACCACTCATCGAGGGAGGCGGGACCCGAATCCTCGGTTTGTTCACCGACGAACGCAGGGGTTTGGGGGTCGCCGACCGCCCAGGCCTCCCCCTCGCAGTCGTTGGGATTGAGCGTCTGGACGAGTGGCGAGACGACCTCCTGTCCGTACGTGGTGTTCACGAACCGAGAGCCTTGCTCCCCCGGGAGTCGCTGGAAAGCGGCCAGGATCCCAGGCTCGGACGCCGTCGACGTTCGGGCCAATGTGAAGATGATCCAGACGGTCATGTTCGCTCCCCTTCCCAGCGCCAGCCCCACCTCAATTGGGAAATGGGGTTGTTCTTCGATTTGAAGGCACCCTTTCTCTGACCCATCTGGACCCACTGCGGCTGTCGCAGGTCGGTGATGTTCCAAAGACCGAGGGTCCATTCGGCACAGTCGAATTCGATGAGGTACGCCTCATCGTCCTCCCCGTAGCGCTGCAGGCGGTGTGTTCCGATCACGCGGAAGCCGCCCCACCGCGAGCCGTCCGGGAAGTACCGCTCCATGGTGCGCGGGAAACGATGCTGGTAGAACCGCCATATCTGTGGTCGCCGAAAGGTTCGATGAATCACCGCTCGGGCCTTCGAGTCAGGGGTCAGTCGCGAACCATGTTTCCAGATGGGAATCTTGTTATCCCCTTGCAGCGCGGTGTAGGTGATCTCCTGGTTCACAAAGTGAAGCATGTGCCGGTTGGGAGCCATCGACGCCTCCCAGATTCCCTTGACGCAGGCCAGCTTCAGGGCGTCGGCCACCACCGCTCCCTCGTCGGCTGACGCGTAGGCAACCTGGTCGGCGTCCCGAATCAGCTGCCGCTGGAGCAGGTAGTTCACCACCGCGTCCTTCAACCCCGGCAGCAGCGAGCCGCGTCCCGAGATCACCACGCGGGCGATGGGGGCGTCGATCTGGCCTTGTTCGTCGTGGCGGCTCTCGAATAGGTCGTCGAGGAGCGCACAGACGGTGGCTCTAAAGTACTGGGCGAGTCGAGGTCCGTAGTCCTGGTGTTCGAGTTGGACCCGGGTGCTCCCCGGAGGCTCGAATGGTGTCACCAATCCGCCAACCGGCTTGACCGGCTCTTCCTTTCCTCGATGACGGCGGCCCGTGACCACCTCGCGAATCCAGCGGCTCCACTCCTGCAGCACCTCTTTGGTCTGGCCTTTAAGATCGTTGGCCATTCCCTTGGCCCAACGAACTTTTCGGCCTTGGTAATCGAGCAGAAGCCATCCTCGACCGTGGGGGGTGTTGCCAACCAACTTTGTCGCATGGATGTTGACATCATCGCCGGGTTCCATGTCCTGCGCCGCCATCGTCGCGAGCATCAGTTCGTCGACGTCGTTCCCCCCGAGGGCCACGCCCGAGTGGCGAACCGTCTGGACCGAGACCCCTTCCGAGTGTTCCACCAGCACGATGGCTGCGTCGGTGCTGCCTCCTCCCACGTCGAAGACGAGCCAGTGCTCGGATGGCATCGTGGGGTCGCGCACTTCCCCCGCTTCACGTCGGAACCGATGCTCCCACCAAACCACGGCCTCGGCCTCACGAATCAGGTGAGGTTCGGTCTGGAAAGGAACCTCGGGCCATTCACACACCTGGGTGAGTCGACGCAGCACGTTCTCAAGGGCCCGTCCGGCAGCGTTCTTGAGAATGCGGCACTCGTATGCCCCAAACGCGTTGGGCACAGCGAGATGGAGGGCCACGCCGTCTTGCAGTTCATCGACCTGGTAGTCGCCTTGCAAGCCGATGTAGGTATCCAGCGCCTCGACGTACTCTGTACGCAAGTTGAGATGCTCACGTGCAAAACGGAGGGTGGCCGAATTCTTCGGGTAGAGGGCCAACCACAGCAGCTCCTCGATCGCGACTTGGATGTCCAAAAGGAATTCGGGGGTGTGGTCATCGCCACGTTCGTCATCCGACAGGCGGCGTTTCAGCGATTGGTAAAAGTCGTAGTGGCTGCCGAGAGGGTTGTTTCGGAGCTGAGCGGCGAGTCGTCCGATGACCGCACCGTCCGGACTGTTTCGATCGTGCGGAAGTGCGAATACGGAATCCACCGTCTGCCGTGGTCGAAAACCGTTGGAGGCGTCTTCGACGTCGAGGTTGGCCAGCTCGTACCCGTCTTCGTCGCGAGCGAGGGCCACTGCACTTGCGCTCGTCCCGAAGTCCACACACAGCTGTAGACCGGCGTGTTGCTGCCCATCATCGGGACGGGCCGCGGCCAGGGCCCCTTGCAGGGAGGGCCGCGGGGGCAACGCCTCGAGTCGAGGGGACGTGTCTTGCTCATCGGGGTCGATTTTTTGTTCGAGTTGCGGAGCCTGCTCGAATATCAGGTGGTTGAACGTTGAAATGACCCCAGACAGCCACTGCTGTAGCTGGGCCAGCAGCTCCCTCATCAGACTGCTCCAATGTCGACGCGTTGGTTGGCGTCCATGTGGATCCGCACGCGTGCGGTGCGGCGTTGACCGACATTCCGTCGCCAGCGCAAGCTCCCCATCTCAAACGGGACCGGGTGAATGCCTTCGACCGCCCACGGGGGACCGCCTTCGCCGTTCAGCAGTCGCTCGAGATCCCGCACGTCCATCCGGGGACGCTGGATCGTGGGACCCGTGGCATCCATGGAAGCAGGAAGCCCCACCCAGGTGCGGAAAATGCGAGCCTCCCGAGACTCGGCCAGCTCAACCTCGATGTCCAGGCCGTCCGGGGGCACGCTCCGCCAGGCCGGCGACAACTCAGTGGCGTGGACTCTCCGCCGGGCATCGCGCCAGACGTAGATCAGCCGGTCTCGAAACACTTGGTTGCTCGTGGTGAAATTGCCCAAGCCGATCGCATGCTGGCGCGCACCCAACGACACGGCGGCCTTGAGCATGGGAGCCTCAGCGAGTCGCACGGTTACCGATTCGGGCGTCATGTGCTTGAGCGCCGACTGGACGTTGGCCGCCAGGCAGTAGGTGCGAGAGGCCCGACCGGTCAGGATCACCTCGGTCAAGGCCACAGGAGCGGGCAGTCGACCCGCCGCGGCCAACAAGGGCACCGTGGCCAGCTCCCACGTCCGGTTTCGGACCTGCATGTGGTGCGCGAGATCGTGGACCCGGCGGTTCAAGAACAACTCTCGCTCTGCGCCCGCAATGGTCAGCTCGATGGGCTTGTCCAATTCTCCTGCTGCGGCGAGCTTCTTGTAGTGCTCCATCGCGGCCCGCATGCGCAGGCGCTCTCCGTCCGTGGCCAGGCGTTCCAGCGTGAGGTTCGGATGGCGAGGCCTTGACAAGTCACCCGCCGCCCAAAGGAACGCCAAGTCGATGTCTCGTCCGCCTCGTGCGATCCCACCAGTGGCGATCACCTGGATTTCGGGCGGTTCATAGAGATGAGGGACCACCCGAACGACGGCGGCATCCGAACTGGACGCGCCGACGTCGAGGACAAGCAGATGGAAGGGCGCTTGCTCCGCATTCGTCTCGCCGAGAATCTGGCCCGCCCGCCACAGGGCCACGGCCTCGGCCTCGGCCAGAATCTGGACTTCGCGGTCGGCCAGCACCTCGCTCGCTTGGATGCCGTTCACCAGCGACTGTCGGTACGCGGGGGGCGCCTCATTGGGAACGGTCGCAACGACGAGATGACGAGGGCCCGGCTCGAGGGTTCGTCGACCGCCGGTGGGCGTCAGCACCTCTGGATCCGTCTGTAAGCGTCGGGCCAATCGGCTCTCGAGGAGTGCTTTCACAACCCGCTCAAGCGCTTGGTGAAGGTCGTTCGACGCGGTGTTGCCGAGAATCGCATGTTTGATCGACTCGACCAATCGGCCCGGCTCAGCCACGTGGCGAGCATGGGGGGGCAACGTCACCTGGTCATCTTCGTGGAGGAAGGCCTCGGCGGGGAAGTCCATCGGTTCGATCCCCTCGATCCCGTGGGCCATGGGGAGGTAGCCGTACTCGTGAGGATCCGGATCTTGAAGCAGAATACGCGTTGCGCTGGCGCCGAAGTCGATGCACACGGCGCGGGCAAGTTCGGGGTCCCATAGACGATACTGCGCGGTCAGGGTCTGGTGGTGTGCAGCATGGGGCTGGCCCACCACATGCCAGGACACGGGGACGCTCACCTTGACGGTCCATTGCTTGGGCGACGCCTCCGCAAGCACGTCCGGAGGGTGGAGAAGCGCAAGTTGGATGACCTCGGATGTCTCGGCACAGTCCTGAACGAACGAATGCGCAGCGACGAGTTCCCGGTGGATCAACATCCGAACGGGCACGTCGTGGCACTCCACCGTGCCGTCTTCGCTGGCCATCACCGCCTGGGCATTCTGGATGGTCCAATGCACAGGGAGCGTGACGCAGCTCCTCCGAACCGGATTCTGAAGGATGATGGCGCCGAACGGTCCCTCTTCGGGCCGATCGATGGGGAGCGCTACGTAGCGGCCCTCGTCGTCTACCTGGACCGTGGCGATGGGTTGGGGCTGACCGCGAACCGAGCGAAGCCGTAGCGCCTTGTAGAGCACGGTATGAACGGGCTCGAAGTGCCCCAGCGCATCCTCGACCTGGACGTCGACTTCCAATACAACCGACAAGTGCTCCCGGCCCTCGAGAACGCCTTCGAGATCGGCGATTTGTGCGTGATCGATGCGATCGTGGCGGGTCACAACTTGAAGGGCGAGCTGGCGATCGAGACGACTCGACGGCACGCCTTCCACCTGGGTCCGAAGGCCATTGGCGCCCGTCGCCGTCCAATGGGCTCCCGTGAGGTTCTGGAAGCCTTCATGGTCGCGTAGGGGGAGTTGTGCCTGGACGAAGGAGCGGCGAGCCACGCGAATGGTGAATTGGCCTCGGCGACCCGGCACCCAACGTGAGGAGAAGGGGTCTCGCAGTGCGATGGTCGACTCGCGAGCGAACTCGGTGGCATCTTGGAGCTTCTCGAGATCGATAAGGTCGTCCTCGACGAGCCACGGCGCATCCTGGGTTCGCCACCGCAGCTCGGCGGCCAGTCGCCGTGGTTGGTAGAAGATGGCGCGGACGAGCAACCCGAGTGTGGCGAGTGCCGCAAGCAATCCCCCGATGATGATCAGTTCGGTGGTGGTGTAGAAGTACACCCCGACGCGGACCGGTGGGGCAGGCAGGACCTCCAGGGGGTCGGCAACCAGGAACGGCGGAAGGTCCTCGCCACCCGCGGTTCGGACGACGGTCACGTGGCTGACCAACGCTCCGACCAAGGGGTCCGACCAGGTGTAGCTGTCAAGCAGGTCGGAGCGAGCGGAATCGAGGTTGAGGACGAGTTGGCGGTCGACTTGTTCGACGGGCACGTTGACCACCGGCACACCATTGCGCGTGATGGTCGCGTCGACCTCCCACAACGACACCCCGTCGGGCACCGTCAGGGTTGCCGGTGGAAGATGCTTGAACCAAAGCGATACCGGCAGCTTTCCCGTGAAGTCAACTTCGAGCGGTTCCCCCTTGGGGTCGGTCCAAAATAGAGGATTCCACGAACCATCCTCGGAGCGCCAGGCCGCACCGTTCCGGGGGTCGTGGTCGAGGCCGGCCTCGTCGAGCAGGGCGACCCGAGAGGACGTTCGGTAGCCGTCGAGTTCGCGTTCGATGCCGGTGTTGTAGAGCGCCTGGTGGAGGTGGTGGAAGTAGGCCAGGGCTCGCGATCCGTAGTCATCCAGGATTCGCGAATCGGCTCGGTTCACCTCGTAGCTGCGGCCTCCCGGTCCGACGATGGAGAGCGTGAGGTCGTAGGGGAGGTGGCACGCCTTGTCGAGGATGCCCTCATTGCGCCAATGCGTCTGCGCCTGCACGAAGGCGTGGTGCACCATGAGTTCGGGGTGGGACACGGCCCGTTGGGCGCGCGGGTTGGCCCAGGCGGATGCCTCATCGCCCAGCTGCTGGGAGCCTCGCAGCATGGGGCGGTTGATGGTTTCATACACCTCGGCGTTCAGCGTTTCGCACGAGGTCTCGTCGAGGACGAGGTGGACCGGGTCTAGGGGGTCTGCATCGCCGATGCGAGCGAGGGCGCCCACCCGCTCAAGGAGTTGGTAGACGGCGCCGTAGTCGCCTTCCCCAAGGCGCTCGAACCGTCGATGGAGTGCTTCGGCGCGGCCCTGGGTTAGGCCTTCAGGAAACACGCTTACGAGATCGCCTTGAACCATACTCGAGTTGCAATGCGAGATGAACGCCTCTCGCATCTTGGCGAGATGGCGGCCGAACGGCCCTGGTTTGTCAGGCAGCCGACGTTCCCACAACACCACGTGAAGCGTGGGCTTCGGTGCATCCGCAGGGCACAAGGGCGCCGCGAAGGCCAGACTAGCGAGGGTCCAGATCACCGGGCCATCCAAATGCGGACGCCGCGGGCACCGTCGAGGCCACCGATGGGCGAGATCACCTCGATGCGCGTCACAGGGGCATCGGGGTCATCAGGATCGGCAAAGGGGTAGGCGAGCCATTCGCCACCATCGTCTGGGTCGATCCACTGCACCCGGGTTGGTGGGTCGGTTTGGAAGAGGGCCTGACACGCCTCGCGGAACCCGGCAGGTCCAATCGCGGGATCTCGGAGTTGGTCCTCCGTAACGAAGGGGCCTTCGTTCAACCCCCGTGCCCCGAATTGAACGCCCCACGTGGAAAACGGACCGGATGCTGCCCAAGAGGTCGACACTCCCTGGGTCGTCCAGCCGCCGAACGTCATCGAACGGTTGTCTCCCCAGAGAATCAAGTCGCGCCACGACACTGCGCCATGGGGAAGGGGCGACTCGGCCCCGGGTTGGGCGCGTGGGGCCTGGCGCATGAAGCCATGGCCTGGCCAAAAGTAGCGGAGGGTCCGCGCATCGCTCACCCAGGGGAAGGGAACGCGAGGGTCGTAGGCGAAGGTCTCCCGCGTGCCGCCGTCTTGAAGCCGACACCGTTGTTGTTGTGAATCGAGCCAGGCGCGCACCGGAAGGAAGGGCCCAATGTCGAGGGCCCGCGGTGCGTCGACCGGAAGCGGATCGTCGAGGAGAATTGCGAATTGTGGTGGTCTAGACCTCGTGATCGATGACGGTTCATCGGCATCCAGGCGGGTCAGAGTGGCGGGCAGCAGCATGCCCCGGAACCAGATGTGCATCCGCAGGGCTTCGCCTCGGCTGGGGCGAGGCAGCACCAGGTAGCGACCCTGAACCGGCACCTCATCGAGATTGGCCACGACAGCCGGATCTCCTCGGTACACCCCACGACGAGGCTTGAAGGCTGGATCCTCCTTCTTCACCGCCGGCCCCCCGAGGCGTACAGCCAGCTCATCCGAGGTTCGGCGCTGCTTATCGAGATTCGAGAGCTGAATTCCCCGACGTTGGTTCTGGCTGCGCAGTCGGACCAAGGCTTGTTTGGGCAACCAGGCCTGGAGGCTGTCGTCAGGGAGGTCATCCGCAATGGAACGCGGCGGAGGAATGAGAATCGGATCGAATTGGGTGTCGTCGAGTTCACCCAGGCGATCCTCCTCGTCGACGCCCGCGTAGCGTACCTGACCAAGGGGCGTCACCTCGTGAATCCTACCATCGGGGGTCAGCCAGCGACCTTCGAGTGCTAGCGCTGGAACCGTGGCTCCAGGCCCTTCCGTGACGGGGTGCCGCCAGCAGCACTGAAAGGGAGGAGGCACGATCTCGATCCACCCATCGATCTCGGCCACAGGGGGATGTCCGGTGCGACCCACCGCCAAGCACAGCTGACCGATGGGCGGGTCAAAGGCATCGACAGTCAGCGGCTTGACAAGTCGATAGTTGGCCGCTTCGTCATCGCCTTCGTCCAGCGTGTACTCGGTACTGATCTTGCGAATCTGGGCCGGTCGCCAGAGAAACGTCGACCCGAAGTCTCGGCGGGCAATCAAGAGTTCGAGCGTGTCCGGCATCATGGGCGGACCCTGAAGATTCAGCGTCCGCAGGGGACGGTCCCGCGAGATTTGGTAGTCCTGACCAAGGGCAAGACCCTCGGGGGCTAGCACTACCGGCACGTTCGTGAGCTCGTAATCGGCGCCCTCGACATGGCCGCGAAGCTGCAGCGAGAGTTCGGGACGCACGCGCCGGCCGGTCAGCTGACGGAGCCTGGGCACTTCGATGGCCAACGGTGCGCTCGAGCCCGAGTGCGTCGTGATCACTTCCTGATGAGGACCCAAAACGAGGTTCGCTTGGACCTCGAACCACTCCGGAATGGGGAGGCCTCCGAGGAGTAGCGAGCCAATTTTAAGCTTCACCGTGTTAATTCGGCCGCCTGTCCATTGAATGGCGCAGCACCCCTTGCAGGCGAGGGCCAACGGATCGGGGAGTCGGAGTACGGCGATACGTCCATCAGCGGCAAACCATCCCGCCTCTCGCCGCTCGAGTGTCGACAGCTCGCCGTCTGCGTTCGTGAACGCCATGCTGATGGTTCTGTCGTGGAGAAGATCGACTTGGAGCGTCTGATGCTCAAGCAGGTTCGCGGAGACGATTCGCCCCAAGACCTGATTGCCCTCGGCCTGGCTCCCGGATCGAAACGCCCAACGCACGTTGCGGCGGCGAACGTTGCGCAGGTCGAGCGCGCCCGAAGCGCGATTCCACGAAAGGATGCGAAGGTGGGGACTCAGGTTTCGATTGAAGTCCTCGGAGACCTCGTTCCATGCGCTCTCGACCGCCGCTCGGACCACCTGCTGGTGGATCTCGAACTGGGTGCCGATGTCCATGAGTTCCAACATGTCGAGCTACTCCCCAGCGTCTCGGAGCGACAGGTACTCGCCCAGTCGTCGGACGACGTTTCGAGCTGCGGATTTTGCGGCGCCACTCGAGCCGTCGTCGTCGGCGATCACGGCTAGGATCCAGCCAGGAGGGAGCCCATGCTTCGGTAGCGGATCGTCGTGCGCTTGGGCACTGTCGAAGGCCACGACCAGCATCGCGCTGCCAGGAACCGTCTGGTTTCGGGGTTGCTGAAGCCGGTAGTGCTCTTCGAGCCAGTCGCCGCCGTACTGCATGGTTCCCGGCTCGACTTCGATGGGCCGAGAGACGCCAGGCCGATTGGGGTTCAATCGATCGCACGACGGCGCGTCGGCGGCGAATCCGCGGTAGGCCTCCTCGGTAAACCACCGTTTGAGACGGTCCCGGTGAGGCCCTCGCCACAGCTTGGAAAAGGCAGTCTCTAAGACCGCATCGGGCACGACTTGCGCATCGTAGGCACCGCAGGCCCAACCGTAGATTTGGCGATCCCGGGCGCTCTTTGCAACCGACAGTCCCTTCCGCTTCTCAATGGCGTAGGTGCCGGTCTTGCCTCCCAGACCAGCCCATTTGCGGCCAAAGAAGCCGCTGGCCGTACCATCGAGGAGCACGCGCTCCATCGCACGTTGGATGGTTCGTCGATCCGCTTCGTCCAGAACGGGCACGCCAGAAGAGGGCTCTTCGTCACCCAACACCAAGACCCGTGGAGGGTGCATCGCGCCATCCACCATCGGTGTTCCGAGGACGGCCATCGACAAGGCACTGGCCTGCACCCCGCCAAAACCGTACGAGACCTTGCCAAACTCCGCGATGTGCTGGGGCTCGGTGGTGCGCGTACCAATGCCTGCAACCTCGATCTTCCGACGTTCGCGGGCCCATTCGCCCCCATTCCCGACGGTGTAGAGTTCCGGTCCCCAAAAGGAGGGGTACGAAAACGCCTGGGGATCGACGCCAGGCAGCCACCGTGGGGTGTCGGAGAAGTTCCACTGTTGGGACGCCCCTCCGTCCACGGTGACGTCGATGACCTCGGCCCCTTGGTAGGGGAAGCCGATGCTGTAGTGCATGCGGTGCGACAACGTCAGCAGCGTGTCGACCATGGGGTGACCAAGGGCGATGGCAGTGGTCGGATCGAGGTCGTCGGAAAGCTGGATGTACCACTGGGCTGGGTCAGACTCGAGGGGTCCTTCCACCCGCGCGTTGGGGTCCGTCATCCGAATCGCGGCGAGCGCAAAGTACGGGTTCCACGAACCCCGGAAGGCATCCTCGAATGCACCTCGGGATTCGGGGTATTTGCGACCGCTTCCGCAATCGATCGATTCCCGAAGGCTCAAGGGAGCTTTCCGCCGAAACGCTTCGGCGAACACAATGCGGTCACAGCCCGTTTCGGGAAGCGGCAACGTCCGCAACCCGATGCTGTTCGCCATGGCGTAGCTTGTCGCCAGCTTGTACACAGAGCCGACTTGCTTGTCGCGATTGAAAGCGAGGTTGTCGAATTCGGGGGGCACGCGGACAAGCCCACCATCGAGGGCTCGAAGATCGCGCAGTCGCTTTTCGAGGGCGTTGATGTTGTTGGGGTCGAAGCTCTGTGCATTGGCCGCGGCGAGGACGTCACCGGTGTGACCATCGAGAAGGACGGCTTGAAGACCGAGTTCGGTCGTGCTCAGGAGGCGCCGGGCTTCGAGTTCGCCATACACCAAGCGCTGCAGATCTCCGCGAATCGTAAGCTGGATGCCATCGACGCCTTCGGGAACGGGGTGGCTTGGGGTGGCCCCTCGACATTGGTTTCGCCACGTCGCCCGCCACGACTCCACCACCTCGGGCTGAATCCATGTCTCGAGCCCTTTGGGCACCACTCCACGGACGCCGAGCAGGGGCGCAAGGGCCTCCCCAAAGGGGTAGTGACGCTTGACCGTTCCATCCGCGACTACGCTGTAGGCTGCAAGGTCGAGACGGTCGACACGTGCGGCGAGATGTAGCTCCGCCTTCCCGGCGGAAAGCACAACGACATCGCCGTCCTCGAGCTGCGTCCAGCTGGCGATGACATCTCCGAGGCCACCGGGCGAAACGTGTCGACGGAGCCGGACCGTGCCGTTTCCTGGGCCACTGACGACGTAGGTGCCGCCGTCCCGATGGGCGAACTGCAGGCAGGCGGTTCGTGAGCCGCCAATCGACTCCTCGACGAGTGTGAACTGCTTGTTGCCTACGCGCCCGTTGCCCAACGCGAGTGTACCGCCCTGGCGAATCGGCACCCGACCGGGCGCAAAAGCAGCGCACAACGATCCAGCAGGGCTCGCCAAAAGGAAGCTTGTTCCAGCGCGAAGGCCCAGACGGTCTGCATCCTGAACCACCGAAAGGGTGGGAGAGGTGCTTTGCTGGCGCACCGACACTGGAGGCATCGCATCGTCCGACTTCGCGACGTCGCAGGGTTCGGTCGCCTTGACCACGGTGGTTCGCGGAGAGTTCCGGGTGGACAGCGGATGTACGCCGAGAAGGCGGGTCGGCACGACATCGATCACTTCGGTGCCGTTGTCATCGTGGGCGACGGTCGCCCAATCGAACACCAACGGGAGTCCTTCGGGCCGGGGTGCCTCGAAGGGTAGGCCGCGCATGGCTGCTTTGGCCCGTTCGATCGCTTCGCGAACACTCCGATCGTTGGCCATGTTGCGGGCGAGCCGCACGAGCCGGGCGGTGGGGGGAGTCGTAGGTTGACCGTCGCAACCCACGCCGAGGTCGAAGTTCCAGCGCAACTCAAGCGGGAACGCGTCGCGACGCCCGAGCTTAGCCTCCGCCCGATACGGGGTTTCGAGGCAGAGCAGCTCGTTGTCGATCACCTTCTGGAGGTGTTCTTCGAGCTGCCACTCGATCCTTTCATCAGCGGTATGCGTATCGGCGACCCAAAAACCAAACGCGTTTCGGAACAACGCACGGCGAGAGAAGAACCGGATGCGCTGTGGGTCGGGGTACTCACGGCCTTCTTCCAACTTGATCCGGCGTGAGAGGGGCCACTGGGGAAGGCTGAGCGCCATCCAGCGACGTTCGCCGCCGATCCGCTGCCAGGCTGCGTCGTGATGCGGGATGGCCAACCGGACTTCCGGCCCCTCGTGCGTGTCGCGGAGCTGGTCGACTTGGAACGGCAAGTGGCCGGCCCAAAGCCAGTCGCCGGCACGAATGGCCTGCACACTGCCTCGACCAAGCGCAATCCGTCGCGGGAAGGTGTCGCCGCAGTATACCTGGGGCCCATCACAACTCGCCGTGGAGTCGATGATGAGCCCATCTCGTGGACCGTCATTCCGGACGCAGGTCACGATGGGTCCAGGCCCTCGCGTGCCGGCCATGGATTCGCATGCTTCCAGGCCTAAGAGCACGATGTGCGTTGCTCCCATGCCGGGCGTGGTCACCACCACATCGTTGTCACGACCGATGCCCATGGTGGCGAGCGTTTCGTCAGACCCGGGCGGGATGGTCACCGTCATGCCGGTGAGCAACAACCGATCGGTCGACCCTCCGATCATGTCCATCTCGAAAACGGCGCGGGCCTTGCCCGATGCGCAGTACATTTGCTCGTTGTGGCTGAGCTGCTTGACCGCTTTGCCTTCGGCGTCGATGCAATCGAGGTTTGCATCGAGTGCGTAGCGCGTACCCTCGTCATCGATTTGGAGAGAGAACAGCCGTACTCCTTGGTCGATCGGAATGTAGTGCCGAGGTCCGCTGAAGGAGTTTGCAAAGGGGCCGTTGATCAGGGTGGTTCGAAAGAGCCATCCGATGACGAAGAGGAAGACGATGGCGGCGACTCCATACACCGCGAGTTCGCGAACACGAGTGAGCTGCGTCATCGTTGCCCCCTGGGGGTAGGTTGGCGCAAAGCCGCGTGAGCGGGGGCCACCGCGCCCATCGCCCATCCCACCAAGATGGCGAACCCAGTCGCCGCGGACCCCCCCGACGACACCCAAGGCAGCGTGATGCCCGTTTGCGGAACCGTGTTGAAGCAGGTCCCGATGTGGACGAGCACCTCCATCAGGATGTAAAAGCCGGCAAAGATCGAGAAGTATGCGACGGCCGAACTCCACTCCCGCGTGCCGTTGGGCTGCAACGAAAAGGGCCGCTCCTCTGCGAGGACCAAGAGCCGGTGTCCCCACCACAACAACGACGCCACCAGTCCACCGTACAGACTGAGCACGATGAGCCCGTGGAGCACGCCGTAAGACTGAATCACCGCGAAGAACGCAAGGTCGGAATGGAGGTTCGACAGGAAGACTTCGCGGTCCCCGTAGAAGCCAGCGAGGATCCAGTGTGCCCGTGTGGCCCACCATCCTGGTCGGGTGAACCAAGGACTTTGCCAAGTCGCAAAGCGATTTAGACCGCGTTCGAGGGTTACGCCCACCAACGGTAGCTCCGTAAGCGACGCGCGGAAGAACCAGAGAATGCCTGCGATGGCAAGTCCGCAGAGGCCAACCGCGAGAAGAACACCGAGAAGCCGGTATCGGAGATCTTGCAGTGGTTGCTTGATTCTTCGCACCTCGAACGCCCAAACGATGCAGACCCCCCAGATGCTTGGAATCACCACGAGCAGGGGACCGAAGTCGGAACGCAGCCCGTAAAATCCGATGACCAACGCCTCGATGGCCAAGGTGAAAAACAACATTCGCGCGGGCAAGACCCAAGGCCGCGAGCCGGACGACTCCTGGCTGAAGCCAGCGAGCATCGACGCAAATCCAGCGCCAACAATGGGGGGAGCGAATTCAGCCAGCTTGAGGTCAAAGCCAAGGAATGTGCGACTGCCCAGCAGAGCATCGAGGAGCGCGCCGACCGCAAGGAGGGTGGTGGCCAAACCGAGCCACTTCAATCCGCGAAGCAGCATGCCGTTGTCGTGCACGGCGACCACGCCGAGCGCGCTGGAGAGGAGTGCGCGCCAGCCCGTTCGCGGTTGGTCTGACGTTGGCTCGCGACCGGTTTGCAACGTCACGAACAGCGACGGAGGTTGCAGGGTCATGAACCAGCGATCGAACGTCTCCGCGAGTCGATCGCGAAATCGCCAGGCGCCCCCGGCCACGAGGCCGAGCAACCCGGCAACCCCCCAGGCTCTCAACACGGTTTGGTTGACGTTGTGGTACACCATCTCGTGGACTTGGAGTTCATCCGGAGCGGGACCCAAGGCCATCCACACTCCTGCGTCCACCGCGGCCCACAATGCAAGGGAGGCCGCGCCGACGGCGACGACGGTAAGGGCGGAACGGGTCAGGTGATACAGCGTGATGGCGTCGGTGCCTGCGACGGTCCGACGGGTCTGATTGAGCTGGACAAACGCAAGCAAAAGCGTAGAGGCCACCCAGCCGGAAACCAAGTGGCGGTGGATGTAGTCCGGAGAGCCCAAGAGGTACTGGCTCGCGGACATGTGCATTTGCAGCAATCCTCCAATGATCATCAGCAGCGCTACGCATGCGATGGGAATGGAGAGCATCTGAGTCCATGGAAATCCATCGGACCGTACGCTGGCCCAGAGGCTTCGGATGGCGAGCCAGGCTTGGATGACGACGAGCAGCCCGAACCCCAGCAGAGGGAGCCATTGTTCGAGCCGAGGGCCTTGCTGGAAGTACTGGAACCGGTGTCCGGCGAGGACGAAGGTGGATTGGTCCGCCACCAAGTGCGGTTCGGGAGGTCCGTTCCACCTCGGAATTCGCTCGTCAACCATCAAGCTGCCATCGGGCTCGCTGCATAGACGAGCTGCATCGACGGCGGTGTAGCCTTGCTTTGCGACATCCGGAAACCGATCGAGGTCCACGAACCATCGAGGCAGGGGAATGTGCACGACGCGCTCGCCCGGCCGGGTCAGCCGACTCCGAGTGCGTTCTTCAACCGACTCCGAAAGCACTCGTTCATCGGTCGTGGCCTCGAGAACGAGCCATTGATCGTCGCGACATTCGGGCACTCGAACGTGGGGGTTGTGGCTCATGAGCCGTCCCCCGGCCAGGCTGCCGAGGAGGCGGAACCGACCGCTCGGCGGTGCCTCCACGCGGAGTTCGATCTGGTCCCCCTTGAGCTTGGGCCGGTAGTGGGTGCCAGACCCGGCCACAATCCAGTCGGTGTCTGCCGCGATGGGGTGTCGGCCTACGGCCTGGACGCAGTCTTCTTCACAGGCGTCGAGGTTTGCGCACTGCACGACGTGCAGCGATGGCCCCTCCGTATTGGCCCGGGTGACCAAGAGTTCCGATGGAGGGTCGACCCCGGGAACAAGGCTGACCATGCGTTGCAGAACGTCGTAGGTCGCCATTGCTACGCGGTTTGCCCCATCGAACCCGGCTGTCGTTGTGGCGGGGAGTTCCTTGGCCGTGTAAACGCTCGCCGCTGCGGGACCGAAGGAAAACTCGGCGGCCGGGGCACCGGCGGGAAGCAGCGGCCGGGGTGCTCCGTCTCCGACCTGGACGAAGCTCTCAGGTGCAATCACGCGCCACATGCCAGGCCAGGACCCCGAGTCGGCGAGACTTGGAACGGCCCGCACGCGGTCCATGATGGCGTCAGACGGGGATTCGAACCAGTTCCCTCGGACGGCTTCCCCAAGCCTTGCCAGCTCCCGCAAGCATGCGTCATCGCAAGCAGAAGGGAATTGATCGTAAGGGAGCAACGCCAGCTCAAGGTCGTGAGGTGCTTCGCGCATCATCAGCGTCGCCTGGCCAATTCGGCGCCAAGCAAGCTCACGACGGGGTAGGACAAGCGACCGCGAGCGGGCCTCGGCGTCACGGATCCAGATGCCTTCGCCGTCCACGAGGCCTACCGTTGCGAACGTCACGTCGTGGGCGGGGTCTCCGACAGTCAGCGTGCCTTCGCTCGCGGGGTCTTCGCAGACCGCCTTGAGTACCGCTCGCTGGTCACCCGGAGACCCCTCGGTTTCGATCAGCCCAGAGACCAGCCGTACGTCGTCCTCCATGCGGAACGACACGGAGTTGAGGTTGGTGTCTGTTGCGCTTGCCGAACCACTGCGCCGGGTCCGCAGCGCGTCGCGCATTCGGCTCTCGTGACGGTACTCGAGCGCGAGTCGCGTGCCCCTTGGCCCGCGTCGAATGTCGAGGTGGCCGAGCTGATCGGGAATGAGTGCTTCGGTGAGACGCAGGTCGGCCAACGGGCCAGACCCGATGGTGAGTCGCTCCACGGAACCGGGCCCGATGGGGGCAAGGTGACCCACAAGGCGAATCGTCGGGCCTTGATCGACGATGGTGCCTGGAATGAAGAAGAGCGTGATCAGCAGAACGCAGAACGCGAGGAACACCAACCATCGCACTTCCCGGGGCCGACTTTCGTACCAGGTCATCTAGAACTCGAGATGGAGGGGGCGCCCTGTGAAGATACTCGACGGCGTTCACCGGCCTGGTCGGGAGATGGTCCATCAGGACGGCGTGCCAAAATGGCATGATTTACGTTTCCGTTGGTTAGAGCAAACATCTGGTGCAGGTACGACGGGCACCGAGAATCCTTGCATCACGGCACGTGAACGTTCGCGGTCTCGTTCGGGGCACCCGACGACGGGAAGGCCGTAGCTAAGAAGTCGATGAGGGTCCGGGTGCGAAGCGGCACGTGTCGATTGGACGGAAACAGCACGTGCACGGGGACTTCCTCGCCCCAACCGGGAAGGAGTCGTACGAGACGTCCCGCTTCGACGAGATCGGTGGTGTGGAAGTCGGGGAGGTAGGTGATGCCAAGGCCGCTGGCCGCGGCGAGGGCCAGCGCACGTCCATTGTTAGCGTGCATGATGGGTTCGACGCTGATCGTTGCCTCGTTGGACGCCGAGCGCAAGGTCCATTCCGCCGGCTTGAGGTGACCGGTGTAGACCACCCCGGCTGCGCCCCGGAGGGCTGTGGGGTGGTCGATGGGTCCGAGTGCATCGGCCACATCAGGGCTCGCAAATACCCCTTGGCAATAGCTGCCAATCCGCCTGGCCCGAAGGCTACTATCGGGCAGAGGACCTGCGCGAACCGCGAGATCGTAGCGTTAACCAATGAGGTCGACGCGTCGGTCCAGGTAGTGGACTTGGAATTCAACGTCGGGATGTCGACCCACGAAGCGATGAAAGAGGTCGGCTAAAACGCCAAGTCCGAGTGCCGTGGGCACGGTTACCCGGAGCATTCCGCGAATCCCCACTGTGGTTTCGTGAATGCACTCCTCGGCCTTTCGAAGGAGCTGGAACGCTCCCTTGCAGTCTTCCAGGTACCGCTCACCGTGCGGCGTAAGCGTCAACCGCCGGGTTGTGCGCTGAATCAACCTCGTGCCGAGGCGTTCTTCCAACCGTGTGATGAGCTTGCTCGCGTAGGAGCTGGACACCCCAAGGGTCCGGGCCGCCGCAACGAAGCTTCCCTGTTCGCCAACCGCCACAAAGGCTTCGATCTCTTGCAATTGGCTCACGCTGGCACCGCTCCACGCTGGCTTGTTCTCTTCACGGCCACTCGCCTTTGGACCTGTTTTGTGCGAAGTTGGCAACCCAACTGCGGGGAGTGCATGCCCATCGCCTTTGTCTTCATCTCTACGCTGCTGTCCTGTGCATCGACCGTCAAGGAGTCCAAGGCTCCTTCTATGCCGACGTCGGAACCGGCCGCCGCACCACGGGTGACCCTTCCCGACGAGGTGACTCGGGCCGAGCGATGGGACGATGGGCTGCAGGTGGCGTTCCTGCAGCGTAACGGTGAGACCTGGCGTGACGAGGAGGGGCGTCGCTGCACGAACGGTGCGGTGTCACAGTGGCTTGCTGAGGTTGCAGAACTCGACCTCCTGCCCGCCAGCGGCCTAGAACAAGGGAACGATGTGGTTCTAAACGGCACGGTGGCTATCCAAGGACCGCTGCCCTCGTTTCCCACCTGCTCCCCATCGCGTGCCCTCGGCATTACGGACCACACCCAGTCGGTGACGTTGACGTTTGCCGATCGCGAGATCCGAGCGACCCAAGGAGACGGCGGCTGGGTCGATGCCTCTGGGCAGTCGGTGGCGCCCATCATCGAGGCCATTGCGGCGTGGGCCCTTTTGCCTCGCATCGAAGCCCAGGCGGTCGACCGAGAGCCGCCTTGGGGAACGATTGTCGTGGCGCAGCCGACGGCGACCGACACCTTCGAACTCGGGCCGCCCGCAAGCCACGGGCCGGATTACCGTGTGCTCCACCGGGAGTCGATGACGGTGTTCCGATTCGCGCGCGATGCGGTTGAGGCCCTTGCGGGAGCGCCCAAAGCCGACGTGAAGCCGATGACGTTTTTGGGAGGGGCTCGGTGTGCGGACCAGCTCGACCCAGAGAGGCGGCGGGAGACCCCCGTATTTGAGCGTTGGCTGATGGTGCTCGATGGGGGCACCCTCATCAGCCAGGGGTGCGGACAGACGCATCCCATGATCGGCCAGACCCAAATGAAGCTGCGGTGGGAGAGTGCAGGTGGCGTAGCGGTCATCTCTGATGCGGGCTCTACGGCGTACGACCACCCCAATGTGGAAGCGTTGCCGCCCGGCGAACTCGTGTGGACGGTGTCAAAGGGTGGGGAACCCTATGCGGGCGGAGCGTTCTTCCGCCGCTACCGGTTTGCCTGGGATCCGACGTCCCACCAGTTCTTAGAGGCGGCCCCCGTCGAGGAATTGCACGGGATGGAATGGCATGAGGCACGAATCGCCGAGGCGGTGCAGCGGGAGGATTGGACGCTCGCCGTAGCCGACGCGATGTTGGCCATTGACTTCAACATTGACGATCGACTGGGGAGCTTGGCCAAGCTTCTGCATCCCCGTGTGATCGCGCTTCATCGTGCGGGTCGCGACCGGGAGGCGGCGGACCTGGTGCTGGCTGCGCTTACCGTGAAGGAAGGCGAATTCCAGCCGAAAGTGGCCGAGGTCCTTCCGGAGCGCCTCCAATGGATTTTGCAGGCGGGGCGTGGTTTAGCGTCTTCCACCAACTTCGCTGAGATCCTCAACGATTTTGGTTTCGTCCTCGATGAGGCTGGTGAATCGACGGTCGCTGCCCTCGTGTTGGGGGAGGTGGTTCGGCGCGCCGGCCGTGCCCGACCCGTGGCCATGCTGAACCTCGCGGATGCATTGCACCACATTGAAAATCCCGCGGCCGCCTACTGGTACGACCGGTACGTGAGCGAGGAACCCAAGCCCGTCGATCGCGCCTTGCAGCGTCGGACGCCTATCACCTATCGATCGGGGGAAGACCTCTTTCCTTGGTCCGGATGGACCGCGTCTCGCGAACAGGTTGGGTCGGCAAAAAAGCGCTTCTTTGAAGCACTCGAGCGCAATGACCTTGCCCTGGCCTACGGGGCTGCCGCGAGCGGGAGGTTCGAGCCCTGGAACGTTTCAGCGTGGTGGGAGGCGGGAGCCCGCGATCTTTCGGCGCGTCTCGATCGAGGTGCCCACTTCGAAGTCGACCGTGTGTTGGGTCTCCTTGGGCGGCCCCCGAAGGCCCTCCGCGCGGAGTTGACCGACACACTGTTGCCCGTTTACGAGCGATGGGTTCGAGGTCCGGGGCGACCGCCAAACTGGGGGCACTGGTTCGACCAACCTCGAACGAGCCAGGAGGCGGCGCTCTTTGGCCAGGCCCACTGGCTTTCCGAGAACGTCCCCGGGCAGGCGCTCACGGGAATCGGCAAGCATGACGGCAACGTCTGCTTCTTGTCGAATCGGCGGTGGTGGTGCGGCGGGAATGGGCCGGCGAGATCGGACCTGAAACCCAAGCGGGCACAGGGAATGGTCAAGAATGCTTGGTCGGGCTGGCAATCGGGGAATTGGCCATCGCCCGAACAGCGATGCACGCTGCTCACGGGCCGTGTGCACTGTGATGCTCCGCTGCACGATGAGCCTCGTGGGCACGATTTCCGGGCCCTGACGAACGGCCGGGGGCACAGTTGCGCGCTGCATGAGACGCGCCGACTTGAATGTTGGGGCGACAACGGAAGAGGTCAAGCCCCTGCATCGGTCGATGGTGTGGTGGGCGTCATCGCGGATGCGGATTGGACGTGCATCGTCGACGAACGGAACCAACCGCGGTGCTTTGGTGATGCACCCGCATTGCCCACGCTCCCCGAATTGGCGACCACCTACCCGAGTGATGCGCTGTGGCAGTTCCATCGCACCTTGAAATGACGCGACGGGCGTGGCTCCGAGGTCTGGTGGGGTTGCCTTGGCTCGCTGCGGCGTCGCCCTGGGTCGCCCCTAACCCAGTGGATGCCTTGCTCATGGCCGCTCCCCCCGCGGCCCCCATCGACGCGCAACCAGCGGTGGTGCTGCTTCAAGCTTGGGTGTTTCGCAATCCACAACAGGCCAAGGCCGAACTCGAGCGGCTCGCTCACAACCTCCCCAACGCCCCCTTGCTCGCGTGCGATCTCGAGGGGGGACGCGTGAATCCCCTACGGTGCTTCTCCCGACTCCACGCGATGCCCCCGGCGGCTCGGATGGGCCTCTCGGACCCGGCACAGACTCGAGGTTGGGGAGCGCGTGCGGGACAACAGCTGCGTGAGCTGGGGCTCGGCCTCAACCTAGGTCCGGTGGTCGATGTGGGAGCGGATGGGCATCTCGCCAGGCAGTTCCGACTCTACAGCGACGATCCGGCAAGGGTCGTGGCCCATGCCCGGGCTTACGTCGACGGCCTAGGAGGGGAGGGTGTTGGCGCGATTCTCAAGCACTTTCCTGGACAAGGGCGAGCGGTGACGGATCCCGACCGCGTCGCGACGGTCATCGACGCAACGGCGTCAGAGCTTCGTACCGATCAGGCCTTGTTTCGCCAGGTTCCCGCCGCAGGCATCATGCTCTCCAACGCGACCTACCCTTCGTTCGACCCCCGGCCCGCTCCTCAAGCTCCCTCCATTGTTTCGCTAGCACGACGCTTTACGCGGGGGGTTGTCATGACCGATGACCTGGCGCGGCTCGGACGATCCGCCATCGATGAAGCGGTCCTCCGGGATGCGTTTATCGCCGGAGCAGACCTGTTGGTCACGTCCGTTCGGCTCGATCACGTGCTGCCGACGTTCCGGCGGGTGGTTGGTCGGTTGCTCGAGCAGCGTCCGGCCCTCTGGTCGCGGGTTGAGGCGTCAGCTACACGCATCGCTGCGTTGCAAGCACGCTAAGGGGCTTCGGGATCGGGCGACAACGAGACCAGTTGCATCATGACCAGAGCCGCGACTTCCTCGGGCTTGGAAGCGGCAACGAGCCCTCGAAGCGCGCGGAAGTATTCTCGCTGGAGTTGACGGACACGTTCGAGGTCGGCTCGGCACACCGTGATCAGGTTGAGGCTGGTCATGTCGTCAGCGCGAGGGTTGGCAAGCCGTTGGGCCGCGACCCCTGCCCAGTGCGCCTTGAGCCGTCGGAGATCCTCTTGTGAGGCGGACACCGTAGAGCTGAACGTCGACGATACGGTGAGCTGACCGTCGTGTCGCGCGACGAGTCCGGCGTCTAGGAGGGCCTGGACCGCAGCTTGAATTTCGCTGGACTCGAGCCCTAAGGCCCGGGCGAGGAACGCTTCTGTGGGATCGGCGCGGTAACCGTCGGTGACCAGGAGCAGCCGTACTGCGGTGGCCCACGGATGGTCGTAGGCCAGGCGAGCCGCGGCATGGGCGGCACGGTGGGCGGGAGACAAGCTCGGCACCGCCTCGATCGGCACGAAGCAGGCCACCCAGTCCGGCGCTCGACCCGTAAGTGCGTGGATGAGTCGGAGAAACTCGTGGGCGAGTTGCAGGCCGAGGACGAAGTCCCGATGGGGGGCGATGCGATGCTCGAGGTTGCGGTATTGGATGGTGACGTGGTGTACACCACGTTCGATCTTGTCGAAGACGACGGAGGCACCGTGCAGGATGAGTTGGCGGTCCTGGCGTGTCCGGCCACCCTGTCCGTCTCGCTATCCGTGACGTTGGCGGCGCAGGGGTTTCCCACGTTCGAAGGTACGGTTCCGGCCACGGTGCAAGCCGAAAACCAAGATCCGGGGACGATCTGGAATGTGTACGCCTCGGTAGACCCAAGGGATGACCTCGATGGGCCTCTTACGGAGCCGACGTCGTTCGATCCTAGCTCGGTCGACCGCCTCGCGGCGAGACTACTCCTGTCGGGCCACGCCGATACCCGAGGCGTAGCGCTTTCCTGGCTCGGTGAGACGGACGATGGCCAAGGGGAAGATGGTGGCGCATCCATTCGCCGCGAACTCGTTTATATGGCTCAGCTCAATCGCTCCCTCTAATTGGCCGCAGGCCGTGGCGAGGTGTAGGTGTTCGACACGAATGCCTGGTCGTCGTCGTTGAGCCAGATTCCGTCATCGCCCGATTGGGTGTAGGTGACGTCACTTACGATAAAGCCCTCGGCATTGCTCATGTACCGCGTGTAGACGTTGATTTGGTCATCGTCTCCGCCGACGGTGCGGTCATCGCCGGCCGAGATGTTGCGTTGCTGATGAAGGACGCCATCTGCGTTGTAGATGAATTCCGTATAGGTTCGAAGCTCGTCGTCGGCGGTCGCCCATTTGGCGTCCGTTCCTGGAGTAAAGGCCTCGAGACGAAACTCCACTTGGCCGTTGGCGTCGTAGACCAGCCGGGTGGCATTCGTCACCAGATCATCGGTTGTAAACCACTGTTCATCGCGGCCCGGGCCCCGGACGCGAAGGCTCGTAAGCCAAAGGCCTTCTTCGTCGTGCAGCTGGTCGGTGTAGCCATCGAGAATGTCGTCCGGCGTGAAGAAAGTGCTGTCTTCGCCGGCATCCTCATGGTCGACCCGGCGGATTGGGTTTCCGAAGCGGTCCCAAGTGGTTTGGACACCCCAAGCTCCAGGGTCATCGCCGTTTCCCCACACCCCGTCCGGGCCAGGCCCCGTCGAGCTGACCGAGGTGAGGGTCTGGCCCTGGGAATCGAGCAACGAGAGGTTTCCTCCTGTGATCGCATCGTCATCGGTGGAGGCGAGTCCATCTCCTCCGGCGTCGTACTGGAGCGTAAGGCGCTCGGAGCCTTCGTACGTAATCTCGGAGAACCGCAAGACCCTATCGTCGCCGCTATCCCAGACGCCGTCGAGTCCTGGGTCGCCGTAGGTCACCGTGCTGGTTTGACGTCCTTGAGCGTCGTAGCCAATCGTCGTGCGGCTCGACAGCTCATCATCGAAGGTTCCCCACACCGCATCAGGACCGGAGCCGCTCGCAAGGGTCCAGACCAAGAGCCGGTCTGCCTTGTCGTACTCGTAGCGATTGAACAGCAGGAAGTCGGAGGAGGGAAGGGGTGTGGGGGCGGCGAAGACCTGGCTTCTGGCAAGATTGAGTTCGGGATGGACGGTAAAGGAGGTCTCGAGGTTGGGGGCCGGCGAACCCCCGCGAAGCATCAACCCAGACACTTGGACGGTGAAGGTTTGGCCTAGCCGAAGGGGGACGATGGGCTCGAGGATGACCGTATCGGTGCCCTCGAGGCGCGTCGTCACCTGAACGGACCGCCCGAGGTTGTCCATGAATGACACGGCCGCGCTCGGCACCGAGGTGGG
>JBCCQY010000018.1:0-83701 GCA_039208735.1 Myxococcota bacterium | reverse complement strand
GCGATGGCCAAACGCTGTTTCATTCTCCGGCCGGTTGTTCGTGGAACGCCGTCGAGGGGCTCGACGGGATTGTCGTCAATGACGCGACCTTCGATCCGGATGATGCGATGCGGGCGTTCGCGGTGACGGAGACCGCAGCGGGGGGCAGTGTTCACATCTCGACGGACGGCGGCCGCACCTGGGCCCTGGACCTCCAGGGGATGACGGATCGCGAACTTCAAGGCGTCCAGATCGTCGACGGAGAAGTCTACGCGACGGGCACCAACGTCGCCGGGACCGAAGCCTTCGTGTGGCATCGAGATGCCAAAGGCGGTTGGACCACCCATCCCCTTCCGGCCCTGGGCGACCTTAAAAACGTGCTGTTCCGCATTCTCGCGGTTTCTGACGACGCGGTGTACCTCAACGCCGACCCGCCCGGTCCGGATTTCCTCTACGTGGCGGACCGAGAACTCACCAACTTCAACCTTGTGATTGAAGATGAGGGTGAGATCTTGGATGCTGCGGTCGGACCCGATGGCGTGTGGTTGCCCGTGGACTTTGGGGAACGGGCCCTTCTGCTCGCGAACGACGGCACCTACACCGAGAGCGAACCGCCAGCCAGCGTGGGCGCCGCGCTGGGGAGCGATGGACGCTTCCTCCTGGCGAGTCTGGCCTACATCGATGGGCCGCTGCTCAACGCGCGATCGAGTGATGGGACGTTTGAGCCTCTTCTTTACCCCGACAATCTGCTCGCTCCGATCGACTGCCCGGCCGGAACCGAAACGGCCGATGTGTGTGGACCGTTGTGGGAAGGACTGGAGCCGCGGCTCCGTGGATTTGACTTGCCCGTTCGGCCCTCCGCCGACACGAGTGACGCAGCGCCCACACCCGCAGATGGCGCTTCTGGGTGTGCCTGCGGAACCACAGCGCCGTCGTCGATTCCGTTCCTCCTCCTGACTGGGCTCCTTGGTGCGACGGTCGGGCGACGACGGAACGTGTTGCCGACTTCATGAATCGAGGGGTCGCCGGAGCCTCAAATCCAGAGGAGCCAACGCATCAGCAAACTGAACACCACGATGGCTCCGACGCCAATCGCAATGACGAGGCATCCCTGGCCCTCCGGATGGGGTTCGGTTCGCCGGCGTTGTTCGAAGGCCGCGAACGCTTCTGCAATAGGGACAGCGTCGATATCGGAGCCGATCAGGGCTGCGAACTCCGCCTCTCGTCCCACGATGGGACGCGCCATTCCATCAACATCTTCGTAGAAGGGCACATCGACCCAGAAGTGGACAGGGATGTAGGCGCCAACGGGCAACTCGGGCTCGTCTGCGAAGCGGATGGGCAGTCGCACAAGCGCGGGCTGCACTTCAGGGGGAAGGTCGTCGATGAGCAGCGGATTCTCCGGTGGTTCATCACACTCGTACGGTTCGACTCCGTAGTCAGGCGCTTCGTAGGCGAAGATGCCAAGTTCCGACGGTTCCACATCCATCCAGTACAACGTGTCGTCGAACGTCTCGCCTGCGCGCGCTAACGCGGCCCGTAGCACCGCCTCCCCGACGTCAAAGGCGACCTCCGGGTCATGATCCGTCAGCACGGCACCGGATTCGCCCGTGTCGAAACGAGCGACGTGCCCGTGCTCATCAACCGCGAACCACTCGGTGTCCATGCTATGAGCGGCCGGCCAATCTTGCATACGAACTCCGTTCGGACCGACTCTATCATTCGGAGGGGACTCGCGAAGGCGGCAGCGCGAGCCTCATGCCATCGTGGAACGCAAACAAGGAGCTTGCATGGCGGTAAACGATGGCTATGCGCTCGATCCTGGCCTCAAAGGGCTGCTTGCTTCAGTAGGAGTTCGGTATGACGTGCTTCTGAGGCGTGCCGGGTTGCCCGAAGACCTGTTGAGCCGGCCCAACGTCCGGGTTGGGGCAGAGCAGTACTTTGCCATTGCCAACGTGCTGCAGGACACGGTTGACGATCCGCTGTTCGCGCTTCACCTCGCCAAGGGGATGCGTGCGGAGTGGTTTTCTCCGCCTGTCTTTGCAGCATTGTGTAGCCCAAATCTCTTGGTTGCCGTTACACGACTCGCGAGATTCAAACCGCTCGTCGCGCCCGTTCGGCTTGGGGTGACGCACGATTCGGGGGGCCTTCGGGTCACGTTTGACTGGCTGCCGGCGGCCGACGGGCCTCCTTCGTTCCTCATTGGCTCCGAACCGTTGGTCATTGTGAAGCTGGCTCGCATGGGTACCCGGCACGACGTACAGGCCGCCCAAGTGACGCTGCCCCGCGTGCCTCAACCCCACGAGGAGTACGAAGCATTCCTCGGGTGTCCGATTCGTCGCGGCGATCAGGCATCTGTGTCGTTTCATGCTGACGACGCGCTGCGGCCCTTCCTCACGGACAACAGCACAATGTGGGAAATCTTCGAGCCGCAACTGCGCAGACGCCTGTCCGAGCTCGAGGGTTCTGCTTCGTTCGAGGCCCGCACGCGCGCCGTCCTCATCGAGGCCCTGCCGAGTGGTCGGGTGTCGGTCGACGTGGTCGCAAGACAGCTTGCGGTGAGTTCGCGAACGCTCCAACGACGGTTGCAGAACGAAGGGACCAGCTTCAAAGAGGTGGTTCGTGAACTGCGGGAGAACCTGGCTCGACACTATCTACGCCAGACGCAACTTTCGTCGAGCGAGATCGCCTATCTGCTTGGCTTTGAGGAGACGGCTTCGTTCTTTCGGGCGTTTCACCGTTGGACGGGCACGACTCCGAAATCGCTGCGAGAAATGCTTCCGCCCAGCCAGTGACGATTGGCGCACCTTGCGACTCGTTTGACGCGGTTGCCGTTCAGGTGACTACAGACGGCGCTTTGGAGGGGTGTCCTCTGTATCGGGTTCGGCGGAATCGCAGGCGGGGGACCCCTTGAGGCGTTCGAGTTCGGTGCGGGCTTTCGCCTCGCGTTCAGCGTCCCCCCGGCTTGTGCTGGCGTACGCTCGTGCCTCCGCGGCCTTGGCGAGGGCTGCTTCTGCGGTAGCGACGGGATCGGCAGGGCCTTCGACGGTGACCGGCGCCCGCGGTTGGGGTGGCTCATAGGCTACTCCGCGAGCCGCGGCCGCTTTGCGCAGGGCCTCGGTCGCCTCGTCGAGGGCGCGCGGCGGGGTGACGGATTCGTCTTCGTTTGCGTCGTCCGGCTTCGTCACCTCGAACTCCTCTTGGCTACTCGCTGATCCCTAGCAAGTCATCCAGGCGTTTGACGCGCCGAGCCGTGCGGGGATGCCAAAGCAAACGCTCATACATGACCTGGGCCGTCGTTAGCGGCACCTGCGGGTCGATCTGCACGAGGACCAATCGATCCCCAGCGACCAGCACGCCGACGTCGCCCTCGGGAATGACGAGATGGGTCAGCAGTTTTTTGGTCGTGAACGCCACCTTGTCGGTAGGCACACGCTCTTCTACCCGAAGCTCCACATCGTTCCCTTCGTCCGTCGCGGACACCACCAGATCGATCGCGAGCGAACTTGCACCAACGCCGGCCCGTAGCTCGGCTTGATCGTCGTGGTACGTCACGAACGTTGGGGCGGAGACGAGGTTCACTCGCGGATCCTCACGGAGCGCCACACTGACGAGCGAGGCAAGTTCGGGCTCGACAACCTCGAGAGCCTTCTTCAGCGTTTCATCATGGACATCCGCGATCAGAATGTGGACATGAAGGCCATCCTGGGCGAGTGATGGAGCAGCGAGCAAGAGTGCAATCATGTGGGTCCTCCCAAGGTCTCGATGCAATCTGCTTGCTCTTTGCACTTCTGGCCACACTACTCGGCTTGCCACCGGAGTAGTGCGGCACTGGTGATGTCGGTCACCCTGCCAGCTTCCACATCGAGGCATCCGACGGTGCCCGGTATTGCTGTCCAAGGGACTCACTGCCCTCGCTGACTGCCCACCAAAACTCACTAGAGCATCGAAGAACCGAGGCGCCGACCGCTGGCACGAGCAAGCCTGCCTCGTCGTACTGCTCGCGGAGCGCGGAGTACTCCTCTTTGTGGAGAGAGGAGCTGTGAAGACGAGCATCCCGTCTGCCACCACAGGATCTCCCTGAACGATCTCCGACATCTCGTGCCGCGCCGCTTCTGTCGCGAGGTGCTCAGAGGTTTCGTCCGTTTGGTCGGACCCGGTTCGGGGCAACGGGTCTTCATCGAGTTCGGCTCAGCGGTAGTTGGCTCCGGTGAGGGTGTAGTCCACACGGGCATCGAGCGACCGCAGGCCGCGCGGGGTCTCGCGCAGCGGGGGCACTGGTCCTTCGTACCGGATCGGCGTCCGTGTCACGGAGTCGAACGTGATGGCGAGGGTGGGCACCGCGATCCGCACGAAGGGGCTCGACGCCCGCATCTCGAAGACTGCGCGCGCCTCGTCGATCGAGGCGAGCCGGACGTCAAAGCGGTAGGTTCGTGCCTTGGCCAGCACCGCGAAACGCAGGGGTCGCACCTCGCCCTTTACCAGCGCGTCCCAGTGCTGCAGGACGAAGCCGAACAAGCTGGGCCCGGCGTGGACCGGGACGTCGCCCGCCTCGGTGCGCTCGGTGCGCTCGCCACCCACGGTGACCTCGATCGTCGCCGTGTGGGACGCATCGACGGCCAAGGAGCCCACGAGCCCGGTCTGGCCGTGCCACTCCTCGAAGCGCAGCAGGCGGCCGTCGGAGCGGGTGTGGGCCACGTGGAGCACCTTTGGCTCGCCGTCGGCGTCGACGGTGAGGTGGCTCGACACCTGCACGTCGCCGTCGTCGAAGATCGCGCGCCGGTAGGAGAAGAGCGCATCGGCGTCGTCTCCGCGGGGCTGTACCCGGCCCGTGTAGATTGGGACGGCGTCGACGTCGAGCGCTTCGATGCGCTCGGTGAGCTCGGCCTCGGTGGCCGCAGGGAGGGGGGCTGCGGTGGGGTGTGCGCAGCCCAGGAGCAGAGAACCTATCAGCAGGACGTGTTTCATATCGACGACTTAGGCATCGACACGGTCGGCGACCTTGACCGCACGAGCCGTTCGACTGACCGTTCGTGCCATTGCGTGGATAGGGGGTGAGATGCCGCTTCAGCCCGACCACATCCGGGTCGTCAACGTTCGGCCGGCCTACGACGCGTCCCTGGCGTGCGGGGTACCGCGGGGCGAACTGGCAGGCCTCGGACTGTCGGCGTTCGCGATGGCGGATCCCGACGCTGCGGTGACGGGGGCCGCGACCTACGCCCACCTCGAGCTGATGCAGCAGCGGCCGGGGTTCGATCGGTTCCTCGTCGATGCCGTCGACGCCTTCAAGCTGGGGAGTCTGGGGGTAGTGGGGCTCGCCTGCAAGACGCTGCCCACGATCGGCGAGGCGCTCCGGTGCCACGCCCGCTTCCAGCACCTGACCAACCGCACGGCACGCTACCAGACCCGGCTCGAGGGCGACGTGCTCTGGCTCGAGGAGGAGCGCTTCGGTTCCGACCGGGCGGGTAAGCTCGTCATGTCCGACTACACGCTGCTCGTTGCGGTGCGACTGCTCTCGCTGATAGTCGACGGATCGGTGCCCGTGGTTGCGGCGCGCAGCCGTCGCCGTCGCGTGCCGGCCGGGGAGCGGGCAGTGCTCGAGGACCGCCTCGGACCAGGCCTCGAGCTGGGACACGCGACCCCGGCCATCGGCATCCCCGCTGACTGGCTGGCGACTCCGATCGCCTCTGCCGATCCCGAGCTCGCGGCCTACTTCGGCGAGGTCCTGCGCCGCGCAGCGCCCGCCCCCGACTCCGACGATGTGTGGCTTCGGTCGTTGCGGGTGGCCATCCAGACGCGCCTGCCGGGGGGCGACGCAACACGGTCGGTCATCGCGCGGGATCTCGCCACGAGCGTGCGGACCCTGCAGCGCCGCCTGGCGGATCGGGGTCGCACCTTTGCCGACGTCCGGACCGAGACGCGACGAGCCCTCGCCGAGGCTTACCTTCGCGACGCCGCTCTTGGGCTCGCCGAGGTGGCCTGGCTCCTCGGCTACCAGACCGACACGTCGTTCCACCGGGCGTTCCGACGTTGGACCGGGACCACCCCGACGGCCTGGCGGCGCCGTCACGGGGTCTCGACCGCCTAGCATGGTGCACAACTCGCTGTCGAGACTTCGCGAACGCCGCTCCCACCCCATCCTCGGTCAATGAGCGAAGGCTGGATGTCGTCAAGTAGGGTCGAACGATCCGTGAAGGAGATCCTCCATTGCATGGTTGATCTGGTCGAGAAACCACTGGATGGCCGGAGTGTTTCCCGATATCGCGCTGCGATACAGTGACATCGGCATCGCGGGCAACTCGAATGGCACATCGCGACGGTCCAGCAAGGCGTCGACAATGCGGTCGTCCATCGCCATCGAGGGGACGGTGAGCAGGTGGTCGGTGCGGGCGAGGACCGAGGGGGCCATGGCGAAGTTTGGAATGACCGCGGCCACGTGCCGGTTGAGTCGCAGCGCATCGACCGCTCGATCGACAGGACCCACCTTAGGAATCGGTGTGGTTTGGACTCGCAGATGACCGAACTTCTGCCAGGTTTCGACCGACCAGTCCGCGAATGCGGGATGTCCTTTGCGACCGAACACCCTCCAGTATGAGGCCCCGAGCGGTTGTTCCCGCAGCCCCTCGTCGACCATGTTGGACGGGGAAATCAGGGCGTCGAATCGACCCTCCGCCAGATCGCGGAGCGCGCTGTCGCCCACCTCTCGTAGTTCGACCAAGGCTCCGGGTGCGTCCCTGGCAAACCGCTGGATCAGGGTCGCGAGAACCGTGGCGACAAAGTCGGGAGCGGCCACTCGGAACGTTCGATGGGTGGTGGTGGGGTCAAACGCTTCCGATGCCGTGATGGTCCGGCTGAGTTGCTCGAGTTGGCGCGGAAGACTCTCCGCGAGCGACACTCCCCGGGCGGTAGGGCGCATCCGCCGCCCATCGCGCACAAGCAGCTCATCTGCAAACAGCTCACGCAGGCGACCCAGCGAATGGCTGATCGCCGAAGGCGTTCGATGCAACTCCTCGGCGGCTCGGGTGACGCTTTGGGTCCGAAGGAGGACGTCCAGCACGACCATCAGATTGAGATCGACATTCTTCAGTTGAATCACATTCAATAGATATGATTCCTTTTCGTTGGAATCAACATTGAGAAGAGCGCACGTTCCTCGTGTGGGACGACCCAAGGCTCGGTGTCGTCGCCACCCGAGGAGTCCCCCATGTCCAATCCGAATGCCCTCCGAGACTTGGTTCAGACTGCGATGGACGCGATTTTGGTGCGTCACGATCGGGAGGAAGTTCGTCGGTATTTCCATGCCGATTTCGTTCAGCACAACCCGTGGGCCGAGGATGGTGGCGCTCACGTCGAAGCCATGTGTGACTTCGACTTCGGCGTACGGATGAGCCGGTGGGCCATCGAGGGTGATCTCGTCGCCTACCACGGGCTCTACACCGCACCGAACCCCCTTGGGGAACATCCGCTCGTGTGCGTCGACGTTTGGCGCGTTCAGGGCGACCAGATCGTAGAGCACTGGGATGTGCTGATGCCCACCCCCGAAGCGGAAGCCGAACAACGGATCGCCGGTCCGGGCGACGGCTTTGCCGATGTGACTCCCGCCCAGGTGGCGGCCAACACCGCCGCGGTTCGTCGACTTCTCGAAGTGGGGGTTCGTAATAGCAATACGGGTGTCATCGACAGCATCCTCGCTCCGAACTTCGTCATTCATCGGACCGATGTGCCCGCCGACGGAGGACGCGCGGGGTTTGTGGGGTGGGTCCAGCAAGCCAAGCCGGAAATCGAGGTTCGCAAGACCATTGCGTCGGGCGACCTGGTCTTCGCCCAGCTTCTCGTCACCGTGGGGGGCAAGGAACAGGTGGTCTACGACATCTTCCGGTTTGACACGGACGGTCGCATCACCGACCAGTGGATGGCGAGCCAGGACCGATTGCCGCTCGCCGAGGCGGCGAACCCGCACCCTCACTTCTGATCCGTT
The DNA here is from genome assembly GCA_039208735.1 of Myxococcota bacterium. GTDB lineage: Bacteria > Myxococcota_A > UBA796 > UBA796 > DRPG01. Next base: position 75,744 of record JBCCQY010000018.1, on the reverse strand, counting down.
TCAGCGTCGCCCGGAGGCGTGTGCTGTAATCGGCGAATGCTCACGTTCATCACCGGCCTCGCAGCCGGAGCCCTCCATGTGGTCATGGGGCCGGACCATCTGGCCGCATTAGCCCCTATTGCCCTCCAAAGTCGCGCGAGGGGAGTTCGAGTTGGTGCGCAGTGGGGCGCCGGGCATGGCCTTGGCGTCGTTCTGATCGGACTTGTAGGCATCGGCCTGCGTCACCTGGTCGACCCCATGTGGTTGTCGGCCGTCTCCGAGTGGTTGGTCGGCTTCGCGTTGATCGGCGTTGGTGTGTGGGCGTTGTGGTCTGCGAGAACCGACCTGAAGGTGGCGACCCACGTACACGAATCCGCCGCGGTGGGGATGGGACTGCTGCACGGGGCGGCCGGAGCCGGCCATCTCTACGGGTTGCTGCCCGCATTGGTGCTACCTCCGGCCCAGGTCGTCCTCTATCTGGGGGCCTACTTGACCTCGGCCATCCTGGCCATGGCCGCCTTTGGCGGGCTCCTTGGGGGATTGGCGGGTTCGTGGCCCGGCGTTGTGCGAGGAGCGATGGGGTTGAGCGGGTTCATCGCCATCGTCGTAGGCCTGTTCTGGCTGTCCACCGGCCTTCCGTGAGCCGAACGTGGGTAGGGTCAAAATCACCTACGGATCTCACTGGAGCGAACGTCCACTTGCCGTTTCGACGTTGATTGGACGCCATTGGTCGTGCGACATCCTGCTCCATGCCGAAGAGGTGCCCCTGCGCTGGCTTGAGATCCGCTGGCTCGGCGGCCGTTGGGGTTGGCGAGCCCTAAGCCGCGAAGGCGACACGCTGGGTGCGGGTGACTGGCTCCGACCGGGTTGGCGTTCGCTCACCGTCTCTCGCAAGGCCAACCGTGTGCTTCGGCTTCGGGCCGCAGCGGCGGTGGAACTGGTCAATGGCGATGCACCGCAGCCCTACGCGGTCGATCTGCAGTCGGGTCAGATCCTCGTCAAGCAGAGCCTCGCTGAAATGCTGGGCAATGCCGGGTTTCATCAATGGCGTACGCACACAGGAGAACCCCTCAACGATGGCGTCGTGCTCGTGATTGAGGGCCGTCCCCTGCGTCTACACCTGCCCCAGCGCGTCCAGGCAACCTCGGGCAGTGGCATCTCGTCCATTTTGCATGTCGACACCCTGTTGAAGTTGGATGCCGAAACGCTGACGGGGGCCATTGAACTCGGAACCTTCCGTGTGGAATTGTCGCGCGAGATCGTTCGTGTGTTGCTGCCCTACGCCGAGGCCCGGGTCAACGACTATGCCCACGAAGACGCTTGGATCTCGAGGGAAGAGGCCCATGCCAGGTGGCTTGAGCTTGGGGGGAACCCCAGCAGTCCACCTCAGCGCTTGGGCTGGATGCGTGGCAAAGCGAAAACCTTCCTCGCCCGCAAGGGACTGTCCGATGTCGATGGGTTGTTTGAAAGTCGACGGGTTGGCGGTTGGTACGGCACTCGTATTGGGCTACAGCCCGAGCAAATCGTGATTGTCTAAACCGCCCTGCGCTCCGCGCATGGATCACAACGTTTCGATGGCGCTGCCTCGCGTTGCCCCGAACCGGCTGGGCAACGCAGGGCAAAGGCAGAGGCGTCCGTGGTCTATCGTCATGGGGTCTGACCTTGGCCCCTGACCGGGCGACGAGGAGGTGTCGTGGCAAACGTCCTTTGGCTTCAAGGTGGTGCCTGTTCTGGCAACACCATGTCCTTCCTCAACGCCGAGGAGCCGAGCGTCGTCGACCTCGTGCTCGACTTTGGCCTCAACATTCTTTGGCATCCGTCGCTCGGGGTGGAACTGGGACCCCAAGTCACGGAGCTCTGTCAGAAGTGTGTGTCGGGCGACCTCGACATGGACATCTTCGTGTTCGAGGGCTCGGTCATCCAAGCCCCAGAGGGCACCGGCAACTGGAACCGCTTTGCGGGTCGTGCGATGAAGGACTGGGTCTGGGACCTCGCGCATGCGGCCAAGTTCGTCGTCGCCATCGGGGACTGCGCGACGTGGGGAGGCATTCCCGCCACCGCACCCAACCCGTCGGACTCGACGGGACTGCAGTTCCTCAAGCGTGCGCACGGCGGCTTTCTTGGTCCGGACTTTCGGTCGAAGGCGGGGCTTCCCGTCATCAACATCCCCGGCTGCCCCGCCCATCCGGACTGGATCACCCAGATCTTGGTGGCGATTGCGACGGGACGCGCCGGTGATCTGGCCTTGGATGATCTCCAGCGGCCCGCGACCTTCTTCACGAGCTTCACCCAGACCGGATGTACGCGAAACATGCACTTCGCCTACAAGGTCAGTGCGACGGAGTTCGGTCAACGGACGGGCTGCCTGTTCTACGATCTCGGCTGTCGGGGACCGTTCACTCGGTCGCCCTGCAACCGCATTCTGTGGAACCGCCAGTCTTCGAAGACCCGCGCAGGCCATCCGTGCATCGGCTGTACAGAACCCGAGTTCCCCCATCATGATTTGGCCCCGGGAACCGTGTTTGCCACCCCGACCACGCTCGGGATGCCCAATGAAGTGCCTCCGGGCATGAGCAAGCGCACCTACCTCACGATGGTCGCCGCCGGAAAGGCCTCGGCCCCGAAGTGGTCCAAAGACGACATCTTCGTCGTCTGAACCGTCTCGCCACCGACCTGGAGCACAACCATGGACGAGCTCAACACCGAGGTGCTGGACATCTCTCCCGTCGGCCGTGTCGAAGGAGACCTCGATGTACGCGTCGAGATCGAAAACGGCACCGTCGTCAATGCCTGGACTCAGGCGGAGATGTTCCGCGGCTTCGAGATCATCCTGCGCGGAAAGGACCCCCAGGCCGGCCTGGTGGTGACCCCCCGAGCTTGCGGGATCTGCGGCGCAAGCCACTTGACCTGCGCGGCCTGGGCGCTCGACACCGCCTACGGTGCGGAAGTCCCTCGCAACGCCATCATCGCCCGCAATCTGGGACAGATCGTCGAGAGTCTGCAGAGCATGCCTCGCTACTTTTACGGTCTGTACGCCATTGACATGGCCAACCCCAAGTATTCGCAGAGTTCGTACTACGAAGAAGTCGCCAAGCGTTTCAGTGCGTACACGGGAACGAGCTACCAAACTGGCGTCACGATCTCGGGCAAGCCGGTCGAGATCTACGCCCTGTTCGGTGGCCAATGGCCGCACTCCTCGTACATGGTGCCTGGCGGCGTCATGTGCTCCCCCACGCTCTCTGATGTGACGCGTGCCTGGGCGATCCTCGAGTACTTCCGTCGGAACTGGCTCGAGTCGACGTGGCTCGGTTGCTCGCTTGAGCGCTACGAAGAAATCCGTAGCTACGACGACTTCATGGCGTGGATGGACGAAAAGCCCGAGCACGCCAATTCCGACCTCGCCCTGTATTGGAAAGCCGGTCTGGACTACGGCCTCGACAAGTACGGCGCGGGGGTCGGCCGCTACGTGACGTGGGGGTACCTGCCCCACGAAGATCGTTACCAAAAGCCCACCATCGACGACCGCAACGATGCCGTTATCATGAAGAGCGGGATCTACGACGGGACGACCGACACGCACATCGTGATGGATCAGGGCCGTGTGCGCGAAAATACGACCCACGCTTGGTACGACGAAGGCAATGCCGACGTTCACCCCTTCCAACGCCGCACGGTGGCGGTGGCCAAGAACCCCCACGACTTCAATGGACAGTACTCGTGGGCCACCTCGGTCAAGGACTTGGAACTCGGTCGGTGCGAGGCGGGCCCGTTGTCGCGCCAGCTTGTCGCAGGGGGAAGCCACGGGCATGCATGGCAGCACTCCGATCCCTTCATTCTCGATGCATTCAAGTCACTGGGCGGGGCGAGCCTGCACTTGCGTCAGCTGGCGCGGATGCACGAGGCGGTCAAGGTCTACCGCGAAGCGGAGCGCTGCTTGCGGGCCTTCGCCCTCAACGATCCCTTCTACATCAAGCCCCGGCCGCGTGATGGGGAAGGCTGGGGGGCCACGGAGGCGGCTCGCGGTGCGCTCGCCCACTGGATCCAGATCAAGGACGGGAAGATCGAGAACTACCAGATCATCTCGCCCACCACTTGGAACGTGGGACCCCGCGATGATGCGGCGAACCGAGGCCCCATCGAAGAAGCGCTGATCGGTACGCCCATCGCAAACAAGCACGACCCCGTCGAAGTGGGGCATGTGGCGCGTTCGTTCGACTCGTGCCTGGTCTGCACGGTGCACGCGCACGATGCCAAGACCGGTGAGGAACTCGCCCGCTTCCGGACGGCTTAGACGAGGAGGGAAGGTGCTTACGATCATCGGCTGTGGCAATGCGAATCGGCGAGACGACGCAGCGGGGGTGCACGTTGCTCGGCGGTTGCGCGAACGCCTCGACCGGCACCCGGTGCCGGGGGTGCGGGCACTCGACTGCGGCACCGGGGGCATCGACGTGATGTTCGCGGCGCGGGGCAGCGATGCCGTCATCCTCATCGATGCCTCGGTGAGCGGATCCGAACCCGGAGCGGTGTTTGAAGTGCCCGGATCTGAACTCGCCAATGATCACGCACCTTCCCTCAACTTGCACGACTTTCGCTGGGATCACGCCCTCGCCGCAGGCCAAAAGATCTACGGCGAGGACTTTCCAGACAGTGTGACCGTTTTTCTCATCGAAGCGTCCGATACGGGTCTCGGCCTGGAAGTGAGTCCTCCGGTGGAGAAGGCCATCGACACGGTGTTCGACCGGGTTCTCGAACGCATTGCCAACCACGCGGTGGCGCGCCACGCGGCGGTTGAGGCGTGGGACATTTCCATTCGGCGAGGGTCGATCCAAGTCCCTCGGACGCTCTACGACGCCGTATTCGACCGGCGCGAGGGTGTGGTTCCCTTTGTGTTGGATGGTGCGCTGTGCCTCATGCCGGTGGAGCAGGTCAACGGGGGCCTCCTCGTCAAAATCCGGAATGCGAAAGGTGACCGCGTGATCGATGCGGCCGAGTTCCTCCGCAACCAGGGCTGGAGCGACTGGGACGACATGGTCTGTACCGCAACCTGGGAGAGCACGCTCGGTGCCCTCTCGCTGACGCGCCAGGAGATGGCATGAACGCACCGAGTGCCCACATTGACGCCGCTGTGAAGCGCATCGAAGCGACGGATTCCGCGCCCCTTCGCCAGGCCGAGGCGCTGGTCGAGATGGCCATGGACCTGCAGCGCCAGCCGAAGGAGCCACAGGCGTTGGCCGATGCGATCTTTCTGTACGATCAGGCGGCTCGGTTGGCCCATGACACGCCCCTGGCTCATGCCCGGGCGATCTCTGGCAAAGGGAGTGCGTTGCGGCGCATGCCTGGCGCGGGCTTGACCCATTTGCTCGACGCGCGCGAAGCGTTCGAGACGTCGTTGCCCATCCTGCATGCGGACGGAGACCAGGAGGAGGCGGCGGAGGTCGAGATGAACTACGGCCTCGTCCTGCAGGCGCTCGCGGGGGCGCAGCGGGCGCCTTTGCCGCTTGCGATCCAGGCTTACCACCGCGCGTTGCGGTTCTTTGACGCCTCGGGTTTTCCCCGCGAGTACGCCATCCTCCACAACAACCTCGCCACGGCCTACCTGTCGACCGCGATTTCCGCGGAAGACGGGGTTCGTGAAGCGTTAGCCGTGCAGTCCTTCAAGGAAGCGCTGCGTTGCGTCACGCTCGAGGAGGACCCGGTCGAGTACGCGATGCTGCAGAGCAACCTCGGAAACGCCCTGCAGGCCACCCGGAGCAGCCATCCCTTCGAGCACCTCAGTGAGGCGGTGAAGGCGTACGACGAGGCATTACGGGTGCGAACCGCAAGGACGATGCCCGTCGAGTACGCCAACACCTTGTCCAACAAGGCCAATGCGCTGATGAACTTGCCCGACGATCTGGAACATCCAGAGCAGGGCAATCCAAACCATCTCAAAATGGCCGCGGAGATGTTGGAGGAGGCTGGTGCGCTGTTCGAGGCACACCATCTGGCGGATCGGGCGGCCACGGTGACGGAAATTGCGGGCCGGCTGCGGCAAGAGTTGGTCGGTTCATGAGTGACGACCTGCAAGGCTTGGTCGCCGATCTCGAGCGACTCGACGACATTGTGGCCACCTGGGATGAGACCCAGCGCGCGACGGTTCAGGCGGTGCGCACCACGCTGGAGGCGATCCAGGCCGAGGCGTTTCGCCGCATCATTCGCGAGGTGAAGCAAACCTCCGAGGGGCTTGCGTCGCTGCGCGCGGCAGTGGAGGACCCCTGGGTGTACTCGGTGCTGACGTACCATGGCTTGCTTGCGGCGCCGGAGCCTCCGGTCGAAGACCGCATCCGTACCGCGCTGAAGACGGTGCAGCCCATGCTCGAGGGGCATCAGGGGGGCGTTGAACTCGTCGCCTTCGTCGAGCCTGACGAAGCCCAGATCCGTCTATTGGGGTCGTGCAACGGCTGCGCCTTTTCGGATGCCACGGTGAAGCTGGGCATCGAGCGGGCACTGGTCGAACAAGTGGCCGAGGTAGAACGGGTCACCGTGGTGCGAGGCGTTGCCCCCGCCCAATCCGCGAACGTCGCAGGGTCGCCGTTTGCGGTGCCCTGGGAAGATGCCATCGCCGCCTCCGAGGTTCCCGATGGCGGTGTGGTCGCCGTCGAACTCGAGCGCGCCTCGGTCTTACTCACCCGGGTCGACGGCGAGGTCAAAGCCTATCCCAATGCATGTGCCCATCTCGGCATGCCCCTTGAAATGGGGGAGATCGCGGATGGGGTTCTCACCTGCAGCTACCACGGCTTTCGTTTCTTGCTGTCCACCGGGGAGTGCCTTACCGCCCCTGAGATCGGTCTGATGGCCTTTCCAGTACAAGTCTCGGGCGAACGCGTCCAGGTTCGGGTGACCACATGAACGCGCTTCACGTTCCGCTCGGCGAGGGTCCGCCCTCGGGTCCACCCGCTCCTGCGCTGCTCGTTCCCTCCGGTCCGCGGTTGCTCCTTGGAGGCGCCGATCCGCTGGTGGGTCCGGTGGCACCCGATGCGAGTGCATTGTTTGGCCCACGGGGAGCCCACCTGTTTGGCCCGGAGGGTCCGCTGTGGGTGGCTGACACCGGGCACCATCGGCTGCTTGGCTGGGCCCGCCTCCCCACCGAGGACGGCACGCCCGCCGACTTTGTCATGGGTCAACCCGCCTTCGATCGCGAGGGCCGCAACGCCCTTGGTGAGCCCTCCGCGACGACGTTGAATGTTCCGTGTGGCCTCGGTCCGTTCGGTGAAGGTGGCCTCGTGGTCGCGGACAGCTGGAACAATCGAGTGTTGGTGTGGTTCGAACGCCCGGCTGAATCCGGGGTGCCTGCCGACCTTGTCCTGGGGCAAGCGGACTTCTCGGGGCAAGAACCCAATCGTGGGAAGGCCGAGGCGGGCGCTGACACGCTGCACTGGCCGTTTCAGGTCCTCGTGCACGATGGCCGACTGTATGTGGCCGATGCAGGCAACCGCCGTGTGCTCATTTGGCGCACGCTGCCCACGCAATCGGGTCAGCCGGCTGACTTGGTTCTCGGTCAGCCCGATTTGCAATCACGCAGTGACAATGGGGGGCAAGCGCCGAGTTCATCGAGCCTCCGTTGGCCCCACGACCTGGCGGTGCTCGATGGCCGTCTGGTCGTGACGGATGCGGGCAACAACCGAGTGCTCCTTTGGGAAGGACTCCCCGACGAAACGAATCAGCCCGCCACCACTGTGTTGGGTCAACCTGACTTTTCTTCAGTGGACCACAACCGATCGAACTATTGGCCGGACGCAGCGTGCCTCAACATGCCCTACGCCATCGCGGCGGGGTCTGGGTGGCTGGTCGCCGGGGACACGGCGAATTCGCGTCTGGTGGGGTGGCGCGCTCCCCTTGGTGATGGAATTCCCGCTCAAGCGCTTTGTGGTCAGCCGCATTTCGGTGCGAAAGGCGACAACCGCTGGAAGGAAGCCGAGCGAGACAGCTTGTGTTGGCCTTATGGGCTCCAGATTGTGGGCCAAACCATGGTCGTCGCAGACACAGGCAATCACCGCGTCCTTGTGTGGTCGCTCGCCGAGGAGGGCTCGTGACGCTGTGTGAGGCTTGTGCCGAAGAGATTCGGGACCCCTTCGCCCGTCGCTACCGCTACCCGTTCACGCGGTGCACGACATGCGGCCCCGATGCGATCCGGCCCAAGATTGCGATGTGCCCGGAATGCACTCAAGAAATCGGCAATCCAGAGGCCCGTCGCTTTGGCGAACCGGCCGCGTTTTGCCACACCTGCGGACCCGCCGTGGAACTCGCTCGTACGGATGGACGGGCGTGCACCTTTGCTTCCTACTCCATGCTCGATGATGTGGATGCGGCCCGAACCCTGCTGTTGCGAGGCGAGGTTGTGATCGTGGATGAGGTGGAGGGTCGACGGGCGCTCGGCAATCTCCACGATGACGCAGCGGTGGCGAAGCTCGAACGGCTCACGACGGTGCCCCGCGCTCAATGGCCGTTGCTCGGCGAGCCTGCGACAGGACTCGAGTTGTTGATCGCGCATCGCGTCAGCGTACCCATCGCCCGCGTCGTTCCCGATGCGGCAGCCATGATGGGCGTCGTCAAATGGCAGCTTCGGCAGCGCCTCAACTCAAGGAGTGGCCATGTGCCTCGGAATTCCCGGTGAAATCGTCGAGATTGCCGATCGTGAAAAGCGACTCGGCGTCGTGGATGTCAGCGGCGTTCGGCGTACGGTCAACCTGGCCTGCGTGATCAACGAGGACCATCCGATCGACAGCTGCGTCGGTGACTGGGTGCTCGTGCATGTGGGCTTTGCGATGAGCCGCATTGATCCCGAGGAAGCGCAGCGTACGTTGGAACTCATGCACGAGCTTGGCGAGGTGGCCGAGGCCCACGAGGCCATGCGGCAAACGCCGGAGTTGCCGTCGTGACCGACCCATTGTCCCAGCTGTACCCCGACCTGAAGGGGCATCGCGCGGCGCTTACCGACGAGCATCTCCTGACCTCGATTCAGACCAAGTTCGAAGCGTCGATCGAAGCGAAACGGCAAACGCTGGACGTCGGGGGGCCGGCCTTGGTCGCCGCCGCGCGCGCCCTTTCGCAGGTGTTTGCCGCTGGCGGACGCCTGCTGACGATGGGCAATGGTGGGTCTTCCTGCGATGCCGCCCACGTCGCAGTGGAATTCATGCATCCCATCACGGTGGGGCGCCGGGCCCTGCCTGCTTTGCAGCTCGCCGACATGCCGATGATCACGGCGGTGGGCAATGATGTCGGGTTTGACCAGGTGTTCGCCCGCCAACTCCTCGCCCACGGTCGCAAAGGGGATGCCCTGCTTGGCCTTTCGACGAGCGGCAACTCCGAGAACCTTCTTGAGGCGTTTCGCGTGGCCTCGAGCCAGGGACTCGTGACGATGGGGTTCACCGGGGGCGACGGCGGACGGATGGCCACGAGCGAGCACGTTCAGCACGTGGTTCGAGTGCCGTCGCCAAGCGTGCACCGCGTTCAGGAGGGGCACTTGGTTGCCTACCATGTGCTCTGGGACCTTGTTCACACCCTGTTGGCCCATGAGGAGGCGCCGTGAAGTACGTCGACGAGTTTCGCGATCCCGAAGCCGCGGCCCACCTGCTCGGTGTCATTCGCCAGCAGCTCAAGGCCTTGGATCGACCCATCCGCATCATGGAGGTGTGTGGAGGACACACCCATGCAATTTTCAAGTTTGGCCTTGAAGAAATCCTGCCCGACGCGATCGAACTGATCCACGGACCCGGGTGCCCGGTGTGCGTGTTGCCCGTGGGCCGAGTGGATGACGCGGTGGCGATCGCCACCCAGCCGGACGTCATCTTCGCAACCTTCGGCGATGCCGTCCGGGTGCCCGGATCGACCCACAGCTTGCTCCAGGCGAAGGCCAATGGCGCGGATGTACGCACCGTCTACTCCCCGATGGATGCATTGGCGCTTGCGCGGGCCAATCCGGACCGGCCCGTGGTGTTCTTTGGCATTGGTTTCGAGACGACCGCACCGTCCACCGCCCTCACGGTGCTCCAAGCCGAGGCCGAGGGCATTGAAAACTTCTACGTCTTTTCGAACCACATCACGATTGTGCCTACGATCAAGGCCATCTTGGATTCTCCCGATGACCGCCTCGACGGGTTCATCGGACCGGGCCACGTCTCGATGGTCATTGGAACCGCGCCATACCGCTTCATCGCGGAGCGCTACCAGGGCCGCTCGTCGTGGCAGGCTTCGAGCCGCTCGACGTTCTCCAGTCGATCCAGATGGTGTTGGCGCAGTTGCTCGACGGCCGCGCCGAAATCGAGAATCAATATCGACGGCTGGTACGCGACGGGGGCAATCCCCAGGCGCTAGATGCCCTGGTGCAAGTCTTCGAGTTGCGGCCCTTCTTTGAGTGGCGTGGACTCGGTTCCATCGACCACAGCGGCCTGCAGCTGACCGAACGGTACCAACGCTTCGATGCCGAACGCCGGTTTGGGACGCCCGGGTTGTCGGTCGCCGATCCGAAAGCCTGCCAGTGCGGTGAGGTGCTCAAAGGCAGCATCAAGCCTTGGGAGTGCAAGGTGTTTGGTACCGCTTGCACACCGGAAACGCCCATCGGCGCTTGCATGGTCTCGTCCGAAGGTTCCTGTGCGGCGTACTACCAATATGGTCGCCTTTCCACCGTCCGGCATGTCGAGGTGGCCTCATGAGTGAGCATCCGCTGTTTCAACGCATCGAGCGCTTCCGGCGGCGCTCGGGTCGGGTGCGGGAAGACGTCGTGACGATGGCACACGGCGGCGGCGGCAAGGCGATGCGCGCTCTGATCGACGATTTGGTGATTCGCGCTTTTCGAAGTGAACACCTTGAAGTCGATGAGGACCAAGCACGGTTCTCGCTGGCCGATTTGTCCGCACAAGGCGACCGGCTCGCCTTCACGACCGACAGCTACGTCGTCTCCCCGCTGTTCTTTCCTGGCGGAGACATCGGCAAGCTCGCCGTGAATGGAACGGTCAACGACCTGGCAGTGGGCGGCGCCCAGCCAAAGTACCTCTCGGTGGGGCTTGTCATCGAGGAGGGCCTGCCCATCGACACCCTTCGCCAGGTGCTCACCAGCATGGGAGAGGCCGCGCGGGAGGCGGGGGTTCACATTGCGACGGGCGATACCAAGGTTGTGCAACGCGGGGCCGCCGACCAGCTGTTCATCAACACTTCGGGCATCGGCGTGATCCCGTCTGACGTCGAGGTGTCGTCGAGCCGATTGCAGTCTGACGATGTGGTGCTGGTCAATGGCTTTTTGGGCGACCACGGGGCTGCGATCCTCGTGGCCCGAGGGGAGTTGAACCTCGAATCCGACATTCCGAGCGACTGTGCTCCGCTCTACGACCTCATTCGCGCCTTGCTCGACGAGGTTGAGGTTCACGCCATGCGGGATGTCACCCGCGGCGGTCTGGCCGCGGTGCTCAACGAGCTCGCTCTGGGAAGTGAGGTGGGCATCCAAGTCGACGAGGCGGCGCTGCCGGTGCGACCAGAAGTACACGGCTTCTGTGAGCTGTTGGGTCTAGATCCCGTTCATCTGGCGAATGAAGGCAAGGTCGCCGTGGCGGTTCCTGCCGCACAGGCGGAACGGGCCCTTGAGGTCATGCGTCGACATCCGTTGGGTGAGCATGCGGCGCTGGTGGGGCGGTGCCGTCCGCAGCCGCCGGGCGTGGTCACCGTTCGGACGAGCTTCGGGGGAGAGCGCATCCTCGACATGTTGGTCGGCACGCAGCTGCCGAGGATTTGCTAATGCACGAACTGTCGATCACCCGAAACATTGTGTCCATCGTGTCGGAACGTGCGGCAGGACGACCCGTGCGCCGCATTCATCTCCGTATCGGCGCTCTGGCTGGCATCGAGGTTGGCGCCATTGAGTTTTGCTTCGGAATGTGTACCGAAGGCACGGCTCTTGAAGGGGCCGAACTCGTGGTGCACGAGGTCGAAGGGCGCGGGGAATGCGAACGTTGCGGGGAGCAGATGCAGCTCCAACACCTTGTGGCGCTTTGCCAGTGCGAACGCCGAGCGCCCCTGCGCATCGTAGCGGGCGAAGAACTCTTGATTCAGTCGATGGAGCTCTGATGTGTATGACCTGCGGGTGTAGTGGCGGCGAGAGCGACGCCTCCTTGCACGACCTGACCACAGGAGAGCGGGCTGCCGTCGCTGCGGTCCTCGACCCGAAACCGGGTCACCACCATCACCACGACCACGACCACGACCATCATCACCACGATGATCATCATCACCACCACCACGATGGTCCCCACGAACTCGTGGAAATCGAACAACGGGTGTTGGCCACCAACGAACGCATCGCCGAACGGAATCGGACGTGGCTCGATGCGCGTGAGGTCACCGCGTTGAACCTCATGAGTTCCCCGGGCTCCGGCAAGACGACGCTGCTTGTGCGCACCCTGACGGAATTCGATGGTTCTACCGGCGTGCTCGAGGGAGACCAAGAGACCTCGCTCGACGCCGAACGCGTTCGGGCGACCGGGGCGCCCGTCGTGCAGGTGAACACGGGCAAGGGCTGTCACCTCGAAGCCGAGATGGTCTGGCAGGGGATTCAACGCCTGCGGCCGGAGCCTGGCGGAACGCTATTCATCGAGAATGTCGGCAACCTGGTGTGCCCCGCGTTGTTCGACCTTGGTGAAGCGGCCAAAGTGGTGCTGTACTCGGTCACCGAGGGCGAGGACAAGCCCGAGAAGTACCCCCATATGTTCAGCCGGGCCGACCTCGTGTTGCTCACAAAGGTCGATTTGCTCCCGCATCTCGACTTCGACGTCCCGCGCACGCTGGATGCCATTGCGAGCGTGAACCCCACCGTGCCTGTGCTGCAGGTTTCCGCCCGTACCGGTGAAGGAATGGATGCCTGGTACCAATGGATCCGTGACCGTGCGCCCGGGAGAACGTCATGAGTGATTCGGATGTTTCGGCACGTCTCGATCGGGTGGAAGCGGCGCTTGAACGCCTCACTGCATTGTTGGAGCAGCGGCACGTCGCGACGCCGACGCCATCGGATTCGCTGTCCAAGCTGATGCTGGAGTTGGGGGATCCCGAGAGTCTGGATGCCTTGGCGCGCATTGCGGCGTTGGCTCCTCAACTCGAGTACGCGGCCTACCTTGCGGCAGCAGGCCCCGAGCTGCTCGACGAAGCGCTTGTCTCCGCTCGCAAGATGGCTGAGGACTCTGGGCTTGGGGCGTTCGAGGTCCAGCGGCGGCTCACCCGGGCGGTGGAAACGGCGATCGAACTGTCGAGCGGCGGTCGAATGGAACTGGTCAAGCGCGTCGCCGAGGTCGCACCGCACTACTTGCCGTTGGCTGAAGCGGCTGCGTCAGCGCTACAGCAACGCGGGGACTTTGAGGGTCATGAGGACTTGCAGCGTCGCATGACCGAGGCGTTTCTCGAACTCTCGGATCCCGAGACGCAAGAAGCGTTGGTACGGCTCGCCAACTTGGCCCCCCAACTCGAATATGCGGCGGGTTTTGTGGCGGCGGGCCCGGAGTTGCTTGAAGAAGCGATGGAGCTTGCGCGTTCCAAAGCTTCCGAACATGGAATCGACCCTCATGTCATCGTCCATCGGCTGAATCAAGCCACGGACCTGTTGCTGCTGTTCACGGGGTCCGAGCAAATCGAGACCCTACGCGAACTCGGGCGCAGTGCACCCCACATGAGGCCCGTGCTCCGCGCGACGGCCGAGGTGTTGGGCCAGCGCGCGGCTCTGGAAGGGGAGGCGAGCCTCGAGTCACGACTCTACGAGGTCCTGCTCGAGTTGTCGGACGAAGAAACGCTCTCGGCGCTGACTCGGATTGCAGCCCTGGCCCCGCAGCTCGAATACGCTGCGTACTTTGCTGCTGCAGGCCCCGAGCTTCTCGAAGAGACCATGGACGGCGTGCGCACCTGGGCCCGACGGCAGGACGTGGCCGATGTCGACCAGCGGTTGGAAGCCGGTCTTGAAGCCCTGACCACGTTGTCGACCCCGCCGACGCTCCGAGGGCTTGCGCAGGTCTCCACAATCCTTGCCTCGATCTCGGACACGCCGGACACTTCAGGAGCGCTGCAACGGTTGGTGAACCGTCTGCCGAGGGTCGAGCGGACCGTGAACCAGGTTGAACGGGCCCTCGATATGCTCGATTCGGCCGCGGAAGAAAGCGGCATTGGCACCATCGAGGAACTCGAGAAGCCCACCATGACCGGACTGCGCCTCTTGAAGCAGGCCACCCAGCCCGACACCCTCGAGGCGCTCGAAATGGTGATCGAGCTTGCGCCGAACCTCGCCAAGTTCGCAAAGCCGTTGTTGACCAAGCTCGATGGCATCGACCCCGAAGATGTGTCGCGGCTCCTCGACATGGTTCGGTCGATGCCGGTGAAAGAAGACACCCTCCGCTTTCTTCGGGCGGCCAACGAAGCGACGGCGGCGGCGTTCAAGGAACCTGCTACGCCGGTGGGCATGTTCGGCCTTCTGGGCGCGCTCCAGGATCAAGATGTGCAACGGACGTTGGGCTTCGGGGTGCGGTTGTCACGCCACCTGGCGTCGTCGCTCCACCAGTCCAAGCAGCTCGAAGCCCGCCCGCCAGGCTCATGACGCCGCCGGGCGAGCTGATTCGCTTTGTGGGTATCGTCCAAGGAGTGGGATTTCGCCCCACGGTGGCCCGGGTCGCGCGCCGACTCGGGGTTCGCGGCTGGGTCCGCAACGATGCGGATGGTGTCCTGGTCGCGGTCTATGGGGAGACCGCGCTTCGGGACCGATTCGTGACGGAATTCATGGACGAATTGCCACCGCTCGCCCGTGTGGACCAGGTGGAGCGAGACCCCACTGAGGCGGCGTTCGAGGACCACGGGTTCTCGATCGTGAAGAGTCAGGCGGGAGACACCAACACCGGGGTCAGCCCGGATGCGGTGGTTTGTCAGGCTTGCCTCGATGAGGTTTTCGAACCCAACGACCCGAGGTTTCGCTACGGCTTCACCACCTGCACCCACTGCGGCCCTCGCTTCAGCATCGTGACCGGGGTCCCCTGGGATCGCCCGCAGACCACGATGGCATCGTTCGAGTTGTGTGCAAGGTGTCACGCTGAGTACCACGATGAGGTCGACCGCAGGTTCCACGCTCAGCCCGTGGCGTGTCCAACCTGCGGCCCACGGCTGTGGTTGGAGCCCCGCTCGGCGGTTGACCCCATCGTAGAGGCGGCCCATCGGTTGCGGAAGGGGGAGATCATTGCTGTGAAAGGGCTCGGTGGCTACCAGCTGTGCTGCGACGCCACGTCCTCCGAGGCGGTTGCACGACTGCGAACCCGCAAGCGACGTCCCCATAAGCCCTTGGCTTGCATGGCGCGGGACCTCGAAATGGTCGAACGGTATGCGGAGGTTGGCCCCGAGGAAGTGGCCGCACTCCAAAGCCCTGCGGGACCCATCGTCGTGTTGAGAGGTCGGGCTTCCCTCGCTCACGAGATCGCACCCGACACAGACAATGTGGGCTTCATGTTGCCGACGACGCCGGTGCATCACCTTCTGCTCGCCGCGTTCGACGGGCCTATCGTCTGCACGAGCGGCAACCTCACCGAGGAGCCGCAATGCACCGACGACGAAGATGCGCGCACCCGACTGAGTGGGATTGCCGATGCGCGGTTGGTCCATGACCGGCCCATTGCGAACCGTGTCGATGACAGTGTCGTTCGCCTCATCGACGGCAGCATCCGGGTGCTCCGTCGAGCGCGTGGGTACGCCCCGGCTCCTCTGCGGCTGCCTCCGGGATTCGGCGGTACCCAAGTGTTGGCCATGGGCGGTGACCTCAAGGCCGTCTTCGCGCTGACCAAGGGCGCCGACCTCGTCGCGAGCCAGCACCTCGGCGACCTTGACGACCTGCGCACTCTCGAGAGTTGGCACCATGCGCTGCGTCTGCTCACCGAGGTCTACGACCATGAGCCTCAATGTGTCGTCGTCGACATGCACCCCGAGTATCGCGCGAGCCAGTTTGGCGAGGACATCGCGGCCGAACGGCGCGTGCCCGTGCATCGGGTCCAGCACCACCATGCGCACATTGCCGCGGTGATGGCGGAAGTGGGGCGACCGCGCGATGCAGGACCCGTCATCGGCATCGCACTCGACGGTATCGGCTACGGTGCGAACGAGGAGTGGTGGGGGGGCGAGGTATTCGTTGCGGACTACGCGTTCGCCGAACGGGTGGGCCACCTTCGACCCACGGTGCTTCCCGGTGGCGATCGGGCGGCGCGCCAGCCGTGGCGGAATCTCTTTGCCCAGCTCGACGCCGCGGACTGGGCCTCGCTTGAGGCGGAGTACGGCCGTGGGCCAGTGTTTGGTCGACTGGTGGACCGACCCCTGGACACGTTGCGGGCCCACCCTTCACCAAAGGCCTCGTCCTGCGGACGCTTGTTCGACGCGGTCGCTGCCGCCGTGGGCGTGTACCCGGAAGGCATCAGCTACGAGGGGCAAGCGGCCATGGCCCTTGAATCGCTCGTGCCCCTCGATGCACCGCTGGACGACGGGTTTCCGTTGGCGTTTGGCGCATCCGGCGTCCTAGACCCCGCCTCGATGTGGCCGCAGTTGCTCGAGGATGTGCGGCAAGGCGCATCGGCGGGTACCGTGGCCGCTCGGTTCCACCACGGACTGTCTCGTGCGTTCGCCGAGTTTGCGGAACGCCTCCGAGCGACGAGGCCCGAGTTGGACACCGTGGCGTTGTCGGGCGGTGTGTTCGCGAATCGGGTGTTGACGGAGTCGTTGGTGCACCGGCTGCGAATGCTCGGCTTCACGGTGTTGACGCATCGCGAGGTGCCGCCTGGCGACGGCGGACTGGCGGTGGGGCAGACCGTGGTGGCCTTGGCCCGAGGCATTGCGTAGGTCCACGCTGCTCAGCGAGGAACCACCGATCGCTTCGTCATTCGTGCGCCCGCGTGAGGGAACCGTTTGCCATTCTTCGGTCTAATGGATCCGTGCTTAAGCTACGCCCATCGTGAGCGACGACGAAGCCCGGTTCAGTGTGGCACGGCCAATTGGGTGGGTTTGCGGACGAAACCTCAGCCCGACCCTTCCACATGGGGGTGCGCAGCAAGCCTTTGGTGCCCTTCGTGACGGGTTGGCTCACTGGCTGTCCACACGCCTTGCAGTGCAGCGTATTCATGGTCAACCCGTAGCGCGCACCCACCAGCTACGGCCCTTCTTTTCGAACTCGACGAGGCCCTGCGCGGCGAGGATCGGCATGATGTAATTCGCGAAACGGCCTCGGTACCCCTTTCGCAGTCCGTACCAGCCCCCGATTGGGTTGTCGCTCGCACGCGCCCAGTGCTCGACCGTGCCTGGCTTGGTTTCTTGCTTCTCGTCCTTGTTTCCCAACTCCATCCAGTCCCCGTGCGCCCGAAGCATGCCCAAGGCATCGTCGAGTGCGCGGGGGTCGTAGTGAAGCCACGTGCCACCGACCTGACAGTGCAGGACGCCTTTCTCGGCGTCTCGCCAGATTTCGAACGACGTCCCTCCAGCGGGGGTGGTGAGCGTCCAAGGATCTTCGGGGGTGCCCGTTCCACTCATGATGACCTCCGATCTCTATCTAGGCGCTGGTTTGTTGCCCTGGACGCGGTAGTCCATTCGCGTTTGGGCAACGGCGCTTCAATCGATGGAGCCGTCGCCGTCTCGAATCTCGGGAACGATGGCATCGGCAGGGTCGTATGGATGGCCAAGCCAAACTTCGACCTTCCCTTCCGGCACGTTCAGCTTTCGATCCGAACGGTCTACGACACGAAACTCGCCCAACGACCGTTCTACAATCCATTCCCGGACGTCTTCAGAGGGACGACGGTCGCGTTCGTGGAACACGTAGAGTTGATCTCGGCTGGCGGGGAGGCCTTCCCAGCGTGACTTCTCGGGGGGCCGGACGGTAAGGCCCTTGGCGTTTAGCAGCGCCTCGATGCGTCGGGCCCGAGGAAAGTCGGCTTCGTCGTACACGAAGATCGAGGCGGTGGTGATTGCGTGCGGGGCTTTGACCTCCACGGAGGTTGGCTCCTCGATCAGAAACCACGAGGAGATGCCCCCCAAGAGGGCGAGAACCACGACCGTAACGAGCAATGCGACCATGAGCGGTTGGAGGACGCTGGAGGTGCGCGCGGGCTCCGGAAGGACGGGGTTCGGGCGAGGGAGGGGCTTGGGTGGGGCCTCGGGCTCGTCAGGTTCACCGAAAATCTGAAGAATCTCGCGTCGCCGGGCCGGCCGCTCGCGCAACAGTGCGTCACGAAGCCGGCTCTGGTCAGCTCCAAAATGCCGTTCTGAGGCACTGATAACCCCACGTGCCACCGCCGCTGGAGCGTCTTTCCAATTCACATCGACGACCAACGCCGTCAGCGCATTGTCGCGTAAACACAGGGCCTTAAGCTCCTCAATCGTGAAGGCCGTCGCCAGAAAGTGCTCGAGGTCCATCGCCGCATCCGTTTTGCGTCGACGGAGTTAACCTGCGATCTTGGTCAACGGGGTCTCACACCCAGAACGAATGGGAGTTCAAACGGGGTCTGGTTTTCGTTGTTTTGGAAGGCCCCCGACTCGTAGCTTCCGAGCCACTGTTCCTTGCCCTTTTGCAGCACCAATGCGGCGGGAGGACCCCCTTCAGCGTACTGTACGCGATGAAGATCGAGGGGCAGGCGCGTGAGCACTTCGGCAAAGTCATGGGTTGACCAAGGGGACCGCGAGAAGAGCCACAACATCCGACCCGATTTGTCGATGCCGATCGAGGCATGGCTCCATATACGCTCTCGGTCCTTGAAGGCGGGATTTCCTTCGCAATCGGTGATGCGATACCCCTGCACTACGGTTCGATAGGCCTCGAACGGAACGGTTTCGCAGGTGCGATCCACAATCTGCACCGCTGGCAGGGTGCCGTCGATAGGGTCGAGGAGCAGGAAGTGGTTTGCGTCGGGGTTCAGTTTGGCCTGGTTGATGTGATCGCCCTGGCGCATGTGAAAGGTCGCGGTGAGGTAATCCGGCTCGTAAAGCGCGGCGTTTGTCGCGGCCAGTAGCCCATGCTGTTCGACCCACGCTTTGGGCGCCTTTGCAGACGTTCCGAGGCTCGACGCAGCCAGGAGCACAATGTCGAGGACGCTCGGATCGATGCGCACGACGACGATGCGAGAATCGCCAACGGGACTGGGCGGATCTCCGATGAACGTCGCCATTTCGAGGCCCGGTCGCAGAGCCTCGAACGACGTCTTCGGGGGTGGCGGGGTCGGTGCGTCGGCTTTTGGAGCCCGACTCGTGCACGCAAGCAGGATGAACAGGTACATCGAGGCTTGCTTATCGCGTAGCGGTGCTCAGTCGAGACCGTTTAGGAACGACGAGATGGTTTCGCTAAGCGAATTGGGCAAGTCCTCTTGTACAAAATGGCCACCCGGGGTCAGCGTTGCCGAGGTCACATTCGGGAAGGCGGCCGCCGCGTATTCGGGCTGTCTCACCCGTTTCCCGTCCCCGCCATCTTCCGGCACCATGACGGCACTTAGCGCACCCGGTGTCACGTCGATCACGAGCTTGGGGGTAGGGGACGCCTCGAGGTAGTCTTGGGCCACGCGCACGAACGCCTCGGCTGCGGGATCTGCGGGGAATGGGAACTGGATGGGGCCTGACGTCCGCAACACCCGGGCCCGTTCCTCGGCCAGTGGCCACGGGTGCTGGTAGACCTCTTGGACCTCCTTGGACAGCCCATTCACGGTGAACGAGGGCAACGTTGCAAGAAAGATGTTCTTTTCGCCGACCAACACAGGACCGGTCACCGGGTCTCGCATTTGATCCAGTAGCCCCCCGACCCCGCCAAACGGCGCGGGTACCGCGTCGATGCCGTCTGGAATGGTGCTCCATAGGGTTTCGAACATCGTGATGCTCTGCACCTCGTCAGGGTGATCCGCGGCCCAGCGAAGGCCGACCAACCCCCCAAGGTCTTGCACGACGAGGTGGACCTCATCGAGGTTCAGGGCTTCAACCAGGCCCTCCATGATCGGAACCTGGCTTGCCGGCGTGTAGGCAAAGGTGTCGGGACGATCCGAACGGCCGTAGCCTACGAGATCAAAGGCGATGACCCTCCGATCTCCCAGTTGGCCCAGAACATTGCGCCACAAGTACGCATGTACAGGAATGCCGTGCACCAACAGCACCGCTTCGCTCGCGTCTGCGGGGCCCGATTGTACGTAGTGGAGGTTGATTCCTTCGACTTCGACGAAGTTCGATCCTCCGAAGGAGGTGACGAAATCCTGGTAGGCCTGGGGCCACTCGGCAAGTCCTGGATCATCGTTGGGGGGTGGTGAGGTGTCCTGGGGCGCTTCGGTGTCGACCGGCGCACCTGTTTCCTCGGTCGGCACGTCGTCGGTGCACGCCATCAACGCCAGCGCTGCCCATGCATAGCGGACCATCTTCCCTCCTTCCCACCGTCGGGGTGGAACTAGAGAGTCCATAGGGCGCGCGATTAGGCCAGAACATGGCCAAATCCGACCTAGACTAAGTCCGATTCGGACCCTGTTGAACCCTCGACGTGGGGCGGCTTGTGAAGCACCTTCAGAAGCTTCCTTAGGGCCTGGTTCCACTGGGGGGAGTTGGGTTCGGTCGTGAACCGAGCACACACTCGGCCTTGGAGTTGGCGGTAGATGTGACGCCGCTCTGGATGCCACCATTCAGGGGGCGACGCCCCGGTTTCGAAGAGGTCCTCATCGAAGAAGATGGGGATAAGTCGGTTCGAGCTGCCTTCTTGTTGTTCTCGCTGCAAGACTTCCTCCACCTCGTGGAGGACCCCGGATCGCAGGATTGAATCCCGAGAGCAGCAGAGCACCAACCGGTCGTACTCCCAGATCTTGTTGTGGATGTGCCGATGATGACGCCGGCCGGGCTCAGCGTCTTCCGGGTAGAACCATGTTTTCACCCCGTTTTCCGTCAGGTCGGCGCGGAGCCGTTCCGCAAACGCCTGATCGGGCGTTCCAAACGACAAGAATACCGATTGCAGCATCGTGAACAGGTCAGCCGCATCGATCGAACGCAGAGCGTCGACGAGGTAGGTCGCGGCGACACTCGGCATGCCCGTGCGGCACAGCAGGTGGTCAGGGTCTCGCAGGGTCAACATGCGCGCGACCGTCTGCCAGTTTGGCGACGCACCCGTGAGGTCTTCGGCATCGACGATGGACGGTGGGATGACCTGGAGGTTTATCAGGCTTGCCGAACGGAGTTGGGCGCCTGTGAGGTCGGCCTCCTCGAGGTTTGCCCCATCGAGTTGAGCCGCTTGGAGATTGGCTTTCCGCAGGTTGGCCTCTTTGAGGCAGGCATCGCGAAGGTCGGCGCCGGTGAGGTTGGCTCCTTGGAGGTTGGCTCTGGTCAGGTCGGCCCCATTGAGGTTGGACCAATCGAGTTGAGCCCCCTGCAGATTGGCTTCGGTCAACCAGGCTCCGAAGAGGTTGGCTTTGATGAGGTAGGCCCCTGCGAGGTCGGCCTCGCTGGAGTCGAGGTCGTCCACCAACTGCTCAGACCGCACATACTGCTTCAGCCGCTTGCCCTTTTCCTCGGGCGACATCTTCACTCCCGCTATCGAATCGGCGAAGTTGGGTTGGCCTCCATTATCGTCGTCAGAATTGAAGCCACATGTCCACGCGTGGAAACCCCAGTACGAGGGTAGTCTGGTAGCGACCTAAGAAGTGGTGTTCGGAGGGGCGTCCGATGAGCAAACCCGCTCCGACCTCGGTGAACAGCCTGCCCCATTGATGAATCCAGCTTGCGGTGGCGGTGCCGTAGGTGAGGGGTTCGCCTTCGTCGAGGGTCCACACTCGGACCGCGCCTCGAACCAGGGCTCGGTCCCACAGGTGATCGTAGGCGACCTCGACGGGCAGATGAAATCGCGACAGCTCGAGGCGTTGCGAGGAAGTTTGGTCCAGGATGGTCTCGCGAAGAATCCCAAGTTCGGGTGCCACGGTCAGGTTGATTCGTGAGGATGGCTGCGTGAGCGAGAGCGTGGAACTCAGTCGGAGCGACGTACGCCCCAACGACCACTTTTGGCCAATTGAGGGTGTGACCGACCAGCCTACTGCACGGCGTTCCACCAGGGTCTGTTCCAGTCCGATGCGGGTGCCGCCAAGACCGACGTCGAAAGGGGTCACCCACGCTTCGGTGGTCGACGTGAGCCCCACCGCAGATCGGCCAGTGGGCAGACGGACGACCACTTCGCCTGCCTCGAGGGTTCCGGCGGTGTCACGGAGTCCCGAAGAAGAAGGAGCGGCGAGTGCGAGAGTCGTAAGTGCGATCATCGTTCCTCCAACACGTGGTCGATGGCGTACGCAAGGGCGAAGCCATGACGGTCTTGGGCCCGACCGATTTGGTGGTCTGCCGTCCACGGAATGCGGTGAGTGGGCGTGATGCCGCCTTGCAAAGTGGCGTCACTGTCAATGAGGATCGAACCGTCTTCGTCGAGCCCCCGACCGGCGGGGTAGAGCAGCGTCCACCCGCCGGGAAATCGAATGGTCGATCCGCCGGAGCCAAAGCTCGCTGCGGTGGCTTCAAAACCTACAATGGGAATGCCGAGCTGCTTGAACATTCGGGCCATCCCATCGCCCGACGACACCGTGTTGCCATTGACTAGCACCACCACAGGCGCGTCCCACCGCACCTCCTGGGGTTCGACGAACACGGTCGACACGATGCGTTGGCCTTCGATGCGGCGGTCGTACATGCTGATGGCGTCGTAGAACAGGGTTTGGTCGGTAAACATACCCACAATATTGGCCGCGGTTTGGTCGGTGCCACCTTGATTGTCGCGGAGGTCAACGACGAGGTATCTCGCTCCCTCGCGCCACAGTCGTTTCAGGGCTTGGCGAACCTCACGATCACTTTGGGCAGTTGCTTCCCAACCAATCGCGATGTGGCCCACGTCGTCGCGTTCAATCCGGGCGGTCACCCGGGCCTCCGGAATGGGCATATCGACGATGTCTCGCAGCGCTCGGGTCTCGGGTTCGGCCACGACCTGAACCACCCGGGCTTTTCCATTTCGAGCGAGTTCGAAGCTACGTGTTGTGTCAAGCAGAGCGTGGCTGAGGAGCCGTACCCGGGCCGCCCGGCGACGCTCCAAGGTGGCGAGCCCGATCGGAACGCAATGCAAGGGTTGTTCTGGGACCACCATTTCGATGGGACGCTCGTCAACGGCAAGGATCCGGTCGCCGATCTCGATGCCCGCATCGAAGCCCGGCCCGTCGGGATCGAGGCTCACCACCATCACCGTTCCATCGTCGAGGTCTCTCGCGACGAACCCAAACGTGGCCGCTACCTCGGGACAGGCATCTCGCGCGGGGTCATCGTTCCACAGTTCGACGTGACCA
Source organism: Myxococcota bacterium (assembly GCA_039208735.1). Lineage (GTDB taxonomy): Bacteria > Myxococcota_A > UBA796 > UBA796 > DRPG01. The sequence goes on along the minus strand of JBCCQY010000018.1, from coordinate 52,420 downwards.
TCCGGCAGGTCCGTGACGAGCCTTCGAAACACCTGATCGATCTCAACGTTGGACTGGGCAGCCTCCATCTCAGACCGCCGCAGCTTGCGCAGGCTTGGCCAATCGATGGCTTTGTGTGCAGTGAAGGCGTACGCGTGGGCGAGCTGATCCATCCCGAGTTCGATCGCTTGGGTTGGCGGCACGTTCGAAACGTCATCGGAGAGGGGAACGAATGCCGTGACACAACCCGTCGCCAACACGAGAGTTAGGATGCGGAGCATGGGCACCTCAAGGTCATTCGTCTGACACCGAGTGGCGAGGTGGCTGTCACTTGGTGGCCGCGGCCTGCACTGACAGGAGGTTCTCATCGACGTCAACGACGCTTGCGTTGCCTTCACCACCATGCGGGTTCAACCGTTTGGGACCATCGAGCGCGAAGGGGCGATGGTGCAGTGTTTGATGCGAGGAGCCACCTTTGGGTTGTTCAATGCGGCCTTTGGGGTCAGGGATGAGGATGCGCAAATCGATCGCGCCCTGGCTCGCTTTGCGGCGATTGACGTCACCCCCCGTTTCGAGGTCCTCGAGCGCGACCTCACCCCTTCACTCGAGCGCCGGTTTCAGGTCCGTGGATTGGAACCTCGCGGCCGCCGCACGCTGCTTCGAGGACAAGTCGCTCCGGGGGAGCCCTTGCCCTCCGACATCGTCGTTGAACGAATCCATGCGAGTAGCTTTGACAGGTTCTATGCGACCGATATCGCAGCGGGTGGCAACCCAGAGGTCCGGACGGCCCAAGCCTTTCGGCATTGGGTCGACCTCGAAGGCTGGCATTTGTTCCTCGCGCGCATGGGTCCAGAAGCCGTCGGTACCGCAATTCTGTTTGCGCATGGAGGGCTTGGCTACCTGGCGTCGGCTGCGACCCGGCCCGAGTTTCGAGGCCGAGGGGTCCAAAGGGCCCTGATTTCGGCCAGACGAAAGGTGGCTCAGAACCTTGGTCTGACCACCCTTGGCGCACGCACTGAGCCAGACAGCATTAGCGAACGAAACTTGCAGCGTGCGGGTCTTGAAGCCGTGGCGTCGGTTCTCGTATTCTCGTGACAACCCCGATGGCGACATCTCATGCTGCTGAAGATGCTCGTTCATTCAGTAGTGCTGATCGCAGCTTAGAGCGTGTGTTGTGGTTGGCGTCTACGTGGAATGCTGTTCGCTTGCCAAGCGTCCCGCGAAGTAGTCGTTTGCCCATCGCGCCGGTGGAGTACCGAAAGGTCCAATCCAGCGGGCGTCATCTCGAGCGTCGAGCGCACCGCAGCTAAAGGTAGAAGTGCTTGAAAAGCCACAAGGTCGGCGCATTGGTGATGCAGGCATCCCGTACTTTGAACGACCTTGGCCAGTAACTGCCGGGCAATTGGGTGGATGTGTGCTTGAGACGTGTCTTTGAGTCTCGGCCATCGGCAAGGGCATCGAGGATGAGTTTGAACCAAAGCTGACCCGATGTCACCTCGGTGACGACATCATCTAGCCACAGCGCCACTTCGGGTTCAAACTCCTCACTGCCGTCTCCGCGTCCGAGCAGGGTACGCCAGGGGACGCGTACCGCTGTCTCATGGTCCGCAGCTTCGGCGGTCACAGGCCACTGAAACTCCAAGATGCCATACTTGGCCAACGCCAGTGGGTTGATGGAAGGGTCGATGGAGGATGCAACCTCACCGACGGGCAGCTGTTCCCGAACCGAGGACCAACGGTGAGCAGAACCTGTCACGTAAACCGTGCGCCCAATGAGGTCGGTTCGCGACAGGTACTCGAGTTTGCGCGCGATCGTTGTCAACCTTGCGAAATCGTGTGCCATCGCCCGGGCCCCCCCCACAGCCACTTCGACATGACAAACGGCCCGCAGCAGAACAGCATCTCCGTGGCATCGGGGAAGCCCACGGCCCTCATCGTGATCAGCGGCAAGCGGAGCTTGCGCGAAATCAGAACAGCAGCAAGCAAAGCTTGCGCGAGTCTGATCAGGGCGAGGAGCAACCCCGAGGTCACGGTGAGCGAGCGCCCACGGGCCGTCACGATGCTTGTTCCTGACGTTTCGCTCATCGATACCTCGTGCCAGGCGGCGCATGCGGAGCCTAGTGCGGTTGATCGGAAGTTCGTTTCCAGGTTTCGGCCGCCTGAGCCGGGAACTCCCACGTGAATCGAAGGGATTCAAGGAGTTCCTTTGCAACAACGTCGGGAATGCCGCGAACGCCGGTGTAGGCCCAGCTCTTCTTGTCGCGAACCTGTAGATCCATGACGTTGAAGGCGCCAGAGCCGTTGGCAAAGCGCAGCAGTGGCGTCCACTCGTCGTCCTCCTCGAGGCCCAACGTGCAGGTCTTGCCCCGAGGGCGCGCACGGAGCCAACGTCGAGCCAATTCGGACTCTTCGTGGAGGAGCCGGAGGACCTTCTCACCGAAGTATCGAGCTTCGTTTGCCATGGTGCGCTCCCTATGCGGCCAGGCGGGGATTGTACGTCCACGACATGGGCTTCGCGTGGCGTGCCCCGTAGTCGTCGAGCGACGCGTACAGGTGGTCGTCGAGCTCGATGAGCGCGCCGTAGCGACGGCCCGCGAGGTAGCGCGTCGTGAAGCGAGAGAAGAAGTTCTCCGCGAGATTCAGCCAGGAGGCGTGGGTCGGAGTGTCGTAGACCCGGAACCGCGCACCGGCCTCGCTGTTCAGGAAGTTCCGCATCTCCCGGGAGATGTGTGTGGGACCGTTGTCCCAGACCAGGTGGATCCGGCGCATGCCCGGAAGGGCCTGGACTACGGACTCGAGCATCGCGATCGCCTCGGCCGTAGCGAAGCCCCGGCTCGGGAAGACCTCGGCGGCAACCACCTCACCGGTGTCGGGCCGGATGGCCGCCACCAGGTTGCGGGTGCCGTGGCGGATGTAGTTGTGCTCGACCCGTCGCACCTTGCCCGGCGCGGTCGGTCGCCCGGGGTAGGGCGAGCCGAGGGCCTGGATGTTTGTCTTCTCGTCGAAGCAGACCACCACTTCGTCCGCGGGAAGGTCTCGCATGTACAGGTCGCAGATGGCGTCGCGACGCGGGATGTAGTCGGGCCGGTCCGTTGGCGTGAACAGGTAGTAGCGCTCCCGATGCGGCTGCACCTCGGCCGTCGCCAGGATGCGCTGCACCGTGGAGCGGCTCATCACCGTGCCCTGAAGCGCAGCCAGCTCGACGATCAGCGTTTGAGTCATCCGCACGTCGCGACGGTCGTGTTGGTCCGGCTGTTGGCAACCGAGGCTGATGACTACGGCCTCGTCGCGAGCGGTTCGTCGCCGAGGACGGCCCGTGCGCTGGGCATCGCGCAGCGCCTTCAGACCAGGACTGTCCCGAAAACGCGACGCCCACTTGCGAACCGTCGGCCGGCTGACGCCGCACCGCCGAGCCGTTTCGCTCACCGACATCCCCATGAAGACGTGCCGCAACACAATCTCCGCTCGTTGCACGCTGCGATGCTCTGCGCGCCCCTGGCGCATCACCGCTTCCAGCTCGGCTCGCCGAGCACCTACATCCACGACGGGCTCCTCCATCTACGGAGGAACCTGATCACTCAGCAGGCCGATGATGGCAACGAACTATCGGGCACGCGCACTAGCATGGCAGTTCGATGGAGGACAGTTGCGCTGAGCTTCGTCAGTTCGAGTCGGTAAGCACCGGTCCGCATTCCCATTCGCTACAGGTGTCGGTTTCCAAAATACAGAAGTAGTGCCAATTGCCCTGCTCATCCATTGCGTACATTGGCTTATAGGTGGTCACACAGCTTCGTGTGCAGACCTCGATCGTGTCGGATCCTCCGGTTTGCAAGGGTTCGCTAAACGTCATTTCGGTACGGCCCGTGTCTGGGCACGGACCCGCGGAGTTGTTGAATTGAGGTTCGAGTCCTCCCCCACCGGAACCGGCTCCTCCTGACGATGCGTGGATCTCAAGATCGCCGTCGGGGTTCATCAGCGTAGTGAGATCGAATCCAGGGTTGATTAAAACGATGCAGTCAGAGATGTCGGTCGACTCTGAAGCTGAAGCCATTCCGGCTAGCGCTAACGCAATCATGGTCATGCTTTGTTCCTTTGTTGGTACCAGGTCTTGAGGGGGCTTCAACGTTCAACATTTGGTTGCCGAGTGCGTCGCAGGCAATCAGAAGAGCAACGAAAGCGCCGCCCGAAGGGCCGTTGAACAAACCGAATCTACGGCGGGATGGGCAAACCGAATCTCTCAGGATCATCACAACGGAAGGGGGAGGCGCCGGATGACCATCCGCTTGCTTGACTGTGTGGTCGACCTCGAAAGGCGTTCGGTTCGGCAATCCGGCACCAGCTACCGCCTTTCGCCAACCGAATGTCGACTGCTCGCCTACCTTTTTGCCAATTCGAGTCGAGTGGTTTCTCATCAAGAGCTGCTACGTGAGGTTTGGGGCTACAACCCCAGCGTCCGTTCGCGAACCGTGACGTCGACCGTGCACCGCGTGCGGGCCAAGATCGAGCGCGATCCCAAACGGCCCAGGCATCTGTTGACGGCGTACGGGGCCGGGTATCGATTCGAGCTGCTGGACCCGATGCCCACGGGCGTGGAACGACCCTCGCACGCGCTACCGGGAGAGGCCAGGACGCTGATCGGGCGGGCTGACCTCCTGGAGAAGCTACACCACAGCTACTCCGATGCGTCCGTCGTGGTGCTGCACGGCACCGGGGGCATCGGGAAAACGTCACTCGCCTTGGCGTATGCCTATCAATACCTCGAGAGTTGGTCGCCGGGCGGCGTGTGGTGGTGTGACCTCTCGGAATGCGTCACGGTTGACGGTTGCATTGCCCAATTGGCCTCTTGTCTTCATGCGGGCCCTGGGGTCCAAGAGTCGGATCCTACCTCGTCCATGGGAATGGTGCTTGAGGCGCGGGGACCAGCCTTGATCATTGGGGATGGTGTGGAGGGGCTGACGGACCTGCTTCCCGAGCTCATGCGCCGGTGGGAGGAACAGGCCCCCAGCATGCGTTGGCTCTTCACGTCTCGGGTCTTGCCATCGATCGACGCGGCCTGCGTCCTGACGGTTCCCCCATTGGATCTGTCGGACGCGTCGAACCTCATCGTCACGAGGGCCAATGCGCTGCTGCCCCGGTGGGGCGACGCTGCCGATCCAGCGGTTCAGGAACTGGCTCGCATCCTCGATGGGTTGCCATTGGCCATCGAACTTGCCGCGGCTCGTGCGCCCCTCATGAGTCCGACGGAACTCACCGAGCGCGTTGCTCGAGGTTCCTCGGTGCTCCGCGACCCACGGCGCCCGCCCCGTCAGGCGTCCCTCACCGAAGCAGTCGGATGGACGGCGGCGTTGTTGAACGCGGTCGAGGCATCGGCTTTGAACCAGTGCGCGGCCTTCGTGGGAAGCTTCTCTATGGAAGCCGCGGAGGCGGTGTTGCGTCTTCCCTGCAAGTCGACGTCTGTAGCGGATGCGGTGGAGTCGCTGTGGCGACATTCATTGCTCTCCACGAGCAGAGGCCCGCGGGGCGTTCGGCTACAGTTGCTCGACACGGTACGGGCGTTTGCAAGGAACGTAGGGCCTGATCCGATGGCTGAACTCCGAGCTGCAGAGCACTACGCGCGCTTGGGGGATGGGTTGCTCATTGAGGAGCTGCAGCCCCTACAAGATGATCTTTCCAACATTCGCGCTGGGTTTGACGTGGCGATTCGTGCGGATCGAATCGCGCTGGCCGTTCGTTTGGCCTGGGCAGAGGCCCATGTGGTGTGGACATGCGGCCCTGCCGAACGGTTGGCGGAGTTGCTGGATGTGCTTGGAGGACACTTCGACCAGTTGGATTCCGACGGCCAATGTCGGTACTGCCTCATGCGGGCGTGGCTGACCTTGGGCGACGAGGCACAGCGCTGGGGGGAGCAAGCGGTTCGTAAGGCAACGCCGGGTTCAGCCCTCTGGGCCATTGCGCAGTGTCGGCTGGCGGAGACTGCGAAGGCGGCGTCTCCCGATGAACGAATCGGTTGGATGAGGGATGCGGTCCAAGCGCTACGACAGATTGCCGTCCCTCGGCTGTTGGCGAGGGGATTGGATGCACAAGGACGTCAGTTGGTGCTGCGCGGTCAGGTAGACAAAGGGATTGCATTGCTGCGAGAAGCGACCGAACTCCGTAGGATACACGGCCCCGAGGTCAGTTGGGCGGTGACTCGAGGGTTTCTAGCTTGTGCGCTTGGTCACGATGGACAATCGGAAGCGGCGGCTACGATGCTCCACGACAGTCGCATCATCCTGGAACGTGCGCAAGCCCACATGCAACTGGCTCGTCTGGCATCGATTCGGGGGGGGCTGGCCTGGCAGCGGGGCCGTCATGACATTGCGGTGGACGCCTTTGCAGAGGCTTTGGCGGTCCAACGCCATGTTGGGTCGAGAGAACGCGTTGCGAGGTTCTCGGCGGATCATGCTGCGTCTTTGCATAACTGTAATCGACTCGCAGAGGCTGAAGCGGCGTACCAGGAGGTTTTGCATCAGGTTGATGCGCACGGCATTGTCGAGTACCAAGGGCTCGTTCGACTGAACCTCGGGGTGGTTCGGCTCCATCGTGGCCGCTTGAGGGGGGCAGAACCGCTGCTGTGCGATGCTCGGGGTCGACTGGCCGCGCTCGGGGTCCCTACGTACGTCGCCATTGCCGATGGGAACCTTGGCTCGCTCTACTGGGCCGAGGGGCGCTTCGAGGAGGCAGAACCTCGACTCCGGGAGGCGTCGCAGACGCTGGCCGATACGTTCACAGGCGTCTACTTCACGGTTCTCCTGGCTTGCCTATTGTCGATTGTGGAGTCGGCTGACTGCGCTTCCGACTGCCTTGAGACCTTGCAGAACCGTACTGAACCCGCGCTCCTTCAGTCCGTTCAGAGCCCACTCGCCGTGGCGTCCGCCATGATTGAAGTGATGGGTCGAACGCCACGACGGGCCCGCGCATCGGCCCTTCGACGCCTTACCGATCTGCCGACTCCTGATGTGTTCAGCACCTTCTTGAAGCGCCTGTGTGTGCGCTCGGTGCCAAAAGAGAGGTCGTGAAGAACCGGTACGCACCTGTTCGACAGTTCGGCAATCCGGCATACTCCTCACGGGTTTGGGGGACAATTCGATGTGGATCACATTGTCGGCCGTACTAGGAAGCCAGGTTGCGACAGCGCACGGCCCGGTGCACGACGAACTGGTGTTCAACCGCCATTCGCCGGTGCCGCACCGTGTGCATCTGCACGTACCCGGCCGCACGTTGGCTCGTACCTCAAAGCGGAAGGGTCGGCCGGTGCTGTGGGTGCTTGGCCTCGCAACGGTCACCGTGGGAACGGCTGCAGTGGCGGTGGGAGGGAGCCTGACGGCGGTGAATGGGTCGTGGTGGCTTGAGTCCCGTCAGCGGGGACTCTTCGTGGTGCGAGATGGCGTTATTGTCGCCGCCAATGATGATGCCGCCGACGAACTACGCCAACGACGCCGGGCCCAGAAGGCGGGGCAAGCCATTCTTGCCGCCGGAATCGGGACCGTGGCCATCGGCTCAAGCATGATGGTGATCGAGCCCACGCGTTCTGGGACGGGCCTTGCGGCCCGATGGACGGTCCGATGGTGAGGGCGCTACTGCTGTGCTGGCTGGTGGCGTGCATTCCTGATGGAGACGTCGCCGTGGTCGAAGCGCCGTCGCTCGGGGCCACGGGTCCACAGGCAAGTTTCACCGTGTATTGGGACTTCGTGTTCAACGGCTCGTGCGACGACAATGGGGTCGAGCTGGTTCAGATCAACCTGACGGAAATGCCGATGAGTGCACCGGTCGATGGATTTCCCGTGTTGGCGGATTGCGAGCAAACGCAGTTTACCGCTACGGCGCTCGAAGCAGGTTCGTACGAGCTACGGTTAATGGCAAGCCAGTCCGACGGCCCATTGTCGTACGGAGGGGTTCTGTTCATCGAATTGGCCGAAGACCACCGACTGTTCGAAGTCCTGCTGCTACCGTAAGGCCTACCCAAGCCACGCTTCAGGAGACACGCCACGGATGTCTTTGAGCTTGGGCCATGCATGTTGCGCCTCTCGCAACAACCGCGTTGTTGCCTCGGGAACCTGGGCCGCGAGGTGGGGTCGGGGCCGCAGGTCAAGCACTTCGAGTTGGGTGAGGTGAGGGCTCTCGAGTAAGGCGGCAAGATCGGCAGGCTGTAGATCCGGACCCGACAGCGTCAGTCGACGGACCTGGGAGAGGACGGAAGAGCGGGCCAGAGGGGGGAGACCCTGGGGACCTTGTGGCACGAATACGAGTTCCTGAGGGCGAAGGGCCTGCGCTGCGGCGAGGGCGGAGAGGTCGCCATTGGGAAGTTCAGGATCGAGATGAAGCACCCGCAGATCGTTCAGGTGAGGCGAATTCATCAGGGTCATCAGCCCATCCAGCGTCATCTCGGTGCCCAGCAAACGCAAGTCCACGAGTGAACTGAGTCCGGGCCAGGCCGCAAGTTCACCCACCCCACGGTCGCCCAGTGGATTGTCGTCGAGCCACAGCTGCGTGAGCCGAGGGCATTCGCGGTTGAACAAGGCTCGAAGCCGTGCGGAATTGAGGTCACAGCGCCGGCCGTCCAATCGTTCGAGGCCGGAGAGATCGGGCGCTTGGAGCAAGGCGCGAAACCCCATGGCGCCGGCTTGACCCAGCCGAATCGCCCGCGTCCGACCAAAGACCCCAGCGGGGGAGAGGGTCGCCATGGCTTGGCCGCATCGTTCGTCATCGAGGTCCACTTCGATGGTGGCTGGCCCGGTAAGGTTGCCGACGTGGGGTTTGGCGTCACCGAGGCGACTGCATCGAATCCGAACGCGTTCAAGCGAGGGTCGGTGCGCTCCCGCTACGAAGGCGGCCACATCGCGGGTGGTCGTGGCGAGCCGTAGAACGTCCACCGTTTCGAGGTTCGGCAACCCTGGCATTGTGGCAAACGGCCCTGTGCCCTGTGGTCCGTGCCCCATCAACGTCAACCGTCGCAGGGCTCCGAGTTGGGGAACAAGCGCCTCGGCCGCCTTGTCCGACAGGGGGCCACGCAGCACCAGTTCTTCGAGCTGGGCAAAGGCTGGGGCTTCGGTGAAGACTTGCGCGTCCATCGACGGGGTCCAGGACAACACCGCTCTTCTCGGACGCCAGGGTCCTCGGACCAACGCCGCCAGCGATGCTTCATCGACCGCCAGGGTGAGGGCGGTCAGTCCCCCTAGGTGGGGGATGGCGAGTAGGTCCGCCATCGCCTTGGCGTCTAGGGTTGAGGTGATCGCCAGACCGCGGAGTTGCGCGAACTCGGGATGGATAGCGAGGGCGTTGGCGAGTTCGGGCAAGCGTGGTGGGTCGGGTTCGAGATGGAGCACCGAGAGGAGGCGAGCATCTGGGTGCGCAACCACCTTGGCGAGCGTGGCGAGATCACCCGGCTTCAGGCGGACCGACGAGATGAAGCCGTGGGGGCGCAGCGGGTTGCCTGGGCCGATGAACGGTTCGGGAATGGCGCCCCCTTGAAGGTGCAGCGCCTGGGCCAGTAGGGCGCGCTGATGGTCGAACGCCCGGTTGCCGGTCTCCGCGAAGCGGCGCTCGAGATCGATGAGTTCTCCACGTTGATCGCCGGACTCCTGCAGCGCGTCGGCAAACACAAGCCAATCTTCGGGGTGGGAAACGCGGTCAAGCCGAAAGCGATCGGGCCAGAACACTGCGAGGTCGGAACGGAGGCGCTCGAGCAGTTCGGGGTTCATGTTTCGAGGGTCATGGTGAAACCTCTTTCGTCCAATGGCACGCCAAGTCTTGTACTTCGTCTCGACCCTCGATGGCCGGTCTAGCAAAGTTCATGGGGGGTGTCTGCAACGGTGCCGAGGTGAGGCGGGAACCGACGGCGAGGATGGAGCCAATGGACTGGCGGCTCTCGTTGCGGTCGAGGCTGAGCCTGCGGGTGCCAACTGTCCCAATGGAGGAGCCCGCATTGACACCGGTGTCGACAACGGAGATGGCGGTGAGGCCGACTTCTGGCCACGCGCCGACGCCGGTAGGCGCTGCGTTTCGGAGGGGCATCTGTGGGTTCGGCACGACGGCGCACGCCACGTGCTACGTCGCTCCTTTCCGTTGCCGAGGAGTTCCCATGGATATCACCCTTCGAGAAGTCACGATGACGACCCTCCGGCCGGTGTTGCGCTGTCGTGTTGCCCCTGACCAGGAGCCGTTTGTTGCCCCGAATGTGGAGTCGTTGGCGGAAGCCTCCGTCAACCCGCGGCTGACCCCGCTTGCCATTTACGACGGCTCGTTGGTCGGTCGCGTGGCCAATGCGTCCGACCCAGTCCGCGGCTTCGTGATGTACCAGGTTTGGGACGAGATCGGCTTCATCAAGCGCCTCATGGTGGCCGCCGATCAGCAGGGCAAAGGCTATGGCCGGGCCGCAATGCGCGAAGTGGTGCGGCAGTTGAAAGCTGTGCCCCAGGTGCGACGGATCGCCACCAGCTACCACCGCAACAACGCGGTTGCGCAGGCGCTTTATGCGTCGCTCGGCTTTACGAGGAAGCTCGATGTGGACAACGCCGTCGAGGAATACGTCGCGCTGGACTGGGACCCGGTAGCCTGATTCACGACGGACGTTCGAACGCGACTGTGATGAGGTCGCGCGTTTTACGCCGGACGTGCAGCTGCAGTTGAGTGCGGCTGGGGATCGTGAAGGTCTCTCCGGCATCCGGATTTCGGCCGGTCACGGTGGGGCGATCGACACGTCGGAACACCCAAGCGCGCCCAACCTCGACCATCGCACGGTCCTCGCCGAGTGTCGCCGCCAAGGCTCGCAGGGTTGTCGTGTAGGCCTCGGCTGCGTCCATGGAGCCAAGAACCTCCGCAAAGGTTTCGGCCAGCGGACCCGTCCCTTTGGGGGTCCAAGCACCGGGGTCCTGAAGGACGGTGAGTACGTCGGGATGCGTGCGCCAGGTGATCCAGGTTCGCGACGGGATGGCGAGCTGGGCGCCAGCCGCAGCGGCTTGCAATCGGTCCACGGGACGCCGTGGCATCGGCATCCCGGGACGGCCCGGCCGATATCGGACCTGGAGGGCCCCGATGGCGGGGAGATGGATGCGCCCGACGTCATCTTGGATCGAGGCCATGAGTCCGTTTCGCAACGCCGTCGCCAATCCGAGGGCCCACGGTGGGTCGTTTGCCCCCAACGCATCTGTGAGGGTAGGCGGGTCAGGCGTACCCACGAGCCCGAACGCGCACTCCTCCCAGAGCACCTCGGGATCGAGGTCGGCACCGGATTCCCGGACGAGTTCGTCGAAGAAGTCCGCGATGCATTCGCGTACATCGGTGTCTTCGACGCCTGGAAATAGGCTCCCTACCGACTTCCACCCCTCGAGGAAGTCCGCCAGCGCACTTCGAACGCTTTCGACGTCATGTTTCGTGGCGAGGACCTGGTCGCGCGCCAGAGTGGCCACTTTGGTGAGGGCCTCGTCAGCTTCCGGAGTCAACGCCTGCCAGTCCGTAGGAACGTCCATGCTTCCTCCTATGGCAGGACATCTCGTCGAGCATGGCCTCCCCATCGTCGACGGCACTCAGGCGATCGTTATTGCAACCGAGTTGCAGAACGGGCCCGTTGTCTCTAAGCTGAGCCCGGCCGAGCGGGCTGATCAGACTCGCGAAAGCTCCGCTTACCGCTGATTAGCGAGGTCGTTTGATGCTCGATGCCACTGCCATCACGAAACGCTTTGGGACCGTCATCGCCGTGGAAGGGTTGACGCTTCGCGTTGAACCCGGCGAAATCCGGTGTCTTCTTGGTGCCAACGGAGCGGGAAAGACAACGACCATTCAGCTTTTTCTTGGGTTTCTTCGTCCGGATGAGGGCTCGATTACGGTGAACGGCATCGACCCTGGCGCCGAGCCGCGTAAGGCGCGGGCCCAGTTGGCTTACATCCCCGAGAATGTCAGCCTCTATCCAGAGCTGACAGGGTTCGAGAACCTGGACCTCTTTGAGCGGATGGCGGGCCGGCGTCCGCGGCGAGACGCCCTCGAACAAGCTCTGGTGGATCACGGGTTGGTCGCCGAGCAGGTGCATCAGCGGGTGCAGGGGTACTCGAAGGGCATGCGTCAGAAGGTGGGTTTGGCGATTGCCAGTATCCGTAATGCCCAGGTCCTGCTGCTTGACGAGCCGATGTCGGGCCTTGACCCCCTCGCGGCCAACGAGTTTGCCGCGTCGCTGCTTCGACAGCGGGACGCCGGCCGCGCCATCCTCATGACGACCCATGACATTTTTCGGGCCCAAGAGGTCGCCACCCACATCAGCATCCTGCGCAGCGGGGCCTTGGTGGAATCGATCGATGCCCAAGCGGTCGATGCGGCCGAGGTCCAACGTCTCTATCTGCACCACATGCGCGCCGCGTCCTGAAGGAGGCTTTCGCCATGGCCCTGGTCTTGTTCCGCCTCGAGTGGATGCGCACCCTAAGGTCGCCCCGGATCGTGGGGGCTCTCTTCGCAGTGCTCCTCGTGTTGGGAGCTGCCTCGTGGTGGTCGGCATCGTTGGATCGGCGCCAAGTGGAAGCCCAGCGGGCGGCGTCGGCGCAGGCGCGGGCAGATTGGCTCGCGCAGGGGGCCGCCAATCCTCATGGGATGGCCCATTTCGGGGACTTCGTGTTCCGACCCAGCGGCCCCCTGGCTCGTATTGACGGAGGGGTCCAGGCTTCGCTCGGGCGGGTGCTTCGGGTCGAGGGCCATGCGCAGGGCATCCCGATCCACACCGCGTCGGCCAACGCAGGGTCCATCACTCGTTTCGGAAGGTTCGATCCGGCTTTCCTGCTGCAGGTTGTTGGGCCGTTGCTCGTTCTGTTGATGGGGGCGACGGCCACTGCATCTGACCGTGCCTCGGGCCGATTCCGGTGGGCGCTCGCCCACGGCGCGTCCCCCCGTGCCTGGGTCGTGGGACGGTTCCTCGCCCTGTGGTCGGTGGGCCTGTTGCTGATGGCTACGGTCGCGGTCGCCGCCATCGCCGCGGATCCCCAGACCATCGCGTCGGTGGCGGTGGACCGCCTTGTGGGCATGGGGGCGTTCTACGCTCTGTTCTACGGGGTCATCTCGGCGACCACCGTCGGGGTCTCCTATGCCACTCGGTCTCCAGGTATGGCACTGCTGGTCGTCCTCCTGAGTTGGGTGGCGGGAACGGCGGTCCTTCCGAGGGTGACGACCACGATGGCTTCGCAGGTGGCGACACTGCCTACGCGGGATGCGTTCCGGTCCGCAATGTTCGAGGACAAGGGCAAGAAAATCGACGGGCACAACCCCTTGGACAAGCGGATCGACGAGATTCGCGAGCAGGTCCTGGCCGAGTACAGCGTCGAGAAGACCGAGGACTTGCCAATCAACTTCACCGGCATCGTGATGCAGCTCGACGAGGAATATGGAAACCCGGTCTGGGACGAACACTACGGGCGCCTGCACGCCACCTTCGACCGGCAGGCCCAGGTCGGGCGCATCGCGGCATTGGTCAATCCTTACCAAGCCATCGATGGCCTCTCGATGAGCCTGGCCGGAACCGACTTGGCTCATGATCTTGCGTTTCAACGCGCGGTGGAGGACTATCGCCGAGCCTGGGTGGAGGCGCTGAACCACGAACATGCCTATGGAGGCTCGAAGTCCGGAGATTGGTCTTGGAAGGCTGATGCGGCGTTTCTGGCCGATCTTGGGGCCTACGAACACCGAGTGCCACCGCTGACGTCCGTACTGGGCGGTCGAAGCATTGAGATCCTGGCGCTTGTGGGTTGGTTTATGGTCGGACTGGCCCTCCTAGGGCTGCAGGCTCGTCGTCTCGAGACCCAGGAGGCGGCGTGATCGGTGCAGCGTTTCAGCATCAGCTCCGGATGACGAGGCGTTCGCCGGCGGTCCTCCTGATCATCGGGTTGTTCGTGGGGGCGAGCCTCTACGCACTGGCCGTGGGGCAACGTTCCCATGGGGAATGGGTCGCCGCCGTCCAGTCCGCGAAACAAGAAGAGGCCAAGGCCGTAGCGGAGGTCAGAGGCTGGTTCGAGCGGGGTCAGAAGGGGCCTGAGGACCAGGATTGGATCGACATTACCCAGCCGGCCTGGCAGGACGTTCGTGCGGGTACGAGGCTGGTGCGCCATCCCGCGCCGCTGGCAGGGATTGCCGCGGGTGCAGTGGACGAGGCTCCGGTAGCCATCAAGCTCGATCGCTGGGCCAACCCCTCCAACGCCGAGGGGGTTCGAATCGAGAACCCTGAGTTTTCGCGGGCCGCGTCCCTCGACCTCGTGTTCGTCTTCGTTCTCTTCATCCCCATCCTGGTGGGCATCTTGGGCCTGGGCATTGGCTCGTGGGAGCGCGAACACGCGGTGGACCGCGCCGTTGCGGTACAGGCCGGGCGGGCTGGGTTCTGGTTTGTCGCCCGAACGGTGGTGGTGACAGGAATCGCGGCCACGGTGGTCGTTGCGGTCTGTGGGGCCTGCGTGGGAGGAGCGCGTCCGGACCTTGAGTCTACGGCGGGCCTGGTGGGCTTGGCGGTGCTCTACACCGTGTTCTGGGGCGGCGTGTCGCTGGCGACGGGGGCCACCGCATCTCGCCTACAGGATGGCGCGTTTTCGTACGGACTGGTCTGGGCGCTGTTGTGTGTCGTCTTGCCGGCAGCGATGTCGGAGTGGGCGCTCGCGCAGGTGAGTGCGGAGTACGCGGTCGATCGGTCCATGTCGGTGCGGACGCAACAGTACGCAATCTTCAAGTTGGAGCCTGACGAGTTGAGAGCCAGGCTGCGGGGAACGTTTCCCGCCGCGGCCGGGTTGCCCGCTTTTCAAGCCGATGATCTTCCCCGGCCGATCCGTGATCCAATCTTTGCAGGGCTCACCTTCGCGCTGGTTGAGGAGAGCCATGAGGCCCAGATGGCGCGGGAGGCTGAAACCGCTCGAGCTATCGCCTGGACGGTGTGGGCATCGCCCGCCATTGCGTTGGCGCAGGGGTTCGAGGGACTCGCCGGGGTGGGCCAGGAAGTGGCGGTGGCGTTTCGGGGACACGTGATCCGCTCCACGCGTCAGCGAATCACCTGGTTGTTGGAGGAAACGGGGTCTCAGCGTGAGCTTGGCGTGGCCGACTTCGAGGCGCTGTTGCGGGAGTCTTCCATGCCCTTTGTGCCGGACGCAGTCCGGATTGGAACTCCCCTTCGGTCGCTCGGGATGTGGGCTCTCGCGGCATGGGCCCTGGGAATGGTTCTGATTTGGAGGTCAGACCTTTAGAATTGGCTTTAGCGACGGCGACGTCCCGACCGGCGCCCCGCCGTGCCACCTGCCGACACGGGGCCGCGGGTGGTGACGACCGCGCCCTCTTCGGTCACCACGACGGTGTGCTCGAACTGGGCGGAAAGCTGGCCATCGGCCGTGACGACGGTCCAGCCATCATCCAACACTCGGACCGTCGAACTCCCCAGGTTGATCATGGGCTCGATGGTGATCGCCATGCCCGGGCGAAGCACCATCCCATCTCCACGTTCGCCCACGTACATCACCGAGGGAGGCTGATGCATCTTACGGCCGATGCCGTGACCGCCGTACTCCTCGACGATCGAACAGCCTTCGCTGGCGGCGAGCTCCATGATCACCGCGGCGATATCTCCGATCGTTGCTCCCGGCTGAACGGCCGCGATGCCGACGTCTCGACAGCGGCGGGCCACGTCGACCACGTGTGTGGCCTCGGGGGAAGGTCGGCCCACGAAGAAGGTGGCGGAACAGTCGCCGTTCCAGCCGTCCAGCTCGGTGGTGACGTCGATGTTCACGATGTCGCCGTCTTCCAGGATTTCGCTGTCCTTGGGAATCCCGTGGCAGACCACGTGGTTGCGGCTCACACAAACGGAGGCTGGAAAGCCGTGATAGCCGAGTTGGCTGGGGCGGCCTCCTCGCCGCTTGGTGTCCGTGCGGACGAGCCGGTCGATGGCAGCGGTCGCGAGGCCAGGACGTAGGATGCGAGCCGCATTGGCGAGGGTGGCGGCGGCCGAGCGGCCAGCCCGGCGCATACCAGAGAGATTGACGAGTTCCATGGCACTTCTTCGCTCGAATGGCGCCACGCGACCCATACCAAGGTCGCATATGCCGTCCGCGTTGGACCGCGATACGGAGCGACGGGGCTGGTCCGATGTCCGACGTCCACATCCGCAGTTTTGTTGTGCTAGCTGAGGAAGGGGCCTTTGTTCGGGCCGCACCTCGACTTCACGTGACCCAGCCGCCGCTTACGCGTCGGATCCAGGCCCTAGAGGCGGAGCTCGGTGCGACGTTGTTCGAGCGACGCGCTCGGGGGGTCAAACTCACGGAGGCAGGTCGTGCATTCCTGCCACATGCCCGGCGCATCCTTGCCGCTCACGAGGCAGCGAAACTGGCGGTGAAGCAAGACCGTCCGTCCGATGAAGCTCCACTCACAGGCGATGTTCCACCCGCTGATTAGAGTGCCGTCAGATGCGTCACATCCAGCCGGTCTGTCGCGGAGTTGGATAACAGGCCCCATGCGCACAAACGAAGACCGTCTTCCGCACATGGCTGTTCCCGGCAAGCCTCGCCACCCTACCGGCAGTTCGTGGCAGGTCTCTCATGAAGGGGAGCCATTCTTTAGTCATCGAACCGGCGGCATTCTTTACAATGTGAAGGTTGGCGATTCGGTCTACGGTTGGCCGGCTGATCATCTTGAGCCCTGCGTTTCTATGATCGCAGGCCAGGGAGGACGAAAGGATCCGAACTTTGCGTTGCAGGGTTTTGCGTGTGTCGGCAATCGCGTACGCATCATGAGTGGCGATGCAAAGGGCGAAGAAGGGGTGGTCACCGGCAAGCACGGCGGGATCGAGACGGTGATGGTCGATTTCGCTGACGAGGTGTTGGAACGAATGTCCTACGAGGACAAACTCCTCGTTCGCTCGGTTGGCCCGGGGCTTGAACTCCTCGATTACCCAACGGTGAAGCCCTGGAACTTGGACCCCGGACTGCTCGTAAAGATGGGGATCGAGGAGGTCGGCGGCAAGCTGCATGTGCCGGTTGTTGCCATTGTTCCGGGAGGCCTGATGGGTTCGGGCATTGGTAGCAGCATGCCGTTCGCTGGCGACTACGACATTCAGACGGCCGACAACGATCTTCTTGCCGAGCACGGACTGGCCACGTTGCGACTCGGTGACTTCGTGGCCATCACAGACCACCACGCCACCCATGGCTGGACAACCAAGAAGGGCGGCGTGATCATTGGCATCATTATCCACGGCGATAGTTTCAAAGGGGGGCACGGCCCGGGCGTCACAAGCCTGCTCACCGCCACGGATGGCACCTTGGTGCCCAAGTTGGTGCCGCAGGCCAATATTGCAGAAACCCTAGGTATTGGGCGCGCACGCTGACCCAGGTAGCGGCGTTTGCTTAAGGCTCGACAGAGATGGTTGCGAAACCGGTCAGGTCGCCGTCTGTCGTGGTTCCAAGCACGAAGATGTCGATGCCCCCCCCGACTCCTGGGCCCACGGCGTATTCGCCGAGCCGAAGCACGGTCGAAGCGATGAGTTGCTCCTCGACGATGGCCCTAAGCAGTCGCCATCGCCGGGCCGCGGCTCGGTGGTCGTCATCCCAAAACGGGTCTTCGACCGTGTAGCCGTCGAAGTAGCGAGCAAGGGTCACCTCCTCGACGACGCGATCGGCAAGGGTCGCCTCGCCCGCCCTCGGCACATACACCCCCGCGAGAACCTGCTCGGCGGAATCCGAATTGATCGAAGCCACACCGCGGATGGTGACCACGGTGAGTCGCTCGTCAATGTCGCTGACGTGGACCAGGCCGACCGTCGCGTCGCCCAACACAGCTTGGGCTGCGTCCGTGGACAAAAGTCCTGGTCCACTCCACCGTTCCGCGAAATCCCGAAGTGCGGCAAGGCCGGCCGGGCCGACATAGAACGCCTGTGCAACCTCCTCGACGGTGGCGAATGGGCGACCATTGACGAGGGCACCTGCAGCTCGTCGGTCGAGCGGTACCTGTTCGTCGAGGACCTGTCTCGACCCCTCATTCGCAAGCTGCACCGTCGCCCACGCCTGAAACGTCGTGAAATCCACCCCTTCGACACGCCCGTAGCGAAACTGAATCCGTACCCATCCTGCTCTACGGGCGTAATCGAGCAGCCGCTGGAGGGCCGCTTCACCGACCCACGGAACCGCGTCGAGATCATGAACCGTCTGAAACCGCCCTTGCGGCCCTTCACGGCGCGCTACCAGGTTCTGGGCGGCCCTGCGGTCCAACCCGACCTCCCCGTCAAGGAGGTCGAACGTTGTCGACTCCGAATTCAGCATCGCGATGACCCCATCCGCCTCTGGGGTGCCGTCGATCAGAGTCTCCAACCGCTTGGCCACGTCGACCTCCTGCAGGTCGAGCTTTAGCTGTGGTCTCCGAAATGGGAAAGCCCACCCTCAACGGGTGAGTTCGACCTCGACGACGAGGGGAGCTGCGGGAACGGGGAGATCCCAGATTTCGTCGTGGACGCACTGGCCGTGAAGGTCCCGGCGGCGCATCGTGGCTACGACCGCAGCTTCTCGCCAGGTTGCCGGCTCCCGTCGGCTACGGGGTCGCGCCCGTCGGAGCCGGACCAATGGTGCCGTCCAGGATCGCAGCGGCAAGCCCCTCGTTGGTCGGCGCCAAGCCGTCAAAGTGATCACCAGGCAGCTCAACGAACGTGATGGGCGCCTCACCCGCCCAGGTCTTCAACGACCACAAGGCGTCGATGTTTCCGTCACGCCCCTCAAAGATCCACGTCGGTGACGTGATGGCATGGATCCAGTTTCGAGGCTCCCGCAAACGGCGCTCCCAAGGATCAGACATGTCCGCGTACGTAAACTCGCCTCCGTAGCCAAGCGGCGTTCCCACCGGCCCAAAGGCGAAAACACCCCGGTAGCGGTCCGTCGAGGCGGCCACCAAGAGCGCAAGCGTACCACCGGTGCTGTGGCCTCCTAGGTAAATGCGGTCGGGGTCGACGTAGGGCAGCGAGGCAAGGAAGGTGGTGGCAGCGAGCACGTCATCGACTTCGCCCAAGAACCCCTCTCGCTTTCCGGGATTGTCGTTGCCACCCCGAAGCGAGGGGAACAATATCACCATTCCGCGTTCGCGGTAGGCTGCTGCACTCTGGTCGTTTTCTCTCGGCTGCGGGGTCCAAACGTCACTGATGGTGTTGCAGTCCCCACCAGTGATCCAAACAATGGCGGGATGACGCTTTCCATCTTGGGGGTCCTCCGTCACATAGGCAGCAAGAGAGCCCACCGGGGATGGATACTGAACCAACGCGAAGGGTGCCTCGGGGGTCGCAGGCGGTGATGCACTTGGGCTTGGGGTGACATTGGTGGTCCGTTGCGATCGTGCGTCGACCAGGGATGTGGATGGCCGACTGGAGGCCCGTCCTTCATGAATCCGTTCGTCGACGGTGACGAACCGCCGGCGAATGTCCTCGTCGCCGATCCGCATCTGAACGGTTCGTTCCTTCACGGAGCGCCAGATCGAAAGGGTTGCAGGGTTGATGATAACCTCGGCCCGTTCCAGACTTTCGATCGACTCAATCTTCGGACCGGGGCCGGCGGTCGCCATCAGGGCCGAAATCCGCTCGGCGACCGCCTCCCCGTCGAGTTCGGTGTACACGACCAACTCAACACAATCGAAGCTCGAAGCTTCCGCATGGCAGGCGACCGGTCTGAGGACCACGAAGTTCACGTTGGACGACACCGGCTGCGGCCCCATCAGGGGCAGCGGAGAGGCACTCTTTAATGCATACGTCTCGCCGAATTCCAGCGTGGGATTTCCGGCAAAGAATCCTGACCCCAACGACCATTCGTTGTTTGCGAGTGCGTTTAGGTTCTCCGAGGTGACCATCCCATGGAACGCCGCCAGGACGTCATCGGCCTGCTCCCCTTCCAGCACTGCACCAGACAGGTCATCGCGAACCCCCTGAAGGGTTGCTTCGACATCCTTAAACGTGAGGCGTTCGAAGGCCCCTCCGCCCGAAATCCGCATCGTCTGGTCTCGGGGAAGCAACCGATGCTGGAAGAGGGCGGCTTGCATTTGGTCTCCGTTGGGCAGCCCAACGCTCTGAACCTCCGGCGCCTCCCGTTGAATGCGCAGGCGAAATCCTGCTCCGTCTCGTTCGGCTTGCACCTGCTCGTTCCAGGACACCACGGTTCCTCGAACCGGTCCCGGAGCCTCGATGATCGACCGCACCATCCGCGTGCGCGCGACGGGGCCCGCTTCGGGGGCAAAGCCAAAGGTGACCGTGGCGGCTGATGGCGCGGTAGGCTCCACACCATAGACAGGAACGGACTTTCCGCAGGCCAAGAACCCCACCACAAGCCAAATCATGCTCTGCTCCCTTTTCCAGGGTTCTACACCATGGCAAAACGGGAGCCGGACACTTTGCCACCAAACGTTGCGCTCAATCGGGAAGGAACGCGCTGGGTCGGTGTCTTGTCCAGCTCGTGAATCTACCAAATGCGGGTCACCCCATAAGCGTCGAGAGTCACGTCCCCGCTTGCAATGAGGAGCCCGTCCGCGTGGGCCTGCGCAACCAGCACCCGATCGAAGGGGTCGCGATGGTGAAACGGTAAGCTCACCACGCGCTCGATGTGTCGCGGCTCGATGTTTAGCAGATCGATCGACTGGGCGGGAAGGTCATGCTGCACCAGATCGTGCAGCGAAAAGTCAACCGAAAGCTTCCCAATACTGATTTTGATGGCCATTTCCCACAGGCTTGCAATGCTCAGCCGCACGGGCCGGGAGGGATCGAGAAAGGCGGTTTTGGCTTTCGAGCCGAACTTTGGATCGTCGGTGAGGAGCCACAGCAGGGCGTGGGTGTCCAGGAGCAAGGGTCTCATCGGTAATCGGCGAAGTCGTCGAGGGGGGCGTCAAAGTCCTCGGCCACGCGGATTTGACCCTTGCGAGATCCGAGGAACCGACGGCTACTCGGAGGGGTCACGGCGACCAGCCGAACCATGGGCACACCGCGCTTTGCAATGATGACTTCCTCCCCTTTCAATGCTCGTTCGACGAGTTCGGAAAGGTGCGCCTTGGCTTCATGGATGTTGGCCGTCTTCATGCCCTCCTCTACTTGGACCCTTTCTCTTGGTCAAGTCCGTGTGAGGTCGCTTTGACGGCCGTTTGTCTTAGGCATCGTCGACCGAGCCCATCGACAACGAACGAGGCGTGTCGATGTGCCTACAGCACCACGAAGGAGTCCGACTCATCTTCGGGGGTCTTTGGATCGTCGTCGATGGTCACGCGAACGTTGAAGCCGTCATCTGCGACCTCAGCCGCCATCTCCCCCACCAAGAACTCCGCGAAGGAGTCATCGTAGGCCGAGTACTGCACCGTGCCGATGACATCTCCCGTCGAGGGGCCCATGATGGGGTACGAAAGCTGCCCGTCGGAGAGGAACACGCTGGCTTCTTCACCTTCGTAGGAGCCCGAGATGTTTTCGGCTTCGACCGACATTTTACCAATGTCGATCCGTACGTCGGCGAAGATCGAGATGAGGTCATCGCCCGGCATCGACCCCTGGCTCACCGATGCGGTCAGCTTTGAGCCGAACGTGTCGCGTTCTCCCCTAACGGTCATGAACAATGCCGTTTCCCTGGTGCCGTCTTGTTCAAGGTCGGCCTCGATGTTGCCCGAGATCGAGGTTTTGTCTCCGGCAAAGGCGGCGCCATCGTCGCCCATGCCAAGCATCGAATTCCGGGCACGCTCGTAGGCGTCCATGTAGCCGTTGTTGTGCCGCAGCCCCTTCTCGATGACCTCGGCCAATGCGGCCGCGGTTCCCGTCAGATTGCGGACCTCCGGGCTTTGGCGAGGCGCATCGTCGTCGGCCCCAGTGCACGCCGCCAACAATCCAACCATGGCGACCACGCCCACTCGCAACTTCGTCTGCGTCACCCGTTCCTCCTCGTTGACCCTGTTGCGGAGCTAGCTTGGGCACTGGGGTGGATCGAGGCGGTTCCCTAACCCTTCCCTTACGCCGCGCGGAGGGGAGGCTCGCATACGCCTCATGCGGCGTGCTAAAATGATGAGTCTTGGTCGTTGTCGGATTCGAAACAGTTACCTCGCCGCTCCGTGCCACTCTTCGTGACGTGATTCCGTGCTTCGCCGCCTTCTTGCTTTCGTTAGCGTGCTCACAATCGCCCTTGCCTGCTGCGCACTGTGGTGGTTCCTGCCGCCACCCGACGCTCCGGCTCAGCTCGTGCGGGCCTCGCCGAAGGTCCAACCCCTGTCTCGAACGTTCAGTGAGGAACGTCCAGCGACCGCAGAGATGCCCGAGCGTCAGGCCATCGGGGATTGGCACCAAGATCTGGCGCGACTCCTTGGTCGGGCCAACGGCGCATGTGGTGGAACCTATCCCCTCACTTGTCTAGAGGGCGCATGTGCGGTGGTCGTGCGCGAGGGAATCGAGCACCGATTGCTCGCTGTGTTGAGGCGCCCGCAGCAATTGTTCGAGCCGCTTCTCCCGAGGGCTTGGCGGCCTTGTGATCGGGCGGTGAGCCAGATTATCATTGAACAGCGACCGTACCTCCACGATTCTTCCCATCGCGGTAGGTCCTGCCAGGGGTGGACGATGAAGAGCCATCCCCTGGCGTTCGACGATGCACATACGCTTTGCCAGCGTCTTCTAGAGGCAGAGTGAGGTCAGAGTCGGTCTAAGAGCCTTGGTGTGTCCATGAGCCCATACCCGACCCCGTCGTCATGGGGCTCATCCTGCATTGGCAACGACGCCGCCGTCTGCGATAGCGCCTGTTTCACGGCAAAGACGTTGTCCCTGGGGTTCGCGGCTTCGGCCTGGTCGGCCTGCAGTTCAGGAACTGCCTCGAGAACCAACGCCAGCGCGGCGGCCACGAACGGCGTGGCTTGCGAGGTTCCGTTGAGGGGGCAGTACAACGTGCCTTGGCACTCATCGACGTCGTTGGCGATCTGGGACATTGCGGCCATCGCCGAGGTGATGGTCACACCAGGGGCGGAGACTTCCGGCTTTTTGTTGGGGTCTGTGCGAGCGACGACGACAATCCCGTCGTTCAGTCCGCTTTGGCTGAAGGGGGCTTTGGTGGCGACGTCCTCGTTGAGCGCTCCCACTGCGATGACCCCGGGAATGTTGGCAGGGGTTGCAACATCTCGTGTGATTTCCGTGTTGCCCGCCGCTGCAATCACGTAGATTCCCGCATCAAGGGCTCGCTCGACCGCGGCCTCGCTTACGCTCGCATCTTGGTTAAGCAACCCGTCGATCGCCGGTAGTGTCAACCCGCCAAGCGACATCGAGATGAGGTCCGCTTCTTGTTCGCGGCACCAGTCCACCGCGTTGGCAATGGTTTGGTTGTCTGTACCGCCCGACTCGGTAAAGACTCTAGCGATCTGCAGGTTCATGAACGGGGCACCTCCCGTGAGTGACTCGTTCATGGCAATGATCCCCGCGACGTGCGTGCCGTGACCGTTTGTGTCGATTGGGACAGGCGATGCTTCGGTCGTGAAATCGGCCCATGCCAAGCGGTCCCGGTCGAGCACGTGTGCAAAAGCAGGATGGGCATCGTCGATTCCCGTGTCGACGACGCATACGGAAACGCCTGAACCGGTCAATCCATCGGCCAGCATCTCATCGAAGCCCATCGCCTCATAGGCGAATGCATTCGCTCCGTAGGTGGGCGTGATGGGCTCATCCGGTGCAGTCCCCACGCACGCGATGGCGAACAACCCAACCAACTTTGCAATGTCCTTCATGCGCTCTCCTCTGCGTTTGCCGATCTCGGGTTCGGTTGTGGATCGGGAAGATCCAGTCGCCCTAGAGCGTGACTGGGCTGCCGGACCGTTCGCGGCAGCTAAGGGAACCTAGGGGGTCCACCTTGCAGAACCCTGACGGTGATCAGCTTGCAGGAGCGAAGCGACGAAAGCTGACCGCGTAGTGCCTGCAGGCGCGTAGCGCCGAAGGCCAGCGGTGATCAGCGCTGGGCTTCGTCACAGAACCAAGGTGCCAGGACATTTGTTCATTTGTTCCTGCAGCCCTACGCGCTTCAGGCTTCGTCGCCTGCGGCTCCTGCAGCCTGATCAGCTTGCAAGAGCGAAGCGACGAAAGCTGACCGCGTAGTGCCTGCACGCTTTGCTTGCTGCTGTTCTGATTTCGAGCAAGCAAAGCTTGCGCCTGATCGTGCTGCATCACTGGAAGCGCCAACCTGGGCACCGAGCCACGACGCCGCCGTGCACCGTCCCCGCTACTCGACACCTCGCGAGCCTGCAGGCGAGTAGCGCCGAAGGCCAACGGTGAGCATCAAGAGCCCGAGTCCCACTAGCGAACCTGCTGGCGGTCGGGCGGTTTGGCAAAACCAGAACGCTGGTGCGTCGATGGCTTCGTCGGGTTGAGGGGACATGGTTTCATCAACGGAGTCGGGGGGCGTTGCAGGCTCATCGTCAGGCCCAACCGACTCACCGACCGCGACGGACGCCTCACCAGGTTCGGCACACGAGAGGTTGGTGCTGGCTTGCACCATCCCCACCTTCCCGACGCCATCCCCATCCGGGTCTGCAAAGCACAGATCTCCTCCATCACAATCTTCGTCGGTCCCGTTTGCGACGGTCTCGGTAGCGCCCGGATGAATGTTGGGATTTGCATCATCGCAATCTTCAATCCCCGCGATGAACCCATCCTCATCCGCATCGGCCATCCCGACTTGAGTACTCCAGAGTCCAAGGTCGGCCACTGTTCCATCTCGATCCACCAACAGAACATCGGGATAGACCAGCGTAGGCGGATTCCTCGGGTCGGGCGCCGCCGAGTAGACGTCAATGGCTGGAGATCCGGCCGCAAACTGGGCAGCACGAGGATCACACGGACCATCACCGAGAAACTGAGGATCTGCCAGAATCAGGTTCGAAACCACGGTTGATGGCGGCGCGTCCTCAAGCGTCGACGGCGTTCCACCCGAGAAATCAAAAAGTAGATTCCAGTCCAGCAACGCCGATGGATTCCCATTGTTGTAGGGCTCAGCCTCTAGGGCCGACCAAGGAGTGGGCACCGACGACGCATTGTTCGCATAGATGTCGCCGTGTCCAATCCAGTCTGCATCGCCGCGAAAGAAACCGCCCCCTCCCCGATCCGCCAGATTGCCGCGCCACACGTTGCCAAGTGACCGAACCACGGCGTTTCCCTGTGTAGCGAGCCCGTTCGTTTGACCTGCAAACAAACCTCCACCCTGAAGAATTGCACGATTCCCGTCAAAGAGGGTGGCAATAATCTCGACCTCACTGTTTACGGCGTAGGTTGCGCCTCCCTGGTGCGCTGCAGAGTCACAGAAACGCGAGCGCTCGACCCGGGTTCGCGTACCCGCGACCCACAAGGCTCCTCCCCCACCTTCGTCACCAACCCCGGCAATGTTGAACTCGAATGTGGACTCCGAAATCCGACATTCCGCACTGCCATTACAATAGATTGCCCCACCGTTTTGTTCCGCTATGCCCAAGCGAAACCGGCTGCGGGACACCGTCAATGCGCCCGAATCCGTTCGCATTGCGATGAATCCTCCATCATCGGCGGCATGTCCGGACTCGAATTCGGAGTCAACGACTGAAAGCGAGCTATTCGCCGATACGGCGACAGCGGCTCCATCCAATACAAATGAAGCTCGTTTCACATCGCGTACTTCAACGCGAGAGAGCTGGAGATGCCCTCGATTCTGGACCCAAAAGCCAGGGTAGGTCCCCCGACCGTCAATGACCACGCCGCGTAGGGTCACGAATGCCCCCGACCCCTCCACGACATGGCCAAACTCATCGTCCGGTTGCAGAATCGCGCCTCGAGGCTCGACGCTCTCGATAACGACGTCGAGGTCCGCTACGACGAATGAACCGACGTAGGTTCCCGATAGAAGCAGGATACGGTCGCCATCGTTTGCATCACGGAGGGCATCGGTCACGCTCGCGTAGACTCCCATGGGGGATGGTCCCACAACGAGGTCCACACCCATCGCAACGGCACACAGGCTCCACAGAATCATGATCGCTCCTTTCCAGCAGGAGTGGGGCTTCCGCTGGAAACCCCGGAGGACTACTGACCGAAAACATGTTGCATCCGCATGCCCGCGAAGAGACCCATGATGACGAGCCCTGCCCCCAAAGCCCAGGCCAAGCCACCCACAACAACCAGAAACGACCATCGCCACAGCAGCCGCATCCGTCGTCTACGTTGCGAGGCCCTGCTTCGTGAGGCTCGTGAGGCGCCCCCCTCGCCGGACCATTGGTCATGTTGCGACACCGTACTGTGATGAGACCTAGATTTCGGAACACGGGCGAGGGCATCGATCAACTCTGACATATCTCGGAATCGTGAGGCGGGTTCCTTTTCCATGCAACGAGCGATGATCTGGGAACACCGGGCGGTCGCATCGTCTGAATCGCCAAGGGCCTCGACAAGCGATCGAGGGGTCCGTGAGAGATGGGCCAACAGCATGCTGTTGAATGGCATCTGAGGAAACGGGAATTCGGCTGTGAGAAGGTTGAACAGGGTGACGCCAAATGCATATTGGTCGGTGCGTCCGTCGACCGCTCGACCCCGAATCTGTTCGGGCGCCATGAACTGGGGGCTTCCGACCAACACATTCTGAATCGTCAGCTGGGCCGTATCCGCGATTTCCTTCCCGACACCAAAATCGATCAGCTTGATCTCGAATTGGTCCTTTCGTGGGAGGAGCATGATGTTGGATGGTTTAACGTCACGATGGATGATGCCGAGTTCGTGGGCTTCGGCGAGTCCTCGGGCGATCTGCACCCCCAACGCCACCGCCTCAGACATCGAAAGTGGGCCGCTTGCAGAGAGTCGCGATTGCAAGGTTTGCCCAAGAACCCACTCCATGGCGAGGTACAACCCCAAGGCGTCTTCTCCACAGTCAAACACACGTACCACTCGAGGCGTCGAGAGGCGCCCGAGCAAACGGGCCTCTCGCTTGAACCGCGATGCGGACTGAAGGGCATCCGCACTCCGTGCGTCATGGGTGAGAAGCTTCAATGCTACGGGCGCGCCGGTCTGAAGGTGTCGTGCTTCGTACACGGTGCTGAGGGTGCTTCGTGCCACAAGCCGCTTGATTCGGTACCGTTCGCCGATGACCGTTCCGACCCTTCCGTCTTGACCCCTGGGAATGCCAGGGAGAAACGAGACAGAGGCAAATTCGTGTTCTATCCTCGAAACCGACGGTCGTCCTTCACGCCACATCAAGACCGTGGGAACGGCGCCATCCTCTACAAACTCATGTTCGACCGAAGTTTGCCACGACTCGAGCATGGCTTGGATCTGCTGCACCACCTCGCTCGTGGCATCGGAAATGCGCGTCGATATCTCGCTGAAAGGCCTCGCCGACCTTCGCAACTGAACCACCTCGTCGGCGAGGGAAGGGTGAAGAAGCACGGACCTGGCTGATACCATGATGCTCTCGACGCACCGCTCGAGTTCTTCTTGAAGCCGTTTAAAGGAACGACTCGTGACCTGTTCCGGAAACTCCCGGGCCGCCTCCGCGAGTACGACCTTCATGAGTCTTGGCAACTCTCGCCCGATGAACCGCTGTGCGTCGACGAGGGGCTGTGGCGTATGAGGTGCTGTGGGTAGAGGTTCATCGGCAAACACTTCTGCAGACCTAGAGAATCGAAGGACCATGGCGCGATGGAACGCGCGAAAACGTAGATCAGAGCGCCTTACAGAGACGGTCAGTCGGCGGGGAGATTTGCTTCGTCCCAGCTCGAAGCGCGACACGGATCCTCCAGCCCGGCCGTGTGACTAGCTCGGGGCGGGATTCCATGGACCTTGGTCGACCTTGCTTCTCTACGCGCGACCTTACCACGCTAGAACGGGCAAGGAATAAGCCTCCATCTCGGAAAGGCCGCGCCACCACCGCCTCAGGTCACCCGATGATCAAACCCAGCTGGGGAATCACCCCTCGGGTGACGGTTCTCACCAACTGAAGCAAGACGATGAACTCGATGGAGTTCACCCGGTCTGCCAACACGATGATGGTTAGCCCCATGGACACGGTCGCGACCGGGGCGACAACGGCCAAGAAGCCGGGCAAGGCCCTCCATCTGCGAAACGGAGGGCCCGCAGGAATCGTGAGCGGCGTAGGAATGGCGAACTCACTCAACCTTCTAACGGTCAGGGTCACGCTGGGGTTGAACCTCGGTCGGCGCGCAGGAACGCTCCTTACGAACGCCGGCAGGGGCTCCCGAGGCTGTCGTCGAACCGCTCGAAGTGCTTCTCGAAGCTCCAATGTGTCACGGTATCGGTCTTCCGGCCGTTTCTGGAGGCACCGCCGAATCACATCCGCAGCGGCTCGGTGTTGGTCGATGGAGGCATCCAGCAGCTCGCCGAGTTCTCGAGGAGCTCGATGCACCGTCGCAAAGAGCATCTCGGGAATGGTTTTGGACGGATGAGGGTAGTCGCCCGTCAGGAGGTGAAACAAGGTCACGCCAACCGCATACTGGTCCGTCCATGAGCCAACTTCGAGACCTTGGACCTGTTCGGGGGCGAGGTACCGAGGACTCCCCACCAGGGTTCCCATGCTGGTGAGCGAACCAGGTTCAAGTAGATCTTTGCCAATCCCAAAGTCGAAAATCTGGAGGTGCTCTTCGCCATCTGGTCCGCGCGTAACCATGACATTCGACGGCTTGATGTCACGGTGAACGATGCCTTGGCTATGGATCGACGCGAGCCCGGTGACGAGCTGCTCGACGAGATCGATCGCACGACCGATCGGGAGGCTCCCCTCATTCTGTACAATGTCGTACAATGTGCGTCCGGGCAGCCACTCCATGGCGAGGAACAGGTTGTCCTGATGCAATCCATAATCGTAGAGCGAGACCACGTGAGGACTGGTCACTCTGGCAAGCAGCTTGGCTTCACGCCTGAATCGCGCCCATTTCTTGGACTGCTGAAGGTGCAGCTGCTCGACGAGAACCTTGATGGCGACCTTCAGGCCGATGTCCTCGCGATGAGCTTCATACACCGTGGCATGAGGGCGTCGAGCGACCACACTGTCGACGACGTAACGGTCGGCAATGATGATGGGCGTCTCGGAAAGTTCGGTGGCCTTCATGGTGACGGAGCGTTCGACAAGGCCGGATGAAGCCCACTCGGTTCTCATCGTGCCTCGTGTTGTGGTGGGTAGAAGAAGCTGATCGAGGTCGGCAAACCCCTCACTGATGTGCAGTTGGACATCATCGAATACAAACACCAATTGGCGTTCGAGGATGATGGCGACATCAGGCCAGCGCGCTTCGTTCACTAGTTTGTCCAATCGGGTGCGAAACGTCTCTTCTCGCAACACACGATAGGTGTCACCTACGACCAAGCGAAACGCAGCGACGACACGTGATCGAACCGCCGCAAGATCAGAATCCGACCAGTTGGCCTCGGGATACTGGGTGCTCGTCTCGTGATGGAACCAACGAATCAACGTTGCCAATTCCGTCTCGAGCCTCCTGGGAACCTCGGAGAGATGGACGGGAGTCCGTTCAGGACGCCCGGCGCACATCGCACGCGCCACATCGTTAAGGCATGCGGCGAATCTCTGGCGAGATGAAGCGAGCTTCCGCACCGTCGGATTGGCGGCGACGGGTCCTCGGGGAGACGCGGCGTCCATCACGAGTGTCCTTTCAATTCCGTCTCCTGGTCCCATCTTTAGCCCAGTGGCGTTTCACGAGAGAAGACGAGAACCGCCTCAGGAATCAGATACCCGCCTTCAACACGCCGAATGACCTCCCCCAAGCCTGCTCGCCGCATTTTCGACAATGCCGACCACAGTCGGTTTTCAAGCGTTTCCCGTCGGGAGCGATCCGCAGGCCATGCTGCGTCCAACATCGTTTGGGCCGGAATCGGTCTCCCGGGCGCCGCGCGATATTCCTCGACGAGCCTATGCAGAAGGGATCGCCAGACCGGTCGGCGCGTGAGTTCCATCGGCTTAGCATCGTTGACTTGAACCCATGCGACATCAGGCCCCACGTGGACGACGATCGGTGAACCCACGTGTTCTAGTGCCGCTCGCAAAAGGCGAGTTGCGATCAACAACATCGGAAATTGGGGTTCGGTTGAACGCTGTTGTGCATTGAGCCGTGCCCAGGCCTCGGAGATGGTGTTTGGACGACCCTGATGGAGCGTAAGCGCCAAGTCCAGCACATCGAGAACGGCGTCGACGCGACGACTCTGCCAACGCGTGGTTTGCGACCAGGCTTGCTCCATCGTTTGCAAAGCTTCTTGTGATTGGCCAAGGCGCCCAAGCGCAATGGCGTAGAACGCCGTACGCAGACCTTGACCTGTCGATGCCCGTGCGGTCTGTAGGGCCGCCTTCAGATGGGCATGAGCAGCTCCCAAATCGCCCGAGAACAGCGCCACCAGCCCCCGGGTCGAGCGAGGGGTTCCCACCGGTTCGCTCAATTCCATGGCCGCCGCAGCGTCGGAATCTCGCCCTTCAGCCAGCGAGAATAGTCCTCGAACGTGAACTCGGCCGTAGGCACCATCATCTCGAACGCCGTAGCGGTCGCCCAGGGAGCAGGCTTCCCCCAAGCTTGCGTAGGCGAGTTCTCGACGACCCGCGGCAAAGTAGAGGATTGCGGCACGGGTCAAGGCACCAACGCGGGCGATGGGCTCGGTCCGGTCTGACCCGATGTCCAACGCGCGTTCGATATCCGCGATCGCCTCATCGAGTGTGCCAAGCTCGTACAACAACCATGCGCGATTCATCAACCAGTTGAACGCTGCATCGCGGCTCATCGACGGATCGTCGAGAAGCTTGCTCAGCATACGATACGATTCAGGCAGCGACTGCTCGAACAAGCGATAAGACGCCTGAAGGTTCTTGACGTAGAACCTGATGTCGGCATTCCCAGAGGCGTCGGCATGAACCTGGGCGGTGTCCGCCCATTGAAGTGCAGATTCGAAGTCTGAAAACCGTACTCTTGCGCTAATGTCTCCGGCCAATAGTGCGGCCCAACCTGGCTCATCGCCGATGCTTTCCATGAACCGGAAGGCATCGATCACATCGTCGAGCTCTGCAACGTTCGTGTCCAAAAAGTCCCTCGAGATGGATTCGAGGAAGACCACGATCGCAAGCCGGCGTCGAGACGTCTGAATGGCCTCCTCTCGGGCAACCTGAAGCGCACGATGAAGGCTCGTGACCGGTCTGTGGGTAATGAGCAGGGCGGCCAGCACGATTCCTACGTCTCGGCGTAGGTCGGAATCGAGGCCCGGTCGGTCCAACATTGCGTCGAGGTGGGGTATCGTTTGGTCGAGATTGTCGAACGAGAGCCGCTGCGCAAGCAGTTGATTCATGCCCCGCGCCGTAAGAAGCTCCGCGAACTGATCCCTGTAGTGCTGCGCATGACGGCGCTGAACCTCTAGACTACGAGCTTCCGGCAACTCATGCGCGGCGTACTCGCGCAACACGTCCACCATTCGAAGATAGCGCTCCGGATCGTTTGGCGAAACGTGGATAAATCCCCGGCCGACCAAGCGCTGGATGCAATCGAGCGCGGCGTCATCTTCGAGTCCAAGTACGGTGGTGGCTGCCGACACCTCGAAGGGATGAGTGAAAATCGACAAGGCCGACAGCGATGTGCGATCGGTCGGACTCAGGGTGTTCCACGCATCGTCCAGCGTGGCCCTTAGGCCGGTGTGTCGAGGGGACACGTCGCTGCGGTCGGTACGAAGGATGGAAAGCCGGTCATGAAGCCGTTTCAAGAGCTGTCGGGGCGACAACACGTGCAAACGCGCAGATGCAAGCTCGATTGCGAGGGGAATGCCGTCCAGGCGAGCGACCACGCCTCTGAGTTCATCGGCTTGGGAGGTGGGATCGAACCGGATATCGCTTTCCTTTGCCCGACGGACGAGGAGTTCGAACGAGTCGTCAGGCAACAACGGCCCCAAAAGGAGGGTGTGGCTCCCACGAATGTGAATCGGCAGGCGCGATGTCAGTACAAACCGCACATTGGGGGCGTCCCGCAACCATTGCTCGAGGGGCGACAACAGGTGGTCCAAGACACTCTCAACGGCGTCGAGCACCAGGGTGAACGTCCCGAGGCGCTCCATCGTCGCCACCAGATCGAAGCCTGTTGTCGAACCGCGTGGATTCAGAACCGCCGCTACCGCAGCCAGCAGTCCCTCCTCTGTTGCACAAGCGGCAAGTTCTACCACTCGAACATTCACGCTGGTTCGCAGGGATTCGTAGACGAGTCGTGTCTTGCCGATGCCTCCCATCCCAACGATCGCGACCAGTCGAGTTTGCAACTCCACCGCCTCATCAAGGGCCTGAAGTTCAGCTTCGCGTCCGACAAAGGCATCGTTTGGTGATTGATAAGCAGGCATAAGACCCCACAGCGCGCATCCGCATCGCTGTGCTCAGTAGCCTTGGTGGCTAAGTCACGCGCTTCGCAGCGGCTTGCCTGCGAAGATGCGTTTCTGTAGCGGATTTCTGGGAGTCTGTGCGTCATGAATCGGAGGCAGTCCGTGGGGCGAAAGCCCCCCGGCGAGTCGCCGTCTTGCTTTTCACACCCCCACTTGAACACCATCGTGATGTTTGCGTCCTCGAATGTTAGTCGCCGGATGAAAGCGGTTTCCACTTCGGAAGGCTTGATCGCCACCACCGTTCATGAATCCTCGCTGCCCAACCAAGGAGGGCTCGTGCGGCTCGACCAAAAGACCAATCAAGGTGAGTCTGACGCCGGACCCGAATCGCTTTCGGGCACGGTCGAAATCTCACGCGATGAGTACCGTGCGCTACTGCGCAAGATCAACGCGATGCGGCGCCCTTCGCAACCCGTGGATGAGCCACAACCGCGGAAGGCGCCTCTGGTAGATGCCCGGTCAAACGTCATCCGCGCTGCCGTCTCGACGTTGCCAATTGTCTCGCTGGTGGCCCTTGTTGCGGCGATCTCCTTGGCCGTGATGGGATCAGCTGCGGGAGTGGTTGCCTCCCTTGCTGGCATCGCAGCCGCGGGAGTGGGAGCATTGAGCGGACTCGCGGTGACGGCCATCTCAGGCACCGACAGGCCAAGGAAGGATACCTGATGGAGCCCGATGTCTTCTTCAGTCCCTCCCTGGGACAAGTACTGGCGGCCGTCACGATCATCGGGTTGGTCTCGTTGCCGGCTCTCTTCAGCTTCGCCTTCGTACGCTGGGCCGCGGACAGCCTGAAGGAGCAAAGCGACGAACGCTGACCGCGTGAGCGGCAGGCGCGTAGCGCCGAAGGCCAGCGGTTCAGAACAGCGCGTGAACACGTCTTTCCGCCGGGGCTCTGTGGTACCCTGAGGTCTGCGCCACCTCATGAGGCGACACTGATGTCCACCGAGCCGGAGTCCGAACCCGATTGGTCGACCCTTGCGTCGTACCTTTCGAGAAATCACGAGATGCGACCGCATCGGACGCTCGGCCTCCGCGGGCTCGGCACGGTGTCCGCATATGCTCATCCGCCGGGTCAGATTGAGGTTCCAAAGCAGGAAACCGATACGCTTATCTATCATGTCAGCGGAACCCGTGCGGTTTCACGGCGAACGGGGGTTTGCGTCGACCGGGGCTCGCGGCCGGGTTCCTTTGCGCACATCGCGGCCGGCACTCAGCCCGTGTTCGAGGTTGCCGCTCCGTGTAAGGTGCTGCACTTCGATGTCCCATCGGGGCTGGTGCCCCAGAATGGCTTTTTCAATCGGATGATTCAGCAAGCGCGTCCGATCGCGGCCACCCTCGCGGAGTGGATGTGGAGCGAGCGGCCTGTGAGGGGGGCGGAGGCCATTGCGACTGGCCTTGTGCTCGGTGCGGCAGATTTCCTGGGTGAAACCACCGCAACACGAGGTGGCCTGCGGCATTCGGTGCGTCGTGATCTCGGTGAATGGATCGATCAGGAGCTTGCCGAGCCGCTGAGTGAACTGTCGATTGCCGAGCGAGCTGGATTGTCGCCGGGCCACCTTCGACGTGCATTCCGCGAGAGTTTCGGCCTCCCTCCCATGCGATACGTCGCTACACGCCGGGCCTTCCGTGCTCGTTTGCTCCTCGATGCCGGTGAACCGGCGGCGGTCGTTGCCAAGAAATGTGGGTTGTCCGGTCCAAGAGCACTGCGGGACCTTCTTCGTCGCCATTGAGCAAGCGACGCAAAACGCGCGCTGAACGGAATCCGCGCGTGCGGTGCCTCTGTCGTCGTGCATGAAGATAACTCCATCGATACGGGCGATACGCACGTGAAATCGGAGACATCGCCATGCACTCAACGGCTTCTGCGACCACCCCCCACACACTGTCTCGAGTCGATCCAAGCGAGGTCGACTGGGCGCCCTGGGGAATGGCAGGTACGGAATTTAAACTGTTGTCCGCAGATCAAGAAACGGGGCGTTTCACCGTCCTCATCAAGGTGGATGAAGGGGTCTCCGCTCCGTTGCATCGCCACGTGAAGGCCGTGGAAGTGTTCATCCTCGAGGGGGAGTTCCACTATCGCGACGATCCCTCGGTTCGGTTTGGCCGTGGGGTTTACCTGCTTGAGAAGGATGGTGCGGTCCATGAGCCGGTGTCGAATCCAGGCTGCATCATGCTCGCGACATTCCATGGACCTTTGGAGGGGGTGAATGCCGATGGCGAAGTCCTGGGTACGCTCGACTGCGAGTGGCATCTTAATGCTTGGAGAGAAGCGGGTCACGACGTTCCGGCCTAGGAGGCGGAACACCGAGACTCCTCAACGCCAGCTGAGCGGACCGTTGGGAACCACGCTGGGATCGGTGCCGAAGGCTGGCGTTAAATCCAGGTACGTACTCGCTCCTTCTGCAAGATCGGTAAAGTAGATTGCCTTGTCGTACCAGTCCTGCTGGGACACGGCGAGGTAGGCAACGGAATCGCCTTCGGGGACCAGGTCGGATAGCGCAACGCCCGGCTCCCGAAGACGAGTTCCCGCAGTTCGGTACCGTCGATGTTCATCGCCCAAATCTGCTGGTTGAATTCGAACACCAATTGTGTGCCGTCGGGGTGGATGGACGGGTTGTTGGTGGGGCCGGCGAGGCGGTCTCCGTCGATGCGAACGACATCCGAAAGTGTGGCATCGACCACGAACAAGCCCTCAGCGGCCGAAAGGACGAGGCCACCGTCGGGCAGCCATTCGGGGCCGTAGTAGCCATCGAAGCGTGCCCTCTCTTCACCGCCCTCGAACACGATGGTCGTGTATACGACTTCGCCAACATCCGCGAAGTACCTCATTTCCACCGCCACGCGAGACTCGTCTGGCGACAGCTTTGAGAACTCGAAGTCCGGCGGGGTCAGACTGGGGGATTCGACCTCTGAGCTGCAAGGCGTGACCACCTCGAATAGCCCCGACGCATCCGCAACGGCAATGCGACTCACGAGGCTGCCACAGGACTGTGCGAACACGGTTTTGCCGCTCGGATGCATCCACGGGTTTCGGCCCTGTAGGAAGCGTCTTTTGCCTCCGGTGGACAAATCCAGCCGAATGATGCCGAGATAGGGCCTCCCCATCCGGGGTGACACCGAACGACCCTGGTGTCGACCGGGTTTGAGATTGCTTTGATGCCGACGGATGCTGAGGTCGGTTGCGAATCGAGGGCGCACGACCCTCGGCGGCACAGCGTGTGCTCCCTGTATGTATACGCAAAGTATACACAAACTATATGCGAACTATGGACAAGCCAGAAGGCGTTGGCATACGCCACGGACGCTCGAGCGTGAACCTGTGACGAAGGACATGACGAGATGAACCCGAGAATTTTCGCTTTGCTGGCCCCCACCTTGGTCGCCACGGCCATCGCCTGCTCCGATGCTGACTCACCGTCTGGCACCGTCGATGCGGATGCGACCCGGGCTCCTGTGCTCAACGCGCTGCCTGACGTGTCGCTCAGCGCGTGGAGCTTCGATGCTGGCATCGGCAGTCCGATGTTCAACGGTCTGGAACCCTCCACGAGTACCGACGACATCACCATGGAACTGTCGATCCATGCACTGGGCTTCGACCAAGATGGCGACCGGTTGCTCGACCTCTGGTTTGAGCTTCCGGCCAACGCCTTGGTCGAGGCGGAGCTGCTCACGGTGGGCCAGGGGCCGAGCAGCGTGGTGCTGACGGTACAATCCACCAGCGGTGGGACGACGGTGGTTACGCCCAGCCCGAACATTCCGCAGTTCGCCAATGTGCGCGCCCTTCACCTGTCGCCCGATGCACCGGACGTCTCGGTGTTTGGCCGGGCCGCAGGGGCCGACGACAGCACGGCACAGCGCTTGATCAACGCGCTGGCATTTGCGGATTCCACCGACTACCTCAAGCTCTCGCCGGCGGTTTACGACATCGACGTGACCCCTGCGGGTGCCGCGGTGACCGATAGCGTGCTCGACGCCGACAACCTCGATCTCCTCGGCCTTACGTTCTACACGCTGACCGCCTACGACTTGCTCGCAGATATCACGGCTCTTTCGCTGGTTGACGACGTATCGGCACCCGCTCCAGGGACGACACGGGTACGCATCGCCCACACCGCGGCCGGGGTGGGCACGGTCAACGTGCTGCAGCGCGATTCGAATGGGCTGGATCTGCCCTTGGTCGACGACCTGGACTTCGGTACGGCCGCCAATGCGCTCGAGTTGCCCTCCGCGCAGTACACCGTGGGGCTCGACCTCGATGACGACATGGTCAGCGACCTTCTCTTCGACCTGCCGTCGTTGCCCCAGGACGAGTCGTTGAACGTCTTCGCGGTCCATGATGGAAGTGACGTGTTCCTCGCCATCCAGGCCGGCGCCGGCCCCGTTACGCGGGTCGTGGGCATTCCCGCTCCGCAGTCGCCCTCGGTCCGCGCGATTCACCTGTCGCCCGATGCACCGACCGTCGACGTTCTTGTCGATGGCGCGGTTGCCTTCGGGGGGGTGGACTTTGGTGAAGGCAGTGCCTATGCCTCGGTGATGTCCGGTCAGCAGGAGATTGCCGTCACCCCGGCGGGTGCGGGCATCGGCGGCGCCGTGCTCACCGCGAACGTCACGCTCGACCCCGACACCTCGTACACCGTCGCGGCGTTCGACGAGCTGGCGACGATTCAGGCCCTGGTTCTCGTGGACGATCGGTCCACGCCCGACGAGGTCCGAATCCGGGCGGTTCATACCGCCGTCGGAGTGGGTCAGGTCGATGTGCTCGCCATCATCGGTGACGACCGAGTGCCCCTGACCGCCGACTTGGATTTCGGCACGGCCGGAGCTGCGGTCGAAGTCGATGCCGGCACGTACACCATCGGCCTGGACCTCGACGACAACGGAATCGAAGACTTGGCGTTCCCGCTGCCGCAGCTCGCCGAGGGGACCATTGCCAACGCGTTCGTCGTCATTGACGCCCACGGCGCAGTGCAGCTCGCACTGCAAGACGAGAACATCGTGTCGCTCATCGCTGCCCAGGCCGTCGCGCCGCCGGCCGAGATTCGCGTCCTCCATCTGTCGCCCGACGCGCCCGCGGTCGATGCCTTCGTGGGGGCGACGAGCGCGCCGGCGGTGGCGGGTCTCGTGTTCACGGATGGCACGGGCTACCTACCGGTACCGTCTGGCTCGACCACACTCTCGATCACGCCCGGCGGAGCTGGGCTAAGCCAAGCGGTGATCGGCGAGGCCGTGGTCCTCGATCCGAACGCTCGCTACACCGCCGTGGCTTTCGACACGCTCGCCCACATTCAACCGCTGCTGTTGGTCGATCGGGATGAGAGCATCGCGGCCCACACCACGCGGGTTCGGTTCATCCATACGGCGGTGGACGTCCACGAAGTCGACGTGTTCCTCTTGCCGGCCGCCGGAGCGGTCGTGTTCGCGGCGCACGACATCGACTTTGGCGAGGTGGGCTCGCGTCTCGACATTCCTGATGGTGACTACACCTTGGGCTTCGATCTCGACAACGATCTCGTTCTCGACGCGTCTTTCGACCTCGGCACCCTCGCGGATGGCCAGTACACGAACCTCTTCGCCGTGACTGACAACGCAGGCCAGCTGTCGATCGTCGTACAGTGAGTCGTAGGGGCAGGTGACGGGCCGTCCCGTCATCAAGACCCTTCATTTCCACAATCTCCGATGGATTGCCGAACTCCAATTCCTACCATCCGAGTGGAGCAGAACCGTTGTGCTTCCTGGCCTTAGCGTACGGTGAGCGTCTTGGGTGTCGGGTCGGGTTAAATCGTCCATCCGTTCCAGCAATGGCCGATTTTCTTCCGTGGAGTAGGCGTGAATTCTTGGTTTTCTATCTTGACTGTTGGGCTTTTGGTGGCGTGTACGGATTCGGAGACCAAATCCGACTCCGGCGTTGAAGCCGATGCCGACACCGATGCGGACACCGACGCCGATTCAGACGCCGATGCCGATGCCGATGCGGACACGGACGCCGACACCGATGCGGACACGGACGCGGACACGGGCCCTCAACTTGCCATTGCAGGGACCTACACGACGACGGTCAAGAAGGGCATGGTCACGATTGTCTTTTCGAACACGGAAGTGACGTTCGGAACAGCGAAAGAGAAGCTTACCCTTCCTATGGTGTCGTTCGATAACACAGAGATGTTCATGATTTTGGACAGCTCGTCGAAAGGGTACGCTTCGTTTGTTCGTACGGAGTGGACCTTCGACGGCACCGACCTGTATTACTGTGGGAACTCGGACCTTTACTACACCGAGGCGGAGGCGCTGAAGGCTCCCCCACGGGACCGCACCGACCTCGAAACGGGCTGCGATGAAGATCCGTGGGTCTTGCTTACGCCGGTCACCCCTTGAGTTCCTGCGGGTGAGGAACCGAAGCAGTCCGAGCGCCTTCGGCCAATCTTCTTCCTCTACGGCGATGTTAGCGAGCACTTAGGCGGATGACACTGTACATATTGCTGTGCTCGCGTTGGGACGACAAATCGGTGCCTTCAGGGTCCTTCGGCCGCTCGGTCGTGGAGGGGCCTCGACGGTTTATGCGGTGCGACACGTAACCCTCGGGACCGAGCATGCGCTCAAGGTCATCCATCGGCCGTCGCTCGCCGCTCGGGTGCGCCTCGAAGGTGAAGTCCAACAACGCATCGTCTCCCGATATGTGGTGCCGGTTCAAGCCGTGTTGTCGGTCGACGGACAACCCGCGCTCCTCATGCCGCAAGTCCGAGGGTGCTCCCTCAAGGAACTTCTCGAGATTCGCCAACTCACGGAAGAGGAGGCGTTGGCCTTATTCGTTGGCATTGTGGAGGGGGTGGCCGCCGCGCATGCGGCAGGTGTGGTTCACCGCGACGTCAAGCCCTCCAACGTCTTGCTCGACCCGCATACCGGGAGCCTTGTTCCGAGGCTCACGGATTTTGGGGTAGCGCAGTTTGTGAGTTCAGATGCGACTCGCACGGGGGACTTTCTGGGCACGCATGCCTACGCGGCTCCCGAGCAGCGAAGGGACGCGGGATCGGTCGATGCCCGAGCGGACCTTTGGTCGCTCGGGGTGTTGCTCCACGAGATGCTGTTGGGTCGCAAACCCCACGCTGATCGA
Source organism: Myxococcota bacterium (assembly GCA_039208735.1). Lineage (GTDB taxonomy): Bacteria > Myxococcota_A > UBA796 > UBA796 > DRPG01. Next base: position 12,950 of record JBCCQY010000018.1, on the reverse strand, counting down.
ATGGATTCGAAGGTGCCGGAGCGGTTTCGGACGATTCTGTTGCGACTGTTGAAGCGAGATCCGGATCAGCGGTTCGCATCTGCGTTGGCGCTTCGGGCCCAGCTTGGGCAGCCCGCCCTGGAGCCACTGGGCTTCCAGACCGCCCTTGGGGAGCTGGTCCGGCGTCGGTTTGAAGTTGCGCTGGACACTACCGAAGCAGAATCCACGCAGCCACACCCTGCCTCGGCGCTCCTGCCGGCAGAGCGGGACGTCTTCATCGGTCGAGACTCGGACTTCGACCTTCTGTGGACTGCGCTGCATCGCGGCCGAGTGGTGACGGTAACCGGGCTTGGAGGAATCGGGAAAACAAGGTTTATCGTAAATTTTATCCGAAATCGCGATGTGGGTGGGCGCACCCCCGTGTGGTGCGACCTCGCCGAGTCGACGAACCGGTCGGACGTACTGGCTGCGATGGCCCAAGGGCTGGGGGCCAACGCGCAACGGAGTCTTGATGCGAAGCGGCTTGCGTTTGTCATTCAGCAACGCGGTCCCTGCCTCATTGCCCTTGATAATGCCGAGCAAGTGGCGGATATTCTCGTTGAACTCCTCGACGTTTGGACTGCGGCGGCACCTGACGCACGCTTTTTGGTGACGAGTCGCGTCCCGCTGGGTTTGGTGGGCGAGCAGCAATTGCCCCTTGAACCCCTTTCGGAGCCCGAGGCAAAGGCGTTGTTCGAGGCCCGCGCCCTGGCCGTGCAGCCCGCCTTCAACGCCGCGTCCCAGACTTCGACACTACACGCGGTACTTCGTTTGTTGGATGGCATCCCCCTTGCCATCGAGTTCGCTGCGGCGCGGGTCCGGTTGCTTCCACTCAAGGCCATCCTGGCCCGACTGACCGACCGGTTTCGCCTGCTCAAGGCGATGAGTCCCCGGCCCTCTCGCCAAGCCACGCTACGGGCGACCCTCGATTGGAGTGTACAGCTCCTCACGGCTGAAGAACGGGCCGCGCTCCTCCAACTGTCAGTGTTTGAACCGAGTTTTGATCTGGAGGCGGTCGAGTCGGTGCTCGATTCATCCTCGCTGACGTTGGACGTCATGGATCGGTTGGTGTCGCATTCGCTCGTCCAGGTGGAGCGCGACGGCCGGTTCCGTTTGCTCTTGACGGTTCAGGAGTATGCGGCTCAGGCTCTGGATTCATCAGGGTTGCGCAGCAATACGGAACAACGCCACGGTGCCTATTACGCAGCACTGTCGGAGTCGATTCGACCGTCGGCCACCGCCAGTCACGTTGATGCGCTGGCGATTCTTACTCGCGAAATCCCGAATATCACGGTAGCTTGTGACAGGGCGCTGAGGCGTCAGGACCCCGTCGTAGCCCTTTCGACGCTGCGAGCGGCAACGCTCGTTCGGAGTCGGATCGGGACAGCCGAGCGAAACCTGGAGCTTGCCCAGCGCCTGGTTGCGATTCCTAAACTCTCCGACGAAGATCAGGCCCTGGCGCTTGATGAGCTTGCCCGAAATCATCGACAGCTGGGCCAGACCGCGGAGTCGCGTCGGGCCTTTGAGGCGGCCATCGAGCACTGGTCCGCGACGTCGAATGCGATTGGCAAGGCCACATCTTATCTGCGACTTTCGACGTTGCTGAACGACCTTGGCCTGTTCGATGACGCGAGGAAAGCCGCGATGTATGCCCGCGAAGTGGCGAAGGAGACGCCCGACGATCCGGTTCATGCTTCCGCGCGGTTGACCTTGGGTCAGATCGCGACGTACACCGGCGATTTTGAGGCGGCCCAGGACTTCCTTCACGCCTGCCTCGATCCTAGGCGGAACCATGCGGGGGCCTTCCGGCAAGCGAATGTACACAATACCCTCGGCGTGCTGTACCTGAAGACGGAACGCCCGGACCGGGCTCGTCAACACCTCGAACAGGCATTGGCCCTACACGAACGCTTCGATCCCTCTCCGTTGCTGGTGCGCATTCACACGGGTCTTGCGAATCTGGCGATTTATCAAGGACGTCTCGAAGATGCCGAGCACCATTACCGCGAAGGAATGAAACAAACTCGAAATCAGGGATTTCCTCAAGGATATGCTATTTTGCTGGGTGGGCTTGGGATCCTTCACGAAGAGCGTGGCCAGTGGGCAGATGCATTCGACCTGCATCGACAGGCCCTTGCGTTGCACCGAACGAACGGCGGGCGCATGCATGCAGCGATTGCCCTTATCAATCTGGGCCGAATCCAGGGCATGGTGGGGGCATTCGGAGAAGCGGAAGGGTCGTTCAAGACCGCATCAGCGGCGCTTGAGGCGGGTGGAGCCATTCATTACGTTGCCGAATGCCAGGTTCACCTAGGCGTGATGTTGGTCCACGCAAAGCGATTTGAGGCCGCAAAAGCGGTGCTCCTTGACGCACTGCCCGCGCTTCGCGAGTCGCGCAACGCCCTGTTCGAAGCGGTGGCCCTCGCCCAGCTTGGGAACGTTGCCGCCAACCAAGGCCGTAGCCGCGAGGCGAGTCGGTACTGGGACCAGGCGATTGAGCAGCTTATGAAGGCCGAGACGCCGGCTGAACTCGCCAAGATCTGGGCGGACCGCGCACGACATCAGGCGCGGTGGTCGAGAAACGACGCGGCGAATGCCCTTTCGGAAGCTGAACGTCTGGCGGAGGGACTCGTGGTACCCGAGCACGGCGAGCTGGGGGTGCTTCTTGCGTTGGCGCGCCAGGCGCTAGCGGTTCCGGAGCCTGGCTAGTGGCACTTCTTCAACGACATCGCGACGGGCGATGGATCAACCTTGGGGCTCGGACGTTGGTGGGTCGCTATCCCCATTGCGACATTCAACTCCTCGATCGACGTGTCTCGGGTCATCACGCCACCTTCTTCTTCGACGAGGACCAATGGTGGATTCGACCCCAAAAGACGACCAATGGCACGTTCGATGGCGCGTCCCCTTTGGCAGAAGGAACGCGGCATTCGCTCGAAGTGGGCATGCGGCTTCGGTTCGGCTCGTCGGAACAGGTCTGGGAGGTTGCTGATCTTTCCCCACCTGGACTTGTGCTGATCGACCTGGATGGCGGGGCCATACCGGTTCTCGGTTCCCGGTGGGTCAGCCCCGATGGCTTGCATGTGCTGGAACGCGATGGTGAGCGCTGGCGGCACGCCGAAGGTGGACATTGGATCGAAGGGGGGGACCTGCTCGAGTCGGGCGAGGCGGCGTGGACCGTGGTGCTTCCTACCAGCGTTCGTGGCGGCTCCTCCCATACCGAAGCGGAAGTGGACCACGACGAGCAGCTGATTCTGGAGGTGAGCGCCGACGGTGATCGCATCTACCGTTGCGCGCTGCAGGTGGGGGGTGCCGAACGAGAGTTGACGGTGCGACGGCATACGCATCTGCTCGTGGAGTTAGCCGACGCACGCCTTGCCTCCCCCGACGATGGCTGGCTCGAAGCCGCCATGCTGCGGCGCCGTTTGAGCCTGTCTTCGAGCCAGCTTCACCTCTACACCCATCGCGCGCGGGCCCAGCTTCGCGAGGCGGGCCTGCCCCACGACCGACTTGCCGTCGAGGTTCGGGGAATGCGAGGCTCGAGTCTGCTTCGACTGGGCCTTCGAGCACAGATTCAAAGCCTTTGAGCTGTCACTTCATCGTACGGCTTGGCGTTGACTCCACCAACGCTCGTGTCGGCTCCGATCCGACACGCACAGACCTGCACGAAATGGACGAGGAGGCCGTCGGTTCGGACGGGCCTCCTCGTCGATTCACACGGCGGTATCGAAGCGATCGAACACCATTGAGAACGTTCCCGCGCCCGAGGTTGCCGATCGAAGCGCCGTTGCGTAGCCGAACATTCGGGACAGTGGCACTTCCGCCTCAACGCGACCCGGCTCGGCCTCGAGCACTCGGCCCCTTCGCTTCGTCAGGGACTGAATGAGTGCCCCCTGCCACTCGTCGGGCGCTTCCGCAACCACTCGCATCCAAGGTTCGAGCCGGTTTGGCTCGGCCTTCGCAAGGACCTCACGGAATGCCATACGAGCGGCGAGTTCAAAGGCGCGGTCCGAGCTGTCGTTGGGATGGGTGCTGCCGTCCGTGATCACGACATGAGCGCCAACCACTTCAGGTTCTGCTTCAGCCAGCGCGGTTCGGAATCCCCGCGCGACTGCAGCGCGGAACTCCGTTGGAATCGCCCCGCCAACCACCGTCCAGTCGAACTCGAACGACGTAGCCGGCTCCACCGTGCCTACGACACGCGCGTACAGGCCTGGACCGCCCGATTGGCGCTTGAAGACGTAGTCGAACGAGGTCGCCTTGGTGAGCGCCTGACGCTCGGCCACCGAGGGTTCACCCAGGACCACCTGGACTCCGAACCGCTCGCGCAGACGGTGGGCGATGACCTCGAGATGAAGTTCGCCCATGCCGTGAAGCACGGTCTCACCTGTTTCACCATTCGTCACCACCCGCAGCGTGGGGTCTTCTCGGACCATCCTCGACAGGCCTCGCCCAAGTCGATCCGGCCCACCATCGACGAGTCGTAGCGCGCGTTGCACGACCGGTTCGGGCACGTGCAACTCCCCAATGACGAGCCGATGGTCAGGGTCCGACAAGGTCGTGCCCGACGCCACGTCCAGCCCTGACACCGCTACGATTTCGCCAGGGCGGGCCTCGGCAACAGGCAAGGTCTCCCCTGCGTCGAGTCGGGACAACCGACGAGGTCGTTGCTTACGACCCGTACGGACGTCGACGAGCGCCACCCCGGGGCGTAGAATCCCGCGGTACACACGAAGCCAGGTCAGGGAGCCAAAGTCGGTCTCCTGAAGCTTGAACGCATAGGCGAGTACGGCCCCATCGACATCTCCACGCACCTCGTGAAGGGCTTCGGTCTCGGGGTCGGTGGCCACCACTCGGCGCTGCTCAGGCCGCGGCAGGTAGTCCACCACCCCATCCAGCAAAGGCTGCACACCAAGGTTCTGGCGGGCTGCCCCCACGAACACCGGCACGAGCTGGCGAAGGTGCGTCGCATGAGCCAGCACCGCACGAACCCGTTCGAGGTCCAAAGGACCGCCGTCAAGAAGGGCTTCCAACAGGTCTTCGTCATGCTCCGCGACCGCTTCGAGTAACGCCTCGCGCGCCGCCCGAGCTCCTGGGGAGAGTTCGGTCCGCGCCCGAGTCACCCTTTCGTTTTCCGAACCCTCAAACGTGACGGACTCCTCCGTGAGCAGGTCGATGATTCCTCGATGGTCGTGCTCGAGTCCGAGGGGCCATTGCACGAGGACCGCGGGTAGGTCCAGCGCTGTCCTCATCTGTTCCACCACCAAGGCAGGGTCGGCTCCGGCCAAGTCGCACTTGTTGATGAAGGCGACGCAGGGAACGTCGTACCGGTCCATCTGGCGTCCCACCGTGTGCGTCTGGGCCTGCACCCCTGCGACGGCCGAGAGCACGAGAATCGCACCGTCGAGCACGCGGAGCGCACGCTCCACTTCCACGGTGAAATCCACGTGTCCGGGGGTGTCGACGACATGCACATCGGTGTCACGCCACCGGACGGTGGTCGCCGCGGCGTCGATCGTAATGCCCATATCGGTTTCAAGCGGATCGTGGTCCATGTGGGCCCCCCCGTCGCCGCCCTTGACGTCGCGGATCGTGCGAATGCGACCCGCATAGAACAAGATGCGCTCGGCGAGCGTGGTCTTGCCTGCGTCGACGTGAGCCGAAATGCCGATGTTGCGAATGTCGATGGACATGAAACCTCCAACGGGAATGGTCCCGTGGGGTGAAGCCCAAGGCCGGCAATGGCACCACGCCCCTGCCGGCCCAGGGCCGGGCGTTCTGTGGCAGCTTGGAACTGCACACAGAGCCAGGGCGGAGCACAGGTTCCAACTCGCTCATCATCCAGAGGAGAGTGGAGTTAGGGCGATTCGGCGCGTAGATGACGCACGGTAAACCTGAGGGCCCCGCCTATGGCGAGACGCACCATGCCTGCTTGAACGGCACCGCAGTCGGTGCGCCCTCCAAAGCCAGGCATGGGGTACAGGTCAACATGGCTCATGCATAGTCAATGCAGTGACGGCTGGCAAGGGCCTGATGGGTGTGCAAAATGGCTGCGCACTTCCGGTCGCCGCTAGGCGATGCCGAACCAGGCTGCAAGCGACTTCGCGACCTCGTGGTGGGGAAGATGAGGGCCCGCCAAGGCCTCTACGAGTTCTGACCAGTGCTTCGCCGCTGTGCAGAACCGAAGCATCTCGTCGACAACATCTTGCGAGAGCGCGGACGTCAGCTCGGGGAGCAGCGGGTCCGACGGATTGCGGACCAACCGTAGGAGCGCAAGGGCAATCGGGGCTGCGGCGTTGTCAGCGAATTCTGAGTTGGCGGTGCAGGCACACGCCCAGACGAGGAACCGGTCCGCGTGCTCTGACGCCTTAGGCCCGAGCTGCAGGCAGCTCTCCACGAGGTACGACAGGGTGTCCGAGAGTTCGGTCTCTTCGACGTACAGCGAAAGGATCGTGGTCGATAGCGCACGAGCGTGGTGGTCGACGCGCTCCCCTTGAGACCACCGGGTCAGCGCGAGCACCTCGCGCGGGTGCCACGGCAGCGTCCTTGGAAGCAGGCCGCTCTGGCAGATCTCCTTCAAGGCTACCAGGTGTTTGTCGGCATCGGAGCCATAGTCAGCTCGTGCGATTTGTTGAAGCGACGAGGGTGGTACTACGGCGCGCACCCAGTCGAACAACCCCTCGGCGGACCACTCGAGGCCCCTAAAGCCGTCGGATGGATCGCCGAGCGCACCTGGGCGGAGGCCTCTGATGCCCAGCGCGTCGGCCGCTGCCTCGTCCGACAACCAGCGTCGGTAGCCTGTGGCGACGGCCTCGAGCCAATCGGACGCGCCTTCAGCTTCCACCGCGGCCTCTAGGGCACGGCGAACGGAGGTGTTCGGGGCGTTTTGATCGGCGAGGGCCTCGGCGACATGAAACCAGTCCTCGGCCGAGTCTGCCAGTGCTTCCGCGCGGGTGAGGGCCTGGGCCATCCCCTGGGGGTCGCGGTGGCTCTGACGAGCTGCGACTAGGGTGAGCGCGCTCTGGGTGTCCTCGACCCGATCGAGGCATGCTCCGAGCAATCGATCGGCGCGTGCGGGTAGACCGAGCGTACGCCAGGCGTTGGCGAGCGACCAGGCCACACTTGCGGTCAAGGGCAGCTCGGACTCGGCCTCGGCGAGCATCGCTTCGGCCTTTTTGGGGTCTCCAAGCAGCGCCGCCCACTGGGTGACGAGAGTGTAGGTGTCGTGGTGGTCCGTGGCTGCCGCACGGGCTTCCTCCATGCAGCGCCGCACCTCGTCCGTCTCGCCCAGCTCCGCGTAGGCTTCCGCGAGCTGGGTCCAACCCCAGGTGGCGCTGTGTTGCTGATGGATGTGGGCCTCGGCGACCTGCAACGCCTCAAGCGCTCCGGCAGGGTCCGCGAGCAGCCCGGCTCGGACCTGGGCTGCCTCTCGCAACCCCCAACTGTCCGCGTTCGCGCCAGCGGCTAGGACCAGCCGATCCACTGCTCTTGCGATCGTCTCCCGATCTTCGGAACGCAGTTCGACCAGCGTGCGCACGAGAGCTCGCAGGCCGTAGCTGTCGTCGGCTTTCCGCGCCGCCGCCTCAAGCCATCGGGCCTGCTCCGCCGCGGTCGTCGCCTCGCGAACCCGTGTGATGAGGTCTTCGACGGTAGGTTGCATTTCTGACAGGTATATCGCTGGTTCTCGGATGTCCGGCAATCTCGCCCGCGGAGTGCGTTGCGACGTGCGTTTGGAATGCTGCACAGACGGATGCGACGCTGGGCCTTACGGGTTCGACGACGAAACCGAGGTTTCGGCCAGCAGACTGTGAATCTGAGTCTCCTGCTCGACCTGTGGTGGGCGAACCCTCCCGGTTTCGTACTCATTCGTCGGGGCCGGGTTGTGCTTCGAAGGCGCTACGATGCCCTCGTGGCACCGAGTGGGGTCAAGCATGAGGGCTTGCGGAGTGAGGCCCGGTTGGAGGTCGTCGACCGATCTTCTTCGGGCCGACACCGGTACGAAGATCGACCTCACCGCGATGCCGGACGAGGGCGTGCGGCGTTGTCGAGCTGCGTGGGCAAGATTGGCGGATCGAGAGACGAGCGTGGTGCATGGTGACCCCAATCCCCGCAACATCCTGATCCACGGTGACCGGGTCGGGCTCGTCGATTGGGACGAGGCCCACGTGGACGTTTCCGTCCTCGATTTGGACCTGCCCCACAACGCCGCCGGTCTCGACCCCATCGCCTTCGACGTTGCCTCCCAGGCCAAGGCAGCTTGGGAAGCAGCCGTGTGTTGGGACGATACCTATGCTAGGCGGCGGCTTGCCGAGGTCCGGGCTCTCGAAACGGAGTGAACCTGCGGAGCGGTCCCCCTGTGTGCAGCGGTCGCGACGTGCGGAGCCGATGCGCATGTCTGTCTGGCGCCCGAGGTCGTGATGTCCGCCACAGAGGGCACAGTGATGCCGTCTGGATGGTACGCCTCGGGCACTTACCAGCCGTCTCTCGACGGCAGCGTTGCCGCAGACTGCAACGGATACACGACGACGGAAGCGAGTCGTGAGGGAAGCCGCTGGGCCGACACGGAGTCCCGCCCGACACAGACGGATTGCGCCAGCGAACTTCCCCTGCTGTGCTGCGATTGATGTTTCAGCTGGAGGGGCCTGCGCTCGCAGGCTGTCGATTCGGGGGGCACCAACGTTGGCTGGATCAGACTTCGCTCGCGACGCTGTTCGAGCCCGCCCGAGCATCGATATGTTGATCTCGTGGGAACGCTCTACCACCAGGCTTCGGGACGAAGGGTCCGGCTGATGGCCCGTCACGTGGTCGGTCGGGCTGCGCGGTGCGACCTTCTGCTCTCCAGTCCTCGCGTTTCGGGCGAGCACGCCGTGCTCCTTTGGACCACACGCTGGGAGGTTCGTGACCTGGGTTCGCGAAACGGCACGTTTGTTGGCGGCCGACGACTCGGCGTCGGTGAGGTGGCGGTGCTGCCTCCCGGCGCGATCCTGTCGTGTGGGGGTCCCTCGGATTCTTGGGTTCTCGACGATGCGGGTGCGCCCGAACCCATGGCCGTTTGGCCGGACGGGTCGCGAGCGACGGGCCGCAGCGGGATGCTCGCCCTTCCCAGTGTCGAGGAGCCTCTGGTCACCCTGTACCAGGACTCCGCGGGGCGGTGGGTGTCGGAATCGGACCAGGGACGAGTTCCGGTGCTCGATGGGCAGACGATCGAGGTCGGCCCCACGTCGTGCACGCTTCGGCTTCCCGAGGTTCTGCCCCGCACCAGCGCGGGGGAGGTCCGTCAGCTCGCTGACACCTGCCTCCGCTTCACGGTGAGCCACGACGAGGAGTATGTGAGGCTGGCTCTCGTGGACGGGTCGAGCACCTTGGACCTCGGGTCACGTGCCTACCACTACCTTCTGCTCACCCTGGCCCGGGCCCGACTCGACGACCACGGGAGCGGTGTGGAGTTGTCTGCGCAGGGCTGGGTGTACCAAGACGTGCTCGTGCGTCAGCTCCGGGTCCGTGACGCGCTGCTCAACAACCACGTGCACCGAGCACGGACCCAGCTCTCGGAGGCTGGAGTGACGGATGCGGTCGAACTCGTTCAGCGGCGTCCATCGGCCCGACAGCTGCGGCTCGGAACCGTCAACGTCGAGATCATACGCGGGTGATCGGTGCGCCACGTTACGCAGGAGCGGGAGTTGCTCGTGGACGACCGTCTGCGCACCTACCGCTTGCAAGAAGTTCTCGGAATCGGGAGCTTTGGCGTGGTCTATCGTGCCGAAGCGCGTGGGGTGGCCGGCTTCGTTAAGCCCGTGGCGGTCAAGATGCTCCACCCCCATCTCGAGGGCGACGAGTCGGTGCTGGGGCGCCTCCGTGACGAGGCTCGGGTGCTCGGTCGTCTCCACCACCGCGCGGTGGTGCACACCGAGGGCCTGACCCGCCTCGATGGACGCTGGGCCCTGGTGATGGAGTATGTGCCGGGTGCGGACCTGGCCGAGGTGCTAAAGCGTCACGGTCCGCTGCCGCTCGGGCCTGCGCTCGAGATGGTTGAGGAGGTCGCCGCCGCGCTCCACGCGGCCGAGCCCGTGGGGTTGCTACACCGCGACCTCAAGCCCGCGAACCTGCGTCTCACGCCGTCGGGAGAGGTGCGGGTACTCGACTTCGGGATCGCCAGGGCGAGCCTCGAGAGCCGGGAGTCGCGCACCGGGCCAGTTCCCGTCGGCACGCACGCCTACATGGCGCCCGAGCGGATGCGCCACCAGGACACTGCGGCCGGTGACATCTACGCGCTCGGTGCGGTGGTCGTGGAGGCGCTGACGGGAACGGCGCTCGGCCCTGCGGGAGCCGATCCCGCCGATCACGCCGCGCGAGTGGGCCAGGTCGTGGATGCAATGATGGGGCGGGGCGTGCCCTCGGACGTCGCAGCCTCGATCGGGACCTGGATCCATTGGGACCCGGCCACCCGACCCGCCGCTCGCGAAGTCCGCGATGCCGCCCGCGCCTCGGGCCGCAGCCACGGCACGACGTCGCTTGCGCAGTTCGCCCAGGTCGTGGTGACGGCAATTCCCGCCCAGCAGGGGCGTGACGCACGCTGGGGGCTGACCCTTCGGGAGACCACGGAGGCGACGCCGACCGAGACCTCAGTCGACGCGACGGTTGCAGACCCGGTCGAGCCGGTGTCTTCGACCGGATTCGTGGGCCGACGGACCGTGCTCTCGGCGGTGCATGATGCCCTGCAGGAAGGGCACGACGTGGCGGTGCGCGGCATGGGCGGGGTAGGCAAGACGATGCTCGCCCGGGAGTACGCAAGACGGTTCGAACCGTTCTACCCCGGAGGCGTGCACTTCCTAAGTGGTCGGCAGCCTCTCGGAGCCCAGCTCGTGAGCTGGCTACTGGCTCGAGGTTACCCGGTGCCTCCTCGCGCTGCGGGAGCTGATATCGAGACCCACGAGCGTGGGCTGCGGGAGGCGGTCGCCGGGGCTGGGGGATCCAAGCCGGCGTTGTGGGTGGTCGATGACGTGGAGGCGGCGGGTTTGGCGGAGACGTGGCAGTGTCCGTGGCCGACGGGACGCACCCTCGTCACGACCCGAGGGCGCGTCGACTGGGCCCACGATGTGGAACTCCGCGAACTCGAACGGCCGGCCTCACGCCACCTGCTCTGGCGAGGTCATGCGCCTCGGGACGACCTCGCCGCGAGGCAGGGCGAGGAGCTGCTCGACACCCTCGGGGACCACGCGTTGGCGGTTGCGGTCGCGGGTTCGCTGGTGCCCCACCTGGGCATCGCGGGCGTGCATGAGCGCCTACAAGCCCCCGGCGCGTTGCTGGACGATCTCGCCGAGCAGCTCGCGGGCGCCCTTCCCACCGGTCACACCCGCGCCATCGGCGCCACGTTCGCGGCTGGAGCCGAACGCCAAGAGCCGGCGACCCGCGACCTTCTTCGGGCCATGGCGCGGCTCGCGCCCAACACCCCCATTCCGCGTTCGCTCGTCGATGCCGTGCTTGAGGGACTGGACGTGACCGATCCCGGCGCGCGTATCCGGGCGATCGAGCAGGCGGTCGGCGGTTCGATGCTACGGATGGAATCCCCCATCGAGGAAGGGCAACCCGCGTCGCTGGCCATCCATCCCGTGGTGGCCCGAACCGTGCTCGCGACCGAGACCGCTCCCGAGCGCGCCGAACACGTCGCCGACCTGCTCGAGGCTGAGTTGGTCCATGCGTTGGTCGTGGGCCGAGGCGAGAGGCCGGACGCGGCGCAACTCGCTCTTGCACCTCACGCCGAGGTGCTGGGTCTGCGGCGCGACGAGGGCAGGGGACCGCTGCGGCTCGGAGCGAGCATGGTCCTTTGCAAAGCCGAACGATTCGGAGAGGCCGAGGTCATTGCCAAGGACGTCTTGAGGGTTCGGGCGTCGAAGCTCGGCGAGGCGCATCCCGCAACGCTCGAGGTGTTCCCTGTCCTCAACAGCATCCTCGAGCGTCGAGGTCGGATTCAAGAGACCCTCGGCCTTGCGAGGCGGTTCGTAGCGGCCTCGCGAGCATGCCACGGGGACAACCATGCAACGACCCGAGCCGCACGCTTTCGCTTGGGGGCTTCGCAGCAGATAGCCGGGGAGCTTGCCGAAAGCCGCCGAACCCTCACCGAGCTCATCGAGGAGCTGCGCGGCTCGCTTGGACCCTCCCACCTGCATACTCGACGGGCCGAGAACTCATTGAGCCTCCTCTTGTCGAAGATGGGCGAACCGGAGGCAGCGGTGGCCTTGGCTCGAGGGGTCGTCGAGACCTATCGCGCGGAACTCGGAGAGCGCGACTTCAGGACGCTCCTGGCTCGCAGCAACCTCTTCGTCGTAGACCCGGCCGCCGACCCGGCGGGCATCCTGTCGCTGCTCGACGACATTGGAGAGACCATGGGCCCGGATACGCTGCTTACCCTGTCGACTCGGGCTCGGCTGGTCGCCGCGCTGCTGGGCGACGGTCGAAGCGACGAGGCACGCGCCCACAGTGATCATCTGCTCCGTGTGAGTCGGGATCTCATGGGTCCTGAGCATCCGGACACGCTGGCCTTCCACGGCAGTCGCGCACAGCTCGATCTCCAGACCGGGCGTTTGCACGAGGCGCTCGATCGGGCCCGCTGGCTGCTCGAGCTACGCACCGAGCGCCTGGGCGCGGAGCACGTGTCGACGCTGTGGTCGGTCGGCATCCTCGCCGAGGTGTACGAAGCGCTCGGCGAGGTAACAGAAGCCCGGGAGCTTCTCCAGGAGCACCTACCCGTGATTCAACGCGTCCTCGGACCCGACCACGAGGTGACCCGGGTCGCGTCCGAGATCTTCGAGCGGGTGGGGCCTTAGAGCGCGTCGGAAGCCAAGCCCACAAACACGCGATTGCTGGCGGCGGTCTGGTTCCAGGCGAGGTCTGCACGACCGTCGCCGTCGAAGTCACCGGTCACCACGTGCTCG
>JBCCQY010000017.1:0-87079 GCA_039208735.1 Myxococcota bacterium | reverse complement strand
TTGTTAAAAATGCAACAATATTGTATACATAAAAATATCGGTTTAAACTACGTAATTGATACGAAAGACTTGCGATCGACTCTCTTGAGAAAGTGTTCCACGGGGAACATCAGTCCCATGAAAAGCACATGCACGAAGTTTGAAAGTTCGGATCTCAGGCGGTCATGGATCTGCAGTGTTTGCATGACTAGTGTTCGGCACGCAGGATCGAGTTGAAACCTGGTGAACCATGAAGTCGGGGCGCAAGGAGTCAGGTTTCCCTTCCCTTTTCCCCGAAGTGCGATGCGGGGGCGCAACGCTGGCCGCACTGCAAGAGTCGATCCAACCTCTTCGACTAGACCGGAAGGACGGCGCTCGTCAGTCGTCGAGAGGAACGGCTCGGTCTAGAAACTCGAGATAGAGCCGCTGAACCTGATCATCCACGACAGGCAGGCATTCGGCGTGACTCCAGCCTGCCACCAGCAAAGACTCGGACTCGGCGAACGCATCCCGGATTTCATAGGCAGAAACTGCGGGTGGGATGAGCCGATCCGTGCTGGAATGGACGATGAGGGTGGGCACGCCCACAACTGGAGCACGTGTCTCAGTGTCGAAGGGATGACGAAGCAACCAGTCCACAGGATGAATCGGGGCCCATCGACCGGCCACCGCTCGCATCGAGCGAAAGGAGGACTCCAGCACTAGCGCAGAAGGGTTGGCATGCTCCGCCAGATGCGTTGCAACCCCACCTCCGAGAGACCGTCCGTGCAGTACGATGGATGAAGGCGGATACTCTCGTGACGCCCACTCCCAAAGGGCAGTTGCATCCATTACCAGCCCTTCTTCGCTTGGGGCGCCTTCAGAGCCGGGGTAGCCCCGGTACGCCAACGTGACGACATCCCAATTGTGATTCTGCAGCAGGCGGTGAAGAGGAATGTTGCCGGCGACGCTTTCCCCGTTTCCCGGAAGGTAGATAACGAGCCGCTCCCCACGTCCTCGATAGTGCCATCCGTACAACGCAGTGCCGTCAGCCGCTTCCAGATCCAGGGTTTGAGCACCCACTTCGTGCGCCCCAAAGTCCAGGGACTGGCGATCAATTCCCCCTGGCACGGGGAAGATCAGCGAGTCCTGGTACCACCAGAGCACCCCCCCGTAGCCGGTGTACGCAGCGAGTCCGACTCCGGCGAGCGACAGCGTGGTTCTCGCCCAGGGCTTCATGGACGTGCTTCCGGCTCATGAACCCATAGGACGCCGCGTTGACCATCCACCGTGATCCATTCGCCATCGTGAAGCCGAGTGGTCGCACCATCGATGTTCACGACTGCGGGAATCCCGTACTCTCGGGCCAGGACCGCTCCGTGCGAGAGCACGCTTCCAAGTTCCAATACAACCCCTGCCACCTGTTGAAAGAGTGAAGTCCAGCCGGGATCGACGGCTCGGGTGACGAGGATGTCGCCTGGTTGGATTCGATGCCCATCCGCCACACTATGGACCACCCGCACCGGTCCCCGGACTCGCCCAGCCGAGATTCCCAGGCCTTGCAGGCGCTGGGTAGGCGTGCTGTCGGTTGGAGGCTCTTCATCACCGACCAGAAATGTCGGTGGATCAAGGCTTGCGAAGCGCTCTTGCTCGGCGGCGCGTTGTTGAACGAGGTCGCGCACGGACTCCTCAAAGGGCTCGTTCAGGGCAAGACTGCGCAGTTCGCTCCACCTCAACATGGTGACATCGCTCGCGGTCTCGAGGTGCTTCCGTTCAACCAATGTCTGGCCCAACGAGCGCAGCGCCACCTGGACCGCGGAAAGCAGGTGGTCAAACCAAAATCGCTGGTTCTCACGGAGAATAAGGTAGGTTCGCGTTCGCTCGATGACGAACTCCACCCATTGGCGCTGCCAGCCCCGAAGTTCGGTCTGCACGATCTTCTGCGCGTCGTTGAACCGAAGTTCGTGTTCGGCTGTGCGCTCTCGAGGAGATGAACCCTGTGCCTTTCGAAGGGCTTGAAGGAGCGGTGCCAATCGAGAAGGTTCGGTGGACCAGCGGGGGGTCATCAACTCCCACGAGGCCTCCGCACGGTGTCCAAACCTTCGAAGGAATTCGCCGAGCGCATCTCGAAACGTGTCACCCATCGCATTCGGCGCATTGTCAGCGAGCGCCTCGAGATCGGTCGCTGTGGCGTGTTGAGCCAGATCGTACAACGCTTGGTTGGTGCTCGTGGTGAGGTTCCCAGCCGGCGAAACGGCAAGGCGTTGCATGAGTTGCGGGTGGTTGGGCAACGTCGATGCGAGCGCGCCTTCCAACAGCTGCCAGAAGATGTTGGCGAACAGCAGGCTGCAGATGTGGATCCCGATGTACTCACGAATCCAGTCCTGCTGCCGTTCCACAAGCGCGACGAGCGCCTCGGGGTCGTGGCTTTCGGGTTGGAGTGATGGCAGCGCCACAGCCAATCGGTCGACGAAGGCTTGCCAGCGATCGGGGTTGGTAAGCGGGTTGAATTCGAACCGACGCCAGCGTTCCTCGTTCACCACCTGTCGCAGAATGGATGCGTAGACCGACAGGTCCGGTGGAACGGCAAATCGTCGTTGCCACGCACGCTCTTCTTCGGGTGGAATCAACTCCATCATGAAGCGGGGAGTGGGGGTTCCCGGCAACTTGAAGGCCAGGTGTCGAAACACGGTGGTATTGAGATAGGGCCGGCCCTGGATCAGTTTCAGAGGTGGACCGCCTCCGAGATGGCGCTGTTGGGTCTCGTCAAACCCGATGAACCAACTGAAAATGGGAGCGAGAATCGACCATGCGAGTGGCGTGGCGGGTTCTGGCCAACGCTCTCCGATGAACCGCCTGGTCCAAAGAACATTTTCGTTGCGAGGAGATCCGGTGGCGGTGATCGGGCGAGCCTGAAGCACGAAGAATCGGCCGTCTTTGGTACGAGCCCATTCGATGTCTTGCGGCTCGCCTAAGGCGGCTTCCAGACGAAGCCCCATTCGACACAGACGAACGACTTGCGTTCGATGAAGTGTGCGCTGGTGAATTAGTGAGGCTGGAGTTGGTTCGCGAATTGTAGAGCCGCCAAGTGCACCAACAACCCGTTCGTGCAGTGGCGGTAAATCCTCATCCACCACCCGAACTCGAACGCGTTCGGCAAACCGACGGAGCCACCCAGGCCACTGCCGCGGGCGTCGGACCAGGAACCAGTGTGGAGCGAGTTGGCCGCTGACCAAGCCTTCGCCAAGCCCCCACACGGCCTCCACAATCATCTCCCGCCAGGATCCATTCAGCGGGTTGATGGTGAACAACACACCTGACGACTCTGGCTCGACCATCTGTTGGATGAGAACCGCCATTGATCCAGGCTGTGGTCCTACGGCGCCCCGGTACGCCAAGGCTCGGGACGAATAGAGGCTCGCCCAGCAGGTGCGGACCGCGTCGATCACCTCTTCGGGCGGCACCGATAGCGACGTGGTGAGTTGCCCAGCGAACGATTTGCTGACGCCGTCTTCTCCGATCGCAGAGGACCGAACCGCAACCCGGGGTCCCAGCGTACGAGCCTGGGTAATCCAGGCGTCGCACACCGCCTCTGCAATGGGCATGGTCTGGATGGCTTCGTGCAGGGCCGTTCCAGCTTCGGGATCGTGGATCGCCCGTTGACTGGTTTCCCATAAGCCTGCCTCTCGAAGGGCGGCCTGGAAGACCTGGGTGGGAATGACGGCACCAGGGGGAACCGGGAAGCCTGTGTGGACCAGCCTCGACAGGGCAAAGGCCTTGCCACCGACCTTGAGCGCGTCGGCAGGGGTGAGGTCGGCCAGGGAAATCATCGGCACCGGCCGGTCGTGCAAGGATCGCCTCCGAACCCAGGGGTATGCCGCAATCCGACGTGCGGGCAACCCGCCCGGGGCCCCTTCGTTACCTGCTCACGAGGCGGACCAACATAGACCGTCGGTTGAACTACAATGCTGGCATGTCTAGCAATCTCGAACCGCAGATTCAGCGCCTCGCCGAGGCGATCTTCCAGTTGGGGCGCATCAACCCCTTTGCCGACGCCCGCGCCCAGTGGGAGCGTGAGGCCCTCGGAGGGGAGGAGGAGGAGACCGAGGATGTCCAGACCGCGCTCGGTGAGGTGGCCGACGAGTTGGCGGGCTACCTTCGGCAGATCCTCTCTCGGCAGGCCGCAACCCCTCGCGAGCGCGAATGGTACGCAGGCATCGTCTTTTATGCGTTGCGCGAGCGCTACCGAGAAGCGTTTATTGCCTCGCACGAAGCTCGCCTCGCGGCCAGCAATGAGCCTCCACCGCCCGTGGCCTTCTACGAGGACTTTGTAAAGGATTTCGAAGGCTACTTCAGGGTCTGTGGGCCGCCGATGCCCGAGATCGAAACGGCTCCTCACTTGTTCGCCTGCGCAGATCAGATCGTGCGCGCGGAGGAGGCGCTCGCCGGCTCAACCCGTGGCGATTCGGTGCCGATTCGACGGCTCCGGGCTGCGATGTGGCAGTCGGTGTTCACCTTTGATGCGCTTCGGCATCGTCGCTTCCTTTACCGTTCAGTGGAGTCGGTTCCAACCCTTGTCGCGGCTGCGGTGGGGAGCGAGGGCCGTCGGATCGCCGAAGCGCTCGCCGTCAGTGGCTATCTTCCGTTCGACCCCGAGATTCGTCGTTTCGTGCCTGGCCCCATCACGCGCTACGTCCCGTTGCATGCGCGATCGGCTGCCGAACTTGACGAGGCGCTCTACGGGTTGCGCAAGACCGACTCGGGCGCGTTCGCTGCCGCCAGCGGGGTTGGAGGTGTGGTCGTCCTCGATGGCATTACGGCGTTGTCGGCGGCGCAGCAGGCGGAGTTGTCCCGGGTCATTGAGACCAGGACGTTTCGACCGGCCGATGGGGGTCCGCCAGCGGCGTTTGATGGGCGAATCGTGGTGCTGTCCGACGCTGATTTAGCGGCGGAAGTCGCATCGGGAGCGTTCGATCGCGAACTGTTCCTTCGCATGCGGGGCGACAACGTGGTGGTGCCCACGCTGCGGCAGCGGCTGGACGACAACAAGCGCGAACTTCATCTGCTGGTGCGTCATGCGCTCATCGGCACTATCCCCGAGTTGTACCTCGACGAGGTGTCCCAGGAAGTCCACGACGAGATCATCAAGGGGCGAGGCAACGATTGGCCTTGGCCAGGCAACCTCCTCGAACTCGAGCAGTGCGTTCAGACCGTCCTCATCGAGGGTCGATGCGCCCCGCCCGATGCCAATGTGCGCCTGCCGGCACCGGCGGGTCGTTTCGTTGCGCTCGAGCAGGGCACGATGTCGCTTGCCGAGGTGGCGTATCAGTACTGTCGGCACGTCTGGGAACTGCAGGGCACCTACAAATCCGCCGCGGAGGTTCTGGGCATCGACTGGCGTACGGTCAAGAACTATGTCGAAGCCGCGGGCCCAGGCTGATCCTTCAGTCGTGTGAGAGCCTCAGAACTGGAAATACACGAAGTCTTGCAGGGTGGTGCGGTAGAACAGGAACATGGCCGCGATCAGCGCCGCCCAGGTCGTGGTCTGGATCGGCAAGAGCCACGGCGAGGCTTCGATGCGTGGCACCAAACGGGTCACCACGAGCCACTGCGCGATCAGAGGCACACATGCTACCCCCGTCACCGCGACGATAACCGTGGCCGCAATCACATCATCGGCGTTCCCCATCCAGGGCCAGGATGAAAAGACGTTGAGCAGCCTCTCGATTCGCGTCTCGCGAAACAGCAGCGACCCAACTAGGCCAACGAAGCCCAGATGGAACAGAATGAGTCCAGCATCGACCCACGGACGGTCGCCTCGGGGAGGCAGGCGTCGTGCCACCAGCCCATAGGCGATCACCAACGTCCCGTGAAACAGCCCAAACAGGACGAAGTTCCACGAAGGACCGTGCCAGAACCCGATGAGCACGAACGTGGCCAAGGTCGCTGCGGCGAATCGAAGCCGTCCTGCGCCGTCGTCGCCAACCAAAGGGCCAAGCAGGTAATCCCGGAGCCACGTGGAAAGCGACATGTGCCAGCGCTGCCAGAATTCGATGGTGGTTCGTGCAAGAAATGGCTCTCGAAAGTTGAGCGAGAGATCGAACCCCAGCAGCCGCGCGGACCCTCGAGCGATGTCGGTGTAGCCAGAGAAGTCCGCGTAGATCTGGATCATGAAGGCAAACGAGGCGGCCCATACAAGGACGGGGGCGGGGTCCTCGAGCACGAAGACCTTGTCGACGTAGGGCGCGAGTGAGTTCGCGACGACCAGCTTCTTGAAGCCTCCCCAAAGGGCGAGTGCAAGCCCTTCGCGGACTCGATCGACAGACCAGGTCCGGGGGGCTTCGATCTGCGGCAACAGTCGGCCGGCACGTTCGATGGGGCCAGCCACGAGTTGGGCGAAAAAGCTGACGTACAGCAGATAGTCGACAAACCGAGTTCGCGGCTCGAGCTCGCCCCGCGCGACGTCGATCGTGTAGCCCATGGTTTGGAAGGTGTAGAAACTGATGCCAACTGGCAGCACGAGTTGAACCACATCGAGGTCGACAGGAACGCCCAACGCGTGGAGGGCGGCGGTCATGTTCGCCGCAAAAAACCCCGCATACTTGAAGTACGCAAGCAGCGAGAGGTTCGCGGCGACGGAGATGGCCACGGCGACGCGTGACCATTCAGGCCGCTGTCGGAGCCAAAGGCCGAGGGTGAAATCCAGAATGGCCGATCCACCCATCAACAGCAGGAACCACGGATGGACCCAGCCGTAGAACACCGCGCTTGCCACCACCAGCCAGAGGTTTTGAGCCCGCACGTGGCGTAGGGCCCAGTACCCGCCAAAGACGATGGCCAAGAAGACCGGAAAGGCAGGCTGGACGAAGCTCAATGGGGTGGCCGCCTACGAGGCGGTGACGCGCTTTGAGCTGGGGTTTACCGTGTACCCATCAGGCAGGACGTTGCCGAACGCCTCAGGCTCGTCCACCGTCCAACCGCGTTGCTGAAAGATCTGGGCTACCCGAACTCGAAGTCGGTTCGACTCCTCGTCGGGCTTCACCATGGCCTTCTCAAGCAAGGGTCGAGCGGCGTCCTCCTGTGTGGAGACGAGCACCTCGATGACCGCACAACGAACGTTTTCGTCGAAGTCCTCGAGCAATGGGGCGGTCTGTTCGACGTGCTCGGGTCGTGGGTAATCGACGAGCCAGACGAGGATGTCCACCTTCTTCTGTGGCTTGAAGTCGTCCTTCTCACGCTCGATGTCCAGGATCTCGTAGGCCTTGGCGATGGTCGCGTCGAGGCCCATCAGCTCCTGGTGGAGACGCAGCGGGGTGGCCACTTGCCGACACTTCTTGAGGTGCCGTTCGAGCGGTCGCGCCAGCGCCTCGGCTCCCGCTTGCGTGAGGAGTGAGTAGACCAGGTCCTTCTCGTTTCGATCCTTGAGCTGGTTTTCCAACTTCATGTCGAACCGAGTGAGCAGAGCCACCCAGGCCTTCGGCTTGTCGCGCTCGGCGAGCCATCGAGCCGAGTTCTCCCGGTCTTCGGGCTGGCTGTCGCGGTTCGTGAGCGTGCGTTGCTCCTTGGCAATGCGCTGCTCTTCGGAAAGGAAGATGTCGAAGATCCCCACCGGGCCTCCAAATTCCGCCAGTACCTATCCACCGTCGCGAGCGGGTCAAGCGCCGCGCGACTCGACCTTGACGACGAAATCGGCAACGAATAGGACTTCGGTGTCACGCGGAAGTGGCGGAATTGGTAGACGCGCAGGATTCAGGATCCTGTGCCGCGAGGCGTGGGGGTTCGATTCCCCCCTTCCGCATCCTCCAAGCCCCCGGTGACACCATGGATATCGTGATCGCGGGCCCCGGAAAGAACGCGCTCTCGACGGCACTGTTGGAGTCTCTTCGCGACCAGATCGAGGCTGCGGGGAATGAGCCGCTGTTTGTTTATGGTGAAGGCGACGTGTTCAGCGCAGGGCTCAACCTCAAGGAGATCCTTGCCGCCGACGAGGCAGCGATGCTTCACTTCTTCGACCTGCTCAATCGCGTGGTGGGCTCGTTGTTCCGGCATCCCGCGCCTACCGTGGCGTGCGTCACTGGCCACGCCATCGCGGGCGGAGCTATCGTGGCTCGAGCGTGCGACGTGGCCATCGGTCCGACACATGAAAAGGTCAAGATTGGACTGAACGAAACGGCACTAGGCTTGCCGTTCCCTCCGCCGCTGCTGCGCATGATGGTGCATCGTCTTCCCCGCCGGTACCACACCAGGGTCTTCCTCGAAGGGACGTTATTCAACCCACAGCAGGCCTGCGAAGTCGGGTTCCTCGATGACCTTGCCAACAAACCGATAGTCACGGCGCGAGAGCGTTTCGAGGCCCTATCCAAGTTGGCCGGGCCTGCCTACGCCGACAACAAGGCGCAACTCCTTGGTGAGGTCGGCCTGGTCGATCCGGCCGAGCGGGAGCGATTCGCCCAAGATGTGTTGCCGGTTTGGATCTCGCCCGAACTCAAGGCGCGCATCGCAGCCATGTTCGACAAGTAGGTTACGAACCTCGGAGTCGCCAAAGCAGCTGCAGGTTGGTTCGCAGGGCGAAGACCAGCGCAGCCGCCGTCAACAGGATGAGCCGGACCGGTCCTTCGACGATCAAGGCGAGCAGAAACAGCACGAGCGCAAGGGCAGCCCCGATGGTCTGCGGGAAGCCCGTGGCCAGCGCCGGGGGCCGCCGTCCGTCGCCGTGTTCTTCGTATAAATACCGTACGATGTCCGAGGACTCGGGCAACCACTCGGTCGTTTCTTCGTGATCGATGCGCAGAACGGGCACCGTGGACTGGCCAAGGGCTTCGACGAGGGCGGTCGCGTGTTCAGGGACCGCCCGAATGTCACGCTCCTCGATCGACAACCCAAGATCGTCAAGCGCGATCCGCACGCGTTGGCAGAACGCGCAGCCTTCGAACATGTAGAGCGACAGTCGCGGTGACATCTCCCCCCCTCCTGCAGACCCTCATAGGGTGTCAGGCTGCCGGTGGGGAGGTCGGTCGATACCTGGCATCTCCTCAGAGGAGGATCCGTGCTTGCTGAACGTCGTATACCGCCTCGGCGCTTTGCCGTGCTCGCCGTTCCCTTCATGCTGCAGTGCGTGCTGTGGGCACTCGTCGTGTATCTGTTCTACGCCGGAGCAGGCCTGAGGTGGATTGCCATTCCCTTTTTGCCGATTTCCACCATTGGGACTGCGGTTGCCTTCTACACGGGCTTCAAGAACAACTCGGCCTACGACCGGTTCTGGGAAGGGCGAAAGATCTGGGGAGCGGTGGTGAATGAGAGCCGCAGCTGGGCCAACGCCGTATTGGCCTATGTGCGCCCGGGGGACGGGAGTAAGGAGGCACAAGAACTAAGGCGGACATTGGTCTACCGGCACCTTGCCTGGATCAACGCCCTGCGAGTGCAGTTGCGTCGCAAGTCTCGGTTCTTCGACCGGCCGGCCAGGGCGACGAAGCGACGTCTCGAGGCGCATGCCGAACACATGCGCAATGACTGGGAAAAGGAGATTTCTCCGTTCTTGGTGCGCGAAGAGTACGAGGAGGTCACCGCCATGATCAACCCGGCGACCCACATCGTGCGCAACCAAGGGCAAGTGATTGCCGCGGAACACCGGTCAGGACAGCTCGATACCTTCCATCAGGTCGATCTGATGGCCATCCTTCGAGAGTTGTACACCCTGCAAGGCAAGTGTGAGCGCATCAAGAATACGCCTTTGCCTAGGCAATACGCAGAATTCGGAGGCATTTTCGTGAATGTGTTCGTCATGTTGGTGCCGTTTGGCCTGCTCGACGTGTTCTCGGAGCACTTGCCCATGGTTGGAGCCGAGTTCGCCTGGATCAATCTGCTCTGGCTCATCCCTTTCCTCGCATCTGCAGGACTCATCGGCTGGGTGTTTCTGTCGATGGATCGGATTGGTGATGCCAGCGAGGACCCCTTTGAGCGTGGCTTCAACGACGTTCCGATGAATGCCTTGTGTCGCACGATCGAGCGGGACTTGCGTCAGCTCCTCGGTGAGGATCAGGTTCCGCCCTCGGAACAAGCCGCGGACGGCATTCTCTACTGATGTCGATGCTACGGACTGAGGCGACGTCGATGGAGAATCCCATGTCAATGTTTCCCAGCCGCTACCCCGTCGAACACCCCGATCGGATCCAGCTGTACTCGCTCCCGACGCCGAACGGCCAAAAGGCCGGCATCGTGCTTGAAGAACTTGGGCTTCCTTACGAGGCTCATCGCGTCGACATCATGCAGAACTGGCAATTCGACGACGATTACAAGCTGATCAATCCGAACTCGAAGATCCCGAGCCTTATCGATCCGGAGGGTCCTGACGGGCAGCCCATTGTACTTATGGAGTCAGGTGCGATTCTGCTTCACCTTGCTCGGAAGGTGGGTCGCCTGATTCCTTCGGATCCGCGAGGCGAACTCGAAACGCTGCAGTGGATGTTCTTCCAGGTGGGCCATGTGGGCCCGATGTTTGGCCAGTTCGGCCACTTCTTCAAGTTCGCCAAGGGCAAGACCGACACCTACGGCGAGGAGCGCTACGGCAAGGAAGTCACGCGCCTGTTGGGGGTGCTTGACGGCCGTTTGGCGGACCGCGCCTGGGTGGTGGGAGACGAGTTCACCATCGCCGACATCATGCTCGTGCCTTGGATCAACGCCCTCGACTTCTATGAAGGCAAGGATGCGGTGCAGTACGACCAGTTCAAGAACGTCCAGCAGTGGGTGGGACGGTTCATGGAGCGGCCAGGGGTCCAGCGCGGCGTCAAAGTCGCCGGATAACGCTGAAAGCTAGCGGCGATCAGGGGTCATCAACCCGAATGGGAACGATGATCATGTCGCCCGTCGCGGTCCGTCCGTCGCGGTCGGTCGCGAGCACTTCGAGGCGCAGTCGTCGTCCCCGAACGCGGCTTCGCTCCACCTGATGGGGCAGGCCCGCGGTCCGGAAGATGCTGTCGCCAGCCTCATCGTCGAAAAACGGAGGAAAGAAGAAAAACGGCTCGCCCACGGTTTCTTCCTTCACTTCTTCGGCGAGGCCCGTATCTTCTGGCAGTTCCGCCGTGAAGAGCTGACTGTCCAGGCGAAGACGGCGCGGGTCGAGGTTGCGGATGCGCACCCCAAGCCACACGTGGTCGCCGCCCTGCGGCCCCCGGACAATCGGGACCTCCTGGCCCACTTTCACAGCCTCGAAGTCGAACTGTCCGCTTCCAACTTCGATCGATGGGGTGCCCGAAATCTCGGGTCCCGTACACGCCAGCAGTAGACCCCACGCAATCACAAGCGCACTCCTGCCGAGATGAAGGTGACTTCAACGCCCCAGCGGGAACGAAGCGGCGTCATGACGCCTTCCCCGTTGGGAAACCGTTCAATGGCGAGAGGCTCGAAGCCGACGAATGCCTTTCCTCCGGTCGCCAATCGAATGCCCACGGCACCGCGCACAAGGGCTCCTTTGCGGATCTCGGGGTCGGTGAACGAGCGGAAGTAATGCAGACCCAGGGAACCATAGAGGCTCGTGTGGGCCTTTGCGCGCCACTCGACTTCGATGTTGCCGCCCACGCGAAAGCTGAATCGCTCCATCTCGGAGTACCCGAACGCGAACGCGGGCTCGAAAATGACGGCGGTGGCATCGATGCGCGCAAGCGTCAGGCCGGTGGTCACGAAGAGCCGATTCGCGTCGGGTACGCCATCTTTGTCAGCCACGAGAAACGAGGTCCCTCCCGCGATTCGCAGCCCGATCTCCTCATCGATGGGCGCGATTTCGGGAGCTCCCCACGCTAAGCCCGCCAACCACGTGATCATCGAACCACTCCCAGCGAAACGATCGGAAACCAGTGGATGGCGTTGCCCGCCTGCCCGCTTCCGGCTCCCAGCGGCAAGTTGTCGTGCATGAAGGCGCCGACTTCACCGCGTACGACCAGCCAATCGACCGGATAGTACCGTGCGCCGAGCGCCACTTCGTAGCCCACCCGACCCCGCACTTCGAAGCCCGAGGGCGTTGCATCTGCGAAGAGGAAGCCCGACCCGGCACGCACAAACGGCATGAAGCGACCCAGACCGCGAAGTCCGAGGCTCGCGCCGGCTGAGCCGATCACAACGTCGACTTTGGTGTCGGGCAAGTTCGAAAACCCGGACTGCGAACCGTACACTCGCGCAAACATGCCGACCACGAGGTACTCGTGATCGAACAGGAAGTGGTGAGACAGCTCGCCGCCGTACACCACGGAGGCCCGTAGGCCAAACTTCCGGGCGAAGTAAGCGCCCCCCACGAGCGGGGCCACTTCGAGCCGACCCTGTGGCAGTGGCGGCGCGTCGGTGGCGACCGCCGGAGACGACAGCAATCCCAAGAGCAGCGGCATCATGCACGAAGACGTACCACACACGGCGTGAGCTTTGCTGCCCCGGGCTGTGGCGTCGAACGCCGTACAGCGAGCCGTTTGAGCGCCGATGAGGCCGATATGAGCATGGCTCACCTGTTCGGCCCACCGACGATCGACGACGTGCGAGCTCGCGCGGCGACGGTGGCCCTTCCCCGACCGGTCCTCGTGAATGCAGCGGCGCGCGTCCTTGCGGAGTCGGGTTCGTTGTTGTTGTGTGGGCCTCCCGGATCTGGACGGAGTCACGCGTTGCGCATGGTCGCCGCGACCATCGCGGAGCGAGGACGAACGCCGGTGGTTCTGCACGCCGGGGGGACGGCCTTTGCCGCCGTAAGTGAGGCCGTCGAGGGTCCCATTGCCGACGTGGAGACCGGAGCCCGCCGTCTCGCAACCCATCTACGCGCACACGATGGGGTGCTCCTCATCGATGATTGGCCCGATCTCGACGGCGGATCGCAAAAGGTGGTTCAGGCCGTTCAGGAGTCGGCATCGGCCACGGTCATCGCGACCGGTCCGGTCGCCCGACTCGGTTGGCGGGTGGTTCCTTTGGCCCCGCTGACTGGAGCCGAGGTCGAAGCGCTGCTCTCGCGGCTGTTGGCTTCGACGACCGAGTGGTCGGACGGGGCACCCTCGTGCGACGTTCGCTTGGTGGAGACCGCGCTCGCGCTCGCGGGACCGTGGCCCGGCCCCGTGGTGCGGTTTGCGCAGTCGCTGATTCGCGCCGACGCCCTGACGTACCGCGACGGGGGACGTCCCACGGTTCGCGAGCAGGCGTTGGCTACGCTCCTTCGCTCCTTCACGGTGGATCCGGTCTGGCCCTTGCCTCGCCTCGCCCCACCGGTGGTTCGCCTGGCCACGGTCATCGCCTGGGCCCAGCCCATCGATCTCGGGACCGCGATCCAGCTGGCGCGGGGGCGAATCTCCGACGTTGACGAGTTGGTTCGGGTGCGATGGCTCGCCGAACGCTCGGGGGTCCTACGGTTCGCTGGCCCCGTCGCCCGGCGATTGCAACGGGAGTCGGACCCCGAGGCGTGTACAGCCCTGGTGCGGCACTGGAAGACGTTGGCGCCGACCCCCTGGCTGCGCATCGCTTCGGTGTTGGGACGGACCGCCGACCCGGGACTGCTCGCGGATTTGGGTGCTCGCGCCCTCCAGGCGCTGCTGCCGGTCGATCCCGCGGAGGCGCTCGATCTCGCGCTGATGTGCCCTCCACCGTTGGAGCACGACCCAAAAGGCATCGCTTGCTTTCTCGAGTGCCACGGCATGCGCGCGCAGGCCGACCATCAGCGTCATGGTCCCGAAGCCGCCCTTCGGGTCATCGACCGGGTGCCCGTGACCCTGGGGGCTCGCACGCCCGCCCGCGCGCGGTTCGACCGGATTCGGGGCCAGTTGTACTGGGCCCTTGGCCGAACCCGTGAGGCCGCCGGGGCCTACGAAGCGGCCGCAGGAACGGGTTCGGTGCTGCCATTGGTCGAGCGCGCTCGCTTGCTTCATCATGCGGGAACCGCATTCGCTGAAGTCGGTGACATGGGAGGGGCGGTTCGGTGCTTCGAGGCGGCGCTTGAGGCGTTTCGGCCGAAGAATCAGCCCCGAAGTGTCATGGCGGTCGCCCGGGGGTTGTGTGCGGCGTACGCTCAACTTGGGGAGCGAGAGAAGGCAGAACAAGCCGGGCGAGAAGCCCTTGAACTTGCGCGTTCGCTTGCCTTCGAACGCCTGGCCGTGCTGGTGCGCCTGGACTTGGCCGACGCAGCAATTGCGGCTGGCGATCTCGAAGGTGCGGAAGGGCATCTCGATGATGCGGCGGATGCTGCGGTGCGGGACCCAGGACGAGAGCCCCACATCGCGCGGCGATTGGCGCAGTTGGCGGTGCAGCGACGGGACGCCCGAGGCGCGGACCTGGCCCAACGCGCGGTCGCGTCGGCGGTCGAACACGAAGCGTTGGTGGAGTGTGGCCTAGGGTGGGCCCTTTGTGCTTGGGCCGAAGCCCAGGCCGGCGATGATGAGGCTTGTCAGCGGTCGTCGCGCCATGCATTGCGCATTCTTCGACAGGCCGGTGCCGGAGCCGAATTGGCGTTGGCGCGGCTCTTCCTGGCTGAAGCCTGCCTCGAGGTGTCGCGGCATGAAGAGGCCAGTGACCATGCCGAGGCGGTGGTACACTTCGCCAACGAATTCGCTCGACCACCTCTTCACGATTGGGCCCAACGGGTCCTCATGCGGGCTCGGGGTCCTGAACGACGCACACCGGTCCAACGCCTGACCAACCTCGCCACCCGGATCGCACTTCGCGACAACCTCGACGAGTTGCTTGCCGAATTGGCGTCGGCCACGGTGGAGTTGATGGTGGCGGACCGGGCCATGGTGGTGCTCATCGACCAGGACGGCACGCCTCGTCCGGTGGCGCAGGCAGGGGCCCATGCCTACGCAGCGCCTTCCATGTCGATCGTCGAACGCGTGTTGTCGACCGGTCGAGAAGTGGTGGCCACCGATTTGGCCGAACGAGGTGACCTGCGAGAACGGGCGAGCGTGGTCGCCATGAATCTTCACGCTGCTATCGGGCTGCCATTGGCCGTCGAAGGAGAGGTGCTAGGAGCGCTGTATTTGGACAGTCAGCACACTCCGACCGGAGAGATGGCTACGGCGCTGGCGTTGCTGCGTGCACTGGCGGCGCATGCGTCGGTGGCCCTACACCAGGCACGGCTCACCGAGAGCATCCGGCAACGCGCCGCCGCGGCGGAGCGAGCCTGGCGGTACGCGGACGACCTCTTGCGGGCGGTCCCTACCCCGGTGGTGATTGCAGAGCCGACCGGCGCAACCGTGGACCTTAATCGGGCGGCGGAGGAGTGGCTCACGCAGGACACCACGCCGGTCACCGAGCGACTCGAGCCCCTTTCGGGCGGATTCGCAGAGGAGTATCACCTGCGCACGGACGACGGCCGGCAGGTTCCGGTGCATGTCACGCGGAGCGAGGCGGTCGCCCCGGATGGTCGAACCTTGACGCTGTTTGGGTTCACGGATCTGTCGACTCGAATCGCGGCCGAAGCCCAGATGGCGCGTGCAGCCGAGATCGCTCGCGAGTCCACAGCCGCCAAGAGCCGATTCCTTCTCTCGATGAGCCACGAACTCCGCACGCCGCTGAACGCGATCACGGGGTACGCCGAGATGCTCATCGAAGATCTCGACGATGAGATGGCCTGCGACGACCTGGGCCGGGTTGTCGCCTCGGCCAAACGATTGCTCGGCCTCATCGACAACGTGCTCGACATTTCCAGGATCGAGGCGGGCCGTCTCGACGTCGAACTCGAGATGGAAGATCTGGCGGACACCATTGCAACGGCGGCTCGGCGACTTCGACCGTTCGCGTTGGAGCGCGGCATTTCGCTGTCGTGTGAGTGCCACGACCTCGGCCGATTCTGCACCGATCACAACCGGGTGGACCAGGTGGTTGATCAACTGGTCAAGAACGCCATTGAACACGCGGGTGCGAGTGAGGTTGCGATCGTGGCGCGTGCGGATGTCGACCACGTGACCATCGAGGTGTCCGACGACGGATCGGGCATCCCCGAAGAGCGTATGGCGACCCTGTTCCAGCCCTTCCAGCGGCTGGATCCGGCCGAGCGTCCCGGCGGTGCAGGGCTCGGGCTGGCGATTGGGTTTCGCATTGCCCAGCGGCTTGGCGGCGTCCTGTCAGTGGACACGGTGCGCGGACAGGGATCACGGTTCCGACTCTTCTTGCCCCGCGCGGACTTTAGCCCACCCGTTCGATGATGGTGGCGACGCCCTGGCCAACGCCGACGCACAACGTGGCGCACCCGAGCGTCGCGTCGGTCCGGTCCATCACCGAGAGCAGCGTGGTCAAGATGCGGGCTCCGGAACAGCCCAGCGGGTGACCGATTGCGATGGCGCCGCCGTGCAGGTTCACCTTGTCTTGGTCAAGCCCGAGTTTGCGAATCACCCCGAGCGACTGGGCCGCGAACGCTTCGTTGAGTTCCCAACAATCGATGTCGTTGATTTGCAGTCCGGCGCGCGCGAGTGCCTTCTGGCTGGCCGGCACCGGCCCGTAGCCCATCGTGCGAGGATTCACTCCGGCCGACGCCATCGCCCGGATGCGAGCGCGAATCCGCCACCCTTCCGCCCGGGCCTTGGCTTCACCGGCCAGCAAGACGGCAGCCGACCCGTCGTTCAGCGGCGAGGCGTTGCCCGCCGTTACCGAACCACCGTCACGAAACACGGCGCGGAGCGAACCCAGCTTTTCCATTGAGGTATCGGCCCGAGGACTCTCGTCTTTGTCGAATCGCACGGGCGGGCCTTTGCGTTGGGGCACCTCGACCGCCACGCGTTCCCCGTGGAACCAGCCCTGCGCTTCGGCGTGAATGGCCCGTTGGTGCGACGTGAGGGCGAAGGCATCCTGATCTTCGCGCGAGATCTGCATGTCCTCGGCGATGTTCTCGGCCGTCTCCCCCATGGACTCGAGCGGAATCCGCTCCTGCATTCGGGGATTGGGGTAGCGCCAGCCAAGCGAGGTGTCCCAGGCGGTGACATTCCCGGCCTTGGGATGGGTGGGACCTCGGGGCACCGACAACGGCGCACGCGACATCGATTCGACACCCCCGCCGATGCAAAGCGTGGCATCCCCGGTTTGAATCATGCGAGCGGCCTGGTTCACCGCTTCGAGCCCTGAGGCACACAGTCGGTTCACCGTCACCCCGGGAACGTGGTCCGGAAGCCCGGCCAGTAGGACCGCCATTCGGGCCACATCACGGTTGTCCTCGCCCGCCTGGTTGGCGCAGCCCAGGAACACTTCGTCCAGCCCCCCACCATCGATGCCCGTCCGCTCAAGAACCGCTGCGATGACGTGCGCCGCAAGATCGTCGGGTCGAACGGATGACAATGAACCTTGAAAGCGGCCGACCGGTGTACGCACCGCATCGACGATCACCGCCTGCTCCATGGGATCCTCCACTGATTCCGCTTTCCGTAAGGGGTAGGCGGCTCGATTGTGCAAAGCACCGAACCGCATTCTAGCAACCTCTTGAAACTTGACTCGCAAAGAATCTTGTTGCCTAGTAGATTTTGGTTGAGGTACCGGATTGGGGACAGTGAGATCACGCGTTCTCCGACGAGCGAAGCGAGAAGGAGACGAGCCGACGGAGTTCGCCATGAAACGTCATGCCCGTGCCCGATATTCCGTAAAGGTGCCTGTGACCCCGGTTGACGCCCAGCCAACCGTTGATCGTCGCGCCGTTCACACCGAGGATCAGCTCACGCGATGGCGCTCGGTTGCGGCGGGGCGTCGTCGCGCGTACGAACTGGCCCAGTGGGTGGAGGCCGAGCAAGCCCGCCGGCGTCGTCGCCGTTGGATGCGCGGGTTTCGCGGTGTCGTGACGTCGATGATGGTCTTGGCCTTTTCGATCGGCGTGGTTGCGTTGCAGCCAGGGCCAGAGGCCGAAGCCCGGGCGCCGGTACCCCTTCCCGAGATGACCGAGGCGTCGACCGCCGACCTCGCATCAGGCGTCATGATGTCGGATGCGGTCCTTCTGGCATCGGCCGCACATCCGGTTGGAACCTCGTCACTGGGCGAAATCGAACCGGTCCACCCCAATGCCGAGCGGTTCGTGGGTCCTACGTCCCGAGACATTGTGGGGGTGGCTCACGATTCCGTCACGCACTGGTCGGATGCAGACTACCAGTGGGTCACGTTCGAGGTTGCAAACCAGGAACCCACGTGGATTCGCTGGCGGGATCCGAACGGCGGCTATCCCATCGAGGCGATGCCGTGCGCGTTCCCGAGCGATGAGGGGCACCAGTGCCGCGCGGGTCGGAGTCACCATCGTCTGGCCCGTGCCCTGCGGGAAGGTGCGGTGGCCGGAACCTGGACCATCGAAGCCTGCGTGGGCGAGGTGTGTCAGGTGGTCGATGCGGTGGTGATCGGCGAGGGCTGACGGACCGGCCTCAGTCGGGGTGGAGGCTGCGCAAAGGTGGGGACGAATCGGGATCCGGGCTCTCCCGTACCCACCTTGCTACAAAGCAGCGTGCCGTTGGCGGGGAGCCTGATGCCCATCGAACCCGACACCCAGCCCAATCTGTCGCGTCCCGACCTCGATTACGACGAAGAGAATTCGTCGCTCGAGCCGCTTGCCACCCGAGATCGGTTCGGGACGGTGCGACGCTGGATTCCGGTCCTTCCCTTTTTCGGCGTGATGTTGCGGGGCAAGGATGCCCCACTGTTCCAGCCGAACATGGCGCCGACCTACCACCCTTCGGTAGGGTATGCGCGCGACGTGTACGTGGCCATCACGATGAACTGGCTCGTCGACGCACTTGGGTTCACCTGGATGTTTCACGGCTACTTCGTGAGCCTCGAGCCTTGGTGGTTGCCGTGGCTGCTCGCTGCGTTGTTGGGCACCACGTTCTCGTCCGCCTTCGCCACCTTTGCCATCTCGATGGTGCGTAAGCCCATCCAAGACGCAAACCTCCAGTTCATTCCCATCACGGTCTCGGTTGTGCTCTTTGCCCTGGCCATCGCGGGCTTTGGGTACGAGTGGTACGGCCCCGATACGGGCATCTCCGACGGATTGGTGAACTTTGGGGCAGGGATTTCCCTCGCTGCATCGATCGCTGTGTTCCTGTTCGCAACGTACGGGTTCCAAGACGGATCAATGATCTTTGTGCGTGGGCTCGTGATGTTCACCGCGGGCTTCCTCGTGGCCGGTCCCTTGCACGAGACGATGTTCTACTCCGAGATCATCGAGGAACACGGCCGAATGGTCCAGGATGAAGCTCGAGACAAGGTGGAGACCAAGAGCGAGGAACTCGCCGCGGTCGTCGAGCAGAAGTTTGGCAGCTGCATGCTGCAGCACGCCATGCCCGCGGACCCCGAGTGTTTCGAGGCGAAGCAGCAGACCGAGCGGGCGAGCCTGATGGTCTCAGCCATCGAATTCGTGAAGAACGAAGAAGAGCAGGGGGCCGATCCGGTTGCGGATCGGGGCTACCTCATTGCGAAGGCCAAAGACCTTGAGGCGACCGACGTGGTGGCCCTCATCGGGGTTGGCGCGACGGGTAAGCGCGGCAAGGGTCCTCGTTACTTCAAAGCCGTCGGCATGGAAAAGGATGCCCGGTCGAAGGCTGCCGAAGCCCAGGGGCACGAGGATTTGTGTCGTCAGGCCGTGGCCGAGTGCGAGACCGAGGTTCGTGCCGATCCGGCGGTCGCGAACCTCCAGGCCGAAGTCGATGAACTCGATGAACAGGCGAAGACGGCGGTAGCCACGCGGCCCCCGGGAGTGCTCGATCGCGCCGAGGCGCTTGAGGCGATCACGAGAGGCGACAGCGATGCCGAAAACGCCGAGGCTCGGTCGATGTGGATGACGTCGCGTCTTGCCGCGGCCTGGTTCCTGGCCATGGTCATGCCGCTCATCGTGCTCATCATGAAGTTGACAGCGGGCGATAAGCTCGAGCCCTACCTCCGCAAACGCTGGGCCGGTCGATAGTGCTCCTGGCGGTTGCCAAGGTGATTTGGGTGGTGTCCTTCACCGCTTGGATCATCGCCAGCGCAGAAGGCCTTGCCCCCCACCTCTTCGGCATCGATCCGGCGGAGTGGTGGTGGTCGCTGTCTCAACAGGTGCCGTTGCCGGTCGGTCCGCAAGGGTTTCGCACGCTGACCCTAGGTGCGTTGCACGTGGCGGTACTGGCCATCACGGCTCCCTGGTGGAGCCAGATCCATCGAAACGAGAAGTCGAAGCGCCGCGTGGGCTGTGGCTCGTGGGCCTTGGCGGTCGTGTTGGCCCTCATCGCCTTTGTCCCGCTTGGCCTACAACCCACGCTCGTCGCTCCGACCTTGTCGTATGAGACGGTACGCGACCGTTTGACGCACCTCGTCGACGGCAGTGCGCTGTTTCGGGCGCTCGATGCGTGGCTCGCCGTGGGTCGCCCGGTGCTTGTCGAGCCCACGCCGGTGCAACAACCGGTGGATGCTGCGGCGTTTCAGGCCACCCTCGACTCGGCTTCGATTCCGCTCATGGACCGGTGGGACCCCATCTTGATGCAGGCCGCGAAGAGCGACCTCGACCGCTTTGCCGATACCAAGGCCGTGATGTGGGTCGAGTCGAGTGGCAAACAGTACGCCGTGTCACCGACGGGGTGTTCGGGCCTCATGCAATTCTGCGTCAGCACCGCACAGCGGCCTCCCTTCCGACACATCTTCGGAGCCGGGGGCGTCTCTGCGTGTGGCTGCACGGACTGCAAGGTCCCTTGGAAGGTTCAGGTCGCCCTCGAGACCGACCCCACGGCGGTTTCGCGAGTCAGCAGCCAGTTCCCTTGCGACCTCACCGATGCTCGATTTGACGCCGAACGTTCGATTCGAGCCGGCGTCGCCTTCGTCGACGAGTTGTCCGAAGACTTAGGGGGGAACCTCTTGTTGGTCTATATCGGCTACAACGCCGGGCCGGCGGTCGCCAAGCGGCTCTACAAGGTGGTCGGGGGTGGCGCGAAACTCTCCGACATCGAGCCCCACCTTGAAACCGCACTTCGGCCTTACTACGGCGACCGAGCCCGGCGCATGGCGCGTACATTATTGCGGATCAATCTGCCAAAACTCGAGCGGGCCCGCCGTCGATTCGCCGTGCCGGCTGCTCGAGTTCCGAGCCGACCCGAGTGAATGCACCAGAGGACGGAGCACGCGGCACAGCCGAGCGTCGGAAACTCGCGCATTTACGAAAATGACCTGCAGCACATGTTCTCGATCGGACACCCAAAGTCGTCCGAGCTGATCATTGCGCTTATCTTGCGGCGATGACTCGTCCTCACCAAGGTCCCCGAACAGGGCCACCGTGATGCCTTCGCGGGCGGTCGTCCAGCCTTCCCCACAGTCGAGCTGACCCGACGTGGCTCGAACGAACGGATCGCCATCCAAGAGTTCCACTTGGCGATTGGCTCCGATGCGCATCTGGACGACGAACGAGGTTGCCGTTTCCGCCGATTCGAATCGGAGGTGTTGCACCTCAAGGCCTTGGTTGGCCGCGCCAATCGCCCGCGCATTCCAGCCATCAACCAGCGCATCCGCCAACACCTCGGAGGCTTCGGCGCGAAGCAGTTGATCGCGGATTTCGTAGTCCCCCATGCGTCGGGTGTCGGTCATCCATTTGCGAGGCGCCAGACGCCGAACGGCACGTCGCAGCTCGGTCGAAGGCCAGGACAGCGACCGACGGGACGCCCACCGCGCGGGCGTTGCGATTTGCTGGGTGGTCGCGGGAGGGCGCTCGAGCACCTTCCAGACTTGCTCGGTTCCGCCGTGATGAACGTGAAACGCCACGAAGTCCCGACCGAGGCCGTACACATAAGTGTTGTGGTAGGCGCTTGGGTTGAGCAATGGGTCAAGCGCGCGGTCGGTGCCGAGCAGTTCGGTCATCACGTCAAGGGCGTCAGACAGCCCCATGCGAGCGGCCACCGCTTCGTGCACCCAGACGGCGTGCCCCTCGACCGCACAGTTGATCGCGAGAACGGCGTCCTCTCCACGGGCTCGGGTCGCCATGGCGGCCAGATCGGTGTGTTGATCTTGAAGGGCATGAGCAAGTTCATGCGCCAGCACCACGCGCACCATGGGGCGCAGTAGCCATGCCGGGGCTCGTTGGGCGGCCAGGCGATGGGCGATGCCCTCGACCGAGACGTAGAGGACCTTGTCGAGGAATCCATATTTGCCCGCGAACGAATCCGCGACTTCGTGAGCGACCACGCGGGCGTGATGCTCGGCGGCTTCGGCCGGAAGGCCCTGGGTCATCGAAAGGTGGACCTGTTCTTTGAAGATGACAGCTTCAAGCTGTGCTTCATCGGTCGCGACCACCGGAGGCAGGCGCAGAAATGGACGACCTGCGACCTGCTCGACAACCGGAGCGATTTCCTCAACCATCGACCGCAATTCGATGGGGTGGATTTCGGTGGCTGCCGTCGCCACGGTGACGAGGAGAGCAAGCAGTGGATGCATGTTCGGTCATCGCTCCGCGCAAGGGGACCTGAAGCCTCGGGCGATCCCGTTGACCCAACGGACAACAATCGATGGTACCACGAAGATCGACGATCTCTCGCTTGGGCTGACAACGTGAATCACCGTACCGCCGCTGCATTGGCGCGACGCGCACCGTTCGATGGTGCAGCCCGCTACCTCCCCTTCGCGGAGACGTTTGTGGGCCATATGCCTGACGAGGCGCATGTTGTGTCGTTGGGAGATGGAATCGGCTCGACGGTGAAGTGGTTGCGGTCCCAGTTTGAGGTGGCTCAACGGTGGACCTTCACCGTGGTGGATTCAGACCACGCGCTGCTCGAAATGGTTCCCGATGGCCTGGCCTCGATCGAACAGCGAGGGCCCCACCAACTCGCCGACTGGGCGGTTGCGGTGGATGGCGTTTTGGTCACCGACCTGGCCGGGGTTGATAGCGAAGGCCTCGCGTTGGTGTCGAGTTGGGTGGCGCGCTCCCGGGCTCCCCTGCTCGCAGGGCCCGTACCGGATGGTTCGGTACGTTGGCATCCGCGGCATCCCCACGACGAGCAACTTCAGGCCGCGGTGCGTCTGCACCAGCGGGTGACCGGAGCGGGACCCCACGCTGCGACGTGGCTGGCCGATCACCTGCGCATTCGTGGCTACGATGTCCGTGCCGTGGCGGCGCCTTGGCAGGTCGAGAGCCGCCAGCGGGCGATGGTTCGGCGCCTGATTGAGGACACGGCGGCACAGGCCAGCCTCATTCACGGGGATCGATCCATGATTGAGGCCTGGCGGCACACGCGGCTGTTGCAGGCTCGGGTCGATGCCGTAGAGGTCACGGTAGGGCAATGGGACGTCGTAGCCCTGCCCGCTGAACGCGTTTAGTGGGCGACCTCGACCTCGAAGATGGCCGCTTCGCCGTTGTGGTCAAGGGAAGTCGGCCCGCAGTCCGAACGCGGGAACGATGGGCAGCCCTGTGATGGGACGTTCTTCGGTAAAGTCTTGATTGAACGTGATGAGTTCTACGTTGCGGCGATTCGTGACGTTGGTCGCATCGAGGTACAGCGACAACCGCCACCGAGCGTACTCCCACGTTTTGTCGACGCGCAGATCGAGTGCGGCAAACGAGGACGTTCGTGATCCGAACTCATCGTCGAACACGGGGATGAACCGTCGATTTTCGAGATCGTAAATCGAGAACCGGACGGCGGTGTAGGGGGTGCCCGAGGAATAGCGAAGGCGTCCCCCGACCCGCCAGCCTCGACCCAGCTGGCGGGTGAGCAGAGCGACCAGGTTGATGGGCTGGTCGTAGGCGTAGGGACGGTACGGATCGTCAGGTCGGTCCTGGCGGGTGGAGCGGGCAAAGGTGGCCGAAATCCACCCCAGGGTCTTCGACCCGCGAGCGGAAAGTTGAAACTCCACGCCATCCACCCGCCCGTTGCCATCGTTGGCCCAGTCGCCATCGTCGGTGGGGCCAGGTTTCGGGGGCGTGGTGAAGAACTCGAAGGCGTCTTGGCGACCCACCACCAATCCCCCGAGTTCGGTGTGAAAGCCGGTGAC
This sequence comes from Myxococcota bacterium, assembly GCA_039208735.1. Taxonomy (GTDB): domain Bacteria; phylum Myxococcota_A; class UBA796; order UBA796; genus DRPG01. The sequence goes on along the minus strand of JBCCQY010000017.1, from coordinate 63,202 downwards.
GCGAAGATCGAAGCGGTCGAGGAGTCGCTGTTGCCACGTCAGGGCGAGTTGGGTTGCGCTCGCCGGCCCCAGCGCCTGGCTTTCCGCCGGCTCGAGTTGCCGAAGGGTAGGAAACTGGCTGAACCGACCCGCCGACAACGAGAGGGTCGCGCCCTCGAAGGGCCGGTAGCGAATCACGGCTCGGGGGTCGAGGGTCCCGGCGCGACGGTCGAGGGAGGCGCCCGGCTCGGGGTCCTCGGTAAAGCGTACGACCTGAAGATCGCCGCGCAATCCCAAGCGCCAGGACATCCGTTCGGTACGCGCAGTGGCCTCTGCGTAGCCCGCGGGCAATATCGCGTAGCCCTGGCCCTCGTCGGGGGCGCCAAACGTGGGCACATCGAAGGCCCAGCGTTGGTTTTCGAACGCCAGATCGGTTCCGAAACGCCAAAACAACGGTCCTGTGGTGCGAGTCATTTCCGCCCGCGCGTTGGCCACCATCCCCTGTTCCTGGGCAATGCCGTCGTCTTCGAGTTGGAGTGTCTGCCACTCGGGGCCAATCAAGAGTGCGGCCTCATGGTCCCAGCGGTGATCTCCCCGAGAACGCAGGCGTAGTCGACCCTTGAGGAAGCCGGAGCGAATCGAGACGATCGGCGTGTCCTCCTCCTCCCCTAGCACGGCAAACGCGTCGTTGGAGGCGAGAACCAAGGTGTCGAAGGAGCGTCGTGCGCCCCTGGTCAACACGCGGGCTTGGGCGTCGAAAAAACGGGGAGCACGAACGGTCTGCTCGACCAGGCTGGGCAGGATGGGTTGCAACACGGCATCGATGTAGGACCGGCGGACCGAAGCGGTGAGGGACGTCTTCGGCAGGGCCACCGAGGCGAACGCGGTGGCCTGAAACAGGTCGATCGAGGCGTAGCCGGTCGTGGCGAGAGGGGGACGGTCATCGAGCGCGAGGTCGACCACCCCGCCGAGGGAGCGGCCGTAGCGAGCGCTGTAGTTGCTTGCGAAGAGCGTGGCGTCTGCCAACAGATCCGCGTTGATGACCGTCGACAGGCCACCGAAGTGAAACACGGACGGAATGCGCACCCCATCGAGGTAGAACGCACTGTCTTCGGGGGCCGTCCCCCGGATGAGCAGCTGGCCCAGGCCAAACGGCGGGCGAGCGACGCCCGGCAAGTTCTGAACGGCTCGTACGATGTCGCCGCCGCTACCAGGCAGATAGCGAATATCGTCCAGGGTCACGGACGGTCGAGGGGGGGCTTGCCGTTGTCCTTCGACCACCAGCTCAAGGATGCCCGAAGTATCGTCTTCGGAGGCTTGGACGGGGTAATCGAGGCGAAGGGTCACCGCGACTGGGCGCCCCAGAGGGTCGAGGGCCGGCGTGAACGTCAACGTACGTGCGCGCGTCTGAGCCAGGGCATCGAGACGAGGGACACCGCTCGAAACCAAAATTTGAACCTCGGTGACCTGGCCGGTGGCGTCTACGGTCAGTCGAAGGCCGATGCGGGTCGCCGTCTCCCCCACGACCGGTTCGGGTGCCGTGGTGAGGACCGGGGCCGTCTGTGCGAACGCCGGGCCGGCCAGTACGACGAGGAAAAGGCCGATCATGCGCGATCGAGAAAGTAGAGTCCGGCGTAGACTTTTGGATCGACCAACGTTCCCTCAGCTTGGCGGGCGACAAGCCAAGCATCCACTTCATCGCGGGGAATCGCGTGGACCGTGATTCGCTCGCTTCCGTCGCCTCCGCCAGGCCCGACTCGCTTCAGTCCCTTGGCCACAAAGAACGTGAGGGACTCACTCGACATGCCCGCGGAAACCGGACCTTCGGTTACGCGAATCATCGTTTCTGCCGCGAACCCCGTCTCTTCTTCGAGTTCGCGGGCTGCGGCGGTCGCCAGCGCCTCGGTGGCGTCGACATCTCCCGCGAGCCCTGCTGGAAACTCGATAACGGGTGCACCCACGGGAATGCGTGGTTGTTCCACCAACAACACCGCGTTGTTGGGCGTTTGGGCAACGATGACGACGACGCCCGTCACGTTGGTGCGTTCCGCCCACTCCCATCCGTCGCGGCGTACCAGCCGCAAAAACCGCCCTCGTGCCAGCTCATCGGTCACGCCTTCCTCCCTTTGGGGAGCCTCCATCATTCCTTCGAGGGTCGAAGCACGCCACTCTAGACGGTGAGTTCAGACATCACCTCGGGAACTTGGTCGACTACGGTCATCCAGTGAACGTCGGAGAGTCCGAGGGGAGCACCGAGAGGATGGTCGGAAGCGAGGGCGGCAATTCCCGCCACCGTGTCGCCTGCCAAAATGGCATCGGCGACGTCGTCCGCGATCGCGAGCAGGGCCCGAGACCGTTGGGTCTTGGCGACCGGGTCGTGGTGATGCGCAATGAGTTCTGCGGCGGGGTCGGGCAGACCCCACTGGCGCATGCCTTCAGCGCCCAACTGGGCGTGATCGAAGCCGAAGTGAACGCGCTCGGCCTTGGTGAGCATCGCATTGTGACCAAACCGTTCGAGGAGGGCTCGCGACGATTCCGGCTCGAGGATCAGGAGCAGTTGCAGGCCTAGGTTGTGCACGAGGGCGGTCACGAAGAGCATGCCGCTGTGGACCCCATTGGCCAGCGGTCCCGCCAATCGAACCACCGAAGCCGAGGCTAGCGCATGTAGATACAGCTCATGACAGAGCGGACCTCCATGAGCCCCGACCGCGCTAACGGCTAGGGCGAAGGCCACCCCTCGCGTGCCGTCCATCCCGAGCATCTGGACCGCGCGCGACAGGGTGCCAATGCTCTGGGAGAGGCCATACAACGGCGAATTGGCGACCTGGAGAACCCGGGCCGACAACACGGGGTCCGAAGCCACCGCCCGCTCAAGATCCGTCAGCTGTGCGGTGGGATCCTGCGTGACGTCCAAGATGCGAATCGCAGCATCCGGAAAGACGCCCAGTTGGTTGATTCGGGCCAGTGCCCCGTCGAGGTCGTGCTGTCCTGGTGCGAGCATCCGCGCAGCCCTCCGCTGGACGATCGGCGCGGCAGCGTGAGTCTTGAGCCAGACGGCGCTTAGAAGGAGGAGATGTCACGGGCTTCTGACCGAGGGCCCCACTTTGGTGGCGTCGATCCAAACAACTTCAACAACCGAACTACCCGCCCCCGTTGGCCACGGTAGGGCTCCAACAATTGAAGCATGCGTGCGTCATCCGCCCTGGGCTCACCGGCAAGATTGTACGCAATGACATTGGGCAGATGGTAGTCCCCGATGGGCAATGCATCAGGGTCTCCGAGAGCTTCGTGGATGACCACTCCGGTGGTCCATGGGCCAATGCCGCGCAGCGTCTGCAGTTTGCGGTCGATTTCGGTCGAAGGTTGGCCAACCAGCTGTTCGATCCGATTCGCCCGTCGCGCCACCTCAATGACCACCATGGCGCGTCGTCGGTCAATGCCAAGGGGATGGTACGCCGCGTAGGGCAGTCCCCGAAGGGTCCTCGCGGAAGGCAGAAGCCAAAGGTCATCGCGCGGGCCCGGAGCGCGCTGCCCATAGCGGCGCGCTAGACGACGCAGAGACCGCTGACTTTCAAGCCCCGTGACCTTTTGTCCTACGATGGCGCCGACCAGCGTGGGGAGAATGCGGTCGAGGCGACCGATTCGCAGGCCTCGTGCGTGGCGCAGGGCTTGTTCGACCACCGGATGATGAGCAACCACCACCGGTGCCTCTTCATCTTCCAATCCCGCAATCGCAGGCGTCCGTTCGAGCAGGCGGTCCGCTCCTGGACCCCACGCCGTTGCCGTAAGGGTGGGCCCGTCGAGCACCAAACGGACGGTGGCCGGACCTTCCTCCGTTCGTTCCGCATACCAGGCCCCTGTGTGGTCGGTCCGAAGCCAGGTCGAGGCGCCCCACTGCGCGGTTCCGCGCACCGTGCGACGAAGGTCGAGCGGACCGGTGACGGGAAAACGGGTCTGCCTCGGCATGCGGCTCGACGACAGGCCATTCGCTTGGGGTGACGTCACGGTCCTGCCACCGAACGGACAACCCGCGTATACTCCTTCGACTCCCCTTTGGGGGATCGATGAAGGAGGAACCCATGCGGATCGCAGGAATCGCGCTTGTCGCGGGCTTGGTTGGATGTGCGTCGCCGCCGGCGGAGGCTCCCGCCGAACTCACCAACTTGGCGGAGTTTCTGTTCTTGCATGCTGGCGACGAGGATACCGCGGAACTGGCCGCAGGGGTCGCACAGCTGCGGACCCTGAATGAGAGCGAAGACTTCACGATGTCGGCCCGCGACCGTGCGGTGCAGCTTGACATCCTGGACGGAGAGAACCTCGGCGAATTGTCGATCCCATCTGGGGTGAAGGCCGCTGACCAAGTGCCGATCGGTCTCGCGCGACAATCCAGTGCGTCGTATGAGGGCAACGTCAACGTTGCCCTCGAGGTCAACCGGGTTTGCATTGAATCCGACACCACCGTGTGGGCCCAGCGGACCTTCTCAGAGGGCGAAGATTGCTACGGCCTCGACGGCTGTGACACGCTTCGTTTCGAGCAGCCGACGCGCAAGGAAAACCCGCTCGCGAAGATTTGGTACGACCTCAAGGGCTTCTATCGGCTCGTCGACGTCGAGCCGGCCGAAGGCGAGCCTTTCCAGGCCATCGTCTACAAGTACTGGATCGACGAAGTTGGCCAGGGTGACGGGGGCAACAACACCTGGGATCAGCTCTTCGGCATCGACATTACCTACGAAGAGGCAGATGGATCGGTCGGAGGTTGGGTTGGCCTATGGTCATCGGTCGACATCTTTCCGCTCGGCGCAGACAGCTACGGGAACCTCGTCATCGATGGCCTTGAGCAGGGCGGCGTGTTCGCGGATGAGTTCATTGCCGGCACGACCGACGGCAAGTGCCCACTCGACCGTGACGCCCCCATGCCCGAGCGCAAGTAGCGTTTATCGAAGGCGCGTCGCCTCGAGTTCGGCGAACGCGCCATCGAAATTCGCCTGGGGTGCGGGGGGAACGATGAGGTCCACCCGGGAGTCACGGCGGTGCCCAATGGGCGACATCGAAATGGTGTCTGGGGTGGCCTGAACGAGGTACCACCCGCTCCGACCATGTTCGCCCACCATACGGAAAATGCCTTTGAGTCGCCATATTCCTTCGGGAAAGTGGGGGCTCGGGCGGACCAAGCGCTGAAGCGCGAGTTCGAGGGTGTCTTGGCTGAACGCGGTCTCCGGTGGCCACACGAAGCTCATGGTCTGGGCCTCAGCGTGGTCGGAGTGTTCCACGTGGGTCGTGCGTTCGGTGGTGGAGGCCGGCCGCATGTCGAGCCATGCCGGGTCGATTGCACCATGGGCGATGTGGTCTACCACCAGCTTCTTGGGCCACTGGGCTTGCGCGATTTCCTGGAAGGCCTCGCGGTCTTCGTCTGTCACCACGTCGTCGTGGGTGGCCAACAGGATGTCGGCGAGTCGGATCTGGTCCTGCCAGGGTTCGCTCTCCCGATGGCGCTCACTGCGACAGTGTCGGGGGTTGACCAGGCCGATGACCGCGTTGACGGTGACCGCTTCACGCAGGCCAGGGCTCCGAAGGGTGTCGATGACCGTGGCAGGGTGGGCAAGGCCCGTGGGCTCGATGAGGAGCCGATCGGGCCTGACCTCTCTTAGGAGGCGCACAAGTGCGGTACGAAGCGCAAGTCCGGCGCTGCAGCAGATGCATCCTCCCGCCACTTCGGCCACCGTCAGTCCATCGTGGTCTTCGAGGATGGCTCCATCGATGCCGACTTTACCGAATTCGTTGACGAGGACGGCCCAACGTCCGTCCGGGGGCCGATGGGCGAATGCACCAAGGATGGAAGTGGTCTTCCCCACTCCAAGAAAGCCGGTGAAGAGCGTGGTGGGGGTTTTCATGGGCGGCTCTGGCCACGGATGTGCTGGAGGGCGACGTCCAGGTAGTGCTGGACGACTCGGTCCTGTTCGATAATCCGTGCCTTCGCTAAGCCCTTGGCAGCTTCTTCGCCGCCGAGGAAGCCAAGAGACTGTGACGCTGCCAGTCGTACGCCGATGGACGTGTCTTGCAGCCGTAAAATCAGCGGGGCTACCGCACCCGCGGCAGGGTACCCCCCGAGCGCCCCCGCGACCGCCTCTCGCACCGAGGCGTCGGGGTCTTCGAGTTGGGCCACCAATGCTGGTCCTGCCTCACGGTTCCCCTCCTGCCCGAGCAGATCCGCGGCACGTCGGCGCGTCGGCACATCGGCCGACCCAAGTTCGCGAGTCCAAACCTGGGTGGCTCCGAGGCGCACCAGGGTCTTTCGAATGGCCTCGGGCAAGTTGGCAGGCAACTCGGCCTGTAGCGTGCCGGCCAGCGCGGTCACCGCTCGTTGCGCCTCGTCACTGCTCGGGTCGAGCCGCCCAAGTTCTTTGGCCGCCCGCATTCGGGACCTGGTTGAGGCCGTTTCGTCGAGAACGACGGCGAGGGACTGATCGGCAGCCGAGCCCGCCAGTGCCGTCGCAAGGAACCACCACATATGCTCGTCATCCTCCTGACTTCGAACATACCAACCTGACAGCCGGATCCACGGGAGAAGAACGAGATGATGTGGAAGCGAGTAGGGCGCGTAGCCCTGGGGTTCGTGCTTGTGATGTTGGCGCTGGGAGCAGTGTCGGTCGCACTCAGCAAGAGTCGTCCGGCGACCGGTTTTGAAGGGCCGCCCGCACAAGAAATGGCAGACCGAATCCGAGAGGCGGTCCACCTTGATGATTGGCAGAAGACCAAGGCCATTCGGTTCACCTTCGGTGGTCGCAACCAACACGTGTGGGACCGCGAACGAGGGCTGTCGCGGGTTGAATGGGGCAAGAACGTGGTGTTGCAGCGCACGGACCGGCGGGTCGGACGGGCCTGGAAAGGCGGCGAAGAAGTCTACGGCAAGATGCGTGAGAAGCTCGTCGAGAAGGCCTGGTCCTCGTTCATCAACGACACCTTCTGGCTGCAGCCCTTTGACAACCTTAACGACTCGGGGGTGACCCGGAGCGTCGTCGAGATCAAACGCGTGCAGGGCTTGTTCATCGAGTACGGGTCCGGTGGCGTTACGCCCGGAGATGCCTACTGGTGGGAACTCGACCCCGAGACGAACCGCCCCTCCGCCTGGCGAATGTGGGTCCAGATCATTCCCATCGGAGGCCTCAAGGCCACGTGGGACGGTTGGGTGCAGCTCCCGACCGGCGCATGGATTTCGACGTCGCACCAGATTGGGCCAACCCGACTTGAACTCACCGAGGTGTCCGGAGGGACCTCGCTTGCGTCCATCGGCTTCGACGAGGATCCCTTCGACCCGCTCGTGAACTGGAACTAAGCCACCACCTCGGCCGTGCTGCGAAGCGCCCGCAACAGGTCCGTCACCGTCACGAGGCCTTCGGGGGCGCCCTCGTCGTTCACGATCGGAAGGGCATCGATGTCGAGGCGCTCCATGAGGGCCGCGGCATCGCGAATGGTGAGGGTCCAGGGACCTTGCGGAGCCGGTGTAGGCAGGGTTGAGGCGACGGGGCCTCGGGCATCGGTGACCAGCAGCGCACGCAGCGAAGCAACGCCCTGGAGGCAGCCGCTATCGTCGATCACGACGAGGTGACGAAACATCTGCTCCCGCAGACGGTGCAGGCACTCGCCGACCGTGGCGAGGGGAGCGGCGGTAACGAGCGACGTGGATGCAATTTCGTCGACCAGCCGGTCGGGTTCGATCGTCTGGGCCGCAAGCCGGATGATGTCTCGGTCGGTGAGGATGCCCAGGATGACGTTTTCATCGGGATGGGTCACCACGCACACATCGCGGGGGGACCACGCACATCGACCGAGCACCTCGAACAGCCCCTCTTCGGGATGCGCCTCCACTGTCCGACCCGCCAGATCGGCGGCGGTCGCCGTGCGAGGGGCCCAGCCAAAGACCTGGGTTGCGTCTACCACGCCGATGAGCCGGCCATCCTCGGCCACCGGAAGATGGTGGATGTGGCGCTGACGCATCACTTCGCGCAGCGTCACGGTGGTGGTTTCAGGACCCACAATGACGGGGTCTCGGGTCATCACGTCACGTACCAGCATTGCCATCGTCAGCCTCCACACCTGGTCTTCGCAAAACCAACACCGGAACTGCGCTTTCCCGAACCACCCGTTCGGCTACCGAGCCGAGAAACGCGTGGGCGAGGCCCTTTCGACCTTGAGTTGCCACGATCAGCACGTCGTAGCCGGGGTCGAGCCCGAGAAGCGTGGGAGCCGGGCTGCCTTGTAGGTAGCGGGCTTCCCCCCGAACTTCCTGCGGCAACGTGTCGACGAGCCGTTCGAGTTCGTTTCGATGAGACTCCTGCACCTCCTGCCATTGGGCGACAACCTTGTCGCGAATGCGACCGTCACGGATGCGGAAAGCGCTGTATTCGTAGTCGTCGACGAAACCGAGATCGAGTGTGGCTCCAAACGACTTCGCCCAATTGGCCCCCTGGAGGACTTCGGACTCGGCGGTTGGGGAGCGGACGTCGATGGCCTGGAAGATTTTCACGGTGGACCTCAACGGTGTGGAGGTATGCAAAGTCTATGCCGCTCAAGGGAGCCGTCGGCTGACCCACCCCCGCGCTCTCGTCCTGGGTTGAACCCGCGCCTGCATAGGCTTTCGCGGAGTCCTCGGGCTGGGTTAATGGGGCGTTTCTCTGAGGACAGGGAAGAACGCCATGTGGATGCTCGGATGGCTGGCCTGCAGCCTCGGTGGGGAGGCCGAGCCGCTGGTCGTGCCCGCCGACGATGGCGCTCGCACCAACGCAATGCGAAACCACCAGGTGGCGGTTCATCGTGCGCGGGATGCGGTCATTGCGCAGGACTTGGATGGCGTTCACCGAGCCGGAGCCTCGCTGGCCGTCAAACGTGAGATTCCGCGACTGCCGCCACCCGCGATTGTCATGCTCGAACGCGTGCGACAAGGCGGAGCGGAACTCGCCGTGTCGTCTAATCTCGATGAGGCAGCCGACCAGCTCGTTGAACTCACCGCGACCTGTGCCCGTTGCCACACGATGTTTGAAGTGCCGGCCAAAGTCCCTCTCCAAGCCACGCAACGCGACTTGCTGTGGACGGCGCTCGTGTTTCGAAGCGAGGCGCACTGGAAGCAGGCCACGAGCAAAGACCCGTCCCTACACGAACTCGAGTATTGGGAAGACCGAAGGTTAGCCCTGCTGATTCGCCTTCAGGGCGGGACGTTCTAACGGTCGTCGCGGTCGTCGCTACCGACGTCGTCAAGTCCCGACAGGAACCACGAGATGATGCTTACGACGATGGCGCCGAGCATCGCCCAACCGAGGTTGAGCACCTCGAATCCGGGCACGAACCAAGCGGCCAAAGCAAACGAAAGCCCATTCACGACAAACAGGAAGAGGCCCAGGGTGAGCACGGTGATGGGGAAGGTGAGCACCGTGAGTACGGGCTTCGCAATCGCATTCACCAGCCCGAGAACGGCTGACCCAACGATGAGGGCTTGCCAATCACGGATGCCGATTCCGGGGAGCAGGTAGGCCGTGATGCCGAGGGAAATCGCAATGACAAGCCAACGCAACAGCAAACGCATGGGGTCCTCCAGGAGCCGACGCTTCCCCTATGCGATCGTCGGCATCGAGGCTCCTACAGCCAGCGAAACGCTCCGGGTTGGATGAGGGCCGTGACGGATTGACCGATCCGAAGGCCAAGGTCGGTCACGGCCGACGAGGTGACCTCCACGATGAGCGGCACGCCGACGTCGAGCAAGACCATCGTGCGGTCGGGAAGACCGGTAATGTCGCGGACGGTGCCGGCCAGCACGTTGCGCGCGGTGCTCACCGGGATGGGACCGTTGGCGAGCAGCACATCGCTGGGTCGTAGTGCCACGTGACGTACATGAGGACCCGGTGCTTCGGGCAGGCACAGTTCGAGATCGGCGGTCTGGGCCCATAGACAGTCACGGTCCGACCGCAGTCCGGTGACACGAAACACATTCGCCAACCCCAAGCGATGCAAGACAGGCAGCGCCAGCGGGTCCGAAACCAGGGTGGCGACGTCGCCCTGGGACACCACACGGCCCTTCTTCAGCACGAGCAGGTGGTGGGTAAAGGGCAACAAGTTCGTGGGGGTCGATGAGACGAGCAAGGTCGGGACCGCGGCTTGGCGCACCACGTCTCGGAGCCAGGGCACGACTTCGCCGCCCCGCGTGAGCCCCTCATCCAAGGCGAGAAGGCGAGGGCGCATCGCCAGGGCTCGGGCGACCGCCACCCGTTGCTTTTCTTCGTGGGTCAGGGAAGGCACCCGCCGGTCGAGTAGGTCGTGCAGTTGAAGCAGTGCGATGACTTCGTGCAGCGGACCCGTTGCGCCAAATCGCACGTTTCGCCGGACCGAGAGGTGCGAAAACAGCCGAAGGTCATCGAACACCAATCCCACCCGGCGCTGCTCTGGCGGCAGGAACGTGGTGGCATCCTGAAAGACGGTGCCATCGACAACGATGTCGCCTTCGGTCTTGACCAATCCGGCGATGGCCTGGAGCAACGTCGTCTTACCTGAGCCATTCGCGCCGAGCACTCCGGTCACCCCAGGCGGAAGGTCTACCCGCACGTCGAGCGTCAGCTCCCCCTCTGTGCCCTGAACCGATAGCGAGACGCTCACAACGCCCGCCGGGTCAGAAGTTGAAAGGCCAGCACGGCCGACATCGACACCCCAAATGACAGCAGGCCCAACTTCAGAATCGTCGGGTCTTCGAGGGGCGCTTCGGCTTGTGCGATGGCGAAGGGTAGAGTGGGGCCGGGTCCGGCGAAGAGGAGCGTGGCCCCGTACTCACCGAGGGCTCTTGCAAATGCGAGGATTGCGCCGAGTACGATGCCCGGCCACACATGGGGCAGGGTGATCCATGCAAAGGTTCGCAGCGGGCTTGCGCCGAGGCTGCGTGCGGCGTGCAGGAGCCGGTCGTCCACACTCTCGCGCTGCAGACGAACCGCGCGTACGAACAACGGGAGCCCGACGATGGCGCCGGCCATTACCGTCGCGACCAGGCGACCCGAACCGTCGGGAGGGCCCAGCGGCCCGATGAGCCAGGACAGGCCAAGGCCAACCACGACGGGTGGCACGACCAAGGGCGCCATCACCACCGCCTCTACCACCAGCGCAATCCCCTGACGGCGTCGGGCCAACCACAAGCCGATTGGGGTAGCCAAGGGGGCCAGCGTGACCGTGGCGAGGCCTGCCGTTCTAAGCGAAACCTCGATGGTCATTGCCTCGTTCATGCCTCTTCCCGGGGGACCGCGAAGGGCGTCCCCGAAGAGTCATCGAACTTCAGCCCCGAGCCTTCATCTCGGCTACGATCTGCGGAACACGAGCGTCGTTTCGCCCAGTTGAATGGTCTCGCCGCCCCGCAGCACATGCTGGCGATCGATGCGTTGCTCGTCGACGAACGTACCGAGGCGCGACCCCACGTCGGTCACGATGTAGGCGTTGCCTTGCTTCACGACGACCGCGTGGTGTCGTGACACCGTGTTGTCGTTGGTCACCTGCACCACATTGCCGCGGGAACGGCCAATCGTGAGTTCTTCCTCGTTGACGGGCCAGGTCTGTTCTTGGGGGGTGTTCTCGCGCAACACGAGGTAGGCTTCGGGCCGCGCCGCGGATTCGGCTTCGAGCTGCACGGGATGGATGTCGAAGACCCGCGCCTCGGCCCACACCAGCCATTGATCATCGGGGTCTGATGGCACTTCTCCAAGATCGATGAGCGCGTCCTCGGCCGCGTGGATGACGGCTTTGAGGCGCAATTCGCGGGTGTTGATGTCGAGGTTGATGCCGGTGTGCTCGACGCTTCGTGTAAATGCGCTCTCGATTTGCTTTTCGGCCCGTTCGAGCCACTCTTCGGTCGGGGCTTCCGGAACCGGTCCCAGATCGACGTCGAGCTGTTCTCCTCGGGACAAGACCGCTTCGAGTCGATTCTGACGCTGGGAGTCCTGCTCTCGACGGGCTTCGCTGGTGTCCCGGCGTTCGGCGAGGGCCATCGCGAGCTTCTGCTCCATGTCGGAAACCCAGTCATCGTCGTCGGGTTCGTTGGCGAACGGGGAGACGGGATCGGGCTCGCCAGGCAGCGGAGGCAGGTGGGTGCGTTCCTGCGAGGGCTCGTGGGTGACCCCGATTTCGGCGGGCTGGGGCGGTTTGATGCCCTTGGGAAAGGGCACCCCCTTGTTGACCGCCAACGCCGCGAGTTTGCCTTCCATCCGGTTGAGCCAGGCATCGCTTGGATTGTCGGGAATCCCCTTTGCACGAACGCCGAGCGTGGCGGCGAAGCTCATCAGTTCCTGGAGGCGGACTTGTCGCGCCTGGTTGGCCAGCATCTGTTGGGCACGTTTTTCGGCGAACTGTGCGAGTTGGGCTTCCAGGCGGTCGAGGTAGCGATCGCTTGGGTCGTTGGGGAGGTTCTTCACCCGAACCCGCAACGCCGTGGCCTTCTCCACCAGTCGTTGCAAGCGCTTTTTGCGCCCTACAGACGTCGAGGGGGCGTGCACGGGCTCGACCGGGCTTCCTCGGCCCGTGAGGCGTTGGACCGCGTTGCGGAGCCCCGTCAGCCATTGCGAGATGCCTTCCTCGACCTGAGGCACAAAGAAGGCCAGCGCACGGTCAATCGCGGCATGGTAGGCGACTCGGTCGCCAAGTTGCCCTTTGCGGAGGTCTTGCAGCACCAAGGCGACCGCCCCGCCATCGATCCAGCCCGACAGGTACTGGCCGATGCGCACCTCTTCGCCGCGGATAAGCCGCTCGAGGTGTTGCATCGTCTCGCGTGCGGTCACGCCTTCTGGATCCGTGACCTGTTCGAGGACGGAGGTTCGCTCCATCAGGTGGGTGGCCAAGGTGTCGACCATCTCGGAGATGCCCTGACGCACCGTCGAGAGGAAGAGCTGGGCATCCTGTTCGATCTCGTGCAGGGGCGGTAGTCGCCCGGAGGAACGGTCCGCAATGTTGCGGGCCAGCTCTCCGACCGCGTTCTGCAAGGTCATGCGCAGCGCTTGGATCTGTTGCCCGGCCTCGGATTGCGTGTCGGAGATCCACGTTGCCGCAGTCTGTTTCAATTCACTTGATTCGTCCATCAACTCGTCCTGCGGAGGTTCCGTCGTCCGCGCGCGCCGCGAGCCATCGCAGGGGCCGTGCGCAGGCTTCGAGATGAAGGGTCCGGTAGCGTGCGGGGTCTTGCGTCGCGAGCACCTCGAGACGACCACGCGGACGAGAGTTGACTTCGATCACGTGAGGCACACGGTTGTCATCGACTACGAGGTCGACCCCGATCTCCACCAACCCCTCTCCCCCAGGTGCTTCCGCAAGTCGCTCCGCCACCAAGACTGCGAGCGCCTGGGCGGCGGGCTCATCCACCTCCGCGCAGCCCGCGGCATCGGTGACATGGGCCCCTCGAGCCGCATTGACCACCGGGTCTGCTCGGTGATGACGGACCACGGCCGGGCCGGCCCACCAGGGGCCTTCCACCGTGCGCTGCACCAAGATCCGCAGCGCAATCCCTGCGAACCCGGAGGGCGCAGCCACGGCTCGCTGGAGGATCGTGGGCTCGTGAACCTCTTTGACCGAGCTGATGCGCCGAGGAGCCACCTGCATACCCGGTGTGACTCGCTCGATCCCGGCCCCAAAGGCGCCAAAGCGTGGTTTGGCAAATGCGGCTCCCCACGCGTTGAGGCAGTCCGCGAACCGGGTGGGATCGGTCTCGATTTCGGGCATGGGCACGCGCTCGGCAAGCCAAGCCTGGGAACCCACTTTGTCGGCGCATAGGTCGACGAGTCGGGGATCGTTGACCCATCGAAGGCCCCTCAGTCCGTTGCGCAACGTGGTGTGTTCGGCATGGCGACTGCGAGAGGGGAACCGATCGTAGATCCCGCTCACGGCGAGTGCGGCGGCCTGCCACCCGTCAGGGTGGGCGCGAACCCCCACCAGCGTGCCATCCTTGACCGTGTCGCCGATGACCACAGCGACGCCGTCGGCTTCGAGCGCCAGCGCGGCCCGACCAATCGGAAAGTCGGCGGGGTGCCCCGGGGCGTTGCGAACGCGAGGGGCGAGGACGCCAACGCTACAGTTCGAGGTTGCACTGTCCGGCGTTGAGCTGTTCACACGACCTGCTTGAAACGCAGTCCATCCATGCGGCGGCCTGACGTTCGTTGGTGATGCGTTGCTGGCTCGCCCCACCCACCGCAAAGGGGCTGTAGTCGCCTACCGGGCCCACCTGCGACAGCGCACTGCGGCACTGGTTGGTGCACCGGTCGATCGTCTCGCTTGTCGGCACACCGGGAGACTGCACGTCGCATTCGTTGGCGTCGTAGACGCGGATGCAGGATTCGTTGCAGTTCGTTCCGCAGCCGGTGGTCAACGCCAAGGGCGCGACGCACAATGCGACCATGGCCCAAGCCCGGCTCATGCGCGCCTCCGCCAGACCGTAGGCGCCCATCCGCGGACTTCGCGGGTCCACTTTGCCGTGGCATCCTGCGCCGAGCGAGCCGCAGGCTCCGTCTTCGACCGAAGGGTCCACGTCCGACGGCCCGAAACGCGATGGTCGGACACAATCACCTCCAAAGAGCCAGAGGATATCGGGTTGCGCGAGTGCTCGCTTCCCTCTGTGCCGACGCCGTCACCATGTAGGCATGGGTTGGCTCAAATCCGGGCCTCACAAAGTCAATATTATTGATTTAACCAACTAATCAGAGCGTGTCGACTCATGAAGGGTATCATGGCTCATCTTATGAAAAGAAGATAGCTTCCTAAATATCAATTCGGCTATTGATTGCTTATTTAACTAAGTGGTCAGATATGCCCAGACTCGGAGTTATCTGCTCCAGACTGATGGTTGGTGAACGATCGTTTCGATCGAGGCGCCAAGGATAGGCTCTTCAGCAGATTGAGGGCTCGTCCGACGCGTCGGCGCTGAAAAACTCACGACGGGACGCCGCGGATGACGGCTTAGAGGTCCGCGGTGATTTTTTTGTAGCGGTGTGCGATCGGTTCGGGGTCCGTTGGACATAGTGGGATGTCGTTCGGGGTTCGGATGGCGTCACCAAGGGAGGACGGGCATGCAACGTTGGCTCTGCGCGCTGTGCGTCTTGGTGGCGTGGTGTGTTCCAACCTCGGCTGCGGCCGAGCCGGGCATCCAGTTGCCCAAGACCGAGGACGCCGATGCGTGGACGGCGGCACTAAAGCTCGCGGGCTTGGCGCCGCGGCTTGGCGAAGCACCGCTTCGGCTCGAGACCACTGGCGGGGTGTGGCGCATCGTGGCGGTGGCCGAGGACGGTCAAGAACGACGCGTGGTTGTCGATGCGCCCCGTACCGCTACGGATCGCGAAGCGGTGGCCTTCTTGGCTCGCGGTCTCTTGCGCGAGGTCCTGCGGAATGCCCCGCGGCCACCCGCCCATCCTTTGCCCCCGCCCAAGGGAATCCCCGCGAAGACTCAGGGAGCAGCGGAGGCTCCGGAAACGCCACCGACCAAGGGCATGACCACCCGACCCGGCCGGCTCGAAGGCACAGCGGCTCGGGTCATTCTTCCGTCGGGCGTGCAGAATGAGGGCACCGACGATCCTGCTCCTATCGTGGTCCCTGAGGGCGATGGAGAGGTCTATGTGACCGATCTGCCCCGATGGCGGCGCGAGGGCCAGAAGGTGCTGTCGGCACCACCCCTGTGGCTGCGGGTGGGAGGATCGGTGCGCTCGGGGCTTGTGGGCTCGGCGCAGATCATGGCCGGGACCGAACTCGTGCGCCGAGGACGGCTGCGGCTCAATATCGAGATTGGCGGCGTTCCTGCTCGGAACCTCGAGTTCGATGTGCCGCGTCTCATGGGCCAATTCGACGTTGAAGGCTCGGCGACGGTGGCGCTGGTCGGTGCGGCATCCGTCGGCGCAGGAATCGGTACGAGCTACCGAATGTACCGCCAGCAGGGTTTCCTGGTTGATCAGCACCTGGTTCCCACTGCGCAGTTGCGGCTCGACGTCCCGCTGGTGTCGGGTCGAAAGCTCGCGGTGGTCGCTCACGTCCAGGGCAAGATGGACCTTGCGCGGACCGACTTGGTGTTGCCCGACGGCCGCACCTCTGAACTCAACCGCTTCGAGATCCAGCCGGCCCTCATTTTGCGCTACCACGGCGCGTTGGAGCTGCTTTCGAACTATCGCAAGCTCCACGCCAATCGGCGGCCATGATGGTGGGGTGGGCTTGTATTGCCCTTGCGGGGGCACAAGATTCGGAGCCGCCCGCCCCAAAGCCTTCGGTCCGGGTCATCGAGGTCGAACGCAGGTACGTCCTGCCGCCCTTTCGACTGGGTCTTCGGGCCGTGCTTCGTTCGGACCTCAACGTGGGTCCGCTGGTCGAGTTTGGCCTGCTCCTGTGGTCGAACGACCGCTTCAAGCTCGACGCCAACGTGAGCACCGCGAGTCAAGGCGTGGCCGTGCCAGGGCCCCAGCGGAACATGAACCATTGGGACCTTGGACTGGACCTGCTGACCACCATTTCGAAGGGATTCGAACTGGGACCCACCGCGGCGGTTTCGCACCGGGTGTTTCGTCAGCAGGGTCTCACCCAGGCACGGTTCATCGTGCCGGTCGTCGGCGCGCGAGCCTCGGTCCCAGTTTTGCATCACCGCAAGTGGTCTTGGACCACCGATGTGCGTGTCATGGTGGACTTGGCGCTCACGCGTCTAGTGTTTGAAACTCAAGAACTTCGAGATCTGTCGCCGATTCAGGTGCAGCTTGGACAACGCTTCCATTTGGGCCATGGCCGTCGGGCCCGTGGCGATCAGGAGACGCGATGATGAACGACGCCGAACTGAGCGCGGCCATCGCGGGAGACGAAGATGCCATCGATGCCGTGGCCGAGGCGTGGCTGTCGCAGGTCTATGTCTGGTGCCACCGATTGGGCGGGCCGCGGGTGGACGCTGAGGATGCTGCTCACGAAGTGCTGATCGTCATGTGCCGACGCATCCGCAAGGTGCGTACGACAGGGCAGTTCCCGGCGTGGTTGTTCGGCATCACCCGGCGGGTCATCGCCAACCATCGGCGACGGGCGTGGGTGCGGCGTTGGGTCCCTGGGGTGTCGCTCGACCGGGAGGAGGATCGGCGGTGGTCGCCGCTTCGCACGGTCGAAGCAGCTCAAACGGCTGAGGCGGTGTGGGCTGCACTCGAGGGGTTGGCCCCGGTTCATCGGGAGGTGCTCGTGCTCATCGATCTCGAAGAACGGAGTGGGCCCGAGGTGTCGGAGTTGATCGGCATTCCCGTCGGTACCGTCAAGTCGCGGCTCCGGGTGGCTCGGAAGGCCTTCCGTGAAGCGATGCGCGACGAGATGGGAGACGAGTGGTTGGCCTCGTTCGAAGGCCGCTCGGCGGAGGCGGGCTGATGGACGCCAAGCGCGCATTGCGGTACCTCCCCGACCCCGATCCCCGGGGGAACCGGCGTATTCTTCGACGGCTGGCGCGGAGCCGTGCCGAACGACGGCATCGGTGGACTCAGCGCCTCACCATCAGCGCATTGGCCTTGGCTGCGGTGGCGCTGACCGGGCTCTTGCTGTGGCCTGAGCCGCCCCGCACCCTTCCCGTCGCCGCGGCGGCGAGCGTGCCGGAGCGGGTGTTGTGGAGCGACCAGGTCGATCTCACGGTTGCGGGGTCGGGCCGGGTCACGGGCACCGATCGGAACTTGGTCGTGGACTGGCAGCTGGGCGAACTCACCGTGCGGGTTGCCCCCGAGTCGGGGGTCCAACTGGCCGTGCATGCCGACGAAGGCCGAATCGAGGTGGCCGGAACGCACTTCACCGTCGTGCGCGATGCCCTTGGATTGACGACGCAGGTGGCCAAGGGCTCCGTGCGGGTGGCCTGTACCGGTGAGGACGAGCAGATCCTCTCCGGGCCTTCGGGAGCGTTGACGTGTCTGCCGCAGTCGCCCGCACGACTGCTGGGGCGCGCGGATGCGCTCGAAGAGGCCAAAGCCGACCCGGAACTCGTTCGGGACACCTTGGATCGTGCACTGGCGTCATTCACTCCGGATGCCGACAATCCGGTCCGCGGTGAGTTGCTGGTGCGACGGATGCGCCTCCTTTCGACCCTCGGTGCGCCCGGGGCCGCGCTTGATGATGCGGAGGCGTACGTGGCGCAGTTCGATGCGCGGGTGGATGAAGTGCACCGATTCGCCGCCGACCTGGCGATTCTTGGAGCCAGGGATTGCCGACGTGCCCTGCCGCACCTCGAAGCGCTCCGCGCAGATCCGGATCCGGCTTTCCGATTCATGGCGGCCAGGTGTCGACTTCGCATGGAAGACCCGGAAGCGGTATTCACGGCCCAGTTCAGGGAACCGCTGTCCGAACTCGGATTGCGTTGGCTCGAAACCCTCGGAGAGCATCGATGAACGCGCGCCACCTCTGGTCGCTTGGGTCGACGGGCTTCCCGTTGGTCACCCTGGCGCTTGTCGCCTGCGTGAACACGGTGCGCTTTCCCCCAGATCTGTTCGCCTTTACCGAAACGGTCGACAGTGGCTTTACGGAGCTGGTGGGCGACACGGCTCAGCCTTCGCCTCCCGTCGAGACCGGCGAGGCCGAACTTGTCGAGATCCGGCGCGCTTGGGAAACGTGCGATGAAGGTGGTCTGTCGCTCGAACTCCTCACCACGGGTTGGTCGACTGAGGTGCTGTTCGACGTGCTGCACGTGGACGGGCGAGTCGAGACGCATCCCATGCGGCTGGTCGATGTGGATCCCAACGGCAATTACGATCAGTGGGCCGTCGATCTGGGTCATGGGACCACCACGGATCCGGGTTCGGTGAGTCAGTTTCATTGCCTCGATGACGACCCGTCCCTCACCTACGCCATTCGGTTGCGCACCGAGCCCGAGAATCTTTCGGATTGTGGGGTGTGGGGGGTCAGCCCCAATGCCATGGATTTGTGGCTGACCGTCAACGAACCCGCGTATCGTGGAACGTGCCAGTCGCTCGACTTGTAACCCCGTGGACCTGCCCTTGGAGCCCCTATGCGAGCCTTGACCATCACTGCCCTGGCGCTTTCGGCCGTCGGGTGCGCTTCGTCGGATGAGCTGCGTTTCACCTCGACCCTCGACGCCGAGGTCAATGGCCTACGCCTGACGGCAAACGGGCTCGATGCGGTTGCCGCAATGGCAGGCACGACCTGCACGATCGACACGAACTGGGGCTGCCCGGTGGCCGATGCGGATCTCCCGACCGAGGCCGAGCGCATCGTGGACCTCTTTGAGGGCACAACGGTGGCGACGACCGACGATGGGGTCCACATCATTCGAGATTCGGAGTGGATCAAGTCCGAAGACATGAGCCTGCCGAACGTGCAGATGGCGGGTGCGGATACCGGCGGGCTGGTCACCGTAGCGGGTACCGAAACGGACTGTGCGTTCCGACAGGGACAAGCCTCGGTGGCGGTTGATGGCGCGCTGTGCGCGGATGGCATGACCTATAGTTTCGACCGCGAAGGCGGGCGGGTTTTCGCCGCCGGAAACGGACAGGTGTTCGTCGTGTCGGCCGAGGGAAGTACGCAGATTTCGGACGCCCACGATCTGGCGTCGTTCGATGCCGCATCCGATGCGCTGTTCGTGTCATCGGCGGGCGGGTTTGAGGTGTCGCGCATGGCCGTCGACGGAAGCGTCGCCTGGACGCACACCGTCGAAGGTCCTGTGGTGTCCCTTGCGGCACGAGGTACGCTTGGTCAAGCGCTGGTGCTCACCGAGGGGAACGACGGCTACGGTCGCCTTGAACGACTGGATGGCGCCGACGGTGATCGATTGGCGTTTTCTCGTATTCCGACCTTCGATCGCCAGCTTGAGGTCAGTGAGAATGGCGCGAAGGTCGCGATGATCACCCCGAGCGAGGTCCACTTTTACGAGATGGACGCGGGCATCGAGGCGCTGCCCGTCGATGAGACGCCAGTGACCTGCATCGTGCCGACCCAGACCCGTCGGGTCACCGATTAGTCACCAGGGGATGGGCGTGCCGTCCCAGGCCACGAACGTGCCGGTGTCGTCAGGTGTGAGGCCTTCGATGATGTCCAGCAGCTGACGAACGGCTCGTTCGGTCGAAAACAGCTTTTCGGGAGGCACGCGGCCTTGGAAAGGAGCGGAAAGATCCGTATCGACGGTTCCCGGATGCAGGCTGACCACGATGGCCCGCGGACTGGTTCGCGACCACTCGATCGACAGCGTCTTCAGGAACTGGTTGAGCGCCGCCTTGGACGCCCGGTACGCGTACCAGCCACCGAGCCCGTTGTCTGTGATGCTTCCCACCCGCGCCGACAGGGCCGCAAAGACGGCCCGCCGTTCATGCTGCAGGAGTCTCGCGAAGTGCTTTGCGACCACCAGGGGCCCAAACGCGTTGACGGCGAACACGCGGGAAAGCACGTCGGGTTCCACATGGGCGAGCCGCTTCTCGGGGCCGAAGTCTGCGCCGTGCAGCACCCCGACCGTGTGAATCAGCCGATCGAGATCGCCGAGCGTGTCCCGCACGGTCGCCGCGGCCATGGCCACGCTCGACTCATCGGTGACATCCAGCCTGACCCAAGTGAGCCGTTCGTGAGTCAGGGGCGGCATTTCAGGCTGCCTGCACGCTCCGATGACTCGGTCACCCCGTGCGAGCCTAGCCTTCACAAAGGCCAGACCGATGCCACGGTTCGCTCCCACAATCAACGTCTTGTCCATGGCGCAGGGCGTATCCCTGTCTCGCCGCGTTAGGAGCCTCCCCATGTTGATGCTGCTGGCGTTTGCCCTCGGCTGCGCGCCCACCTGCGATCAAGTCTGCCGCAAGACTCTGTTTGATTGCGACCTCTCAACCGAGCGGGTTGCGCTCGCCACCTGTGTCGACCAGTGCGATCGGCAGCTCACGCTGTACCAGGACCAGTGGATGAACGACGAACTTGCAAGCTTGTTCGCGGATCATCGTCGGTGTCTGATGCGGGAGTCGTGCGAAGAGATCGCCGATGGCGTTTGCTACGAGGGATTCGAAGATCTGTTCGTGATCGACGAAGATCGGGCTCCGCTGTCTGAGGATCCCTTCAATCCGAATGCGGCGGTCCAAGACACAGGCGAATCCATTCCGTAGACTCAGCCTCTACGGAGGCACGATGAAGATCGGAGTGGTGGGCGCGGGAACCATGGGTCACGGCATTGCCCAGGTGTGCGCCATGGCCGGACATGAGGTGGTGCTCACGGACGTGGATGCCGCGGCGCTCGAACGGGCGATGGCTCATGTGAAGGCCAATCTCGACAAGGGCGTCGATCGCGGCAAGGTGGAGGCGGCGATCCGGGACCGGGCGCTGGCGCAGTTGTCGACCGGTCCGCTCGAACGGGCGGCGGCCGATGCAGCCATCGTGATCGAGGCGGTCCCCGAACGACTGCCGTTGAAGGTCTCGGTGCTCAAGGCGGTTGAGGCGGTGGCTCCGGCCTCGTGCATTTTCGGCACCAACACCAGCTCGCTTTCCATTGCAGGCATTGCTCAGGAACTCGACGATCCCGGTCGGGTGATCGGCACCCACTTTTTCAATCCTGTCCATGTGATGAAACTGCTCGAGGTGGTGATTGGAGCGTCCACGCGTGATGCAGTGCAGGAGCAGGTCATCGCGTTTGGGGAAGCGATCGGCAAAGAGGTGATCGTGGTCAAAGACCGGCCCGGCTTTGCCACGAGTCGGCTTGGCGTGTGCCTCGGCATGGAGGCCATTCGGATGGTCGAAGAGGGCGTTGCCTCGGCCGAACACATCGACAAGGCCATGGAGCTTGGGTACCGCCACCCCATGGGGCCCCTGCGACTCACCGATTTGGTCGGCCTTGACGTTCGACTCAACATCGGGCGCTACCTTGCTAAAGAGCTTGGAAACCCTGCTTTTGAACCTCCCGCCCTCCTCGTCCAACTGGTCGAAGAGGGGAAGCTCGGGCAAAAGTCGGGGCAGGGTTTTTACGACTGGTCCAAAAAAGCCTAGGGCAGAAGCGGATCTGCAGGAAAACGTGGCAGGGTCCTTCTCAGGTTTCGTCCAGGCGATACGGGCCGGAGTAATGTCTCGACCTGGGAGCGATGGATGGAACGCGAGGAAATGCCGTGCGATGCGTTGTTCGTCGGTGCAGGACCGGCCAACCTGGTTGGCTCCATCCACCTGATGAACCTCATCGAGCGCCACAACGAGCAGGTGGCCAACGGCGAGATCGAGGGGGAAGCCTTCGACGAACCGACCATCGTGGTCCTGGAGAAGGGCTCCGAAGTCGGTCAGCACCAACTCTCTGGCGCGGTCATGGACCCGAAGGCCATGGATGAGTTGATGCCAGGGTGGCGTGAGCGGGACGACGTTCCGGTCGAGTTCTGGGTCGACAGTGAAGAAATGGCGCTTCTCACGCCTACGGGATCCGCCCCCGCCCCGTGGATTCCCCCCGAGCTGCACTCCGATGGCAAGCCGATCATCAGCCTCGGAAAGTTCTGCAAGTGGTTGGCTGGGGTCGCCGAAGAAAAGGGCGTCAATGTCTTCCCTGGATTTACGGGCTACGACCTTCTCTATGAAGACGGGCAGGTCGCCGGGGTGCGCACCGGAGATCGCGGCATCGGTCGGGATGGCCAGCCGAAAGACACCTTCGAGCCTGGTATGGACTTGCAGAGTCCGGTGACCATTTTGGGCGAGGGTCCGCGCGGTCACCTCACCCGCAAGCTCATCCAGCGGTACGACCTCGACGCCGACAGTGAGCCGATGATGTACTACATCGGCGTCAAGGAAATCCTGCAGATGCCCGAAGGGTCGATCACCGAAGGGTGGGTCCGACACACCATCGGCTACCCCCTTGACGAAACGACCTTCGGGGGGTCATTCATCTACGCGATGCAGGACGACAAGGTTTGCATCGGCCTGCTCGTGGGGCTCGACGCTGAAGATCCCCAGATGGACGCTCACCATCTGTTGCAGGTGCTCAAGATGCACCCCTACGTCAAGGATCTGCTCGGCGAAGGACAGGTCGTGAAGTACGGCGCGAAGGCGGTGACCATCGGGGGCTGGGCTTCGGTGCCCAAGGTCTACGCGCCGGGCGCCATGCTTGTCGGCGACTCGGCATCGTTCTTCAACCCGCTTCGCATCAAGGGCATCCATCTGTCCATGAAAACGGGAATGCTGGCGGCCGAAGCAGCGTTCGAAGCCATGAAGCGCGGAGAAGCCACCGAGGACGTTCTCAAGCTATACCATGACCGGCTGCAGAAGAGCTGGGTGCGCACGGAGATGGAAGCGGGACGCAACTTCCACGCGAACTTCAAGCACCACCTCATTGAGGGCATCGTGCAGACCGGGCTCCAATACGTTTTTGGACCCGGTCCCGCCAAGGGCATGTCGCCCGATTACGAGCACCTCAAGCATGCCAACAATGGTTACACGCCGCCCGACTGGTACCGGATGGAGATTCCGTACGACGGCAAGTACCTGATGGACAAGCTTACCGACGTCTACCACTCGGGGACTCAGCACGAAGAGCAGCAGCCCGCTCACTTGAAGATTGTGGATACCGAAGTTTGTGCCACCATCTGCAAGGAAGAGTACGGAAACCCCTGTACGAAATTCTGCCCCGCGCAGGTCTACAACATGCGTCCTAACGAAGAAACCGGCCGCCTCGAGATGGAGGTCGACTTCGGAAACTGTGTGCATTGCAAGACCTGCGACATCCGCGACCCCTACCAGATCATCACCTGGATGCCCCCCGAAGGTGGCAACGGTCCAGAATACGACCAGATGTAGACGGTCCGCGCAGCATGGCCTATGCCTCCTTTAAAGGGGGTTGCCGTGGTCCGGCCGCGCATTCTCGAGCGTGGTGACGAAGCCGCAATCGACGCGTTTTGCCATCGTTTTCCAAACAGCACCATGTTCTTGCAGGCCAATCTGCGAGAGCATGGTTTGGCAGGGTCCCCCGAGCCTGTGGCGAGCGTCTGGGTCGGCGTGGAAGATGACGCGGGGATGTTGGTTGGCGTGATGGCCCACGATGGCCAGGAGCGGCTTGTCCTTGAGCTGCCGACCGGGTTGGCCGATGCCGTGAGGCTGTGCGTGGAGATGTCGCGAAGGCCCGTTTCGGGCATTCTCGGTCCACGGGCCCAGGTGGTGGCGGCGAGAACCGCACTGGGGGGCGACGATTGGCCCGTTCGGCTCGACAGCCGCGAGTTGCTCTTTGCCCTGCGGCTTCGAGACTTGCGGATGCCGGGGATGGTGGAGCGCGATGAGATCACGGCCCGACGGGCCACGTTTGATGACATGGAACTGCTGTTTGCGTGGCGCACGGCCTACGAACAGGAACTTGGCGGCTTCCGTCCATCGTTGCAGGCGGCCGAGGCTCGCCGCCGGCGGCTCGAGCGCGGCATTGCACAAGGGCGCGTGTTCTTGCTCCACGATTACGAGCAAGGCCTCGCCATGGCGGCATTCAATGCGGTTCTCCCCAACTGCGTGCAGATCGGCGGCGTCTTCACTCCTCCGGAGCTGCGATCGCAGGGGTTTGCACGGGCCGTCGTGGCCGGCGCGTTGCGGGAGGCGCGCTACGAAGGCGTCGCCCGGTCGGTCTTGTTTACAGCAGAGGGAAACGTGCCGGCTCAGCTCGCCTATCGCAAAATCGGCTACGAAGAAGTCGGCGACTACGGCATCACGGTGTTCGATCGGTGACGGGTCGCGACGTGCTCGGCCGCTCGCCAATGGTACCGTGACCAAAGACTCGCGTACGAGCGGAGTTCGCGTCTGGGAGGGGCAGATGGAAGGGCCATCGGGGCTCGAGGAACGACTCCAGCTGCACTGGAAAGACGATGAAGTGCAAGGCACCTTGCCCCGACGCGGATCGCTGGACTCCGTCGATGGCTTCGTCGACACCGCCTTCAACCTGTTCGTGCTGTTCATCGCGGGGGTGGTACTGCCCGCCGCGATGACCCGGTTGATGATCGAAACCGGCATCGGAGGCTGGACCTTTCCCGCCGCGGTCGCCTCGCTGTTCATGGCGGGAATCCTGGCGATGGGCGTCTACCTCGGGTGGCGCATGGTCGAACGAGGGATGCAACACCTCTTCGGTGTGACGCCCTGGCGTTTTCGCGTCTCGTCGACCCACGTAGAGTGGTGGGGGGTGAAGGCCCGAGGCGTGGGGTTTGAGCGCATGGGCGACCGGGTTCGGCTCCCCCTTCACGACATCGAGACCATCGAGCCCGGAGCGCCCGGGCTTCAGATCGAGTTGCTCGACGGGGCCATCCTGCTTTTGGACGTCGATCCGATTGTGGCGTCAGAAGATCTCGAGGCGCTGTGTGCGTTCATTCGCCACCGCATCGTGGTGGCCCAGCAACACCTCGAAGGACAACACGCCACCACGGCTGAAGCGCGGGTGGCGCTTGGCCCACTGCCGCGGCAGGCCAAGCGACAAGCAGTCAGTTGACGAGGTCCGTCCGGACGTATTCGAAGTCAACGGGCTGACCGTTGATGCCCTTGCTTGGCGCGGCAATCCAGTTCGCCATCTTTCCGGGCTCGTAGACAGGCTGCATTAGGCTCTGGACGTAGGCGTGGTCATCGGCGTTGGGCAGCCAAGCGTCCTTGTGGGCTTCGAACGTCGCCTGGTCGATCAGGTTGCCCTGAAGGTCGAAGTGATGATCCGCATACAGGCCCTGGCGCCGGAAGAACCGCCGGTGGGGAAGGGACAGCCGCGCATCGAGGCCTTCGCTTGCCAGCGTCCGATTCCAGCGCGCCAGCGACTTTTCGCAGTCGATGATGTAGTCGTCACGCAGCAGTTCGTTCATCGCGAGACGTAGCGGCACGTTCTGGTCGACGATGGACCCGTTTTCGATCGTGGGGATGCTGCGGCTGCCCGACATGGCCCCGTGCTCGTCATAGTTAGCGGCCTCTTTGTACCGGCCCTTCAGCCCTGCCGCGAAGTAGTCCGCTGCGTTGCTGGACACTTCGGACCCGAAGAGGTCGAGGCAGTAGCTGAACCAGTGGTTGATCCACTTCTGAATCGTGGGCAGGTCGATGCCGCCCTGGGCGCGGGCGTCGCCGTTCGGGTCGAGTTTGGTGAGCTGGGCGGAGCGACGAATGATGCGGTCGAGCCCCGTCGTGCCCACAAACAAGTGATGGGCCTCTTCGGTGAGCATGAAGCGGCAGGTTCGGGAGAGCGGATCAAACGCGCTTTCGGCCAGGGATGCGAGTTGGAACTTGCCGTCGCGATCCGCGAACATCGCAAATGAGAAGAAGGTGAGCCAGTCCGAGCAGGGCTGGTTGAACGCATCGAGGATGCGCGGGGTGTCGGGGTCGCCGGAGCGGCGCGTGAGTAGCGCATCGGCTTCTTCGCGCCCGTCGCGGCCGAAGTGGGCCATCAGCAGATACACCATTGCCCACAGGTGCCTCGCTTCTTCCACGTTGACCTGGAACAGGTTGCGGCAGTCGTAGAGCGAGGGTGCGGTGTTGGCGAGCCAACGCTGTTGCTCGACGCTCGCGGGTTCGGTGTCGGCCTGGACCACGATGATGCGCTTCAGCGCATTGCGGTGTTCACCCGGCACGTCCTGCCAGACGGGTCGGCCCGCTTCGTCTCCGGCCGGAATGACGCGATCCGCCTGGGCATCCGCGAGGAAAACCCCCCAGCGGTAGTCCGGCATACGGACGTGTCCAAAGTTCGCCCAACCGCCCGGCGCGGTCGACACGGCCGTACGCAGGTACACCTCGTCGGTCGACAGCGCTTGGGGACCAACCGATCGCCACCACTCGAGGAAGTCCGGCTGCCACTTCTCCAACGCACGTCGCAGGCGGCGGTCGCTCGCCAGGTCGACGTTGTTTGGAATGCGCTCGTCGTAATCGAAGGTACCCACGCGGCCTCCAGAGCAGGGGTCATGAAAGCATTATCATGCCTATTTACAGCAACCGGTAGCGAATTATAGTGCCTAGATGACGGAACGAAGGATTGACGCTGCCTCATTGGGCGCGCGAATTCGGTCTCAACGGCGACGTCGTGGCTGGAGCCAGCAGCAGTTGGCCCAGGCGGCGGGCATGTCGCTGCGGTTCGTGGGGCAGGTGGAGTCTGGTCAGGCCAACGTCTCATTGGCGCGACTTGCGGAGTTGGCCGCGGCGCTCGACGCGTCGTTGGTGGGGTGGTTGGCGGGGCTTGGTCCTGTGCACGACGTCCTCGACCAGATCGCGATGCGATTGCGCGACCGTCCACCCGAGGAGCTGGATGCGGTGTTGGCGTCCGTGCAGTCGCCGCATGCGGTCGAGAAGATCGCGTTGGTCGGGCTTCGCGGGGCGGGAAAGTCCACTGTGGGGGCGCGAGTGGCGCAGCGGCTCGGTTGTCCGTTTGTCGAGGTCGATGCGTTGGTGCGCCAGCGGGCTGGCCTGTCGCTGGCTGACCTCTTCGAGATTCATGGTGCGCAGGGGTACCATCGCGTAAGTCGAGAGGTGCTACGGGAGTGCCTGGTGGCTCCCGGCCCTGCGGTACTGGAGATCGGGGGTTCCGTGGTGGCCGATACGGGCGCATGGGCCCTGTTGTCGCAGCAGGCGCATGTGGTTTGGCTGCGAGCCACTGCAGAAGCCCACCTGGAGCGGGTGGCCGCGCAGGGCGACACGCGGCCGATGGAGGGCTACGACGATGCCCTCGTACGGCTACGGGAAATCTTGGCCGAGCGTGAACCGCTCTATCAACGCGCCCACAAGTCCTTCGACACGGTGGAGCTGGGTCTCGATGGCGTGGTTACGGCGGTGGCTGCCGCAGGTGGGGCGGTGGACTGAGTCTGGGTGAGGAGCTGCTCTGGGAGGGCGAGTTCGCTATGCGAAGGGCATCCCGAGTAGCTTGCGCAAGTCGCTGACCGCTCGTCGGCTCACCGGAAGCACCTCGTTGACCCCCAGTAAGCGAACCGACCAACCCCCATTGTCGCGCACCATGGCTTCGAGGTGACGCGTGTTCGCGATGAACGAGCGGTGAATCCGCTCGAAGCCGGGCGGAAGTCGTCGCTCCAGGTGTCCCAGGGACTCAGAGACAAGTCGTGGGGCCCCAGTCGTGAGGTGGAGTTCGCTGTAGTCCCTCACCGCTCGCAGAAAGCGGATGTCGGCGGGGCGGATGAACAACATGTCGAGCCCCTGTTTGACGCGAAGCGGTGACATCTGGAGCGAACCGCGCTCCTTCACCCTTGACAGGGCTCGATCGAGCGCCATCGGTCGGATCGGCTTGACAAGGTAGTCCACCGCATCCACTTCGAAGGCGCGCACCGCATGGTGGCCGTAGGCCGTCGTGAAGATCACGTGGGGCTGCCACTCGATTCGGTCGAACACATCGAATCCTGTGCCGTCTCGAAGCTCGATGTCGAGGAGCACGACGTCGGGCCGATGCAGGCGAATCCCGTCGATGGCGGCTTGGACAGATGAAGCCTCGTCGACGATCACGACGTCGTGTCGTTTGCGCAGCAAGGCGGTGAGCGCGACTCGGGCCAAGCGCTCGTCGTCAACAATCAACGTCCGGACCTTCATGCCGAAGCCTCGAGCGTTGGTGTGAGTGGGTTGTGCGAAGGATACGCGAGTCGTGCGATGACCCAACCTTTTTCCTGGGTAATGGCCAAGCTGGCGGCTGCGCCGTAGCGGGTCGATAGCCGTCGGCGCACCAAGCCGAGTCCCGCACCGGTCGAGCCCCTGTCCGGCCCCAGTCGACCGGTATTGCGAACGATGAGCACCAACCGATCGCGCTCCCGAGAGGCCTCGACCACGACCTGGACTCGCTGGTGAGAGCGCATGCCGTGCTTTACGGCGTTCTCGACCAGCGGCTGCAGGAGCAGTGTCGGGATGCGTTCCGAGCGCAGTGTCCATGGGACTGTCATCGCCACGGACAGGTCGTCTCCGAAACGTACCTGTTCACATCGGAGGTACTGCTCGGCGAACTCGATTTCCTCGTCCAGCGTGGACAGGTCGGATTGACTGGCCTCGAGCGCACGTCGGAGCAATGAGGCCACGTCCCACATCATGTCCTTGGCTCGCCGAGGCTCTTCCTCCAAGAGTCCGAGTACCGAGTTGAGGGAGTTGAACAAGAAGTGAGGTCGAAGCTGGGACCGAAGCGAAGCGAGTTCGGCCTCACGGACGAGCGCTCGGGTCTGAAGTTCACGCTCCCGTGCCCGGCGCAGGCGGAGGTTGAAGACCGGCAGAAAGTAGAGGGCGGACCAGCCAGACAACAGCAGGAGAATCGTGGAGAGGTTCCAGATCATCCCAATCCAGAGGTCCTTGGGCGGAATGTAGCTGGTCAGGCTGTAGGCAAATTCCAGAAGCAGACTCCAGACCAGGGTTCCGGCCAGCACCAACCCTACGACGTAGCGAATACTCGATCCATCGGAGAGGCTCGTTAGCGGAATCCGGGAGTAGGCTTTGGCCATCAGTGCCGGGATGACGAGCGACAAAGTGACAATGGTCATCCACACGGCGAAGACCTCGAAGGGCGGCGCTCCCTTCCAGAGCAGCATGAGGCCCCACTGCCCAAAGAACGTCATGTCGGCGAACAACCACCCGACAAAATGCAGGACGATGGCGACACGCACAAAGGTGAATCCGCCCTGAGGTGACGAAGGGGTGGCTGTGATCTCGTCCAACGGGGGATCTCCAGAGTTGCCGCAACCCCGAAGGTCATCGGTCGACCGAAAGCGACCGCTCGTCGAATGGCGCTTGCCGTCCGCGAGGCCGGCTGCTTAACGTGCGGCTGGGTCAGACCAGAAGAATCGAAGCAATCAGGGTTCTGATGGTCTATTGAAATCGACTTTCATTTTCAATGGGAGAAGCCAATGAATTCTATCGTCGAGGGAACGACTCGCTACCTGACGAAGGTGCTGTTGGCAGTGAGCTTCGTCGCTTGTGCGGCCTGCGCCGAGCCGATCGAGACGGAGCCGCCCAACGGAGAGCCGGCAGACCCCAGTGAACCGGTGACCGGCGACAACCCTGCCTTTCTGATTCAGGTGGAAACCCAAACCCTGGACGGCACGCGCTTCGTCTACCTGGCCGTTGTCGAGGACATCGCTGATCCAGTCGACCTGACCGAGGCTATCGAGTTCGGTGGAACGACCCGTCTCCTGACCGCGTTTGGCGATGTGTTTGCCTTCGAAGCTGAATCTCTGGAGATTACACGATTTGATGTGGGCGAGGATCGGTCACTGACCGAGCTCGACGAATTCACCATGTCGGGCTTGGGCATCACCAGCTATCAGGCGTCGACGCTCTTCCTTTCGGAAACGACGGCGGTCTACGTTGACGCTCCAACGCGACAGTTCGTCTGGTGGAACCCCAGCGCGCTCGAGATCATCGAGGCTGTACCCTTCCCGATGGAAGGTATGCCAGAGGGGCTTCTTGTCGGTCAGCCTACGCTGTCGTTCGATGGTCAGACCATCATCGTGCCCATTTACAACATCGACTTCACGACGCTTGAGTCTGTGCACGGGGCTCGTGTTCTGCTGGTGCCGGTCGACGATCGACAAGCCGTGAGCATGGTCGTCGACGAGCGCTGCCCGTATAGCTCTCTCGGGGGCGTCATCGACCCATCGTCTGGCGACTACATCTTAGTGGGCGACGCGTTGCAAGGGTTCGCCAATCACTACTCCATCCCCAGCTCGGGGGCAGGTTGTCTGCTCCGCATTCGAGACGGGGAAGCCGGTTTCGACCCTGACTTCATGGTGGAGGCGGCCTCGATGAATCCCGAGGGTTTCGACGACCTAGCGGGCTTCATCATCGCGGATGACCAGTTCCTGGCCCTATTTCGCGATGAGATCACGGCGCCGATTGCGGAGCTGACGAATCCCGGGAGCTATTTCGGTGGCGAAGGCAGCGCCTTCGCTCCCTACGTGGGCTCTACTTCTGACTTCGTAGGTACGCGAGTCCCCAACACCGACGGCCAGAATTGGTTCGGGTTTCCGTCGGTGGTGGATGAGGACTTGATTGTCATTCCAGCCAATATCGATGACCGAGGCCCCGACTCGACGTCGAACGTCTACCGGATGACCAGTAGCGGAGCCGAGGTGTTGGTCGAGCAGCCCGGGTTCGTGAGGCGAATCGACCGAATTCGCTGAGCCCTCCCTGCAGTGGTGGACGACGGCGACGGCGACGCAAAGGTGACCCGTGCGCTTCGGTCAGTGAGGCAGCGGCGTGGTGTGCGCTTCGCCTCGAACCCAGCGCTTGGCGCGTCGGGCGAGCAACAACTCACCGGAAGCCTGGGCTAGATCTGCAAGTTCGAGGAGCCGTGACAAGGTCTCGGGCTTGCGGCCTCGTTGCGGCAAATCTTCGAGACCATCGATGCAGTCCTCGACAGCCTCCCAGTCGGCCGCCGTCGCGTGCATCCAGGCGAGCATGGCCAACGCATCGGAACGCGACCGGGCATCGTGGGTCGCGTCCAACCGACCGAGCGCGTGCTCGAGCAGTCGCATGGCCCGTTTGGGCTGTGTCTCGGCCACTGCGGTGGCGAGGTCGAGGTCGAGCATCGGCCAATCGAAGCCCGCGCGGTCCCGCAGCTCACAAGCCTCTTCGAAGACCTGCACCGCCTGCTCGCGATGGCCGAGCACAAACAACGCTCGTCCGCGTGCTCGCTGGAGCCGAGCCCGGGTCATGGGAGCACTCGTGACGGTCGAGCGATCCGCCCAGCCATCGAGGATGGTGAGGGCTTCGCGACCCCGTCCGTCGTCACACAACACCCGGGCAAGCGCGAGCGTGACCACGGCCGCATCGCTGTCGTCTTCGAGCACTTCGCGCAGGATCTGTTCGGCTTGGGCGAACTCCCCGCGATGACGACGCACCTCGGCCCGGGCCACCGCCGCATCGCCCCGCAGCTCGGTCCCCGCCGACTTGTGCCACGCCAGCTCCGCCCGCGCGGAGGCCCGGTCCAATTCCTGGGCTCGCAGGTCGGCATAGGACAGTTCGATGAGGGCTCGGGTCTCGGCCGTGGGGTCGCCGCGCCCTCGTTCCAACAGCTCCGCGGTGGCTCGCTGGTGGGCATCGCCCCCTTGCACGCCCAACAACTCGACAAGCACCTGCATCCCCGAGGCCCAGCGAGGGTCGCCTTCACCCGCCACCCGACCCAGGCAGGCGTACCACCGCGTGCCATGTTCGAGCGCCTTTTCACGGTCCCAGCCAGACAACCATCGCATGGCCTTCAGATAGGCTTCGGCCGCGAGATCCGGGCGGTTGGCGGATTCGAAGTGCTCGCCGGCCCGGGCGGCCAAGGAGTTGCCCCCGCTCGCGAGCACTTGGCCGCAGATCTCATGCAGCATCGCGGCCCGGCCCTCGCGTCCTGCCGCGTCGATCAAGGCATCGCGCAACACGCCCTGGCCAAACCGGTATCGCCCTCCACGGGTTGGCGCGATGAACCCCCGCGTGACGATGAGCGCGAGCAGTTGCGGATTGAGTTCCACACCAAGAAGACGACACGCGTTGCGCCACTCGGGAACCGCCACGTTGGAGCCCAACACGGCGGCCAATTCAAGCGCGGTCCGGCCCGAGGGACCCAGGGTTTTTACCTGCTGAAGTGCGCCCTCATAAAGCGAGCCCAGCGAATCGGGCAGAGGCACGGAAGGGTCGATCACCACGCCGGTCGCATCGCCTCGCAGCTGTCCGCGTTGCACCAACCCATTGACGATGTTCATCGCCGACCGCGGATGCCCTTTCGAGGCCTCGGCGATTCGGCTCGCCAGTTCGCTAGGCACCGGCAGGAGTCCACGAACCAGATCCTGGGCTTCGGGTTGGGACAGCGGAGGCAGCTCTAGATGCAACCCTTCAAGCTGCGAATACAGCGGATTCAGTTTGTTCCGCGTCACCTTGGGCATAGGAGAGCGGAGGCTGATGAGCACCAGGCCAGGAACCTTTGCCGCATGCCGGGACAGGTAGCGCACCAGCGCGAGGGCCGAGGTGGAGTCGCCGACGTCGTCAAGCCAGATCAAGAGCCGCCGCTGATCCAGGCGACGCCGGATGAGGCGGTAGGTCAGGGCGACCCGGTCGTCGAGGGGCAGTGACTTCACCGGCAGCGCGTCATCCTGGGGACGCAGCAACCGAGCCAACGCTGCCGGGTCGATGTCGGCGTACTGATGGTCGTTCTTCACCATCGTCTGCAGGTGCGAAAGCAGGTCTTGCCCGTCGAGCCCGTGGGTCCGCAGTGGCTCTTCCACCAGCGCGGGGAGTCCTCGTGGCACGCCGGCGTTGTCGCGCGAGAAGGACGCGCGGAACACCTCGGCCGCGCCAATCTCGTGGGCCCGTTCGCAAAGCCAGGCGCCGAGCCGTGATTTACCAATGCCTTCCGGGCCCGTGACCACGGCCAACGCCAACTGCGTGCCCCCGACGAGCGCTCGCCACAGCTGATCCCGTTCGTCGTTGCGCGCCACCAGCGGACAGTCGAAGAGCCCGAACAATCCGAGCCCACGGGCCCCGACGCGAGGCTGATCGTGATGTGGGCGCACCCAGTCGCGCGGCACCGGGGCTCGCGTTTGGGCCGCGGCGAGGGCAGGCTCCGAACGCCGCGGGGCCACCGAACGCCACGCCTCGACGGGCAATGTGCGGGTGCGTTCACGGTCCGAGTGCAACACCGAGACCGTGTCGGCGTCGTCCTCTTCGTCGATGTTCTCGGAGGCGGGAGCCGGGAGCTGCATCAGGGACCATGCAGCGTCGGCGGCGCGCTGGAACCGTTCCCGTGGGTCCTTCGCCATCATCCCTTCGAGCCACGTTGCAAAGCCTTGCGGCACGGGAAAGCGAGGGGTGAGTTTCGGGATTGGGCTGAAGAGGTGGGCGCGCTGGAGTTCGTCGGCGGTCTGGCCTCTGAAGGGTCGGCGTCCTGCGACGAGGCGGAATGCGGTGCAGCCGAGCGAGTAGAGATCGGTCCAGGGACCTTGTTCCGATAGCTGACGAATCAGCTGTTCAGGGGCTGAATACGCTGCAGTGCCGCCATCGAGGGGCTCCGACGTACGGCGCCATGCCCATGCCAAACCAAAGTCGGCCAAAAGCACCCGCACCCGGCCGTCGATCCGCGTAAACAGGACGTTCGCGGGCTTCAGATCGCGGTGGATCACCCCGCGAGCATGGGCGTGAGCCAGCCCATCGAGCACCTGCACGAGCATCGAGACGAGGAGGCCCCAGTCCATCTCTTCTTGGAGATCGTGGGCACTCCCTTGGGCCAATTCCATCGCAAGCCAAGGGCTGCCCGCCACGAGCTTGCCGCCGCTCATGCCCTCATGCTCGGGCCCCAACACCCCCGCATCGAAGACGGGCACGATGTTGGGGTGCTGCAGGGCGGCCACGGCGCGGATCTCGGCCTGAAGCGCGCCAACCGGATCGAGTCCGCGCTCCGCGTTGGCGCTGATGATCTTCAGGGCCACGGGGGTCGAGGACCGATGGACGGCACGCCACACCTCGCCCATTCCACCGGACGCGATGGGACCCTCGAGGGTGAACGAACCGACCCGGAGACCTTGCACCCTTGGAGCATACTCGGGTCGGGGCGTCGAGGTCTCCATTCATGACCGTTACTTTGAGGCTCGCGCGCCTGGCCTAGGGCCGCTCGGCGTGCCATTCGGCGGAGTCGAGCTGAGACCGGGGGTGGACGTGCTCGAGCCCGGTGCCACAATCGATGGCTACGTGATTGAGGCTGAGATCGGGGTGGGAAGCACCTCGGTGGTGTATCGGGTCCGCAAAGCAGGCCGGTCCCGACGATTCGCACTGAAGGTGCTCTCGCTGCGGCATCCCGAGGTGTTGATGCGGATGCGCCGCGAGGGCGAACTGATGGCCAAGCTCGATCATCCCAACCTGGTGCGGGTGTTCGACGTCGTCGAGGTGGACACCCGGATGGGCCTGGTCATGGACTGGGTGGCCGGTCCCTCTCTCGAACGCTGGCTTTCCCAGCGTGGACCGGTGCCTTTCGAGGTGCGCCACCAGCTGGCAGAGGGGATCGTTAGCGGCATGGCCCACGCCCACGGACGCGGGCTGGTGCATCGCGATCTCAAACCCGCCAACGTGTTGCTCGACTTGCGCGACGGCCGGCCTCCGGTGCCGCGGATCGCCGACTTTGGGCTGGCCAAGATGGTGGGGGATCCGCAGCGCCCTTCCCACACGAGAACCGGCCACGCGCTGGGAACGCCGCGCTACATGGCGCCCGAGCAGATTCGATCGGCTAAACACGTCGATGCACGGGCCGATGTGTTTTCGCTTGGCTGTGTGCTCTACGAGATCTACTGCCGTCGGGTGGCGTTTCCGCAGCCCGACATGCTCTCGGTCTTCAATGCGGTGTGCAACGGAGAGTTCGATGACCCGGGATCCGATCCCGACGTCCCGCCCGAAGTGGCTCGAGCGATCCGCACTGCCCTTTCGGTTGATCCCGAAGACCGTCCCCGGCACGCAGCGGCGTTGCTCGAACAGGTGTGGTCGCCAGCGGACGTTCAGACCGAGGTGTTCTCGCGTCGCAAGCGCACACCCGCTCCCGAGCCCGCGCGTCGGGTGCAGCCTCCGCATCGGTCGCCGCCTTGGTGGACGGGGGCCGCTGCGGTCGGGTTTGGGAGCCTCATCGGGGCCGGGGTTGCCATCGGCCTGCTCGTTCTCGTGATGATGGCCTTGTGGTGGGTCAACTGACGCCTGCGCGGCTCGCGCGCGCGCGACCGCAGCGCGCATTTCGAGCGTCGATTCCGAGCCGTCGACGTAGCTAAACAGGGCGTCGCCAAGTTGGCGCGGAACTTGCGTCTGGCTCCATCGACCGAAACCCAAGCCGGTCGTCTGGAGATCTCATGAAAACCCTACGTTTGTTCCTTTGCCTGGCGGTATTGGCGGTGGTCGGCGCTGTCTTCAGTTCCATGACGGACGCTGCACAAGCCGGCGATCTGCGATCCCGTTTCGAGACCTGCGAAGATTTGGACGGAAGGCACGCCGACTTCAGAATCCGGGACCGCGACTTCGCCTCGCGGGTGGTCGACACCTGCGAAGACGATGGCGGCGACTTCACGATCGCCACCGCGCCCGAAACCTACCGCCACTGGGGTTGCAACCCTAACTCGAGCTGTGTGGCCAACTGCGAGTGGTGTTCGTTGCCCTGGGGTGGCACCATCACCTGTACGTGCCGTCTGACGGGCGTCGACTAAGAGCGATTCGGCCGACGGGTGAGCTCATCGGCCACGGGCAAACAAGGCGGCCGTGGTTGCGCCCACGGCGTTCTACGACCTTCTCCGTTTTGAAGATGGCAAGGTCGTGGAACCCTGGGACGGCATTTTGCCCATCCCAACCCAAGGCCTTGCCAACGACAACGGCATGTTCGGCTTTTGACCAGCATGTTCCTAGGGGCTTGTGCTTTCTGTGGCACCGGGATTGAGCAGCCCGTGGATTTGCTCGGCTAGCGCCCGTCCAATTCCCGGCACGTCGGCCAATTGGTCCACCGTCGCGTCGGCCACCCCATTGGCCGAGCCTAGGTGCTTCAGCAGTGCCAAACGTCGCTTTTCACCCACCCCGGGAATCTCCTGCAGCACCGAGCCGAGGTTCGCCTGCTGCCGCACCTTGCGGTGGTAGCGTACGGCCGTGTCGTGCACCTCGTCGCGGATGTGCTGGAGAATGCGCAAAGCAGGATGGCTGCGCGGCAGCTTGATGAGGTCCTTGCGGTGGGGCAGCACAATCTTGTCGGTGGCGTGTCGGTCGCCGCCGGCCCGTTCGGTGCGGGGCTTGGCGATGCCACACACCGCCTGCTCATGAAGCCCGAGATCTTGCAGCACGGCGACCGCAACCGCGACTTGGCCCTTGCCCCCATCGACCACCAGAAGGTCGGGAAACACGCCATCCTTGAGGGCCCTTCGGAACCGGCGTTCGAGGATCTCGCGCATGCTTGCGTAGTCGTCGGGACCCACCACGGTCTTGATGCGGTAGCGCCGGTACTCCCGCCGCGCCGGTTTGCCGTCGATGAACACCGACATCGCGGCGACCGGATGGCTCCCCTGAAGGTTCGAGTTGTCGAAGCACTCCATCCGTTCGGGCGGCGATGGCAACTCGAGAACCTCGGCGAGCTGCTGCATCGCTTGGGCGTGTCGCTCCTGCTCATCGGTCTCGCGGAGGTAGCGCACGCGGGCGTTCTCTTTGGCCAGCTCGATGAGCCGAACCTTGTCGCCTCGCTGCGGTTGCCGCAAATGAACCCGTCGACCGCGACGTTCGGTCAGCACTTCCTCAAGGGCTCCGTGGTCGGTCGGCAACACGGGCACCAAGATCTCGGCGGGCACCGGTGTGTCGCCTTGGTAGGCCGTGTTCAGCAACGTGGAAAGCAGATCGGCCGGCTCGTCCGCGATTTCGATCAACGACGATCGCGGCTCGCCCATCACCCCTTCGCGCACGGGGATGATGGCGACAGCACCTTGGTTGCCCTCGATGAAAAGCCCCCACACATCGCGCTCCCCGAGACCCGTGTCGACGACATCTTGGCGCTCGAGGCTCGATTCGATGCTGAAGACGAGGTCGCGCAACCGGGCCGCCTTCTCGAACTCCTCGGCCTCGGCTGCAGCCGTCATGCGGGCCTTGAGGTGCTTCACGGCGGGCCTCTTGCGGCCTTCGAGCATCGCCATGGAACCCTCGATGATGCTCGTGTACTCCGCTTCGTTCGTGAGATCGACGCACGGAGCTACGCATCGACCCATCTGATGAAGCAGGCAGGGACGCCGTCGGGAGCGAAGGACCGCATCGGTGCAGGTGCGAAGCGGAAACGCACGCTGGAGGAAGGCCAAGGTTTGTCGGGCCTTCGAGGCGGAGTGGTAGGGGCCGAAGTACCGTGCGCCATCGTTTTTGATGCGACGCACAAGCTCGTACCGAGGCCACTCCTTTCGAGTGTCGATGCGCAGATGCAAGAAGTTCTTGTCGTCTCGAAGCTTCACGTTGAAGCGTGGACGGTGCTTCTTGATGAGCGTGTTCTCGAGAAGCAATGCCTCTTTTTCGGTATGGGTGACCACCACCTCGACATCGGCCGCAGCCCGCACCAAGAAGGGCACCATGTGCCGTTCGTCGGACAGCGAGATGTACTGACGCACGCGAGAGCGCAGATTGACCGCCTTGCCCACGTAAATCACGGTCCCGCGCCGATCCTTGAACAGGTATACGCCCGCCGTGGTCGGCAATTCGGCAGCTCGAGTCTCGAGATTCATGCGCTCCCTCGTACGAACCCGATCTCGTAGCGTGTGGATCGATTGACCGGCGGACGAAACCAGGCCCTGTTGACCAGGGTTATGATGCGCGCCATGGCACTGACGCGCGA
Source organism: Myxococcota bacterium (assembly GCA_039208735.1). Lineage (GTDB taxonomy): Bacteria > Myxococcota_A > UBA796 > UBA796 > DRPG01. The sequence goes on along the minus strand of JBCCQY010000017.1, from coordinate 25,014 downwards.
CGGCATTCAGACCCCATATCCTCCGAGCCCCCTGGGACTTGGTCTTGGCCTGCTCGTGGCCGGCGGCGCGATCGCTGCAATCGTTACCCAGCCGGGGTGGTGGTGTGTAGGGGTCCCGCTCCTGCTCGTGGGCGTGCTCATGGTCGCGAACCAGTTCGGCGGGGTGACCCGCGTCCGCGTGACTCACAGCAAGTTGCTCGTCGAAGACGAACGACTGGTCATGGGCTTTCTGGTGGGACCGGCGAAGCGGCGGATCGCCTGGACAGACTACGCAAGCGCCGACGTGATCGACGATGAAGTCGTCGTGAAGGGCCAGTCGGGTAGCGAGCTGCGCGTAGGCAAAGGCGTCGATAAAGCGGAATTGAACGAGTTGGTCGAGCGCATTGCCGAAGCCGAGAAGAACTTCCGCGACGAAGGTTGATGGGCGGCTGTTGACGCAGCAGGTCGCCATCGCAGCGTGCGCTCTCATCGTGGTCCTCGATTGGGCCCAGCCGCTGCTCTTCGAGTGGGTGCCGAAGCACGTCGGTGCGATTCTCGGAGGCCTCCTTTACCTGTCCGCCGCGGTCGCGATCGCCCGAAACGTCCGGCCTTTCGCCCTGATCGTATCGGCCATGCCGCTCATTCCGCTCACCACGTTGGTCCTGTGGTCGGCGGGGGTCGCGTTGCCCGTGACGCCCGATGCCCCCATGCTTGTCGTGCTCTCGGTCCAGATCGTAGCCGCAGTGGCCGCCGGTCGCTGGTGGCTTGCCTCTGCGGGGCTTTAGCGCCGCGAGGGCCGCACGACCTGACCGCGTAGCGGAGGGGCCTCTCCGCGAACCACCAGTCGCCCGTCCTGTTCCGTGAGCGGCTCGGGCTCGGGCAACGGTCCGCCAAAAAAGCGGACACCGAGCCGGGTGAAGTCACTCGCCGAACCGCTGGTGAGCATCCGCAGGGAGCCCGTCTCATCCGGCGTGTCGAACGAGGGGTGACGGTCGAGCCAAGACCGTAGGGCGGTCGCCACGTAGGGTCCCGGGTCGACGATGGAGACATCGTCTGGGAGCACCGCCTCGATCAACGGTCTGAGCAACGGGTAGTGGGTGCACCCAAGGAGCAAGGTGTCGATGTGGGTGAGGTCGGCGAGGTACTCCTGCAAGGCCAGCCGGGCGATGTCGTGGGACTCGAATCCTTCCTCCACCACATGCGCGAGCAGGGGGGCTGACCTCTGCGTCACGCGGTGGTCGGAGAGTTTGGCGATCTCGGCGCAATAGGTTCGGCTCTCGACGGTCCGTCGGGTGGCAAGGATGCCGATGTGACCTCGGCTCTGTTGGGTGGCCAACTCGGCGCCGGGAATCGTCACGCCGAGCACGCGTCGGGATCCATCGGGCGGGGCGTAGCGCTGCTGCAAGTGGCGCAGCGCGACACAACTCACGGTGTTGCAGGCCACGACGACCAGCCGGCACCCGGCGTCAAAGAGGTGTTCGACGGACTGCTCGGCGAAGTCGATCACCGTGTGGACGTCACGTCCGCCGTAGGGCGCTCGCCCGTTGTCACCCAGGTACAGAAAGCTGCGCTCGGGCAGCACCCGAACGAGTTCCCGGAGCACGGTAAGCCCGCCGAATCCCGAATCGTAGACCCCGATCATCGAAGCGTTCTAACGGCGTAGCCCACTGAACCAGAACCCAAACGTACTCATGAGTTTGGGAAGATCGAGCAGGCTGCGGCCCTTGGCGGTGACGTTTCCATGGTCGAGCAGGCGGGTGATGCACAGCCGCGTGGCCTTGCCTTGACGACGTAGGGCCTCGTACATGAAAGTAGATTCGCTGCTGGGAATGACGGGATCGTTGGAGCCATGGAGCATCGCGACGGGCGCCTCGATGGTCTGCAAGGCGTCGGTGACCGAAAGGGTGTCGATGGCTTCGCCGTGCCGGGCAAGCACCTCTTCGGCGAAGGCTCGACGGGCCTGCACGTCATCCCGCAGCTCCAGAAAACGCGTTCGTTCGTCCTCAGGCATTTGTTCGAGGGCGGTGGGCAGCTTTGGAGGATCGGGCTCCAGGCCCAGATCGACGAGCTGCCCGTCGATCGCCTGCGCCAGCCCCGGAGACAGGTCCCCGGTGGCTTCGAGGGCGTGTCGAACGAGAATGAGGCGGCCGTAGGGATCGGCATCGGTGGCGGCCATGACGTGTCGGAGGAGCGCCCGACCATCTGCGTAGGCGCCCACCAGCATGAGGGCCGAGATGTCGTTGTGGATGTCGGGTTGGACCGCGGCGAGCAGCGCCTGTCCACCCGCGTACGATGGCGCGAAAATGCCCACGCCGCCTGGACCTCGTAGACTCGGCTCCCGAGCCACCGCGCGCAACGAATGGGCGATGGTGGGCCAGGCAAGCGGATGCAAGCGCAGTTCGGCCATTGAGGGGATTCGCGGCGCAATCGCGATGATCCCACAATCGGCGAGCGCCCATCCTAAACGGACGAGCCGGGGGTCTCGGTGTCCTCGCAGCGCCAGCCCATGCAGCAAAATGACCGAGCCCCAAGGCGTGCCGGAGGGCCGATAAGCGTCTGCTTCGATGGGCCCCTCGGGCGAGTCCAATGGAACGGGCTCCCCGATCTCGCGATCGGGGGCGAACAGCATCGAGCGAACAAAGCGAAGGGTCGACAGGAAGTCCATGCGCGACCGCTAACTCCGGCGGGGCCGAGCGGAGAGCCTCCTTGGGTACCGTCGCGAACCCGACACACGGACCGCATGATGCGGTCGCGAAGGCTGGCAAAGCCCATTACACCCCTGGGGCGCGCCGTAGCGTAGGAGGACCCGTCGCGTTAGCACGCCGGGTCCGATGGATTCAGCGAGAGACTTGGATGAATCGGGTTGAAAAGGCCATCGAGTCAGGTCGGTGCGCCATTGCCGTATCGGGATCGTTGCTGAGGGACCCCGAAGTGATGCTGGCGCTAAGCGAGCGAGCAGGCCTGTCGCCGATGGCGCTGGCTGGGCCCGCGGTGGCGCCGGTGATCCCGGTGAGTGCCGACGGGGTGGCACACGCCGTGGCCGAACCGGGTGGGGTTGTCGTCGTGGTCGAGCCGGAAGGGGCCGACACAACGGGCATGCAACAGCTTGGACAGTTGCTCCAACGGGGACGTCATCAGCCCGACATCGTGGTGGTGGCGCGAAACTACAATCCCTTCACGTTCGGGTCGGCGCTATCCGGCCTGAAGGTTGACCACGAAAAAGGGCGTGGTAAAGCGTTTATTCAGGGATTGCCGGACGCCCCGCCGCCCGTCGCGGGTGCAGCCGCCGCGGGTGCCGTCGCCAAAATCAAGAAGAAGGGCTCCGACATTCCGGCCCCCGTCCACTCCTTTGTGGGCCGCGAAGAGGAACTCGAAGCGATGAAGGCGCTCCTTGGTGAGGGCGGCCCCATCGTGCTTTCGGGTCCGGCGGGAGTGGGTCGGCACCAGTTGGTCGAGCACGCCATTGAGGCCGCGGGCGTCGAGCGTCTGCCCGACGTCTGGCTCGGGTGGGGCACGGGTTTTGATGCCCTTGTGGCCCGTATCGCCCAGGTGGCGAAGGAGGCGGGTCACGAGGCCCTCTTCGAGTTGCTCAAGACCGAGCACAAGCCCGCTCAAGCCATCGAAGCCGTGGTGGCGGCGTTGGCGCACGAGGGGCTCGCAGGCAAGGTGCTCGTGGTGCACCGGCTCGAGTACGGCATGGGTCGCGACAGCGACTTCTTCCGCAAGTCACGGCTTGAGTTGTTGCTCATTGCGATCCTCACCAACAAGGCTGCGTTGCCGGTGGTGTGCGTCTCGACGCGTCAGCCGCGCTTCCATCGCGAGGGCGCGTCCGACGATCTGCGCCGCATCGAGATCATCGGGATCAAGGGCCGCTTTTTCCACGAGTTGTTCGAGGCAAACAAGGCCATCGAGTTCCCGAGGGAGCGGTTCGGCCCCATCTCCGAGCGCCTGCACGGTCACCCCATGGCCGCGCGCACCTTCGCGATCGCCACGCGCATTCGGAAAGACGGCGAGGCGATCACCGAAGACAGCAACTTCATGAAGATGGAGGCCGTCGACGATCTTGGTCCGCTGAAGAAGCAGCTTTCGAAGCGGGTTGAGAAGCTTCCGAAGGAACTGCGGCAGGTGCTCTCGCACATCGCGCACCTCGGCGAGCCGGTCGATGGCAACTTCCTTTCCGACCTGAAAGTCAAGCGCAAGAGTCGGCTCGAGTTGATGGCCATCGGCATGCTCGACATGTACGGCACCCAGGACAATCGCCTGTACCGGGTTCACCCGTTGGTTCGGTCCAACCTCACGTGGCGTGAGGTGTCGGACTTCGATCTGTCGGCCGAATTGGCGGAGTTGTTCCAGATTCGCGCCCGCAAGGTCGAAGGAGCCCAACGCCAGTCGCTCGAGCATCAGCAGACGCGCATGGCGATCCGTGGCCGTCGGCTGCGGCTACGTCCGCGTCCCGAGTTGCCCGACCACGATGCCTGGCTCGAGTCGGTCACGGGGATGCTTCGGGCGAAGAACCCCCGTCTGGATCTGGTGGAGCAGCGCCTCAACGAGTGCCTCAAGCAGAACCCGGCGAATTCGGATGCGTGGATTTTGAAGCTCGAGTGGGTGGCCGCCACCACCAACACGGTGGAAGCGGTTGAAGCCCTGCTCGCCGAAGCGATCGAGAAGGCGCCGGTGCCCGAGCTGTTCCACCAGGCGGCGGGCTACTGCCTGTCCCGGCGGGCGCGCGTGCGGGCGATTGCCGTGCTCGAGAAGGGCGTTGAGGTATTCCCCGAAGAGAGCCGGCTCCGGACGCGGCTCGGTGCGATCCTGCTGCGCCAGGGGCGTCGCAACGAAGGGGTCGATCACCTCAAAACCGCGATGCGCGAAGATCCCATGCTGCCCGATCCGTATGGGTTGCTCGGCATGGCCAAGCGCGACGAAGGGCTCGATTCGCTCGACGAAGCCGAAGAGCTGCTGCGTGAAGCGGTACGGCTCGCACCGGGTGACCCCGTTCAGACGGCGCGTCTTGCAGACTTGCTGATGGATCGGGCTCGGGTGGAACCCGACAACGAGACCGCACTGCGGGAAGAAGCCGCTCAGCTCTTGGAAGATGGCATTCGCGGAGAGCGCCGGGCGCCCGAGGCCTGCCTCATGCTCGCGACGCTGACGCGCGAACGTGGTGGCGATCTCGAACGGTCCAACTGGTTGCTCAAGCAGGCCCGCAAGCTCACCGATCGCAATCACGAACGGGGACGACGCATCCAGGTCGAGCAGGCGCTGGTCGACATGGCTCGAGGCGATCTCGATCGCGCAGAAAAGACGATTCGGCAGCTCATCGAACGCGATCCGACCCATGGTCGTGCGTTCGCCGCGCTTGGCCACATCCTCGAGATGCGTGAACAGTACATTCCCGCCCACGCCGAGTACCAGCGGGCGAAGGAACGCACCTCGCAGAACAGCCTCGAGTGCCAGTACTACGACGCCTTGCTCGGTCGTGTACAGAAGATCATCGAGATGCAGGCCGCGGGGCTGCTCGAACCCACGCCTGTGGTTGAGCCCACCGGTCCGGTGACCACGTCGTCGCCACCTCCCGGCAGCCAGCCGCCCGAGCCGCGAGTGCTTCGACGCAGCGGGGAAGAGGAAGGTGAGGGCTCGGAGGAATCGGCGACGCCGGCCCCCGAATCCGCGCCCGCCCCGGTCGAAGCTGCGCCGGAACCCGCGCCCGTCCCGGTTGAGGCGGCGCCGGAACCTGCGCCCGTCCCGGTTGAGGCGGCGCCGGAACCCGTGCCCGCCCCGGTTGAGGCCGCGCCGGAACCCGCGCCCGCTGAGGCGACCTCGGAAGTGGCGCCATCCGACGAACCGCCTGTTGTCCCGCCGGTCACTCCCGAAGGGGAGCCCGGAAGCGACGCCGGCGAGGATCGCCCGCTCTAGGCGTCGAGGATCGTAGCGATCTCTTGGACCTCGTCTTGGATTTCGGCGAGGGCCAAGAACGCTTCGATGGGCTTCAAGCCCACGCGGTCCCACGCGGTTTCATCGAGGGGGTGGGCTCCCCGTTCGCCTCCGTTGCCGAGTTGCATGGCGCTGACCGCCACATCGGCGAGGTGAACGAGGTCTGCTGCCCATTGGAGCGGTGCGGCGGCCTCCGAGGGGGAGTGGTGGAACCGTGCACAGGCCACCGACAGAACGGGCAAGCCCCAACGCTCAAGGAGCTGGGCCCCCATCTCCGTGTGGTCCGCTCCGAGCCACATCGACTCGGCCTCACGAACTTCGGTGGCTAGGTTTTCGGTCGCGATCAGGATGGATCGCGCCAGGTCGGGCCGCGTCATATACAGCAGCAAGGCTCCGATGTCGTGCAGCAAGCCGGGCACAAACAGGGAGGGTCGGGAGCGGTCGACCGCATTCGACAGGCGCTCGGCGGCGATGCCCACGGCCATGGAGTGTCGCCAGAAGGCGCCCATGTCGATCAGGTGCTCGGGAATCCCTCGGAACATGCTGACGATGGCACTGGAGGTGGCCAGGTCGCGGAGCTGGGACCGTCCACACATCGCCACGGCGTGGCTGATCGACTGGATCTCCTTTCCCTTTGACCGATGGGCCGCGTTGGCGAATCCCAACAGGCGTGCGGTCAGGGCCGGGTCTACGCGAATCGCCACGGCAATGCGATCGGCATTCGCGGTGGGATCGGCCAGCACTTGGGTGAGGTGTTGGTAGGCCGCGGGGAAGGAACCGAGCAGATCTGCTCCCTCCTCGACGATATCGTCGGCGTTCGCGAGCCTCACGAGGTCTTTGGGCCTTTGGTGCGTCGATTCGGGCTGCGCGTCGAGGGGGGCCGAGACCGCCAGGTGAGCGGGTCGCGCGGATCGTCGGGGCGCGGGAGATCCCCTGTGAGCTGTCGAATCACAATGACGAAGGGATGTTCGAGGGGCAGCCTCGCCCACCATCGGCGGAGCGACTCCAGGTCCGGCGAATGCTCGTTCATGTCACTGTCATCGTTTCGCGCTGCATCCTCTTGAGTGGGGTTTGATACGGTTCACGCCGGAGGCGGCATGCGTTCGCTCTTTGTGATGGACCCGCTCGAGCGGATCGTCGTTGGCGGAGATTCCACCTACGTGACGATGCGCGAGCTGACAGACCGCGGGTTCGACGTCTTCATGTGTACGCCCGACGCGTTGTTTGGTCACAATGGCCAGGCGTTTGCCCAGGCGGTGCCGGTGAAAACCACTGCCGATGCTCCCTACTTTTCGGTGGGAGACGCCAGGGTGGTGGGGCTTCACGACGTCGATGTCGTATGGATGCGCAAGGACCCGCCGTTCGATATGACCTACATCTTTACGACCTACCTGCTCGATATGGCCCCCCCGAGCACGCTTGTCGTTAACGACCCCCAAGGCCTGAAGCGCTTCAACGAAAAGATGTGGGTGCAACAGCGGTGGCCGTCGTTTCAGCCCGAGACCCTGATTGCCAACGGGATCGACCGCCTTCGGGACTTCGTGACAGGCCGCGACGCGCCAACCGTGCTCAAGCCGTGGGACGGTAACGGAGGTCGGGGGGTGCTTGTGACCCACGCGGGCGATCGCAATCTACGCTCGATGATCGAGGTGCTCACCAATGAGGGAAGGGACTACGTCATCGCCCAGGCGTTCCTGCCCGAGGTCGAGCACGGCGACAAGCGCATTCTGCTATTTGATGGGGAGCCTGTGGGCGCCATGATGCGCATTCCCATCGCCGCGGACCATCGCGCCAACATGCATGTCGGCGGACGCGTCGAGGCTACGGAACTGACGCCTCGCGACCGGGAAATTTGCGAGGCATTGGCGCCGATGCTCAAACAGCATGGCCAGATCTTCGTGGGGATTGACGTGATTGGTCAGTATCTGACGGAGATCAACGTCACGAGCCCCACCGGCATCCGGGAGATCAATCGACTCTCCGATCGTCGGCTCGAAGCGGACCTCGTCGACGTCGTGATGGCCAAGGTGGAAGCTCGGAGGGCTTCGTGATTGCATTGTGGATGGGTTGTGCGGCCCTCGCGGCTGCGCCAGAGGCCGAAGCGCCCGCTGGCGTTGAAGAGTCGCCGGTCGGGCCTACGTCCCCGCGCGAGGTGGCCGACATGCTCGACATGGATCCGGAGCTGTTGAAGCGGATCCAGACGGGGCTCGATCAGATCTACGAGCGTCGCTACGACGAGTCCGTCGCGTATTTCAAGACGGTGGAAGCAGAGTTTCCAAACACGGGCCTGGCCGCGATTGCGGAGACCGTGATTTGGCAAGCCCGCATGCTGGAGAACTTCGATTATCGCCACGAAAAGGAGTACTGGCAGTCGAGCAAGCGAGCCAAGAAGCAGCTGACCACTGCGTTGTCCGACGACGGCAGTGAGGCGTGGGAACACCTCGCGATGGCCGCCATTGTGGGCATGGAGTCCATCCACACGTTCCGGCGGCATCGCTACCTCAACGCCTTGTCCCTCGCGTTCACGGCCATGGGCCACATCGAATCGTCCCGCGAGGCCGCGCCAGGCTTCGTCGATCTGCGTCTCGCGGACGGCATGTACCTGTACTGGCGAACCATTGTGACCCAGCGCAGCTCGGTTCTACCGAACTTCGGCGACCACAAAGCGGAAGGCATCGCTGCGATGGAGGACGTCGAGCAGAACGGCGTCTTCATCCGACCGCTGGCCACGCTTGCCTTGGCGTTCACCTTCCTTGAGGATGGTCAGGCAAGGCGGGCTCAGGCGGCCTGCGATCGAAACCGGAAACGGTATCCGGACAACGTCATCAACAACCTCGTGACCACGATGGTGTTGGTGAAGCGACGGAACTACGACAACGCCATCGCCGTTCTCGAGAAGGTTCAGACCACGGACCCAACCAATGCCTACCAGCACTACTGGCGGGGCGTGGCGCACCTGAAGAAGGACCGGTACTCCAAGGCCAAAACGTCCCTCGACACCTACCTGGCGACCGGACATCTCGAAAAGTACCAGGAGGCGGCTGCAAATTTCCGCCTGGGGCAGCTGCATGCCGAGCAAAAGGACTACGGTACGGCGGCCGACCACTTCCAAAGGGCCATCAAAATCAACGGCCACAAGAGTTCGAAGAAGGCACTCGAGACGTTGAAGGCGTCACGCAAGGCAGGAACCATCGACTGGTGACCTCAGGGAGCCGGGGGAATGGCGAGGAACTGTCCTGGGCGTAAACCCTTGGCCGTGATCTCGTTGGCCTTAGCGATGGTTTGGGCCAGCCCAGGGTCGCCGTAGTAGCGGAACGCAAGGCCCGACAGGGTGTCGCCCGGCTGCACCTGGACACGCCCACCGACGATGCGCGAGGTCACGGTCACCCCGGACCAATCCACACGACGCACCTCGGGCAACTCGAGCCAGATGGCTTCGATGGCCTGGCGCTCTCGATAGTCGGCGAGTTCGCCATTCGCGATGACCACCCCATCGTCGTTGTGCGCGGTAAGTGCCGTGCGAATTCCAGGAACCACACGATCGGCCAGGGTGGCGAGCGGGGACTGCGGGGCCGGGACTGTACGCAGCAAACCCATTCCCGAAGAGTCGAGGACCGACGCGACGGCCTGACGGGCCGGGGGCAGGTCGGGTCGAGGAACCGGAGGCACCAACGCCCAGGTGACGATTCCGGTCGCGGTGACGCACACGCCCATCGTGGCGAAGATCCAGCGTCGAATCTCGCGTTCAAGCTGAGCGATGCGTTGCTGCAGTTGCTCGTTGTCCTGGCGTAAATGGAAGGACCGTTGGCGAGCCGCCACCGCATCCTTGACCCCAGGTGCCGGCACGCTTGGGGTCGCATCGTCGGCGAGTTCCGCCTGGGGGTCGTACCCCACACGGGACACGATGGCCTCGCGAAGATTGGGATCGACCGGCCATCCTACATCGCGAGCCGAGTCGAGGGCTTCCAGCGCATGGGCGAGCCGACCTCGGGCCACGTGGACCTTGGCAAGCAGGACCAGCGCTTCGCCATCGTCCGGAGCCAAGGCGAGCAGTCGAGCCAACGTCTCTTCCGCATCCGCCCATGAGCCCCGGGCCACTTCGTACCAGGCCGCGTTGAACAGACCGGCGACGCGCTCATCGTCCTCGGGCAGATCATCGGCATACAAGGACCGACGTGGACGCTGTCCGAAGCGCAGCTCCGGTCCGAGGCCTTGGTTGGACAACGGGACCTCCCGAGGGGGCACAACCGATGCAGAACAAGCCCTGGAGCAGGCGTTGATGCGCATCGTGGATGACGAGGCGGTAATCGGCGGAGCGAGGTTGAGGGTTGGCTCGCAACGAACCGCTGTCGATGCATTGTTGCTAGAACCTCTGTTATTCAGAGCTTGAGCGCGATCGCAGTGTCTTGGATGACCCTTTCAAATTCCGTTGTCGTCGAGGGCACGGGCGTTCATACCGGTCATCGAACGCTGGCGCGTCTAGGTCCGGGCCTTCCGGGCACCGGGATTGTCTTTGTCGTGTCGGGGGTCGAGCTTCCTGCGCGCCTCGAGTACGCGGAGGCCCGACCGGGGGCCACGGTGATGGCGAGGTCGGGGGTTGAACTCTGGACGCCGGAGCACTTGCTTGCGGCTGCCTGTGGGCTGGGCATGACCGATCTCCGGGTGGAGGTGGACGGTCCGGAACTGCCGATCCTCGATGGATCGGCGCGTCCCTGGTGCGACGCGTTGGTGAGGGGAGGCCCGATTCCCTTGATGGAGGGGCCGCGTGACTACGACGTTCAGTCTCCCGTCCGGGTTGAGGCGGCGGATGGCTTGGCTGCGATCGAGCCAGCGTCGGTTCCGAGCGTCGAGGTTCACGTGGATTTCGGGGTGGCCGGGCCTTCGGGAATCGCATGCATGGCGTTTGAGCCAGAACGGTTCCTGCGGGAGGTCGCTCCTGCACGCACCTTTGTCCTCGCATCGCAGGTCGAACGGTTGCAGGCCGAAGGCCGGGGGCTCGGTGCGGCCCTTCACAACACCGTGGTGTGGGACCGTGGGGAAGCACGCAATCCCGGTGGGCTCCGATTCCCAGACGAGCCGGTGCGACACAAGTTGTTGGATGCGCTCGGCGATCTGGCATTGCTCGGCGCACGGGTCCGAGGGCGTGTCATCGTTCATCGCGGTTCCCACGCCTTGCATCACGCATTGATGCGGCACGTTCTCGCGGTCGGGGCGTTGCAGGAGATGGCGGATTGAGGTTTCGCTCGCATTCCGGCGGTACATCGGGGTGCGCCAGTGTTAGCGACCGGCATGGCACGCCATGTCATTGCCCGGCCCGACCGATGGTCGCCCCGGGGCGAAGCGATCGCCGAAGAAGGCGGAACGAAGCCCTTGGCGGTTTGGTCCGGAATCGTCGGAGAAGAAGCTGAGATCCGCATTGCCCACGTCGGCCATAGCCGCGTGCAGGGCGAGTGGATCCAATCCGAAGTCCCGCATCCGCATCGCGTGGAACCCCCGTGCCCGAAGTACCGACGGTGCGGGGGATGCCCATGGATGCACCTGGATGGCGAGGGCCAAGCCGAGGCCCGGCACACCCGAGTGCAGGAGACGCTGGCCGAAGCCGGGCTCTCTGTCGACGTTGGTCCGCTCCACGCGTGTCCCGATGGGCTTGAGGGCTACCGGCACGTCGTCAAAGTGGGCTTTGGGCGATCCGATCAGGGCCGCATTCGGGTGGGCGCGTGGGCACGGGGCAGCCGTGACATCGTGCCCATTCCCGAGTGCATTGCTGCGGCGCCGGTGCTTCGCAAGGTGATGGCGTCGCTGGCCCATCACACCATCGAATTGGGCATTGAGCCCTACGATCCCGAGGCCAAACGGGGCGTGCTTCGCGCCGCGGTCCTGCGGGCGAGCCGGTCGACGGGCGAAGTGCTGGTCACCTTGGTCGCAGCCCGCCGCGAACGGCGACTCGGCGATCTGGCCGAGGAGATCGCCAGGGGCAACAGCGAGATTGTGGGGATTTGGCTCCACCTCAACGGGGGGCCTGGCAACGCGATCTTCAGCCGCGACGGTGACGGGGTGGTCGGGGTGGCGCCGCTCGGGGGCCGAGAGGTCATCGAGGAGCAGATTGGCGACATCACCTACCGCATTGGCCCAGGTGATTTTTTTCAGACCAACCCGTCGATGGCCGAGGTCTTGTACCGTCGCACCCTGGACCGGCTTGAGTTGAGTCAAGGAGATGCCCTGCTCGACCTCTACAGCGGGGTCGGGGGGCTCGCCCTGCCCGCGGCCCGCATGACCGGGTTTGCCTTGGGGGTCGAAGAGGTGGATGGCGCGGTCCAACGGGCCCGGGAGGCGGCACGGGTGAATCGCGTGCCGGCCGAGTTCTTCGATTCCGATGTGGATGTGGCGCTGCAGGCCGAGATTGCGGAGCGGTTCACTCAAGTCGGCGCGAAAGTCGTGGTGAACCCCGCGCGTCGGGGCCTCGAGCCAGGCGTATTGGAGCATCTCATTGCGCTCCACCCGTCGCGGATTGCCTACATTTCGTGCAACGTGACCGCGCTGGCGCGGGACCTGAACGAAGCGCAGGCCTTGGGGTTTGATGTGTCGGGCTCGATCGAGCTGTTCGACATGTTCCCCAACACCGCTCACGTCGAAGCGTTGACCATTCTCGAGCCTCGCGACGGAGGCCCTGCGCCCAAACGTCGGGCTCCGACCCGCAAGCTGGTGCGACGCCGCTGACCGCGTGTATGGTGGCGAAGAAAAGGAGGTCAGGTGGCGTGGTGGTGGTGGCTTGCTCCGCTCGCCGGAGCAGCGGAGCCCGAGACGGCCGAGGAACCAGCCCGCGTCCTCGTGACCACGCTGCAGCGATTGCCCCCAGGGGAGTCGGCGGACGCCGAGATCCTGACCGACCTCGAGCAGGCGCTTCGCAATGCCTTTGACGAGCGACACACCCTGGTCTCGCTCGAAGATGTGCCCCCATTTCGGGTCCATGGCTATGGCCCCGAGCTGTACATGGAGAGTTGTCCTCCCGGTCGGTACAGCGGTTGCGCCTACGTGTTGGGCCAGCGGGTGGGGGCGCCGTGGGCGGTGGGAGGGACCCTCGAACGGCGCACCGACAGCTTTGATGGGTCCACCTTCGACGTGTTCGAAGTCGTGCTGATCGATGTGGAGCGGTCGGTTGAAGTGGCCCGCTTCACGGTGGACTGGACGCCATCCGATCAAGCGTCGATCGTCGAAGGCGTGGTTCAGCTTTTCGATGAACTGCGAATGGGCACTTCCGATCCCGAAGATCTGCGGGAGGACGGTTCTCCAGCGGGCCTCGACGAGGCCGGCAAGGCGAGGATCGCCGATAGCCTGCGTCGGCTCGAAGATGCCTACGGCATTGCGATCAAGGCTGAAGTCACGGTGCGAGAACCCGAGAAGGTCACTCGGTCCTCGCTCGATGCGTTTCGTCGGAGTGAGGGACCGACCCCTTGGTCGCGTCTCGACATGAGCGAGTCGGAGTATGTCCGGTTTGCCAATTCGGGCCAGGATGTGGGCACGTGGCGTCGCGCGGCGAAGGGCCGTCAGGGCCAACTCCTCGTCCGGTTGCTCGCCGGCACCTCGACGGGGCCATGGCACCAGAACGTGGAAGGGGAGCTGCTGCGGAGCGGCTTTGACCTGCAGGCCGTGCACACCGTCCAATACGTTGAGGCGATTCGAGGAGGGTCGGCCGTCGGGGGCGTGGAACTTGGGTTTGGCGTGCTGCCCTTTCTCGACGTCTCCGGCATCGTGACCCGCCGTTCGGGAAGGGCCACGGTCGTTCGCGATGAAGATGTGAAGGGCCAGGCGGCGATTCCGACGGATCCTGAAACCATTCAGTTCGGCACCACCCAGTGGGGGGCCCGGGTGACGGCGGCGCCGTTGTGGCTCCATCAGGTCGCGCGCCCCGTGTTCATCGCCGGGGTGTACGGCTGGCGGGGACGTTCGGTCCCCGGAACGGTCTCGTTTCCGAGCTTGGAGGCGCCGCGGCTGGTCGTCGGCGAACTTCAGGTCGGCGGAGAGGTGGATACGTCTTCGTCGTTTGGCCTGACCGCGCGGCTGGGGCTCGACGTGCCGTTGAGCGGTCAGTGGTTTGCCGTCACCAACGACGGGGCGGGCATTGAAAGCCCGCCCCAACCGACCCTGGAGCGCCCGTTGGGGTGGTCCTTGCAGCTCGGCGTTCAAGTACGGGCTGCGCTCATCGGCAGGAGACGGCCGTGAACGAATCCATGATGAATGTGGTGGCCAAGCAACTAAGCGAGGCTTCCCGAATCCTCTTCGTGACTGGGGCGGGGCTGTCTGCGGACTCGGGCCTGCCGACCTACCGTGGCGTAGGGGGGCTCTACGAGGACGCCGATACACCGGAGGGCATGCCCATCGAAGCCGTCTTGTCGGGCTCGATGATGCAACGCAATCCGGCGTTGGTGTGGAAGCACATCCTCGAGATCGAACGGGCCTGCCGAGGGGCCAAGCCCAACCGCGGTCATGAGGTGATGGCCGCGCTACAAGAGCAACACGAGGTGGTGGTGCTCACCCAGAACGTCGATGGCCTGCATCGGGCGGCGGGCTCCGCACACGTCATTGAGATCCACGGTCGCGTCGACCGCCTGGTTTGCACGGTGTGCGACTACCAGGAGGATGTCGAGGACTACTCGGGCCTCACGTTCCACGACGGTGTGGTGAGTTGTCCGCAGTGCCAGTCGGTCGTTCGCCCGGCCGTCGTCCTCTTCGATGAGATGTTGCCCGACGAGGCGATGGCTCGGTTGCGGGCCGAGGTGCGGCAAGGCTTCGACTTGGTGTTCACGGTGGGCACGTCGAGCGGATTCCCCTACATCGCGGCGCCGGTCTATTTGCAGGTTGAGCGGGGGCGGCCCGCTTACGAGATCAACCCTGGGTTGACCGAGGTCTCGGAGGCGGTGACGCACCGCTTCGAGGGTCGGGCGGCTGTGGTTCTGGACGAGCTGTGGCAACGTTCCTTGGCCTGATGACCAGCGTCGCGTTGGCCCAATCGGTCGACGGGCTCCGCGAGTTTGCCCCGCCCGACCTGTGGCAAGCGGGGGAGCGGCCGACGCGACGTTATTACCGCCGCTATTCCGAGGTCGACGGTCGCGTTCGAGGGCGAACCTACTCCCGCCGACGTGCTCGATACGCCATGTGGGTCCTCGATAACGGGGTGGTGGTGCGAATGCAGGAGCGGCAACGGGGACGGGTGGTCCTCGAGCGCCGGTTCGATCCGGTGGGCCAGCCGCTCACTACCGAACGTCGGCCCCGCAACGGGTGGCCCTCGATCACCGTCCATCAGGTCCCCGACCGACAAATCGGCATGTCAGGGTGGGATGCACGAGAGGTTCCCGGGGGAACCGTTTCGAGCCCTGTCGACTTCGTCCCTCGCGGGGCCGGCGGCGTCTCGACCTGGGTGTTGGGTGGCGAGTTGGCGGTGTGGCACGACGAAAGACCCGTGGATCCCACCGCCGATCCCTATTGGGAGGGACTGCTCGCAGGCTGTGGTTGCGACTTGATCGACCGTGTGACCGCTTGGGTCGACAATCGGCCTGCGGTGCGCTTTCGCCTGGCTCGCGGCGGGGATGTCCAAGAGTTGTGGGCCGTGCCGCTCGACCCCGAACGCGATGGCGTCGGTGGGGCATGGTACGCGAGCTATTGGGCGCCCGACACCGCGCCGTCGGACACCTCGCTCCGGTTGGCGCCGGGGCGGGCGTTGGTCGCGCTGCTCCGCCTCGATCGCCTCGACGGACTCGCGCCGTCCGAGGGGGATCCGTGATCGTGTGTGACGAACGCAACCCGCGCGCGCGAGGCATGCGGGACGCGTTGATCGAAGAGCTTCCCGAGAATTGGGAAACGCCCGAGGGCATCGCCATTGTGATCGGGGGCGATGGGTTTCTCCTGCGCATGATCGCCGAACACGGGGTGGGGCTCGCCTACCTGGGCCTGAACGCCGGTCATGTAGGGTTTTTGCTGAACGACGGGACCGAACCGGCTCGAGTCGCGAGTGCGCTTGTGGCCGGGCAGTTTCGGGCTCATGCGTTTCCCTTGCTCGAGGCGGAGCTGACGCTTGCAAGCGGAGAGGTCAAGACGGTCCAGGCGGTCAATGACGTCTACTTGGAGCGCATGTCGGGTCAGGCGGCCCGGCTCACCTTGTCCGTCAATGCCATCGTGGCGGTCGAGGAACTCGTCGCCGACGGCCTCATCTTTTCCACCGCGTTGGGATCGACCGCCTACACGTTCTCGGCGGGGGGACTGCCGGCTCATCCGGCCCTCCGCGCCCTGCAGATCACCCCCATTTGTCCTCACCAACCGCGGCTCACGCCCTTTGCCCTCCCGCCCACCGCTCGGGCCTCGGTCGATGTGGTGCACCACGCCTGGCGGCCCGTTCGTGCGGTGACGGACGGCCGAGCCATCGACAACGTAGTGGCCATGCAGGTTCGATTGTCTGATCGCGGGGTTCACCTCTGCTACCTCGATGATCATGACTTCATGCGCCAGATGCTCACCAAGGTCCTCCGACCGTGATGCTGCTGGCGTGGGCAGCGACCAGCCATGCCGCGGCTTGGGTCTTGGTCGCGGATCGGCCTGCCCAACTGCGTCGGGCCACGAAGGCCGCGCGGGGGGCCAAAGTGGTCCGAGCGGTCCCCTACGGCCAACGCGCGGTGTGCCTTGAGGTGGAGCAGCCTTCGCTGCGGGTCCGCAACCGTGTGGAACGCCGGCTGCGACGTCCCGTCGAAGGGCGCAGCGACTGTGATTGGGGGTGGTTTCCCAAGGGCACGGGTTGGGTCGCCGTGTTGCTCGAACCTCCTGTGGAGGGGTTGCAGCCGGCGCTCGAGGCTCTGGCGCTGCCGTTTTACGACTTGCAGGTGCCGAGCGAAGGCCCGATTCGCTTCTGCGTATCGGCGAACGCCGTAGCCGAATCGCTTCTCGAGAAGACCCTGCGCGATTCGGGACTCCAAGTGCGCGGGGTTCGCGAAGTTGGGGCCTGTCGTCGCGATCCCTGATGTGGTCTGCGTCCTGCAAGCCGATCAATCCACAAAGCCTGGCAGCGCGATCAAACGCGGATCGGGATCCGGGGCACGTGGCGAACGGATCGAGCCGACCAACACATGCGTCGCGTCGGGGAACGCTTCGAGGTAGGTGTGCGCGTGCTTCGGCTCGTTTTCGAAGGTGGCCACGACGGGATGACCTAGGCTCGCGATTTCAGCCATGGCTTCGGCCTTGAAATTGGCGTCGTCAACCATCAACTCGGGCTTCATGTGCAAGATGGCTCGGCCCCGGAGCACGGGAAAGCCGTGGCGACCGAGCACGTCGATGGTGCCTTGGTACATCGATCGGGGTCGCGCGGTCAGGTAGTAGACCAGCCCACCGCGCTCGACGATGGCACGGGCCAGTTCAGGGGCTCCTGGATTGGGAATGTCGAGGCGACAGTAGGCATTGGTGAAGAACCGACGCACCCAGAATCGGCGGAGCTTGAGGAACAGATCGGGGTCGTCGATGCCACGGCGCTGCAGTGGCGTTTCGATGAGAAACCCGATTTCCTCTCGATGGATGTCGCGGACTGCCGCGAGAAAGACAGGATCGGAATGTTGGTTGGCGAAGTCCAGCAGAATCCGGTGCTGCCGGGCACTTGTCGATAGCGCCGTCGAATCCAGATCCATGATGACGAGCCCGGTCGTGCCCTGTTCCGCGAGCGACGTCAGCTTGTCGAAGATGGGAGTCAGCGCGCCCGTGAGCGTCATGGGGAGACCTCCGCGTTGCGACGGGTCACGATCGCCCGGGCCAGCCCGCCGACGAAGGCGAGACACAACCCGAGGCCAAGGAGCGTGGGGAGCGATGTGGGCCGCACCCGCAGCCAGTACCACACCCACTCGAAGAGCGAGGCGGGATGAGGGCCCGCAAGCGTCGCTCCCCGCATGGCCGTGTCGAGATCGTCGATCAATGCAGCCTGGCGATCGGCAGGGCCGATCAATTCGAGCTGGGTGACGCCGTTTGCCTGGGGGAGGAGGCCCGCGATCGGCGTGCCCGCTTGCAGGGTGCCAAACCGGAATCCGAGTCCTTCGTCCAACTCCACGACGGTGGCGGGTTCGTGGTCAGCTCCGAATACCGCCTGCCGCAAGGTTTCGTCGACCCAGGGAACGGAGTGTTGGTCAACGACACCGACCCAGAGGTCACGATGACAGACGAAGAGCAAGGCAGGCGCGACCCCGGCGTAGGGACGAAGGGCAACATCGCACGTCTCGCGCGGGGGCCCCTGTAGCGTCGTCCGTGGAGCCACGAGCTGCATGCGTTCTTGGTCGAGGGGGCGTCGCCAGCCTGGGGGAAGCCGGATGGTACCACCCACGGTGTCGAGCACGGGAGGGTGACGGTCTGGAGGTGACGTCGCGATGGTGGCGCCCTCGATCACGCTCCGCCGCAGCGTGTCACCCAGCTCGGTCGCGCCTTTGGGGACCGCGACCGCAACGTGCAAGTTCGCTCCAGGCACGGCCAGGCTCGCCGCGTGGAGGGCGCGTTCGGCGGGATCGCGAAAGGTCAGATCGGTAAAAGCGACAGGTCGGGACGCAATGCGAACCATCCGAGCCGCGGTGACCCCTTCGGAGTGGCCTCCCCACTCTGCAACGTGGGTTTCATAGAGGGACTGCCACGCGAGGGGATCGTCGATCGGCACTTGAATGGGGGTGCCCCACGCGACGAGCCGGACGGTTCCTTGGGCCTGCGACAGGTCTACAACCACTTCGCGACCTGACCAGCGTCGTAAGCGCCATTTGCCCTCGGGCAGGGCCAGGGTGACCTCGAAATCGTCGAGCCGGAAGGTGGGCGAAGCGGCGGAGGCCAACCCACCAGCGGCAAGGAAGAACCAAGGCATGCGAGCTACCATAGCTCGTCCCTCATGTGACCCGACCGTCTTCCTTACCCACCCGGGGAGGTGCCGCAGATGCGGGTGGGGCTCAAATCAGTGACGCAGGCGAAACGTTAGACACTGTACGACAGACGCCAATGCACTGCATCTCCAATGAGAACGCCATGCCACAACCTCCATCCCACGAGTCTCGTCCCATCCGACCCGTGGAGTTCGTCGCCGAGACGCTGCTGCCTACGGAACGCGGTCGATACCGCGTGCGCGCGTACCGCGACCACAACGACAACACGGAACCCGTTGCCCTCATCTGGGGCGACGTAGAAGGCCGTCGGCACCTCCCTGTCCGTGTCCATGACGAATGTGCCACGAGCGAGGTCTTTGGCTCGCTCAAGTGTGACTGTAAGGACCAGCTCGAATACGCCCTGGAGTTTATTCGAAACCAAGGGGGTGGCATCGTCATCTACCTGCGTCAGGAAGGCCGAGGGATTGGCCTTGCCAACAAAATTGCTGCGTACGCACTGCAGGAACAGGGCCTCGATACCGTTGACGCGAATCGGGCGTTGGGCCTGCCCGACGATGCCCGGCGGTACGATGCGGCCGAAGCCATCCTTCGCGATCTTGATGTCAACGACATCCTGCTTATGACCAACAATCCTCGCAAGATCGAAAAGCTCCGTGACCTCGGCGTTTCCATCGCTGGCCGGGTCCCTGTCGAAGTGGGTACGAACCCGCACAGTGAGGGGTATCTGAACGCGAAGGTGGAACGGATGGGTCACGTCATCGATTTACCGATGGCGTCGAAGTAGCCACACGAGGAGCCATCCCCAACCCAGGCCGCCCAGCCTGGTGAACGTACAGCTCGCGGGGGCTTTCGGGGACGGGGCGGAGCGCGGTGGTGGGGCGTCGGCGCACCCTCCGACGGGTTCGTGGGAAGCGGTTCGCTGATTGGTCGAGCCTGGTGAACCTACCGACCGAATCGCCCAATCGTCGGCTGAATTCGTGTCGTGACCATCGGACCACCGGGCCAGAACCTGTTCCGTGCCCGGATCCGCGTAGGGCTCGGTGAGCCAGCCTTCGTCATCGAGGATTCCGTCTGCATTGCCAGGCTCCCCATACACCACCGTGTCGATCGTCGCGCCCCGACAATCTTCGAGGATGAGCCCATCGGTGCCGGCCCCATTGCCCAGGTGCAGCGGCCCTTCGTCCAACACCCAAAACGTGCCAGGTTCCACAAGATGATCCGGGAAGAAGGTCCGAACAAACCGATCGCTACGGGTGTGAGCCCGGATCGACCAATCGGCGACCGACACGGCTTTATGGCCGCGATTGTAGAGTTCGATCCATTCTTGGGACCCATCGGCACCCGCGGGATTCACGAGGGCTTCGTTCACAACGAGGTCGCCGGTCATGCAGGTGAAGCCAAGATCGTTGGCTTCACCAGGGGTCGGCAGGGCTACGGCGACGAAGTCTGCGTCGCTCGCGTCGGAGTCGAACCCGTCTGGACGACGGGCCAAGCTCCCTCCGGTGGGTGGTGCAGGGGCCAAGGCGGTCGCGGGAGTCCCGGAGTCGTCCAGGAACCCATCCAGGTTGGGGGTTCCGTACACCACGGTGTCGACCACGGTGCCCGTACAGTCTCGCAACTGAACCGCGTCGGCGTTTGAGCCCGCGTTCCCCAGCGTGGGGAGGGCGAGGTTGAGGTCGGCGAGCGGGCTTGGTCCGACGACAAGGTGTTCGCCAGGTTGGAGGACGAGGGGCGGAAATTCGGTCGAGGAAGTCAGCGAACGGGTGCCCGCAAGGATCGTCCAGCCCGTCAGATCGACGGGGGGGCGGTCAAGCGGCGTGGTGAGTTCAATCCACTCCCGACCTGCATCATCGCCGGCTGGATCTGCGTGGATTTCGTTCAGGACCACCGGGCCGGTCTGGGCCTCGTCACAGATTAGGCTCTTCGAAAATGAAGAAAGAACAAAGAAAATAGAAAGCAAGGGAACCCTCCGGCGCCCGAGCGGCGCCGACGTCCCTATCGCGATCTATTCGAAGACCACCGGTGAGAGGATGGTGGGCTCAGCCACTCCGGTTCCGTTGGGCTCGATGCGGTGGACGGCGACCTTTACTTGTGGAGTCGGTGTGCCGTCAGGGGCTTCGTTGTAGACGTAGACCGTGTTCGCCGACTCACCGACGTCCGGCACATCGAACACGAAGTCGGCGTCGTTCGTTCCATTGTTGGGGCTGGCGTCGATGTAGACGCGGACCGCAGCCGGTGCGTACTCCACGGGCGTCGCCGCGACGCTGCCGAACGCCAGATTGTCCGCGAGCCGCGGATCGTTTTTAGGATCGGCGTCGCCATCGTCGAGTCGAACGTCGACCGGCCCAATCCCTGCTCCCGCGTGCACCAGCGTGAGTCGGGTCTGTCCGTTGAGCTTGGTGGCGTCCTCGCTCACGGTGATGATCTGCAAGGCGAATGGCCCGTTGTTCGCAGGATTCTTGGTGTCGAGCTGCGAGAGAAAGCCCACTGCCGCGGCACCCGTGGTGGTGTCCACGGCAAGCGGGAGCGCCATCACTTCGAGGATGGCCTGGTCAATCCCTTCTTTGGCGGCGCTGACTGCGATGTCGTGGGGGCCAGACGCAAGGGTGAGGTAGGCGGTGCCGCTGTCGAACGCGTCGTCTGGCGAGGGGAAGGCGAGGGTGGCCGCGGGTGGCGTGGCGCCGTCCACGAAGATGTCGACCGCGGGAGCGCCCTGTCCCAGATGGAGTACCCGGAGCATGGCTTCGGTCATCGGGTCGGCGTCGGTATCGGTGTCCGTATCGGTGTCGGTGTCCGAGTCGGTATCGGCATCGGTGTCGGCGTCGGCCGAGGTGCCGCTGTCGTCTTTGGCATTGTCGCCCGTGCAGGCCGTGCTGAGCCCCAGGAGGGCGAGGAAGATGCGCATCATGGGTCCTCCATCGCAGCCTGGGCTGCGTCCCGTGACCGGTGTATCCAAGCGGCGCTTGGACGAGCGTTCGCACGCGTTAGGAGCGGGCGAGCGCTGGGAGGACGAGATGTGGGGAATCGGATGGGTCGCGACGGTGTGGTTGGGGTGTGCATCCGGCACCTCGGTCGACATCGAGCCAGAGGACCTCGAGGAGATCGATCCTGCGAAGGCCACCCAGCAAACGGTCGAAGGCACCTGGCGGGTCGAGCTGGATGACGAACGCAAACGTCGGTTTGCCATCATCGGGGCTGCACTTTCGTCGGAGCCGCTTCGGACCCAGGGCTTGGGCAAGCTCGAGCGTGACGAGAAGGACCTGTACGAGACCTGGTCGCGAAAGAAAGGCCGGGACGTCCGTAAGATGGAGAAGAAGCTCCGCATGACCCGTGCTCACTACGTCGTGGCCGAGGGCCGCGTGACGGTTCAGGTCGAGACCGACGGGCTGCGGGAGTCGTTCGGGCCGGTGGACTACGAAGTCCTCGAAACCGGCTCCGAGCGGACGGTGTTCCGCTTTGATCCAGGTATGGGCAACGGCTATGAGACCCATACGGTGCTGTGGCAAGGTCCCGACAAGGGGACCGATCGCGTGACCGCCAACGGACTTCAGCTCATCGAGCTTCCACTGGTGCGGGAGGCGAAGCCTACGCCGACGTCGACGGATTGAGTGCGCGCAAGACGGCGGACTCAGCCGCCAGGCGGCCGCCAAGGAGTCGGTACACGGGCATGACGTCCGCGGCATTGGCGATGACGCCAGCGGCCTTGTCGGCTGCATTCATTGCGTTGGGCAGGTGTGGACCGATCGACTCGGCAACTGGCTTGACGTAGCCCGCAGTGTGGGTCGCCACCCGCTGAAACTGCTCGGTGAGCTGGGCCAACATCTGTGCTGCGCCTTGCAGGTCCTGGCCGCCGCTTCCCGCCATCTGCGTGAGCCGACCGAACTGGGCCTGTCCTTCGCTCGAGAGCAGGTTTGACAGTGCACTGCCGCTGGCGAACGCCACGTTGTCCGCGAACGGAAGCGCAACTTCGACGGTGCCGTAGTAGATCGAGAGCGCTTGGCCGGTGGGCGACTTGCGGAACGCCTCGGCGCGTTCGGCCAGCGTGCCCGGGTAGGCGTTGTAGACCATGTAGGAGACGCCCAGCGCCTTCAACACGGCGTCGTTGCGCTGTTGGTCATCGGTCTCGAGGGCTTCGACGCCCTTGCCCGAGAAGAGCTTGAAGGCGGTGGCAAGGCCTGTGATCACCGCGTAGCCTTTGTCGCCAGCGTCGAGCAGGCTCGCCATCCAGATGATGTTGCCGACCTGCTTATTGCCTTCGCCAATCTGGCGGGCCAGCTGCAGTTGCTCCTCGGTGGCGTTGGGAGCGAGCTCGCGGGTGGCGTCGTCGACCGACGACCAGAAATCGAAGGTCGGTGAGTACGGAATCGTCGAGTAGATGGCCTGGAGCATCTTCCAGGTGACCGACTCTTGGTTGAATTCGTTCAAGGCTTCGTGAATTCGGGACATGATGGCCTCCCGCGAATGGGTACGGGCATGGCTAACCAGGCATTTCGTACGAAGCTGACCGGACGCTCGTGTTCGGGGGTACCAGCAGGACCCCGCCGCGACGCGGGCGATCGTGAGGGCTCGACAGACGCGAGTCGTCTGAGCACATGAGGAACGGCGCCGGTACGGGATCCGGGGGGATGATGAGCGAGACAACGGTGGGACGCATCGAAGGGGAACTTCAGGACTTTCCGGCCTCATCGCTGACCGTCCGGGCGTTGCAGTCGCTCTTTTCGGTGTTGCCTGGGGCCGAGCCCCTTCGGTGGTACCCATCGCTCGATGCGGCGGCACCGTCTCTCGAACCGGGACGCGCCCAGGCGATGCGGGAAGCCCTCGCCTCGCCTGCGGCGGAGGCGGTCTTAGATGTGGCAAAGGCCATCGATGCCAACGATCGTTCGAGCACGTTGCTCGGCGGGGTTCAATCGGTGTTCATGGGCTTGTTTGGGGGGGGGCCCTCGAACCGTGATCCACAGCGCGACGATGCTTCATTCAAGGCTCGTTCGCTTGCGTATGTGATGGGGCGGCTCGCCGACGGAGGAGCGGCCAGCGTCGTCGATCGAGCGCCGGCCCAGCCGCTGCTTCAGTTCTACGCCGTAGCCGAGGTTGCGATCCCGTTGGGCGTCGCCGCTGCGGATGCGGGCGGTTCGTTCGTCGCCCAACTGGTGAAGGGGGATCGGTCCGCAGATTGGACGCGTCTTCGCACCGTGGTGGGTGCGGACGGGGTGGATTTGGCGCGGCGCACGCTGCCGACGATCGTGCCGATTCTAGACCACTGGGTCATGGAGGTCCTGCCCCATTCCGCAGCCCTGACCGCACAGGTCGAGAGTGTGGTGCCTTCGTTAGCTGCGGGCACCGATCTCGCGGCGGCGGGCCTCGACGCACTGGACGCCTACCGGTGGCTCACCGCACGGTTGCTCGTCGAGCTCGAGATCGAACGCCAGCCTCGTCCGATCGGAACGCCCATGCCCCGGCCGGTGCTGCCCTCGCCAGACATCACGTTGGTGCCTTCGTTCGACGATGAGGATCCAGCGACCGACCCGGAGGATGGCCCGGCCAGCCCGTTTGCCTACACCGCCCCCAAGCCTTCAGGAGCGAGTCGCCCTGCACCCGCCAATCCGTTCGCGGATCCTGCTCCGGTCGCTGGTGCGGTTGCCGCGAACCCGTTGGCGGATCCGACTCCCGCAGAGCCGTCGAACCCGTTCGCAGACCCGGCTCCCGTCGCATCAGCCGAGCCGTCGAATCCGTTCGCGGATCCCGCGCCTGTTGCATCGGCGGAGCCGTCGAACCCGTTCGCGGATCCCGCGCCTGTTGCATCGGCGGAGCCGTCGAATCCGTTCGCGGATCCCGCGCCTGTCGCATCGACGGAGCCGTCGAACCCGTTCGCAGATCCCGCGCCCGTCGCATTGGCGGAGCCATCGAACCCGTTCGCGGAGCCCGCCCCTGCGGCGTCCGCGGAGCCATCGAATCCGTTCGCGGATCCCGCGCCTGTCGGATCGGCGGAGCCATCGAACCCGTTCGCGGAGCCCGCCCCTGCGGCGTCCGCGGAGCCATCGAACCCGTTCGCGGAGCCCGCCTCTGCGACGTCCGCGGAGCCATCGAATCCGTTCGCGGATCCCGCCCCTGCGGCGTCCGCGGAGCCATCGAATCCGTTCGCGGACCCGGCGCCCGTCGCATTGGCGGAGCCATCGAATCCGTTCGCGGACCCGGCGCCCGTCGCATTGGCGGAGCCATCGAA
>JBCCQY010000016.1:0-88821 GCA_039208735.1 Myxococcota bacterium | reverse complement strand
GGCCTTCAGGTCGGTGCGGTGGATGCGGCGGTGGCACCAGAGGCTCCCGCGGTCAAGATCGAGGTGTTCTTGGCGTTGGACCCTCCCCTGTTCGGACGACTGCGTGCCGAGGCGGTTCGCGACCCTCGGGTCGCCGCGGGTCTGGGTGAGGATCCGGTGCTCGCACTGAAGGTCGGTTGGTTGTTCAACGGGGATCGGTCGGTGATGACGCCGAGCTTGCTCGGCGTTCGTCTTGGGGATCGACCCTTCGATGTCGCGGGGGCGGACCGGCCGACCTGGTTGCCTAGCCTCGTCGGTGATGTGGCCCGTCGCTTCGTCCGAACCGGGCGCACCGACGTGGCCGAGGTCACGAAAACCTTGTTCGACGCATCGCTGCACCCCACCGATACGGGGGCTCGCCGCGCGATGAGCGCCCTTCAGGAGGTTTACGAGCTTCCCGCCCCTCGCTTCGCTCGCGTCGCTGCGGGGTTGGAACTTGTGTTCGGAGACGCTCCACTCCGGTTCCATCACCTTGGACGGTCCGCGGTGGATGCGGCGCGGCTTGTCACCGCGGCGTTTGTCCATCGCCCGGATGTCTTGGTCGCAATCGAGACGTCTCCCACCGACGATGGGTTTCTCGAAGGCCTTCCCGATGCCGACGACGCGCCCGTCGAACAGGTCTTCCTGGTGCCCGGACGATAAGTCCCCTCCATGACGCGCGCCATCTGCCTGAAGTGCGGAAGTGATCGGGCCACGTTCGACCAGACGTGCCCCTCCTGCGGCCACCGCCCTGAGGGTGAAGGGAAGCTCGTGGCGTGGCTAATTTCGGACCGGCATCTCACGAGTGACCAGCTCGACGAGGTGCAACGTCGCATCAAGGCCGGCGAAGCGATTCGGCCAAGCCGGGAGTCGCTCGAGTTGGCGCGGAGGGCGTTGGGGTCGCACTTCGCCACCGATGAGGGCATGACGTTCCGCCAACGGCTGGCCCTATTGTCCACCAGCGTCGTGTTGACGCCGTTGGTGGGCTGGGTGTTGGCGTTGTGGTGGCGTCGGGAACGTCCGCGTGCCGCCATGCAGGCTCTTGCGCTTTCCTTGCCGTTCAGCCTGTTGTTTGGCTTCGGGGTCCTGTACTTGTTGTTCAATTCCGCAGGTTGATGTCGGAGGCCGAGTGTTCGAAGACTTTGTGGACCGTTGGCGACCGAGTTCGGAGACGCGGGCGACGTTTGAGGTGCCCTTGGGCTGGGGCCAAGGTCGGGCGACGTTCGGGGGCCTCGTGGGCGCGGCAGGTGTCGCGCTCGCCCGCTCCCAGACCGATCGCCTGCTGCGCACCTTTCACGCGCAACTGCTCGCCCCGGTCGTCCCTGGCCCTTTGGAGGGCCACCTCGAGGTACTCCGCGAAGGCCGAACGACGACCATGATGGAAGTGCGTCTCCTTCAGGACGATCGCTTAGCCGCAGTCCTTGGCCTCACCTTTGTGATCGAGCGACCCGACCAAACGTCGGTGGCGGGGCCGCCCGCCCCGAACTGGGGCCCTCCTGATGATCTTCCGGCCATCCCCTACGTCGAAGGGGGCCCCGTCCCCGAATTCGTCCAACACGTCGAGATGCGATTCGCGGAAGGAGGCTTTCCGTTCGCAGGCGTCGAGACGGCGGCGTTTGGGGGCTACGGCCGGTTCCGGGACGATCCTCAAGCGGCGAGTCTCGAGCGAACCGTGGCCCTATTGGACGTCTGGCCTTCGCCGACACTGTCGATTCTTAAGGGTCCAGCCAGGTCCTCGTCCATGACGTGGACCGCTCACTTGCTTGCGCCGGCTCAGCCGGGCTTTCATGCGTTCACGTACCGAACGGAGGCGGCTCAGCATGGGGTGTCGACCGTCGTGGGCCGCCTGTGGGGCCCCGACGGCACGTTTTTGGCCTACACCGAACAGACCGCGGCGGTCTTTGAATGACGTGATAGCTTCGACGCGGTGCGGGGCTCGGGCTCTCAGCGCCCGGAGCCTCTCCATGACTCGTTGGTTGTCCGCTGGCTGCTTCTTTGCGCTGCTCGCCGCCTGCAACAACGGCTATTCTGCCCGCATCGATTGTCGGGAGAGCATCGCGTGTTGCGAAGAGTTGGGTGAACCTGTGGAAGGGCTGTCCCAGGATGAGTGTGAAACCACGAGCCGGGACCTCTTCGATCTGCTGACCGATGAACAGCAGGAAGCGCTCGACGACATTGCCCAATTCTGCCGGGACCGGACCGGCTGTGCCTTTGAAACCTGCATCACCGGGGTCCCGCCGACGAGCTGCCCGCTGGTGGAACTGCAGGATGGCTACGCCAAATAGCGCTACGGAACGTCCACTCGTTCGAAGCGCAGCGCGGCAAGTCCTGCGGCGAGGATCGTCCAGCTGGCGAGGGCGACGTAGGTGACGGTCTGAACTTCGGTACCGGTCGCAAGCGACGTGCCGATCGCCCAGGCGTTTGCGGGTGAGTAGGGCAGGATGGCGTTTGCGATCTGACCCAAGGGCACGCCGGGAGCGAGCAGGTCGATGACCTCTTGGTCGAGGTTCTTGACTACGAACAGGCTTGCCGCGAATGCCCGTTCGATGCCGATGAAGAGGGCGGTGGCGACCACGGCCGGTGCGACCCGGCGGGTCAGCACCGCAACCAGCAGGGCCACGGCAACGAAACTTGCATCGGCGAGGAGGGTGCCGAGCAGTCCAGAAGCGGCAACGCTCCAGCCCTCACCGCTGCCGGTGGACAGCGCTCCGATCCCAAAGAGGAGCGTCACGACGGTTTGCCCGAACAGGGCGAAGCCCGACCAAGCGGTCAGCCCCACCCACTTCGCGAACAGCAGGGCCCATCGGGGAACTGCGCGAGCCACGTCTTCGCGCAGGGTGCGGCCGCTGAACTCCCCTGCGAACGAGACCGCGGACAAGACCAGGAGCCAGACCTGCGCCAGGTAGAAGTTCCGGATCCGAAGGGTCCATGCGATGGCATCGGGAAGGCTCGAGGGCTCTCCCCCGGCTTGCTCGGACACGTTCACGCTGACGAGGTCGACGGCGAGGGTGACCATGGCCGATACGACGAAGAGAAAGAGGAGCCCTGCCCACCCCAAGCGGCTCGCCAGGAGCTTCTTCAATTCGGCGAGGATGATTCGGCCGAGCACGGTCGGCAACGAGGGAACGGGTCTCACGCGCCTGCCTCCTTCGTGACCTCGAGAAACACTTGCTCGAGGTCGCGTTCTTGAGGCACTACGGCCGTGAGCGGCACGCCTGCCTTGACCAACGCGTCGATGACTTCGGGCACGGGCCGCGCGATCGCGAACCGCAATCGACCCGCAGGACCCTTGCCATCGGCGTCGAGGCCTTCGATCGATTCTGCGGCGGCGAGCAGAGCCTCTGCATCGATGGTCCCGATTTCGAGGGTGCGTACCGCCTCGGTGGACCGCTCGATGAGTTCCTGGACGTCGCCTTCGGCCCGCAATCGACCCAGCGAGAGGATGCCAACGCGGTTGCACACGGCCTGGATCTCGGCGAGCAAGTGGGATGACAGCACAATTGTGACGTCTTCTTGCAGAGCGAGCTGGCGGACGAGGTCGCGCACTTCGCGCATGCCTTGAGGATCGAGCCCATTGGTGGGTTCGTCGAGCAACAACAATGGAGGCCGACCCAGCATGGCCCGGGCGATGCCCAGCCGCTGCCGCATGCCTTGCGAGTAGGCGCTGACCCGATCCGCAGCGCGTTCCCGGAGCCCCACTGTGGTGAGCACCCGCTCCAGTTCGGCCTCGATCGAGGGTGGCGGCAGCGCCAGGTAGTCGGCGGCGAGCTTCAGGTTTGCGGTGCCCGACAGATGGCCATGAAAGGCGGGCGCCTCGATCATCGCGCCGACCTGGGCGCGAGCGTCTCGCCCGCGGAGTCCGAAGATCTCGATCTCACCTGCATCACGACGAATCAGATCGAGGATGCAGCGCATAGCCGTGGTTTTTCCCGCCCCGTTGGGGCCAAGGAAACCGTACACATCGCCCGGGTGGACCGTGAGATGCAGGTCATCGACCGCAACTCGGGGTCCGAAGCGGCGAGTGAGCCCTCGTACCGAAAGCGCAGGTGTTGTCACGGTCGCGGCTTAACCGGTGGGGCCGTTGCCGTGCTATGGAGGGTGGAGTTCGGGGGCACGGTGGCGGCCGTCGTAGGCGATCGAATTGGTGAATGGGTGGTCGACGCTCAGCTCGGCTCGGGCGGCATGGGCTCGGTGTATCGCTGCCACAATGTGGCGAGCGACCGTATTCTTGCGGCGATCAAGGTCCTCGAACGTCAATCGGTGCACGAGGATTCTTCGGCGCGATTTCTACGCGAGGCCGAGATCCTGTTTTCGTTGGAGCATCCCAACATCGTAAAGGTGCGCAGCGTCTCGATGGAGGCCGAGCTGCCCTTCCTTGAGATGGAATTCGTCGAAGGCGATTCGCTCGAGGATCACATTCGAACGGCCCCGATGCCGACCGACCAGGCGATCGAACTCATCATGCAGGCCCTCGATGCACTGGTCTACATGCACGCGCGGGGGGTCTGTCACCGGGATTTGAAGCCCGCGAACCTGCTCGTCACCCCTGAGGGCGAGCTGAAGGTCGTCGACTTCGGACTGGCGGTGCAGCCAGAGTATGGGCGGCTGACCACCGAAGGCTTCACCTTCGGCACCGTGTCGTACGCGCCGCCCGAGTGGGGCCAGCCCGATGGTCTCGACCCCGTCCAGTGGGACCTTTACGCGATCGGGGTGGTGTTCTACGAGTTGTTGCGCGGGGCCTATGCGTTTCCGTTGTCTGGTGAAGGCACCATCAAGCAGCAGCTCATGCAGGTCATGATGGTCAAGCAACACGCGCCGGCCCTCGATGTGGGCGAAGAATTCCCCGAACGGGTGCGCACGTTGATCGCCGCGTTGACCGATCCGGACCCCAACGTTCGACCGAAGTCAGCGAGCGAAGCACGAACTTGGCTGCGAAAAGGTCTTCCGGCTCGAGTCATGGCGAGGCACGGGCCGATATGGTGGCGGCCTGCGGTGGTCGTGACCTTTGCCACGATTGGCGCAGCTACCGCAATGGCGGCGGTCTCTGCGACCGTGCCGTTCCTCGCATCGAGGCCCCCACCGCGACTCGTGGTCGACGGCTCGCCGCCCATGTTCATGGAACCGCCTCCGGTTTCCCCCACGCCTCGTACGATCGAGGTTCGGGTTGAGGACTTTCATGAGGAGCTGCCGTTCGCGGTCGCGAGCCCGGGTCGGGCCGTGGTGGCCGCCGATGCCTCGGGCACGCTTCTCCTCGAAAACATTGAACGGATCGCCACCGAACTTACTTGGGTCGCAGGCAATGACTGCGAGCCCTGCTGGGACGAAGCGGCGACGTGCCCTTTGTGGTGTGCCCGAGGGGTCGAAGTCGTGGGACCCGAAGAAACCACGGTGGTCGTGGAACTTGGGGTGATGCCGCGACGGGTCCTCGTCGATGTGCCGTCGCTCGTGACCGAAGTCGGCCGTTCGGTCTTTCGACCCCGGAAGACGAAGGCGCGGTATCGTCTTCGAGGGTGGCTCGGCGGCGAGGCGGGCGAGGTCACCGACCACCACACCCTGACGTTCAACGATGTCTGGCCAGGGGAGCACCGGTTGACCGTCGATGTGGGCCAGTGCAAGGCTCACATGCGAGGTTGCTGGCCAAACGAGTGCCCTGCAGGGTGCGCCTCGTGGCGAGAGCCGTTGGTCGTGCCTTGGGTGACGCTCACCGCGGACGGCGAACTTCCCGACATTAGTACAAGCGTCGACGTCGGCGTACCGCGCTGATTCCGAGCAGGCCGAGCCAGGCCCCGATGGCTCCGGAGCCTGCATGGCGGCAGGTTTGTGAACTTGACCCCGGCATGGCAAGCGGCCGGCCGGTGTCTTCGGGCAACGGCCCAGGCTTCGGTTTGGGCTCGGGTTCCGGCTCATTGACGGGCCCCGGGGGTGCGCAGTCGGGTCGAGGCAGGGCTCGCCCGCTCGTCGCTTCAATCCAGTCGATGAGCGCATCGGTGCGTACGTAGAGCCCGCCCTCGCCGCACGGAGTGGGCGCGGGAAGGGCCGAGCGGCTGGTGATGCCGGCGACGAGAGGACCGTCGGGGCTGTCGATGGTGAGCGGTCCACCGCTGTCGCCAATGCAGGTATCGGCGAGCGGCGCATCGGGTGCGGTTCCTGCGCGAAGCTCTCCACCGGGCGAGACCGCGGCGCGACAGCCTCGTTTCAGATCGCTGCAGTCGGCATCTTGGATGGTCACCGTCGCGTCATGCAGGAGCGTCGTGGTCTGTACGCCGGACCGATCCGTGGCGCCGTAGCCCGCGATCTGCGCCTCGATGCCGTCGAACAGCAATTCATCGACCTCACACGGCCACAGCACTCGCGCGGGCTCGGTGACCGCCGGAGCGTCGAGCGCAAACAACGCGATGTCGAATGTCTCGAGGTAGTCGGGGTAGCGCCAGGACTCGGCAATCGCGATCCGCTCTGCGTCCTCGAGCATGGTCAGATCGGTCGCCCCGAGCACCACCGAGCGTTCGATGCTGCCTGCGGTGTCGCAATGACCGGCCGAGAGCACCAGGTCGGGGGCGATGAGAACGCTCGTACAACCAAATAAGTCTCGGACGAACAATGCGCCGATGGCCGGCCGCTCTCCGGGAGTCACCACCTCTCCCCCGAGGATCGTCTCGGGGGCTGGAGCGGGGTCGAATTCGGGCTCGGCCGACAACACGCCCGGGTTCGCTACCGCAGTCGGGATCCACCAGATCATGCCTCGGTCATGCCATGGAAACTGGGGTGTCGACAACCATCAGGATGGCGACCAGGCTCGAAGCGCCTCGAGAAATGCGCGTCCGAACTTGTCGAAGCGCTTGGGACCCATGCCGTGGACGGCGAGCATGGCGGACCGGGTGCGGGGCTGGAGGCGAGCCATGTCTTCGATGGTTTCGTTCGGGGCTACGACGTAGGCCGGCACGTTCTTGTCGTCTGCGAGCTGGCGCCTAAGATCGCGAAGCATCGCCACCAAGTCGGCACTCGGGGCGTTCTTGCTCGCGGCGAGTGCTCGGTCAAGCTTCTCGGGGTGAGGGAACCGAATCGCAAACGCATCGGCTTCGCGGCGCATGACCTGCCAGCCAAGCTCGTTCGTCTCGACTTCTTTGTAGGTGACCCGCTTGCGGTTGATCTCGCGAGTCACGTACGACTCGGTCAGGGCGCCCGCATCAATCAGGGCCTTTACGACATCGGAGACCTCGGCGACCGTCCAACCCTTGAGGATTCCAAACGTCGACAGCTCATGAAAGCGCCAGGTCACGATCTTCTCTTCGCGTTTTCCAACGAGCGTCTTGGCAACGAGGCTGATGCCGAACGCCCGCGTGCCGTGCAGCCGCTCCATGCGTGCGACACAGCTCAAGACCTTGAGCAGGATTTGCTCTTGATCGGGTGTGGGCGGCATCGGCTGGTCGCCCGGACGTACACCCTGCCGGCACGCATCGCAGGTGCCACACGACTCAAAGGGAGCCTTCTCGCCAAAGTACTCGACGACGTAGCGGCGCCGGCAGGAGGCTTCGACGTAGCCCATCATGCGGTCAAGCTTGGCGTATTCGCGATTGCGACGCTGCTCCATGCGCCGTTCGTCGAGGTGCAAGGGGCTGTCGAGGTCGATCAGTTCGACCCCTCCCATGCGATCGGCAGCCTGAAAAGCGAGGAGTCCTCGGTCTTCGAGGCCACGCAGGGCGGCGTGAAGCTGGTCGCGGGACAAGTCGAGTTCGCGGCACCACACGTCAGGCTGAAACTGGAGAATAGGAGAGGGTCCGAGCAAGTTGCGTTGGGCCTGGATGTGGTCCCAGACGTCTTTGCGGTGCCCCCGAACGTCGGTGGGGGCGTCGCGAAGGATTCGGACGAAGGCGGCACGCTCTGCGGGGGCGATGCGACGAACTCGCCCCTCACGAACCAGGATGTGCAAACAGGATGCAACAGCTCGATCGCCGGCTTCGGCGGGGAGATGGCGCGTCCAATGCTCGAGCGTGCCAAACACGGGATTGCTCCCCGTGGCTACCAAGCCCTGCCACAACGCATGGACCCACCTTGCGGGCGGGTGGGCGTTGTCGATGAAGAACTCATGGATGCGCCGGTCGATGCCCCCGGCATGCAGGAGTACGGCTCGGCTCTGGCGACCATCACGACCCGCGCGTCCGATCTCTTGGTAGTAGGCCTCGACCGTGCCTGGCATGTCGAAGTGCACGATGGTGCGGATGTCGCGCTTGTCGATGCCCATGCCGAACGCGTTGGTGGCGACGACGACGGGCACTTGGCCCGCCATGAACGCATCTTGGATGCGGGTGCGGTCGTAGGCGTCCATCCCCGCGTGGTACATGCCCGTGCGCACGCCGGCGTCGCGCAGCGTTTGGCAAGCGCGCTCGACGTGTTTGCGCGTGGCGCAGTAGACGAGCGAAGGCCCAGGCTGGACGAGATCGACGAGGAGGGGGTTCTTGGCCGCCTTCTTGTCGGTCTTGATGACCTCGAGCACAAGGTTCTTCCGGTCGAACCCTTGAATGAACCGCTGACCGGCCCCGATGCCCAAGGTCTTGACGATGTCGTCTTGCACTTCGGGCGTGGCCGTGGCGGTGAGCGCCATGGTGGTGGGATGTCCGAGCGCTTCTCGCACCTTGCCGAGCTTGAGGTATTCGGGCCGAAAATCGTGGCCCCACTGGCTTAGACAGTGGGCTTCGTCGACCGCAAAGGTCTGGATGTTGAGGCGCTGACACCAATGCACGAACGCCGGGGTGAAGCGTTCGGGTGCGACGTACAGCAGTTCGACCTCGCCCCGACCGACGCGGTCACGCCGAGCTTCATACTCGTCGCGATCGAGCGAGCTGTTGAGGAAAGTGGCTCGAATGTCGCGTTCGACGAGTCCGTCGACTTGGTCCTTCATCAGGGCGATGAGCGGGCTGACCACGATGCACAGCCCCCCGCGGGCTAGTGCAGGCACCTGATAGCAGAGCGATTTGCCTGCTCCCGTGGGCATGACCACGAGCGCATCGCCCCCGGCCACGACGTGAGCTACGACCTCACGTTGACCGGGTCGGAAGGAGCGGAATCCGAACCGTTCTTCGAGCAGCGCGTCGATGTCGGACATCGGTGCGCAGTACCTCGTGGGAGGGGTCCCATCCAGGAAATCCGAACGGGGAGGTCAATCGTTGGCGGCTACGAGACGAGCTGCCAGTTTTCGACGTTGAGCGGCCGCTGTAAGATCGGCGTGACCAATTCCGTGACATCGTCTGGCGAAAGCACCCCGTTGGGGCCCACAAAGAGAAGTTTAACGTCCACGCGGGTATGCACGCGGTCGCCCATGAGGAAGTGGTGTTGGACGTGCAGGAACCGTCGGTCGACGGCAACGGGCCGAGTATCGACTTCGTAGCGTGCGAATGGTCCGAGTTCGCGACGGTAGATCAACGTTTGCTCGGCGACCAGGGGATTGAGTCCTTGGCTGCGCCAGCGGTTCCACAGGCCACTGTTGAACAGCCACTCAAGCCGGCAGAGTTCCGCGATGCCCGCATAGATGCGCTGATTGACGTGCCAATTGACGTCGAGTTCGAACAATCCCACCCGGCGGCTTCGCCGATGGATGAGGTTGGAGGGCGTCAAGCGCCCCCGCAGGATCGCAAGCAGCTGGCGAAGGAAGAAGGTCATGGATGAGCAACCGGCCCCGGGTCGATGGTCCAATGACGGATCGACAGATTGATCTCGGAAAACAGGCGGGGAGGCACCCGGTTTCCAGGCACGGCCTTCCCGTCCTGCACGATGTGCAGTCGGTCGACCCATACCGCGAAGGGATCGACGAAGCGATCCGGCATCCGATCGGGCGGTGGCGGTTCCACGATGGCAAGTCCGGATTCCGTGGGCGCGAGCCCTCCATCCTGCAGGGCTCGCACGGCCCAATGGCGGGCCCGCGACGGCCGCCAGCGCCCGTGGAGGGCGAAGCGTTCAGGGAGCTTCAACGAAACGCCGCCCCCGTCGTGAAAGCGCAAGACTCGTCCGCAGATTCCCAGTTCGAGATGATCGTGCCATGCGCCGGAAAAATCGAGCCACCGTCGGTGGTCACCCCGAAAGGTGCGTCGGTCGAGTTGGGGAAACGCTTGGACCAACCCCAGATCGATCAGGCGGTCGCGCCACACCGCGATATCGGACTCGGTGAGGTCGGCGGGGTGGAGGAGCCGCACCGCATCGGTCGGGCGCAACGGAAGCCGGTGCCCCGTCAGCGTGCAGAGCATGCCTAAGTCAGGCGCCCGGACGACGCCGATCTGCCAACCCCCGTCGCGCTGGATTTGCCAGAGCAGGCCCTGCACGTACAGTCGCAAGAGGCGGTGCTGGAAGTACACCTGCCACGTGGACCAGGGCCGGCCGGCCAGCTCGACGAGCCTCTCCTCGATTTGATCGGTTTCGCGACGCACATCCCGATGGAGGCGTCGAAGCAATCCGCTCAGCCGCTTCGTGGCCTCGGGATGGGCGGCCTTGACCCCACGGGGGGCCCGCCGCAACACCTGGTCGTGCCTTCGCCAGCGTGGTTTGAGGTGGGCCAGATCCGTGACGTCGATCTCGGCCGTGACCTCGGAAGAGAAGGGAATGGTGATGATGCCCTGGTCACTGACCCCAAAGTCGTCCATGCCCAATGGCGCTAGGGCCTCGATGTCTGCTCGATCGAGACCCCGCGTTCGTGCGGCTTCGGCAAGGGCCGCGCTCGCGTCACGGGATTGGGCGTACGACCCATGTTGGACGAAGCGTGCAAGGAGGGCCAAGGCGGCTTCGTCGCCCAGCGCCTTGAGAAGGCGAACGCCGAAGCGCACGCCAGCGGAGTGCAGCCGGGACCGGAAGTCGTCGAGGATTCGGCCTAGGCGTCGGGTGTTCTCGGCCGAGGGCCACACCAAGAGTGCATAGGTGCACCAGCGATGGGCAGCGTACCCACCGTGCCTACCCCACTGCTCGAGCAAATAGGCGGCGACGTCGGCGCCGGACGATGGGGACAGAAACCCGAGAAAATCCTCTGGAATGGGTCCGAATTGGGAGCCGCTGCCTGCCGCTTCGATGGCGCGGCGACCCCGAAACTCGAGTTCTTTGAGGAGCCCTGAAACGGCACCGATCGACAACGGGCGGAGCCGGGCGACCAGGCGCAATTCTGGGATCTGACGGGCATCGATGAACGCGGGGAAGTGTCGGGGTGGCGTGCGCCGGGCGGCAGCGACGAGCCAGTCGGGAAGATCGGGCTCAAGGGGGCCACCCGGCAGGTTTTCGAACGTGGGCGGGATCTGGCGCTGCAGTCGCACCACCTGCGATTCGAGCCACGCCTGCGCCTGCGAATGGTGGGGGCTCACCCGAACCGCCACCTTCACCCGACCCGATGCGTTGGCGTGGCGTGTCGCGACGAAGCGCCCGAATCGCTGGCCCTCGAAGTGCCCCAGATTGGGGTGATCCAGGTGTTCGACCTGGTCCACGACCTGGCTACCGACCAAGGCCGTGAACCCATCGGCGGAGAGCTTGGACCACAACGTGCCCAACCGTTCTAGGACGTCGGGTTCGACCTCCTGCAGCCATCGGAACAGCTGGACGATCGCGTAGTCGCTCGACGAAGGCTCAAGGGCAAGCGGAATCGGCTCCACCCGAACCAGCCGCTGATTGAGCCATTCGACGACCTGGGGGACGCGGTCGGGACGCAGCCGTCGGGTCACACGAACGATCTGTTCACCACGACGATTCGCCGTTCCCGCAATGGCGTCCAAGGAGTTCACGGACCCCGGTTAACTCAGCGTTCGGATTGGCGTGGAGGGGCGAACGGATCCGTGGTTCGACGACGGCGCCGTTGGCGGGCGGCGCGTTGCCCGTCTCGTTTCCACGTCCGGATCGCACTCACCACCGTGTCTCGTTCATGCGAGTCGGTGAAGACCCGGTGCGGGAGCACAAGGCGCCGCTCGGGAAGGTCGAGGGTTACGAACGACGCCGTGATGCGAAGATTTTGGACGTTAGCCCAGGAAAATCGACGCTCGATGCCGTCCTGTTCCATCGCGAGGTACGCCGGCCCGAGCACGACCTGGTGAGGCACTTCGGCCTCCGGCCCCCGCCTTCGAAGAAAGGTGGTTCGCCAGGGACCCGGCAGCAAGGGAACGAGTCCCACTGCCATCACTGCGGCTGCAAAGAGGAGCACCGCGGCATTGGTGGCGCGAGAGGCATCCGGATGCCAGGGTTCCGCACTCGCCAAAAGCACGCCGGCAACGAGCATGCCGAGCATCGAAAAGCCGATCGGACGAGTCCCCCACGACCCCACCCCCAAGGCTTGTCGAGCTTCATCGGGCGAAAGTGCAATGGAAAAACGGTAGATTGGCGAGGGTTGATCGGCTATGGCGCCCCCTCGGTGCCTCGCCGGTAGCCACCGTTCGCGGCGCGATCTGCGATGTCGAACGGGGAGTCGCCGCGGTCGGGCTCAAGGTGCCAGACCAGGTTCTCGCTCGTAAGGTGGAGCACAGGCAGCGCCCCACGTGCGGCGGGTTCGGCCACGAGAAGCCACCGCTGTGCCGCCTGATCGACGGTGGTGGCGGGGGCGAGCCACTGCGGCGGGGTTGGCATGTCGCCATCGCTCGGCCTGCGCAGACGAACGTAGTCCGAGATCACCTTGGCCGCGGGGAGCGTCAGGGTCACGACATCGTCGCCCTCGGTGTAGGCCACATCGAGCACCGTGGTGAGTTCCTCGGCGTATTTGCCGAGGCCCCCGACTTGGCACTGCTGAATGCGGGTGATGGCCACGGTGCGCGGACGGTGGAGGACGCCTGGACTGGCCGGTAGGTCACCGAAGTCGAAGCGCGTGCGGGTCACGATGCAGTCTTCGTCGAGGGCTCGCCCAGCCCGCTCCATTTTGTTCCGGTAGTCCTCGGTCAGGCCGCCTTCGGTGACTTCGGCCACGTAGTAGCGGCCATGCAGGTGGGCCGGCGCGGTGCCCCGAACGGGGCGCGGGGCCTTCCGGGCGATGCGCGGCGGAACCGAGGGCTCGTTGGAAGGCCGTACCCGGACCGGCGCTGGCGATGTCACCTTGGCCTTCTGGCGTTCGGCTTCGAGCTGGTTTTCTGGTCGTTCCAGCGGATCGGGCAAAATGACATGGCTCGGATGGGGATCTGCCTCGGCGTCGCGTTCGAGCAGTTCAATCGACTGCTCCGACTTGGAGGGGGGCGTCGTCTGGGCGGCCGCCAGTCCGGCAAACAGGAAGGACGCGATCATGGCTTGCCTCCGGTGGTGGTGCGCATGGCCGAGACGAAGTCCGGATCATCGCTGTCGGGAAGGGCAAGCCGTAGAACGCGTCCGTTGGGTACGCGCATCTCCCACCGCCAATCCTGGTTTTGCATGCGCCGCACGGGGTAGGTGCCGGCTTCGATGTGGGCGTGGCACGTCGTCGGAACATCGAGCGATGCGGCTTCGAGCGCCAAGGTTCGAGACCGGGCGCGGGCGGTGTGGTCCACCGTCCAAGTGCCCTGGCCGTCGTCCCATCGTGCGGGGGCCTCGACGCTCACCTGGCACCCGTAGAACTCGTCGGGGTCGCGGCTCGGACAGAGAACATCATAGCCCATTCGAACACTGTTTTCGCTGAAGTGCCAGGTCTGCCGAGCCCAGGTGCAACCCGGGAACTGCTGCAACGCGAGTTGCATTCCGTTGACGACGACTTCCTTGTCGGTTTCGACCTGGCTCACCGTCCACAACCCTTGGATCTGCTTCGGAGGACCATCGTCGGAGGGCAGACAGCCCAGGAGCCAGGTTGCGAAAAGCGCAGTCATCATCGAGGTCTCCATGGCGCTGCAAGGATGCCACCGATGTAGCCTCCCACCGCCATGATGGAAAGGTAGCGGGCCCTGGAGCGGCGGTAGGCGTTAGACCCTTCGCTCCGCGAACGACGGAGTCGCAATGAGCCTGGATGTCGGACCCTGGGTGCATGCCGAAGATCTCGAGCGTGGCGCCTCGAGCCAGCTGATGAGCCAACTGAAGGGGAGCGCCATCCTCGCCATCGCAGGCAACGTTCGGCGCCTCGTGGCCGAAGGGCACGAAATCTCGAACTTCACGATCGGCGACTTTAATCCATCCATTTTTCCGGTGCCCGAAGTGCTCACCGAAGAGGTCACACGGGCGTATCGCGAAGGCCATACCAACTACCCCCCCGCCAACGGCATTCCGGAGCTGCGTTCCGCCATCCGGCGCTTCTACGGCTCCCGACTGGGGCTCGAATACCCCGAGGGATCGGTCGTGGTGGGCTCGGGCGCGCGGCCTCCGATCTACGGCGGGTTCTTTGCCGTCGTCGATCCGGGCGATCCTGTCATCTTCGGCGTTCCTTCCTGGAACGCGAGCTATTACGTGCAGCTCACGAAGGGGGAACCCCGTGTGGTGGTCGGAAATCCCGAGCGAGGGTTCTTGCCGACCGCTGAAGCGATCGCTCCGCATGTCTCCGGGGCCCGAATGCTGTGCCTCAACAGCCCGCTGAACCCGGCTGGCACGGTCTTCGAATCCCAACAGCTCAAGGAGATCTGTGAGCTGGTGGTGGGCGAAAACCGCAAGCGGGCAGCGACGGGAGAGCGTCCCCTGTTCGTGCTCTACGATCAAGTGTATTGGCAGATGGTCTTCGAGCCGGCAACCCACGCCACACCGGTGACGCTGATGCCAGAAATGGCGGCCTACACGATTCACGTCGATGCGATCAGCAAGTGTTGGGCCGCGACGGGCCTGCGGGTCGGTTGGACGGTTGCGCCCCCGGCCGTGGCCTCGAGGATGAAGCCGCTGATCGGCCATATGGGCGCGTGGGCACCGAAGCCCGAGCAGATGGCGACCGCACGTCTGCTCGATGCGCCCGAACGGGTCGACCCCTTCACGACCGAGTTTTGCGGACGAATCGAAGCCTCGCTGCGGCGTTTGGCCGACGGGTTCAACGCGATGCACGAAGCGGGACTTCCCGTGCGCGCTTTGCCGCCTCAGGGGGCGTTGTACCTCTCGGTTCAGTTCGACGTCATGGGACGCTCTGTCGGCGGAGCCCCCCTCGATGATGATCGACTCATCACCTGGCTTCTTGAAGAGGCTGGAGTGGCCGCTGTGCCCTTTACGGCCTTTGGCTACCCACAAGGATCGGGATTCGTTCGCTTGTCGGTGGGTGCAGTGTCGCATGAAGCCATCGACCGAGCGCTCGAGCGAATCGAAGCGTTGCTAAGAGGGTTGTGAGCACCACGGATGTTCGCGCCTCGCGAGTTATCGGTTTCGTTTGACTTCGAGGAACCAATGGCTGCGATCCGATCCTTCATGGAATCTCACTTCCTCCACTTCAATGCCGGTGAGGCCCTCCGCGCGGCGCAGGCTTATGAAGCCCACATCAACGCGGGGGGCAAGATGTTCGTCACCCTGGCGGGAGCGGCATCTACGGGTCGAATCGGGCGCATCTTGTCGCGGATGATTCAAGAGGGGAAGGTCCACGGCCTTTGCTGTACGGGCGCCAATCTTGAAGAGGACATCATGCGCCTCTTCGCGTCGGACGAATTTGTCCCCCTCCCGAACTACCGCGATCTGACCGCGGCCGATGAACAGTCGTTGTTCGAACGAGGCATCAATCGCGTCACGGATGTGGGGATTCCTGAAACCGTGATGCGCAAGGTTGAGGAGCGCCTTCTACGCGCCTGGCAGCAGGCTTGCCGCGACGACGTGCGCTTCATGCCCCACGAGTTTCTTTGGCAGGCCCTCGATGAACCCGGCATCGAACTGCACTTTCAGTCCGATCCGGCAGATTCTTGGGTGCTGACCGCCAAGGCCCACAACATTCCCATCTGGGTTCCGGGTTGGGAGGACAGCACCACCGGCAACATGTTTGCGGCCGCGGTGATGACGGGACTGTTGCCTCACCACCAGTGCGTGGCCACGGGCACGGAGCAGATGCACCGGTTGATGTCCTGGTACATCGAGAACCACGGCAAGACGTCGTCTTCACCGTCGATCGGGTTCTTCCAGATTGGAGGAGGCATCGCGGGCGACTTTCCGATTTGTGCGGTGCCCGCGCTTGCTCAAGACGCCAAGGTCGACGTTCCGCTGTGGGGCTACTTCTGCCAGATCAGCGACGCTCAGGCGATCTACGGCGGCTACTCCGGTGCCCCACCCAACGAGAAAATCACGTGGGGCAAGCTTGGCCCCGACACGCCGCGATTCATGATCCACTCCGACGCCACCATCGTGGCGCCGTTGGTGTTTGCGTACGTGCTCGGCGATTAGAACTCGGCGTCTTCCTCGTCCTCAGACGGCCCTTGGGGGTCTCCAAGTAGGTCGACGAGCTGTTCCTGGATGCGCTCCGCAAAATCGACGAGGGCTGCGATCGCACCTTCGTTTGCTTCCAGAAAGTGGATGGCGAGCTGGCTGTCGTGGTTCAAGGTGCGGACCGCTCGGGCGGTGAAGCGGTGCTCCTCCATGTCACCAGGGATCTGGATGCCGACGAGAAGCCGTTGGTCGGGCTCGGCGGGCTCGACGCCTCGGGTTTCGAACCGTGCACCAGACCCCGAGAAGTCCATGAACATCGGGGGCCGTTGCCACCGTGGACCGATGCCCTCGCCCTTGCGCAGCCACCGGAGACTCGCGAGTTCGTAGCCGTCATCGTCCAGCGCCTGAAAGCGAAGGTTTAACGGACCCCAAACGCGAGAAAACTCACGGCGATCGGGCGTGTGGCTCCCGTCGATGTGGATGCAGAAGGCACCGTCGGACTCCACGCCCTTGACCTTGCCGTACAACCACGGGGCGCTCGTCTCGCTCTGCAGACAGACCGCTTCTCCGTCCTCGAGTCGGCCGTCGAACACCGCGACCCACAATTCGGGACCGTCGCGGCGGACGATGCGGCCGGGCAGGGACCGCATGGCGGCACCCATCACATAAAGGTCGACCGCACTCTCCAAGGGTTCTCCCTCTCGTTCATCGTCGGTACTCACCGGATCGTCTCCCCCTGCAGCGACCTTTAGCGGTCAGCGACCTCCGTAGACCGCCAACGCCTCTCCAAGGATTGCGGCGGACCGCTCCAGCTCGCTGGCCTGCCGCACCGCAGCGAGCCGGATCTGGCGTACGCCAGATGCGGGATCGGTGTAGAACCCGCCGCCTGGCGCGACCACCACACTTTGTCCGTTCGACCGGAAATCCGTGACCAAGAACCGAGCGAAGGCTTCCGTGTCGCGGACCGGAAGTTCGACCATTGTGTAGAAGGCGCCCTGAGGACGGCTGGCCTGAACGCCGTCGAGGGTGCCAAGGGCGTCGCCCAGCACCTGACACCGGTGCCGATAGATTTCGCGAACCTCGTCGTAGTACGGCTCGGGCAATGTCAGGGCGGCAATGCCCACGTGCTGGGCCAGAGGCTGTGGACCGAGCCGCGCCTGCCCGAGTCGTTCGACCTTTTCCATGAGGTCGAGGTTGCGGGAGAGGAGGAACCCCAGACGCACGCCGCATGCCGAGTAGGTCTTCGACAGGCTGTCGACGACGATCACACGATCGGAGACCGCATCGAGCGACAAGGCGGAGGTGGGCGGAGCATCGAAGTAGATGCGCCGGTAGACCTCATCTGCGATGATGAACAGATCATGGCGAGCCGCCCACCGGGACAGCCGCTGCATCTCCTCGCGTTCGTAGACCGCTCCCGTGGGATTGGCTGGGTTCGACAGCACGATCGCCCGAGTGCGGTCCGAAAGATGGGCGTCGAGCACGTCGTCGGGTGGGATGGCGAAGCCGTCCGCGAGATGGGTGCGCACCCCGCGAACCGACGCGCCCGCGATCGTCGCAAACCCGTTGTAGTTCGTGTAGTACGGCTCGAGGACCAGCAACTCGTCGCCCGGATCCGTGATCGCGGAGAACGCGAAGAGCAGGGCTTCGGAGCCGCCGGTGGTCACCGCGACGTGTTCGGCGGTCAAGGGCTGCGAACACCATCGGCTGTGGTAGGCCGCTGCGGCGTCACGCGCTTCGGGCATGCCGGACGCAGGGCCGTAGGCAATGACCGAAGGTTGGAAGCTTCGAATGGCCTCAAGAAGCGGCTCGGGCGTCGGAACGTCCGGCTGACCGATGTTCAGCCGAAAGAACTCGACGCCCGTTTGGGCCCGCACGGCAAGATCAAGCTTGCGAATCGCGCTTTCTTGCAACACGGCTGCGCGTTGCGACAATGCGGGCATTCACCGACTCCTCAGTCAGCTTACCCGCATACGGTCTCGATCAAGATCCGGCAAACCACATACGGGTCGATGTTTGCGCCAGGGCGTCGATCTTCGAAGTATCCATGTCCGTCCGAGACCGTCGATGGAGGAATCCGGATCGAGGCTCCCCGATCCGATTCGCCGAACTTGAACTCCTTGTAGGAGCAGGTCTCGTGCAGCCCGGTGAGGCGCTGCTCGATGCCGTGGCCGTAGTTGGCGATGTGGAAGTCGTGGCGGCCCCGCAGTTTTTCGATCGCGGCATGAATGGCAGCCATTCCGCCCGGCTCCCGCATGGCGCGCGTCGAGAAGTTGGTGTGGGCGCCGGCACCGTTCCAGTCGCCTCGGACCGGTTTCGGGTGCAGGGTGATCGAGGTTTCGTAGGACTCACCCACCCGGTAGAGCAGGTAGCGCGCGAGCGTCAGGTGGTCGGCGACCTCCATCGGCCCCGCGGTTCCGATCTGGAACTCCCACTGCCCTGGCATGACTTCGGCATTGATGCCGTAGATGGTCAGGCCCGCCGTGATGCAGGCATCGAGGTGCTGCTCAACGATGTCGCGGCCGAACGCCTCGTCAGCGCCGACGCCGCAGTAGAACGGACCTTGCGGGGCGGGGTAGCCGCCTTCGGGCCAGCCGAGCGGGCGGTTGTTCTTGAACATCGTGTATTCCTGCTCGATCCCAAACCAGGGCT
The DNA here is from genome assembly GCA_039208735.1 of Myxococcota bacterium. GTDB lineage: Bacteria > Myxococcota_A > UBA796 > UBA796 > DRPG01. Next base: position 69,933 of record JBCCQY010000016.1, on the reverse strand, counting down.
CGGCGGCCGCATGCCGCGTGGCCACCTCGCGCAGGCGGGCGCGCGAGTTCGACCGATGCGGCGTGCCGTCGACGTTCAAGACCTCACAGAGCACGAGCCTGTGTTCGCCCCCACGGAGCGGATCGGGACAGACGAACACAGGCTCGAGCAGGCAGTCGGATGCATGACCCTCCGCCTGATTTGTCGAGGATCCATCGAAGCTCCATTGGGGCGGGGTGGATTCTGACGGCAGGACGCGGGTCTTGGAACGAAGCAGCGGTGTCGGCTCGGTGCCGTCAAGCCAGATGTACTCGGCCTTGAGCATGAAATGTCCTCACGAGGATGTGGGGAGCGGTCTCCCCGGCGGATCGCAGACGGGCTGCAAGCCCTGCGCCACGATGTGAGCCTAGCTTCACAGGGGATTTGGGAAGCCCCGATCCTACGCGGATGTGGGATTCGGCTAATCGTCCTACGTCGAGGTAGGACTAGGGGCTGGCAAAGCGCACGGCTTCGATAGCCGCGATGTCTTCGGCCCGTAACCACGCTTCGCCAATGTGGAGCGTCTCGACCGTCGCGTGGCCTTTGGTCTCGCGAATGTAGTGAAGGGGTCCGGCAACGACATCGATGTCGGGCATCCCGTGGGCGGGGTGGCGTGCGAACCGTTTGCCCGGCCGCACGCGCACGCGGGCTGCGGTTTGGGGAAGGCGCAACGGGTCGTACAGCGTCGTGGGATTGCGCACCACCACCTTGACGTTCTCCCCGAGGCGGTCGAGCCCTTCGACCTCTCCGGTCGCTCCAGGCCCTCCCAACCATTGGGTGAGGTCGACCCCGCTCGCCGCGAGCCGTCGGGCCAGCAGCGCATGGGTCTTGTAAAAGACGTAGATCACGTCTCCGTCGCCTTGAGGCAGTGCGTCCACCGATACGGCCCCGATGGGGGGAGGCGGGGTCCGACCCAAACCCGGGGAGAGCACAGGGGCGTCCCACAGGGCGAAGGGCAGCTCAAAGGTGGCGCAGACCTCGCAGCTCGGATCGATGAAGCTTGGGTCATCCATTCCGTCGAGCCCACGCATGATCACGACCGGGTGCGTGAACCGGGCGGGGGAGCCTTCCGCGGAGGCTTCGGGCGGTGCGTCCGCCTGCACAAAGCCCCAGTCGGCTTCGAAGCCGAGCTGACGGGCGAAGAGCCGGGTGGTGAGCGCCGCTTCCGTCGGCGTGATGGCGCCTGAACGCCACGCAGATCGGAGTTTTCGCGGCCACAAGGGGTCGTGCGACCAGTCACCGACCCGAGCGCGGGTCCGCAACAAGGCAGGGAGCTGCCGAGAAAGCTCGGTGGTCGCCGGGGCCCCACGCACCGATCCAGGAATGCTGGGTTCTGGCAATCCTTGCCGGTGGAAGCGGTTGTCCAGCGCACGCAGGAACCGGCCCCAGTCCGGCACGACCGGTCGGTCATGAACTCCCGCGAGGACCCAGCCTCGGCCATCGTCATCCCACTGGATGAGTCCTCCCGGGGCGTCGACCTCCCATCCGGTGATGGTGCCGGGTGACGCGGAACCCAACGTCGAGGGGACAAGTCCGTAGGTCGGGGCATCGGGCTCCGTCCACGTCACCGTGACCCGACTGGGGGCTTCGCTGGGGGGGGCCTCGATGCGCGTGATGCCGTATTCTGTCGTGACGATGGCCCGAGAAGGGGCTTGAACGCGGGCCTCGACGTCCGTGTTCGGGGGGGCCGGTACGATCCACCCTACGGGCCGCTCGGACGCAGGAAGGGTCACGTCGAGCCGCGTGGTCACCGTCGTCTCGCCGGACCCCGGATACAGCGCCACAAGCGGATCCTTGGTGGCGGGAATGTTCAGGGTGATGCGCCCTTCGATCGTGGTGGACGGAGCCGCTGTGAGGGAGGCCGGAGGGCTTGAGGACTCAACCCGGAGCGCCACGTCCGCGTTTTCGACGTTGCGGCCCCATACCGTGTCGCGTTTGTCGTCCCGTGTGAGCAACGGGGCTTCGATGGGCCCAGGAGCCCCGATCTGAAGGAAGTTTGCCCGCAGTCCCCGGTAGCGCAGGCCTCCCGGGGGCAAGGTTCGGCGGAGATCGACGACCAGTCGTCCGCCCGCGATCACATCCGGCACGTGGACGGTGAGCGTGCGTGATCGGTCGAGGGCAGGGTCGGAAAGTGTGAAGCGTTGGTCGTCGAGCTTGCGCGTGGCGCCATCGGGAAGCCAGCGTTTGCCCTTGGCTCGTTCGAGGGCACTCCCCGCAGGCATGGGGAGCGTGATCCCACACGGCGATCCGGGTTGGTCGAGGGGCCCCGCGACTTCGAGGTGAATCGTTTCGGACCAGCCCGTCGGGGTGGGTTCGAGGTCCAACTCGACGATCTGGACTAGACAGCCGCTTCCGATACCCAGGAACAACTCAGTCATGGAGGTTCTCCGATTCGGCCCTCCGCGCGGCATGGCGTCGGGCTCGGCGGATTTCGTCGCCAATGAGCCGAGGGAGTCCCCCCTTCACGCCATCGGCCCATTCGACAGCCGCCTTTGGGGCGTGGTCACCGAACGCTCTCACCAGTCGTCGGAGCGCCTTCTGCACCATGGCGTGGGGGTCGCGAATCATCCGGTCGAGGACCGCTTGCACTGGCCCTGCCTGCACCGCGTCGACCATCTGGACCTTGCGAGTGCCGACCTTTTCCCGAAGGGGGGCTGCGGCGGGACCCTCCACCGGCACCGGACAGGCCGCGAGACCCATCGCCACCACAGTGCGGCGGCCTTGCGGGCGTCGGTGGCCCGCGAGTTCATCGCGGATCTCGATCCATGTGCCCGTCTGCAACCCGATCGGACCCAGAACCAGCCATCCCAGGGCATCTGCGGTCATGATGTCGTCGAGTCGATCGCCCCAATCCAGGCCTAGATCGAGGGCCAGATCGGGATCGTCGGGCCACGCGGCGGCGAGCAGCCCCACCGCGACCAATCCATCTTCGTGAGCCTGGCCAAACGTGGCGTTCAACGCTTCTGCGGCGTCGGGCAAGCGAGGGCGGTGGGTGCGCCACGCTTCGGCGGCGACCCGCGCGACGGTACCGGCAGCGACGCCTCGAATTCCCCGAAGGCACTGGATTTGCTTGCCGAGTTGGCGGGCCGTTCGATCGTCGGCTTGGGCCTCGAGGGCCGACCCGATGGCTTCGTTCACGACAGTGCCGCCTCGAAAATGTGGGCAAGTTTCTGGGGCGCATCGTGATGCACGAGGTGACCCGCCTCCTCGACCACGTGGATCGCGACCTCGTCAGTGCCTAAGGCCGCGATGCGTTCGTCCTCATCGGACAGCACAAACGTCGATCGCCCGCCGCGTACGATCGTGACGGGCATGCGAATATTCCCAAGGAAATGGCGGAACATGTCGATCTGGAAGGGCACCGGGTTGCGTGCCCGATGCAGCGCATCCCACGTCCAGGTCAACGTGCCATCGTCCTGCAATCGGGTGTTCCGCGCAGCCAGACGCACGGCCACGTCGTGAGGGAGGGCCGGGTTGTACGCGTGGATGCGGCGTACAGCATCGTCGACCGATGCGAGCGGGCGGTGGGTTGGACCGCGCTTCAGATCGTCGAGAAAGCGACGCGCGCGATCCACCACAGTCGTGGTCATGTCGGGAGGCCCCAGGCCTTCGACCAGCACGAGGCGTCGGACGCATTCAGGTCGGGTGCCCGCGAAGTAGCACGCGACTGTGCCGCCCATCGAATGCCCCACGAGATCCACCGAACCGCCCAGATGATCCACCAAGGCATCCAGATCGCCGATGTAGTCCCAGAAGTGGTAGAAGCCGCCGGTGCCCACGTGGCCGGAACGACCGTGGCCTCGCTGATCCGGCGCCACCATGCGCCGCGTGAGGTGCTGGGCCACTTCATGCCAGGCGGCACCTTGTTCGAGGAAGCCGTGCATCACCACGATGGGCGGGCCGTCACCCTCCCACTCACACACGCGCAGAAGCAGCCCGCGACCGTGGGGTTGAAAGACCTGTTCCAGCATGGGGCGCGTCGACATCGGGCGAGCCCGTATCCTGGCCCCTTGCCGTCGGCCTCTGTTCATGTTCGGGTTCTATCAGGGAGCGTTACCGACCTGTGAGGACGACGCGGCCGAAATGGCGGGTCTCCGGGATCGGACACCCACGGGGGCAGCGTGGCAGAACCGGCAGAACCAAATCAGAGTGGCGCCGACATTCTCGTCGTCGAAGACGACAACACCATTGCGATGGGCTTAGTCGCAGCGCTTGAGCACGAGCGCTTCGACGTCCGCGTCGCACATACGGGCGAGGATGCCATCTCGGCGGTGCGTGAACGAACGCCCGACTTGATCGTGAGCGACATCATGCTTCCCGGCATCAACGGGTTGGAAGTGATGCGCACGGTCAAGCAGGAATTTCCTGGTGTTCCTGTGATCATGCTCACCGCCAAGACGGACGAGATCGATCGGGTCATGGGCTTGGAGATGGGCGCGGATGACTACGTCACCAAGCCGTTTTCGGTCCGTGAGGTGATCGCCCGCGTCAAGGCGCGGCTGCGGGAGCGATCGGCAGAACCGAGGACGCCTGACGTCTTTCACTTCGGCAATGTCAAAGTCGATCTTCGCCGCCGCGTGCTTTGGAAGGGCGACGATGAGTCGCATCTGACGACGCACGAAGCAGGCACCCTGGCCTACCTCATCACCCATCGGGGTCGAGATGTGAGCCGTGACGAGCTGCTCCAGGAGGTCTGGGGCTACACCGCGGCGCTCACCACCCGGACGGTCGACAATCAGATCCTCAAGCTCAGAAAGAAGATCGAGGACATTCCTGGTCAGCCGCGACATATTCTGACCGTCCACGGGACGGGCTACCGCTTCGAGGCGTAGTTGAATCAGGTCATTCGGGCAGCGCAAACCTTCCTTTCTGGAAACGCGGTGCCCGACCGTGCGGTGGTCGTGAATGCGGCGGGAACCATCGTCGAGGTACGGCCCACAAAGCCAGGTGATCCCGACCCTTTGAGGGGGCTGTTGGTCCCTGGTTTGGTCAATGCGCACCTTCATCTCGAGTTGTCATGGGCGGCTGGCCGGGTGCCGGGTGGCCGAGGCCTTCCTGCATGGGTCTCCGATTTGATGGCGACCACGCCGCCCCCCGATGCCGGGGACCATCGGGTGCGCGCCGCCAACGCCATGGTGGAAGCGGGCACTGCGCTGGTGAGCGACATCAGCAATCGCGGTGACACCGCGGCCGTGCTGACGGCGGCGGGACTCAAGGGAATCGTGCAGCACGAGATCCTTGGCATGCATGCGGCACGGCAGGCTGACCTGCGGAGCGCCGCATCGGCACCGGCGCGGGTCGAGGGTGGCTTCACGGTTCGACCTAGCCCTCATGCGCCCTACAGCGCTCGTGCGGACGTGATTGCGGCGGCTGCGGCGCCACGACCCCACACGGTGGGGAGTTTGCACCTCGCCGAAGATCCGGAGGAAGTCTCGTTTCTCCTGGATGGATCCGGGGCCTGGGCCTCCTTCCTCGACGCGCATGGCATCGACTGGGCGGACTGGAATCCTCCGGGACAGCGTCCGGTGGCGTGGCTCGACGGCCTTGGGGTGCTCCACGATCACATGATGGTGGTTCACGGGGTGACCCTGCGGCCAGACGAGATGGCGACACTCGCCGACCGGGGGACCGCGCTTTGCCTGTGTCCTCGGTCGAATCTTCACATCACGGGGGAGCTTCCCGATCTTCTTGCGCTGCTCGATGCCGGACTCACCCTCGCACTCGGCACGGACTCGCTCGGATCGGCTCCCGATCTGGATGTGTTGGGAGAAGTTGCGGTTCTGGTGGAACGCTACCCCGAGCATGCGGGCGCGATCTTGAGCATGGCGACGGACGGAGGTGCGCGAGCGCTACGTCGTCGCGCGGGTCGAATCGAGCCTGGCTACGCTCCGGGGCTGGTGCTGCTCGAGGTCGATCGGCTTGCGGATCTCGTGAGGGCGCCCCCTCGTCGTTGGATCGTTCGCCCCGGCCTGCTGGAGCCTGCATGACCGAGCTGCCCGAACCCTTGTTCGCCGAGCCATTGCCGAAGGTGGCGCCTACGCCGAGTGGGGAGTCGCTCCTCGGTGTCATGCAATCCGCGTGGGAGGGCCTTCGGGACCCGGACGTGGATCCGGAAGAGGTGGCCCGGCGCCTCGATGTGGCGCGCCATGCGGCTTACGCCCACGCCACGGCGGCCATGGAGGACGGTTGGCGCTTGCGTCGGGTGGTCCAAGTCGAAGAATGGACGGCGGAACTGGCCCGTCGCGCATCGGATTGGTCGGCGGCTTACCTCGCCTGGCGGACCGCATTTTGGATTCGTCACCAGGCGGGCGACGATATGGCTCGCGCCAAGCTGGTGCTCGATCAACTTCGAGCGTTGCGCACGCCCATTGGTCCAGAACGGGGATATAACGATCGATAGAGGTCTTGTGACTCCAACGATTTCCGACATCATGGAGCGCATCAAGGGGTACAGCCCCGACGCCGACCTGAAGCCCGTGATGACGGCCTACTTGCTGGCCGCTCGGGCGCATGCGGGACAGACCCGCAAGTCTGGTGAGCCCTACCTCACGCATCCGCTTGCCGTGGCGATGATCCTGGCCGACCTCCGTATGGACGTCGAAACGATCGCGACGGCCTTGCTGCATGATGCACTCGAGGACAACCCCATCACCAAAGAAGAGATGCAGGCCGAAATCGGTCCTGTCGTCACGGGCTTGGTCGATGGGGTCACCAAGATCGGCAAACTGCGCTTCCGGTCCCGAGAGGAGTTGGCGGCCGAGAACTTCCGTAAGATGATGCTCGCGATGAGTCGCGACCTGCGCGTCATCTTGGTGAAGCTCGCGGACCGGCTCCACAACATGAGCACCATTCGGCATCATCGACCTGAAAAGAGGGCGATGATCGCGAACGAGACGAAGGAGATCTACGTCCCGATCGCAAACCGACTGGGACTCTCCCGCATCAAGTCCCGTCTCGAAGACTACTGCTTCGAGGCGTTGGCTCCAAACGCCTACGAGCACGTCGTCGACTACCTCGAGACGAGCCAAGCGGACCGTGCGGAATACACCGAGCACGTGGCGCGCCATCTGCGTGAGCACCTTGCCGAACACGGCATCACGGCTCGCGTGAAGGGTCGCGCGAAATCGGCGGCGAGTATCCATCGCAAGATGCTGTCTCGCGGGCTCGATGTGCAGGACATTCCCGACTTGCTGGCCTTCCGCATTCTCGTGGATGACGTGGGCACCTGCTACGCCGCATTGGGGCTGGTCCACGCGAAGTACCCGCCGATTCCGGATCGAATCAAGGACTACATCGCGAGACCCAAGGCGAATGGCTACCAGTCGCTGCACACCACCGTCACGGGCCGGGACGATCGGCGTGTCGAAATCCAGATTCGTACCGACGAGATGGATCGGGTGGCCGAAGAAGGCATCGCGGCGCACTGGCAGTACAAGGAGGGGCATCTCGCCCTGTCCCCTGAAGATGTGCTACGCATCGGTAAAATTCGCGAAGTGTTCGACGCGGTCCGCGAAGCCGAAGACGCCACCGAATTCATGGAGGCCGTCAAAGTCGAGTTTTACTCGGACGAGGTCTTCGTGTTTACGCCCATGGGGGATGTGAAACGATTCCCCGCCGGGGCCACGGCGCTCGATTTCGCCTATGCCGTCCACACCGACGTGGGCGAGCATTGTACGGGGGCCCGGGTCAACGGCAAAATGGTGCCGTTGCGGTACGAACTGCAGTCGGGGGACGTGCTCGAGATCCTCACGTCTGAGAGCCAACGTCCGAACCGAGATTGGCTCCAAATCGCTCGAACCTCTCGTGCGATTCAGAAGATTCGTCGGCACCTGCGGCAACTCGAGGAAGAGCAAGGGGCTCGTCTGGGGCGTGAAATGCTCGACGGAGAGCTGAAGCGCCACGGCTACTCGTTGCAGCGTGCGCAACGCGAAGGGCTCCTCAAGGATTGCCTCAAGCAACGTGGTCACCGCGACATCGAACCCTTCTTGGTCGATGTGGCACGGGGAGCCGAAGGGCTCAAACGGGTCGCGCGCGACTTGCTCCCCGAGGGGGCCGAACTGGGTCCCCAGCCGGCACAGCAGAATGGACTCACTTCCTGGCTCAATCGTCAGTTCCGCCGTCCGACGACCTCTCCGGTGCTCATCAGTGGGGAAGATGGCGTGCTCGTCACCTTTGCGCGGTGCTGTGCCCCTCTTCCTGGCGAAGACGTGGTGGGGTTCATCACGCGCGGGCGAGGCATCACCGTCCACAAACAGGCGTGTGAGCAGCTTGGATCCATGGATGGGGCTCGTCAGATCCCCGTCGAGTGGGAAAAGGGCTCGGAGTGCAAGCATGCAGGGGCGATCGCGATTCATTGCAGTGATCGGCCGGGAATGCTCGCCAACATCTCCAAAGTGTGCGAGCAGAGTGGTGTGAACATTCTGAGGGCCGAGGCACGGACCGCGGGGGAAAATCCTGCGATGGTGAACCTCGAATTGTCGCTCCGTGACGTGCACGAGCTGACGCGCCTCATCCGAAGCATCGAGAGATTGCCTGGGGTCGAGGCCGTTCAGCGAACCATGGGCTGACGAGGACGCCCCATTTGCGGTAGCCTCCGACGATTCGGAGGATTCCATGATGCTTGTTGGGCTGCTACTCGGGATGTTCGCTGCGTTTGGCCAGGACCGCGGTGCGCGTGGCGATGATGCTGGGTTCGAGGGGGGCGCGGAGGACTATGTTCCGGCCCCCAAGCGACGGCTGTATTACACCAACGCCACGTTTCTTCGGGCGAATCCGCTTGGTTTGATCAACATTTTCCGCTTGGGTGTGCGCCGCCGCCTGTCGACCAGCGACAGCATCTTGCTGCAAGACACCTACACGTATGGTGGATTGACCGCCCTTCTCACCCCGGCCTACGGCCGAATTGGGGCCTATGGTGAGGCTCAGCTCCTGTCGGTATTCCGGGTTTTCGCCCAGGTTGAGGGCATCAGCTACTTCTCGACGTTTGATCAGGTCTTGTCATACCCGGCGGGTCAAGCCGCTCAATATACGGATCAAGAAATCGCCGATGAGGGCGACCTGGGGTTGAACTTCGGCACGTCGGGCTGGGTGGCCGTGGCAGGCTTCACGGTGCGCGCCGCGGCCGGCCCCATCGCCCTTCGTACGACCGGCCAAACGCAGATCTACAACATTGGTCTGGAGGGCGATGACGTGTCGTTCTACGATCAGTATTGGGATCGTCTAGCTCCGAACGGTGGCTTCATGTGGCTGCAGGACACCGACCTGCTCCTGCTCGCGGGCAAGGCTCGGATCGGGGCTCGTTACACGTTTACCGCGAACCTCACCAAGCTCGACATTGGGGATGAGGGAAATCTCGCCCATCATCGGGTAGGACCGCTCTTCGCCTACCAGTTTTCGGACAAGGGGGCGGGGTCGCGTTTCAATCAGCCCACGTTGTTTGTGATTGCCCAGTGGTGGGCCCAGCACCCTTACCGCACGGGCCAGTTCGAACGAAATGGCCAGACCGTGGGCATTCCGCGTGGGTTGCCTCTCATCGCGGCAGGCCTCGCGTTTAACGGTGACTTTGCCACGTCCAAGCGGCCGCAAGCCCCTCCCGCCAAGTGACCTACGCGTAGTCGACGCGGCCGTCGGGGGAAATGCGTCCTTCGGCGGCCCAGCGCAGCACCTTGGGGAACAGCTCGTGTTCCACGAGCTGGATGCGTGAGTGCAAACTGTGGGCATCGTCGCCCGGCTGGATGTCGACCGCCTGCTGGGCCACGATGGGCCCAGTATCGGTGCCAGCGTTGACCAAGTGCACGGTGCAGCCCGAGACCCGCACCCCGTAATCCAGCGCTTGCTGCGGGGCGTTGAGGCCCGGAAATGCGGGCAGTAACGACGGGTGCACATTTAGAATGCGGCTCGGAAAGGCCTTGAGAATGGGCTCACCCACGAGCTTCATGTAGCCGGCGAGACAGACCCAATCGACGTCGTAGCTGCGAAGCTGGTGTGCGATGGCCTTATCGAAGGCGACGCGGTCCGGGTACTCGCGAAGCAACTCGACAAAGCTGGGAATGCCCGCGTCGCGCGCACGTACAACGGCCCCGGACGCCTTTCGGTCACTCCCCAGCACGACGATTTCGGCGGGGTGACCCGGCATGCGAGTCGATTCGACCAAGGAACGAAAGTTGGTTCCGCTGCCACTGGCAAGAACGCCGACCCTGACCTTGCCCGTGTTCATGTCCAAACGAGTCCTTCGCCTTGCCCGACCTCTCCCACGAGGTAGCCTAATCCTGCGTCGACGACCGTAGGGGCGGCATCCGCGTCGATTGCACACACGAGTCCAAGGCCGCAGTTGAAGGTGCGGACCATGTCGTCTTCGGAGAGTTCGCCGACCTCTGAAAGCAGACCGAAGATTGGGGGCACGGGCCAGCTGCCGCGAGCGAGCTGCGCTCCACAGCCTTCGGGCAACATGCGGACGATGTTCCCTGGAAGGCCGCCACCCGTGATGTGGGAGGCGCCGTGCACGGTGGTGAGTGTCCTAAGGTCACGCAGGGCTTGGACGTAGATGCGCGTGGGAGCGAGCAGTTCCTCGCCGAGCGTGCGCCCAAAGCCACCTACGTCTTCGTCAAGGGAAAACGTCTCGGAGTCGACGAGCAGCTTGCGAACGAGCGAAAATCCGTTGCTGTGGAGCCCTGCGGAGGGCACGCCCACCAGCGCCATGCCTGGGCGAATGTCTTGCCCCGTGATCAGCTCTTCTCGCTCGGCAATGCCTACACAAAACCCAGCGAGGTCATAGTGGCCTGGCGAGTACATGGCGGGCATCTCGGCCGTTTCGCCGCCGAGGAGCGCACATCCCGCCTCCTTGCACGCCCGAGCAATGCCTTCGACGACCTGGGCGGCTTCGTCGACATTGAGCTTGCCCGTCGCAAAGTAGTCGAGGAAGAACAAGGGCTCAGCGCCCGTCGTGGCGATGTCGTTGACGCACATGGCGACGAGATCTTGGCCGATCGTGTCGTGGCGGCCCAATCGTTGAGCCACGAGGAGCTTCGTGCCGACGCCATCGGTCCCCGACACCAAAACCGGGTTTTGGTAGCGGCTTGTGTCGAGGGCGAACAATCCTGCGAAACCGCCGATGCCTCCCATCACTTCGGGGCGATGGGTGGCCTTTACGGCAGGTTTGATGCGTTCGACCAGGGCGTCACCGGCTTCGATGTCGACGCCCGCGTCCCGGTACGCTTTGCTCATGGCTACTTCGCCGCGAGCTGGCGCGTGCCGACCGGAAGCCCCGAAGACCGAAGCACATCATCGATGGGGCACGCCCGGGGTTCTTCGTCGGTGCCGGCCAACCGCTCCTGGGCGAGCGCGGCCGCCTGCTCGAGACGCTCCCGGACCACCCGGTAGACGCCTGCATCCCACACCAGTTCGGAATGACCGACGTGCTTGACCTGCACGTTTTCGAGGTGGTGTTCACCGGGCCGAGGCCGCAGCGTCGCAGACCACGTGGGCGTGACCAGGTCCGACGTCGAGTAGATCGACGTCAGCGGGATGTGGGCGGGGAAGGTATCGCGCGAGAGGGCTTCGACGACGGACGAGCCGGGCAGCAGGTCGTTGGCCGAGCTGCGCAGCGTGCCTGACATGCCGAGGATCGCCATGCCGACCGCCGCGAGGGGCGTTCCATGGTGCGGTGTGCCCAGCGTAGTCACCGAGGTTGCGTACTCATCCCCACCCTGGTGTTGGACGAGGCGCCGCGCAATGATGCCGCCCTTGCTGTGGCCCACGAGGTGGATCCGCAATTCGGGGTGCGCTTCGCGGAGGTCGTGCAGCGCCATGCCCACCGTGCGAGCACAGGCGTCGACCCGCCGGGTGTTGAACCGGCCGAGCAAGCCCTTGAGGTGGAAGGTCACCACCCCAAAGCCATCGTGGCGAAGGCGATCCTCCATCACATCCCAGATGTTGGGCGTTTGGAAGAACCCGTGAATCAGCGCGACGACGTCGGACCTGCCTTGAAGATGTGCGACCTCGGGCGTGGCCGGGCGCGCGAGATACACGCGCCGGACGCTTCCGAGTTGATCACGGAGGGCACTGTAGGCCGTCCAGGGGTTGAGCAGGTTGGTGGGGGATGCCACCCGCAGCCTCCTTCGGTAGGACCGACATGACGGGATAACCGGCGGCCGTCAGGCCGCCCGTCGAGAAACACAAGAACAGGCACGCGAGGGTTTCGGTCCTGAATCGGACACTAACGACCTCGACAATGGACCTTTAGGGGAAAATGCTAATGGCGATACACGTGAGCGCCGCCTTCGATTCCGGCAACATCGATGTTTTGGATGCGAGCCGTTCTGATGATGTCCAGCTCGCGATCCGCCGGGATGCCGGGGGCGACCATCTACAATGGTTCCACTTCCGCGTCGGAGGAGCGCGCAACCAACCGCTGCGGCTACGTATCGTGAACGCCGCGGAGTGTTCGTATGCGAAAGCATGGAACGGCTACCAGGCGGTCGCGAGCACCGATCGCGTCCACTGGTTCCGGGTGCCGACGCGCTACGAATCTGGCCAATTGCACATCGAACACACGCCCACCGCGGATGTGACCTGGTACGCGTACTTCGCGCCCTTTAGCTGGGAGCAACACCAGGACTTGATCGGTCGTACCCAGCAGGTCGAAGGCGTGACCGTGGAGCGTCTTGGCGCCACCCTCGATGGCCACGATCTTGACGTGGTCCATGTGGGATCTGGACCTCGGACGGTGTGGGCGATCGCCCGTCAGCATCCCGGCGAATCCATGGCAGAGTGGTGGATGCAGGGGTTTCTGCGTCGCCTTGTGGATCCTCGCGATGCCCTGGCCGGCCGGCTGCGGGATGGAGCCACGTTCCATGTGGTGCCCAACATGAACCCGGACGGTTCCCGAAGGGGTCACCTGCGAAACAATGCCGCGGGCGCCAACTTGAACCGCGAGTGGCACGCCCCCACCATGGAACGGTCGCCCGAGGTCAAGCTCGTTCGCGATCGAATGGATGAAACGGGCGTAGACTTCTGCCTGGATGTGCACGGAGACGAAGAACTGCCCTACAATTTCCTCGCCGGACCCGAGGGTGTTCCAAGCTACTCGGAGCGCATCGCCACGATCCAGCAGCGCTTCCTCGACGCCTACATCGAGGCCAACCCCGACATGCAGAAGACCTACGGCTATCCGAAGGCGGCCCCGGGGCAGGCGAACCTCACCATGTGCAGCAATCAGGTGGCGCACCGCTTCGACTGCCTGGCCCTCACCTTGGAGCAGCCGTTCAAAGACACCGCCAACCGGCCGCAACCCGACGTCGGGTGGTCGCCGGGCCGCGCAGAACGGCTGGGCGCCTCGGCCATCGATGCCATTGCGGCGATTCTCGGCCAACTTCGCTGAACGCACGGCGCCGATTGCGGCGGTCGTTTCCCCTTGGCCGGGACCCCGTGCCCTCAATACGAAACCCAGACCCGGCCAACGTCACGGCCGGGCGGAGTACCCGATGCCCACCTTTCCCGCAGTGGCCAAAGATCCGAATTTCCCGCAGCAAGAGTCTCAGATCATTGAGCTGTGGGAGCGGATTGACGCCTTCGCGCGGTCGGTGTCGCGGCGTGATCCGTCCAAGTCCTTTTCGTTCTACGATGGTCCTCCATTTGCCACGGGTCTGCCGCACTACGGCCACCTCGTGCCGGGCACCATCAAGGACGTCGTCCCCCGCTACTGGACGATGCGCGGTTACCGCGTCGAGCGCCGGTTTGGCTGGGACACCCATGGGCTTCCCATCGAAATGCTGATGGAAAAGAAGCTCGAACTGAACGGACCGTCCGCGGTACGAGACTATGGCGTCGACAAGTTCAACGAGGCTTGTCGTGACAACGTGCTCACCTACGTCAACGAATGGCGTCGGATCGTCGGACGGCTCGGGCGCTGGATTGATTTCGACAACGACTACAAGACGATGGACCTCTCCTTTATGGAGAGCGTGTGGTGGGTGTTTCGCCAGCTCTGGGACAAGGGCCTGGTCTACCGCGACTTTCGCGTCATGCCATACAGTTGGCGGCTGTCCACGTCGCTGTCGAACTTCGAAGCCAACAGCGACTATCGAACCGTTCAAGATCCGGCCATTACCGTCGCGATGCCCGCCAAGAAGGGTGATGACGTCTTGCTCATCTGGACGACGACCCCTTGGACCCTGCCGAGCAACCAGGCCATCGCAGTCGGCGCAGACATCGATTATGTGCGTGCGAAGCGTCCCGACGACGACACTGTGTATGTGGTGGCCGAAGCCCGCATGGAGGCGGTTCTCGGCAAGGCGGCCGAGGTGGTCGAGCGCGTCAAGGGTGCCGAGTTGGTCGGCATCACCTACGAACCACTGTTTCCCTATTTCGTCGATCGACCCAACGCGTTCGTGGTGATCGAGGCGCCTCACGTCACCACCGAAGACGGTACGGGCCTGGTTCACATGGCTCCTGACTTCGGGGAAGAGGATTTCCACGCGGCGCGGGCAGCCGGCATCGACGTGCTTCAGTCGGTCGACGACGAAGGGCGATTCACCGCGGCCGTGGGTGAGTTTGCGGGTCGGAACGTGAAGGAAGCCGACCCCGATCTCATCCGTTGGATCAAAAAGACGGGGCGGTTGTTCCGTCAGGAAACCCTGACGCACCAATACCCCTTCTGCTGGCGCTCCGAGACCCCGCTCATCTACCGGGCGTTACCGGCGTGGTTCGTCAAGGTTTCCGATTTGCGGGAACGCATGGTCGAGCACAACCAGTCCATCCATTGGGTGCCCGACTTCGTGGGCAGCAAACGCTTTGGCAACTGGCTCGAGGATGCCAGGGACTGGAACGTGTCCCGGAATCGCTTTTGGGGTACGCCATTGCCCATCTGGGTGTGCGATCACGATGAATCGCACAAGGTCTGTATCGGTTCTGCGAAGGAACTCGAAGAGAAGACCGGGGCGACCATCGATGACATCCATCCCCACAAGATCGATCACCTCACGTTCGTCTGCCCTGAATGCGGCGGAACGATGCGCCGCGTCACGGAGGTGTTCGACTGTTGGTTTGAGTCAGGCTCGATGCCGTACGCGCAGAGCCACTACCCCTTCGAGGGGGAGTCGACCTTTGAACAGCGCTTCCCGGCGCAGTTCATCGCCGAGGGGCTCGACCAGACCCGAGGGTGGTTCTACACGCTGCTGGTCCTCGGAACCGCCCTCTTCGATCGGTCGCCGTTCGAGAACGTGGTGGTGAACGGGATGGTGCTCGCTGAAGACGGCGCCAAGATGAGCAAAAGCAAGATGAACTTCACCTCCCCCGAGACGATCCTCGATGAGTACGGGGCCGATGCACTGCGGGCCTACCTCGTCAACAGTCCCGTGGTGCGAGCCGAGAAGCTCAAGTTCCTCGACCAAGGCGTCCAAGAGGTGGTCCGGACGGTGCTGCTTCCGCTCCACAACGCCCATTCGTTCTTCGTCCAATACGCGAACATCGACGAGTGGACCCCCACCGCAGATCGTCCGCCGGTCGCCGAACGGCCCGAGCTGGACCGCTGGTTGGTGAGCCACTTGCAATCCCTCATCGCCGATGTCGACACAGAGATGGAGGTCTACCATCTCTACAATGTCGTCCCGCGGGTGTTGGCGTTCATCGATGACCTCACCAACTGGTACATTCGGTTGTCGCGGCGGCGGTTCTGGCGGTCGGCTGATGATGCGGCGGCCAAGCACGACAAGGCCTGCGCCTACGCCACGTTGTACGAAACGCTGGTGACGTTTACCAAGGTGCTTGCACCCATCCTGCCCTTCGCCACCGAAGCGATCTACCAGTCGCTGGTCGTGGCTCCGGGCGTCCAGGACGGCGATGCCGACTCGGTGCACCTCTGTGACTGGCCGCGGGTCGACGAGGCGGTCATCGACCGAGACCTCGAAGCGCAGGTGCGTTGGTCTCGCGACATCGTCCGGCTGGGGCGTCGGTTGCGGGAACGGCACAAGCTGAAGACCCGACAGCCGCTGGGCTCGCTCACCATCGTGCACCACGAGCCCGACGTGCGAGCGGCGGTCGAGGCCCAGGCGGCCATCATCGCCGATGAGTTGAACGTCAAGGAGGTCGTGGTCCAAGCCGAGGGCGACCAATTGGCCACGCTCACCTGTAAGCCAAACTTCAAGACGCTCGGCCGCCGCTTCGGCAAGCAGATGAAGGATGCGGCCAAGCTGATCGGGGCGTGGGGGGCCGAGGAATACCGCCAGTTGCAGGCGGGAGAGACCCTCGAGGTGCTTGGCGAAGCCATCGCTGAGGCGGACGTCGACGTCCGACGCGAATCCCGCGAAGACGTCGTCATCGAGACCGAAGGGGCGCTCATCGTGGCGTTCGACACCGCACTCACCGACGAACTCGTGGCCGAAGGCATCGCCAGGGAGCTCGTGAGTGCGGCCCAGCAGGCCCGCAAGGACCTTGGACTTGAGGTGACGGACCGCGTGGCGCTGACCGTGACGAGTGCCCATGCGGGCCTGCGGGACGCGGTCGAAGGTCAGCGAGAGAGCATCGCGACCGAGCTGTTGGCGACGTCCATCGACGTGGTGGACCGGGCTGCGGCAGGCGTCATCTTGAGCACCGTGCGCGGGCCAATCGAGGTCACGATCGGCGTGGCCAAGGCCTAATCGGCGGGCGCGTCGGTCGCCGACCGGAGCAGCTCGGCGAATTGCCCCATGAGGGTTGTGGTGAGGGCCTTGCGCTCGAACCCGCCCTCGGGCGTGAACTTGGCCGACAGTACGCCCTCGACGAGCAACGTGGCCAAGCCATGGGCCATGGACCAACTCATCGCGGTGAGGGTGTCGGCCGAGAGGTGGTGACCGTAGCTTGCACCATGTGCCGCGTGGGCCAAGGTGAGCAAGACCCCATAGGCCCGCTGGCCTTCGGACACGGTGGGGGAATTTTCTGGTGATTCAAACAACGTGTGGTCGAACATCACGCGGAAGTGGCCCACGTGGTCGAGCGCAAAGAGCACGTAGGCCACGCCGCCAGCCGTGAGTCGGTCCAGGGGGTCGGGTCCGGCGCGTCCGGCCGCCTCTGCCATGGCGCTGGCGAGTTGCTCAAACCCTTCCTCGGCAATGGCCCGAAGAATGCCCTGGTGGTTTCCGAAGTGATGATAAGGCGTTTGGTGGCTTACTCCTGCCCTTCGCGCCACTTCGCGGAAGCTCACCGCTCGCACGCCCTGTTCTTTGACCAGCGCGATGCTCGCTTGCAAAATTCGGTCTCGCGGACTTCCCATCCGCTGCGGGATAGCGTTGGTTCGCTGCCCTGTCACGCAGTTTGGAAGGTCGAGCGCAGTCCGTCAAAGAGCAAGTCTGCGGTGATGCGGATTCGAGCCACCGAACGAAGGTCGGGGTGGATCAGCAGCCAGAGCGGCGCCTTGGGCCGACTTGGCGCATGGCCGTGCTCGAACGTCGCATCGTCGAGCCCTTCTGCATGGGGGAGGCCTTCACCGCGGTCGACGTACTCGTGCACTGGCAGATGTGGTTTTGTCACCAACGCGGCTACCTGACCGATCTGCCCCGCGCCCAGGCCTACGTCGAACGGTTGTCGGATCGGCTCGTTTGGCCTGACTAAGCCGGTTGCGGAACGATACCCCGGTGGGGTGAGTCGCCGTTTCACCATTGCGTTGGGCATCGTGTTCGGATTGCTTGGGCTTTTCGTCGCCGTAGGTCTGTGGGCCGTTCCGGACCGGCAGCTTTTGCCCACCGGTCCGATGACGGTGGTCTCGGAGACCTGGGTCCTCGAAACGCCTGACCGACAGGATTGGCTTGCCGACACGCCGGTTCCTAGGCGGTTTCCGGTACAAGCCTGGACCCCTTCGGCGGGACGGGGGCCGGTCGTGGTGTTCCTGCACGGAACCCAGGGGCGACGCCACGCATACCTCACGTGGATCCACGAGCTGGCGAGTCATGGCTACACCGTCGTCGCGGCGGACCATCCGCCGGTGGCGCTGCTCCCGAACTTCCCGGATGGGACGTCGGCACCTCCTTCTTCCGCGTGGTCGGACCTGCTTCGGCGGGCCACCGATCCTCCGTCGTTCGTCATCGATCCGGTCTTCCTCAAGGCCCATGCGTTGGTGGCGGATGACGTGCGCGCGATTCTCGATGATCTGCCTTCCCGCCTGGGCGTGTCGACGGACCGTGTGTTGCTCGCGGGCCACAGCTTCGGCGGGGGCCTCGCGACCACGCTTTGCGACGAAGAGCCGCGTTGCGCAGCCATCATCAACCTCGATGGTCCTCCCTTTGCCGATCCCGCGCTTGCTCCGGTGCAAGCGCCCTTGCTGGTCGTGCTCGCCGGTCGGACGCGAACCGCGCGGGCGCTCGACGTGGTGTGGGAGCCCATCGACGGGATGATTCGCGAAGCCGCTGGACCCACGTTGGTCGTGACCATGCCTCGCACGGGGCACCTCGAGCTGTCGGACCTCGGCCTTCTCATCCGGCCCGCTCTGTTGCGGCTCGTCTTCCCCGGGAGCCAGTTTGGTCCGGGCCCGCTCGAGCCGAAGCTTCGCGCGGTAGCCGCGGTGTCCGTGGCGTTTGCGGATCGCCACCTCCGTGGGGATGCCGCGGTCGCCCCGGAAGCGGTCGTCGCACAGCACGTCGACCTCGAGCTGGTGCATCGCTGATGGCCTGGATGCCGCCCGAGTGTGTCCAAGTGCGCAACCTCCTCGCCGACTACGCAGGCCGATGGTGGTTCGCAGGGGGCTGGGCCGTCGACCTGCACCTCGGTCGGCAGACGCGGGATCACCACGATGTGGAAGTCGCGATTCCTCGTGCCGAACAGGAAGACTTTCGGTCGTACGTCGAAGGGCATCCCGATGTAGTGCGCTGTGAACGCCAGGAGAACGGCGTGTTTCTGCCTTGGCCCGTGGGCCATCGCATCGAACATCCCCTCCACCAAGTGCGGCTGCACCTTCGAGAGGGCACGGTGTTGGATGCGCTATTCAATGAGGTGGACCGACAGATATGGCGGTTTCGACGTGACCTGCGCATTCGCTACTCCATGGTTGGAGGTCGAGACGCGGGGCCGCTCGATGCACCGCTGCTGTTGCTTTTCAAGGCGCGGGACCGTCGAAAGAAGGATGAAGCCGACTTTGTCCAGCTGGGTCCCGCACTGACGGACGAGGAGCGTGCCTGGTTCGAGGACGCCGTGACGGTGGCGTACGGACCGGACCACCCCTGGTGTCGCGGCACGGGGTTTGAGCGCGTCTACAGCTGCCCCCACTGGTACGACGGACCGCGGTCGGGGGTGGCGGATTTCCGAGGGATGCCGCATGTCTTCGTCTCCATGTGGGAAGACATCGATCGCGAACCCGAGACGTTTCGGCTGCGGCCTTTGACCCCCGAGGCCTTCCAAGCTGCCGTCGAAGACTGGGACGGGTGGCTCAAGCAACTGGCGGGGGAGCCGATCGATGAACGTCGCAAGACCGAACTCGAATCGACCCTTGGTCGTTTGATTCCGGAGTTAGAAACCGCTGCGATGGAAGACGACGCTCCGGGGTCGTTTCGGGCGTCCCTCGAGACCGCACCGTGCGCCCGTGACAACGGACACGCGAACTTTCTGGCTCGCTGGACGGTGCTCGACGAGCCGAGGGGATGAGATGAAGATCGGGATTGTAGGGGCGGGTCTGGTGGGAGCCACGGCAGCGTACGCGCTCGTCATGGTGGGCGTGGGGCGTCAGGTCGTGCTCGTGGACCTCGACCAGAAGCGCGCCCAAGCTGAAGCGAACGACTTGCGCCATGCGGTGCCCTTTGCCCACGCGCTCGAGGTGCGGGCGGGTGGCTACGGCGATCTGGCTGGTTCCCGCATCGTCATCATCGCGGCAGGCGTCGGGCAGCGACCTGGCGAGACCCGGCTTCAGCTCCTCGAGCGCAACGCGGCGGTGTTCGAGAAGGTGGTGCCGTCTGTACTCGAACACGCTCCGGATGCCGTGTTGGTCATTGCGACCAACCCGGTCGACATCATGACCCAGGTCACGGCCACCATCGCAGCCAAGCACGGGGTTCCCTCGACCCGCGTGGTTGGCTCCGGCACCACCCTCGATACGGCGCGCTTTCGAACGCTGCTAAGCCAGCACACCGGCGTCGATGCGACGCACATCCATGGCTATGTCGTGGGCGAGCATGGCGATTCTGAGGTGCTGCTGTGGTCGTCCACGTCCGTAGGCAATGTGCCGCTGGCCGACTTTTGCGCTGGGCGAGGCATCGCGCTCGATGAGGCCGTTCGAAACGACATCGACCATCGGGTGCGCAACGCGGCCTATGCCATCATCGAGGGCAAGCGGGCCACCTACTACGGGATTGGGTCTGCACTGGCTCGCATCTGCGCCAACATCCTGGGTGACCGCAAGGCGGTCATGACGGTGTGTACGCCTCAGGCCGATGTGGTCGGTGTTCCACACGTCACGGTGGCCCTGCCGCGGATTTTGGGGGGCTCGGGGGTGTTGTCGACCATGCCGCTTGCCCTGTCGGCCGATGAGGAGGAGGCATTGCGGCGCAGTGCGCAGGTGATCAAAGCGGCAACGGATGATCTGGGACTTGGCGGTCCGTCGTAGGCCCGTCGTTCTGTTGGCGCAGTGCACGGGCCAACCGGTCGGGGGTTCCGACATCGCTCCATTGCACGCCCTGCAGCGGCATCACCGACAACTCGTTGGCGCAGTGCTGCAGCACGTCGCGGGACAGATCCGAGGCCGGTAGCGTCTCGTAGGCCTGATCGAGACTCGCGGGGTTCCCCTGGGCCTGCCAGATCGCCTCGAACCAACGGGGGACGTACCTGCCGATCAAGGCGATCAACGCGTGCGCTCGGCCGACGATGGTGAAGGTGTTGGCGAGGGCGCCGTTGGCATGGAGGACCGAGCGGGCCGCACGATCCGGCTTTTCCACGAACCTCGCGATGGGGCTGACCCATGCACCAGGTGTTTGCGGTTCAATCCAGCCCAGCCCGTCGTCGGGAGACGCGAGCTGGGCCCCCAAAAGCACGACGGAAGGGGCCGAAGGAAGGGCGGCGGCCCGGACGGTATCCATGAACGCGGCATCATCGCTCACAAAGTGGTCCGAAGGCAGAATGACGACCCTTGCGTCAGGGGCCCGGGCGTAGATTTCGGTCAGCGCAAGGAGCACGGCGGGTGTGGTGCCCGCGTTGCCGGGTTGCTCGGAAAGGTGAATGGGCGACCCCTGCCTCAATGCGTCCGGCAGTTCGTCGCGAAACGATCGTCGTGACGACACCATGATCTGATTTGATGGCACCGCGAGCTGGGCGCGGACAATCGTCTGCTCGAGTAGGGTTTGCTCGCCAAGCAAGGCGCAGAACTGCTTCGGTCGTGGATAGCCGTAGCGAGCGGTCGTTAGCTCCGAGAGCCGAGCTCCGTTCCCGCCCGCTAGCACCAACGCCCACAACGGGGTGAGCGGCTTCGATCCTGAACGCCCAAATCGACTCATGATGGCCCTCCTCATCAGGAGATTCGCAATCGTCATGCCAACGCGAAGCCTTGTCCTACCGGTGCCCAAGGGGCCTTGGATGGGCCGGATTGCCCAGGGGTGTGTGGAATGCCCCAGCAGAGAACGTGGGTTCCGGGCGGCATCTGTCGCTTGGCCGTTGGCGCGGTCGTTGCAGAACGGTGGTTTGCGGAAGCGCCGAACGATCACGTTCACATGGAGAGCCCATGTTTCCGGTCTTCTTGTTGTTGATGGGCTGCGGAGGGTCGCGTTCCTCTCAAGCGTTGCGTCTTCAGGAAATGGCAGATCACGAGGCCGCCCTGCACGAAGCCACGGCGGCCATCCAGGCGGGCGATCTGGATGGACTTCGGGCGGCGGGACGCGCGTTGAGTTTTCGAGACCCTGTTCCGGGGCTTCCAAGCCATGCGTACCCGCATCTCGTGCGGATGCGGACCGAGGCGAAGCAGCTGGCGAATACCCCTTCGCTGTCCGATGGGGCCGAGCAGCTCACCGAGCTCACGGCGTACTGCGCAGCCTGTCATCGGGCGCTCGGCGCCTCGCTGGACCCGTCCGCACCGCAACCTGCGCATCGGCAGATCTGGAACGCCCTGGCGTTTCAGGACTCGGGGGCCTGGGATGTTGCCACCACCGAAGCGCCTGACCTTCGCCACGCCACGACGTGGGAAGACCGACGTCGCGCGGTCACCTACACGTTGATTCGGGAAGAGGGAACGCGGAACTAAAGCCGTTGGGGACGCCCCTTCCTCGTGACGGTGCCTCGATGCGTTAGGCCGATGCACCGTCCGCGGAGGCTTCCGATGTTGCTGTTTCTGGCTGCCTGCACCACCTCCACACCGCCGGCCGTGACCCTGCCCGTGGCTCTGCCCGTCGCAACCCACGCGGAGTCGCGTTCGGCCTCGAGCTTCGCCTACCCGGTCGCCGGGCCAGATGCGGATTTGGAGGCCGTGCTCACCGACGCCTGCGAGCGGGGCGACCAGAGCCGGTACGTCCGGCCCCTGACGCTGGAGATTGGCCTCGACGGAATTGCCGTCGTCGGAGAGTCTGTGCTTCCCCTGAAGAAGGGGATGCGGGAGGACACGACGTCCTTGCTCCTTCCGCCGGTCTTTGATGCCTTGTCCGGCCACGTGAAGCTGATCAAGCAGATCCAAGCCGCCTGCCCGGGTAATGCCACCCCGTGGCGCCCCGACCTGCTCGTGGTGGTTGACCGACGGGTCCCCTACGACACGGTAAGTGCAGCGATCTACTCCGCGGGCCAGGCTCAGTTCTCCGAGTTCTGGTTTCTCGTCGACGATGCCGAGCCCGAACGGCGAAGCGGCGACCCTTCGCGGTCGCCCGGGTCGGGATCGGTCGTGCGAGCCTTGCGGTCCTTGCGGACCGGGGGGCCGGTCATGGAGCTGGCCGGCGAGACCGCGCGGCTCGATGGATTGGGCATCGATGTGATGGTGCAGGTTGACGACTGGGTGCCACTTACGAGCACGTTGGCCCGGGTTTCGGGCCTGGTGACCGACGCCGCGCCTGTGGTGAAGGCCGGCGGCCAGGTGCCGGTGGATCGTCTCATCCAGGCGATGGACCAGCTCGCACCCTGGTTTGGAGGCATGGTCTGGCTGGCGCGCAGCGACGACCCGGCGGTGGGCACCGTGCGGGATGAACGGTCCGAGGTTCGCGGACAGGTTCTCGACGGGACGATCGCGGTGTTGCGGGGCGGGCTGCCCAAGATTGGTGGCGTCGACCCACAGAGTCCCAACACCAACGCGGATCGGTGGCCAGTGATGTCGGGACCCGACACCATCGAGGTGGGACAGTCGTTTCCCCTGGTGGTCCAGCTTGCAGACCTGCAGCGGCAGGACGTCGTCGCGTTGGGCCGCGCCCTGAAAGCTGGGGAGTTGGGGGACGGCGAGGTCGGCGTGATTGAGGGGGCAGGAGAAGGCGGTGCCTTGGCGGTTCCTCTTCCAAACGAGGGCTCCGCGTTGGTCGATGTCGTGCTGTCGGCACCCGGTTTTGATGTGCCCGTTCTCGAACAGACGATGCAATTGTACCCAAGCGGTGACTCGACGCCGGCCCGCTTTTCCTTGACCCTCCGCGAGCCGACGCCCAACGGCGCACCCGCGGTTGAAGCCTGGCTGTTCTTTCATGATCCCATGCCCGGTTCGAGCGGCTTTGCCCGTATTGCCCGACGATTTCGGGTGGCGGGTGAGCCGCTGGGAGGGCTGGGCACCGTGCCGTCAGGACCTGTGGTGGATCCCGAACGTCGCGAAACGGTCGCGGATGTGCTCATCGTGCTGGTGACCGACAAGCGGTTTGGGGAGGACGTGGCTCAGGTCATCGTGAAGACGCGCGGTCAGGAGGCCATTGCGGTCGACTTCGTGGACCTTCCTCCCGGCCGGGAGGCCTGGGTACGCACCCGGCTCCAGTCGGCGGGCGTCACGCGGGGGCTCGATCGAAAAGGTGCAGGCGCGATGCCCGCCACCCTCGACGGGCTTGGCGATGAGATCTGGGCCAAGCTCGTCCCTAAGCCGGTGCGCGAAGCGCTGTGCAACGCCCAGGCGACGTTGGGCACGGAGTGGGAGTCCGTCCAGCTCTACACCAACGAGACCGTGATTCCCTGGGAGCTTGCGCGCATGCGATGTGGCGAGGAGCCCGGCGAGTTCCTCGGGGTGGCGGCCCGATTCGCCCGTTGGCATGTGACCCAAGGGTTCGATGCCACCCTCCCCGACCCTCCGAGTTCCCTGCCTGTCGCGCAGTTGACGGCGATTGCCCCCGAGTACCCTGCAAACCAGGCGCTTCCCAGCCAGGCTGCGGAGTTGGAGGCGCTGGGACAGTGGCCGGGCTTCCGTCGGATTGGGGGGGCGTTCGACGACGTGGCCTCGCTGCTCAAGTCAGGGCCCCGGGGCATCGTCCACTTCGCGGGACACGGCACCATCGCCCCCGGTGACGTCCCTCGCTACGCCCTGGAACTCGAGGACGGCCCCATGGCGCCCCAGGCCTGGCGTGGTCTGGCTCCCGTCTTGCGAACCCATCCGCTGGTGTTCTTCAACGCCTGCGACATTGGGCGGACCGACGCGGTTGCGGGGTTCGTGGACGGCTGGGCGCCCGCGGTGCTCGAGACGGGAGCCAGCGGCTACATCGGGGGCCTTTGGCCGCTCGATGACGCAGGCGCCGCGGCGTTCGCCTCGCGGTTCTACGAGGTGCTCGACGAGCGGATCAAGGCCCAGCGCACGGTCGCGGTGGCGGACGTGCTGCGCGACGTGCGGGCCGAGGTGAAGAGCAACGGCGATCCCACGTTCCTCGCCTATGCGTTCTACGGCGACGCCAACCTACGGGTGGGCCGTTAGTCGAGCCGCGCACCCTTCTTGCGGTAATACTCGGCGAGGTACACCCGCTTCGGTTTGGCGTGTGACGTGGCCACAATCGTTGACCAGCCGTCGTCGCTCGCCCCTCGAGCCTTTCGGTACTCGCGGTACTCCTTGTCGTAGGCGTCGAGGTCGGCCTGGACGGTGGAATCGTCCGCATACCGGTCCTTCATCCACACCGCACGGGGGGCGAGGCGAGGTCGGGCCGTGGGGGCCTGGTCTGGCACGCCGACGCACAATCCGTACAGGGCGTAGACCCCTTCGGGCAGTCCCAACATCGCATCGACCTCGTCGAGCTGGTTGCGTAGGCCACCGATGTAGCAAATGCCGTACCCCATCGACTCAAAGGCGATGCACAGGTTTTGGGCGAACAACGACGCGTCCACCGTGGCCACGAGAAAGGCTTCGAGGCGGGCGTCGTAGGCTGTGTCGTGGGCGTCAGCCGCAATCCGATGGCGACGACTGTCGCCAAGCACGATGAAGAAGGCACCTGACGAGGCCACCTTCGTCTGCCCCCCGGTGAGTTCGACGAGCCGCTTCCGGACGGTGGGATCGGTGATCTGGAGCAAGCTGTAGGCCTGGACCGCGGAACTGGTCGAGGCGGCCTGGCCCGCGGCCACGGCGGTCTCAATATGGGCGTCCGGCACAGGTTCGGGTTTGAACGCTCGGATGGAGCGATGCTGCATCAGCAGCTCGATGACCTCGTTCACGATGCCTCCTTGGAGGCGTCGTAAGGTGGCCGTCAGTCCATCAGTCGTCGCCGGACCTCATCGCGAAATGTCGCATCCTCCACCAGTTTTACGATGAACTGTTGTTGGGCGAAACTCTGGAGGAGGGCAAACCACGCCGACCCACTCATGTCATTGAGGAACAACGCCACGACCCAGCGTTCGCCATTCTTGCGCCCAATGAAGCTCGCTTCGGTGAGCACCCCAGGCAGCGAGCCACCCTTCGTGAGGAACGTTGCAAACCGCTCCTGGTTGCCCTCGAAGGCCATGGGCCAATCGAGCGCGTCGGTCATGAACTGCGAGGCACCCGCGGAAATGTGCTGTCCGGTACCCACCGCCGCCATCAACGCCGTGTAGGAGGCGGCGGTTCCGCGCGGAAACAGACAGTGCGCGATGGTGCGCTGAAACGAAATCGTCTTGAGCGGCGGATTGTCGATGGTCAGCCCCGGAGGGACCGGGGTTTCGCACGGGGTTTCGCTCGTGAGACCATGGGCCATCACGGGCGCGATGGGCCCGATGGGATCGTGGCCAGGCACTTGTGAGGTCTCCGCCGTCATTCGGTCGCCGAGCTGGGTCACGAGTACGTCGGTCGCCGCGTTGTCGGAGACCTCGATCATCATGCGCGCCACATCGCGGGCAGGGGCCTGTCCGCTGGTGTCCGTGGCTCGTCCATCGTCATGGGGGACGTCGAGCAGATCGTAGGCCTTGGGGTGCGCCCCGCCATCGAGACCTCGCAGGTAGTAGCGGTCCCAATCGGCCAACCCGATCGGAGCGTCTGCATCGATGGCTCCTTCGTCGATGGCCCGGGCGAGGGCCGAGAGCACCACGATCTTCATGGTGCTGGCGAGCACCAAAGGCTTGTCGGGTGCGTACTCGATCAGGGTGTCGGCCATGGGCTGCCCCGCTTCATCGACCGCGTAGGCAACAAGACTGAAGGTGTCGGGGTGGGCTTCGAGGTAGCCAAGAACCTTGTCGGCATCGCCGATCTCGGCCCAGTCGGGCTCCTCCATGGTCATCTGGACGGCGTCGACCATCACCGTGAGCATGGACCAGCCCGCGACGACGCCGCCGGTGCACAGCAGCCCAAGCCCACCCAAAATGATCGCGGCCCATCGGGTCCACTTCGACATCACACCCTCCTCAACCCAGGTAGTCCCTTGTCGCGTCGACGCGTCACGAACCTTGGTGCGGTCGTCAGGGATGGCTTTTGCTGAGTGCTCTTTGCAACTCTGAGTTGCAAAGAGGGTTCGGCCCCAGTAGGGTCATGTCGAGGCGAGCCAGGCTCGCCAAGGGAGGACCAGCAGATGCGAAGGATGACTTTGGCGATGGCGCTCGCGTGGGGGGCCTTAGGTTGCAGCGGAGGGGAGCCGTCCGGCGAGGTCACCTGGTACGCGGACGCCGAGCCCATCGTCGCGCAGCACTGTATGCGGTGTCACAATGCAGACGGACTTGGCGTAGGGGACTTCACGGACCCCGAGCAGGCGGTCGACTTTGCGTCCTTGATGCTGTCGGCGATCGATGCGGGCCGCATGCCTCCGCCCACCTCGGACCCCTCGTGTCGGGAGTACCTGGGGGCCGACGCGATGAGTCTCGATTTCGAAGAACGGGACATCCTTGCTGCGTGGGTCGAAGGTGGCGCGGTTCTCGGCGACCCGGCTGACTCCAGGCCGGTTGAACCTCAGTCCGGAGAGCTCGACAGTCCCGACTTGGAGCTTCGCATTCCCGCGCCGTATACGCCCGTGTACGCGGATCCGGAAAATGTGGACAACGAGTATCGGTGCTTCGTCCTGGAATCCCACCATGACGCCGACTTTTATCTCACGGCCATGGCGCCCATCGTTGACCAAACGTCCATCCTCCACCACGCCGTGTTGCTGGTGAAGGATCGAAGCGAACTGACGCCCGAAGAACGGGCGCCCACTGGCTACAACTGCATGGGCGGGGCCACGGTCGAGGCGAATGGAGACACCGTGGTGGCCTGGGCCCCAGGGATGCTTCCCGTCGAGCTTCCACCGGACACCGGCGTGCGGGTGCGGGAAGATCAGGTCCTGGTCCTTCAGATTCACTACTTTCAGAGCCCAGGTTCCGAGGGGGTGGCTGATCAATCCGGCTACGCCTTTCGCACCGCACCTTCGGTCGGCACGCTGGCGCAGACCAAGCAAGCCGGCGTCGCCGAGTTCCTGATTCCTGCGGGCGACGCCGAGCACGCCGAGAGCGGCGTCTATTCACCGCGCGTCGAGGAAGAGATCCTCGGCGTCTTCCCACACATGCACACGCTCGGCGACCGGTTCTACGCCCGTGTCCTTCGCCCCGATGGAACAGACATCTGCGTTGTCGACGGTGCTTACGACTTCGACAACCAGCTCACCTACCAGTTTTCCGAGCCGCTGGCATTGAGTCCTGACGACCGCATGGAGTACACGTGCGTTTGGAATAACTCCTCATCCAACCCAGAGATTACTGGCAAACCGGTGGACACCCGCTTCGGTGAGCGCACGGATGAGGAGATGTGCGTTTTCTTCACGCTGGTTCGCCAGCTCGAGGAAGACGTAAACCCGCTCCAGGCTGAGCCCGTTGACCCGACCACGTTGCCCTCTGGCGGCTTCCAGCTGAACTTCGCCTCCGAAGCTGCAGGCACGTTCATCGAGGACGGCTGCCTTGGGACACTGACGAATTCAGGGGATTCGCCTGCAGTGACCGGCATGGGGGCTTGTACGCTGCAGGGTGCGCTGACGGCCTTCTTCGGTCCTGACCCTAAGCCCATCACGCTCTCCGGCGATCCCAATGGTGGCGTGCTCACGGTCGACTTTGGAAACCTCGTCGTGGAATCCGACTGGACGGGCTCACCCTCCGGAACTGCGGTGTTCGGAACGTTCGACGGGAAAACGACGGTGACCTCCGATCTCGGCCAGGCTGAGGTCCTCTACGCCGGCGGCTTCCACATCGATGCATCCAACTGATTCGGAGGATTTCATGAACCACCGCCGTTTGACTCATGCTCCGTATCTTTGGCTTCTTACTGCACTGTCGATCGGCTGTGCCGATGACGAGGCGTTCGGCATCGAGTTCGTATCGGTACACGATGGGCAACGGGTCGGGTGCGACGTGCCGCTCGAGTCCGTTGGCCCAGATGGCGCATACACCGTTCGGATCGCGGATCTTCGCTTTTACGTAAGCGACCTGGAGTTTCTCGACGACGCGGGCGAGGTCCTTCCTCATACGTTCGACGAAGGACCCTTTCAGCGTCCCGATCGGTGGGGTGATGTCGCTCTTGTTGATCTTACCGGGACCGAGAGCGGCACCTGTATGCAGGACGGCATCACCTTTGCCGAAGGGACCCCCGAAGTCGATGGGATCGTGACGGGGACGACCGCGATTGATCAGGTTCGCTCGGTCCGCTTTTCGGTGGGCGTCCCGCAGGCCGTCATGCAGGAGGTCATCGCGAACTACAGCCTCGAAGGCGCGCCGGCTCCCCTCAATCAGATGTACTGGTCGTGGGCGAGTGGCTATCGGCACTTTGTGTGGAACTTCGCCGTAGATGGCCCAGAGGGCAGCGGCGAAGGCTACATCCACGTCGGAAGTCGGGATTGTGCAGCGCCTGGGGCGAATGCGCTGCAAGGCCAGGACCGATGCGGGTTCGTCAATACCCCTCGCGTCGAGCTGGATTTCGACCCTGCGATGGACACCGTCGAGGTCGATTTGACCACGCTGCTCGAAGGGATTGACTTCCGAGCCCCAGTCTACGACGCGTCGACCTTCGAGGTGATTGGAGAGCAGACCGGAGTCGAGTGCCATAGTGCCCCCCTCCAGCCTCACTGTGGGCCCGTGTTCGATGCATTGGGAATTGATTCGCAGGGCGATGCATCAGTCTCATCCAACCGTGTGTTTCGGGTTCCTTGATGTGGTTCTTCCTCCTTGGGTGCGAGAGCGCATCGGTACGGGAAGTACTCCAGGTCCCCGAGCATATTGAAACGCCCGCTATTCCTGAAGCCAACCTCCCGACCGAAGCCAGCATCGAACTTGGTCGGTGGCTCTTCTACGACGAGCGACTGTCGGGCAACGGCACCCAGTCGTGTGCGTCCTGCCACGTTCAGGAGTTGGCGTTCGCCGACGGACAGGGGCGGCCCGTGGGATCGACGGGTGATGCCATTCCTCGGAACAGCCAGGGGCTTGCGAATGTCGCCTGGGCTCGGTCGCTCACGTGGGCGCACCCGGGGCTTGTCGACCTAGAGCAGCAGATCCACGTCCCGCTTCGTTCCCAAGAGCCCATCGAACTCGGGATGAACGATGGTAACGAACAGCGCATTCTTAGCCTTCTCGAGGACGATCCCGAGATGATGGGGCGCTTCGAGGAAGCCTTTCCATCCGCCAGGCGAGAGGGGATCTCGACACCGATGATCGTCAACAGCCTGGCGTCGTGTCTTCGGTCGATGGTCTCGTTTGACAGCCCCTACGACCGGTTCATCGCAGGCGACACCGATGCCATTTCGGAATCGGCCCAAAGGGGCTTCAGCCTCTTCAATGGACATCCGATGGAATGCTTTCATTGCCACACCGGAACGCTTCTTACAACGTCGTACCGGGACGTGTCCTCAAATGCCGAACCCATCCCGCCTGAGTTTCACAACACCGGGCTGTACAACGTCGACGGCAGCGGGAGCTATCCCGCCCATGACCAGGGGTTGTTCGAGGTCACGGGAGACTTCGATGACCGGGGGCGGTATCGCGTCCCAAGTCTGAGAAACGTAGCGTTGACGGCGCCGTATATGCATGACGGCAGCATTCCCACACTCCGCGAAGCGGTGTTGCACTACGCGAACGGGGGCCGTTTCGTGGAGGATGGCCCCCACGCGGGAGATGGAAGGCTGAACCCGCTCAAGTCGGCTCTTGTTCGAGGGTTTCCCATCACGGAGCAGGAGCTGGAGGACGTCGTCGCCTTCCTCGAAACACTCACGGATACTCGATTTACGACCGATCCGAGATTCTCGGATCCCGAAGAGGTCCCATGAGCCACATCAACCTCGGTCTACCCTTGGTTTTTTGGATTGGCGCATGCGCGCAAGGCGAACCGGTCCGCGTGCTTGATGCTGCGAATTGGGTGATCGTCACCGACCGAAGTGACCCTTGGGCACTCGAGGCCCCCCCGGATGCGGACTGCTCGCAGAGCAGTTTCTTCGAAGAGGAGGGATACTTTGAAGTCTCGATGGAAGGTTGTTCGTGGGGGACCTGGACGCAGCCCATTCCGGACTCCCTAAACCGTGGAGCGCAGCTCGAGGTGGAGCTCTTCCACCAAGACTTATGGGCGCCCTTGCCCGCAACGGCCGTGGTGGAACTCGCCATCGGCCCCGACGTCGTCGTCGAGTGGTCAGCCGCCATCCCGACTGCTTCGGGTCGGTATGACCTTTTCGGTCGGGCCCCGCGCAACTTGGAAGGTCCCGCGTTCCTTCATGTCCACAACCACGGGCTCAACAGTTACCGCGTGGGCGACGTGTTTGCGCGGTGATCGAGCCGCGATGGTCGGCTACTCGCGTGATGGGACGACTCGGTGGACCTGAAGCCCGCGCACGAGGACGTCGACGATCGTGGAGGTCCACTCTGGCGTAATCGGACGTCTCTCGAGCATGAGGCGATGCATCACCCCGCCCGACACCATCGCGAATAGAGCATCTGGGGCATGTTTTGCGAGATCCCACTCCCCACGTTGAACGGCTCGCCGCACGAGGGCGGCCCCCTCTTCGAGTTCACGCTCGAGAATGGCCCCGGAAAGGGTCACGAACTGCTCTGAGGAGGCCTCGGACAAGGCGACGCGGGCGAGGGCTCGGCCAGACGGCGTCGAGAGACGTTTCGCCAGCATTCCAACGAGAAGCTCGAGGTCACCGCGAAGGGAACCGGTGTCTCGCAGCTCTGTGCTTTGTGCCGCCAGCGCGGCTTCCAACGCGGCGCGGGCCAAGTCTTCACGGGTCGCCCATCGCCGATAGATGCTCGTCTTGTTGACCTGCGCCTTGGCCGCGATGCGAGGGATGTTTAAGCCCTCGAGACCGTGAGTCGCCAGATCCTCAAGGGCCGTCAGGAGAATCGCATTTTCGATCGGCTGCCCTCTGGCACGCCCGGCATCTCGGCGCTTGGTCATGCATCGACTCCTGCCGACTAGCTAGCGGGACGTAGCTCCAAAAGCCCTCGATACGTTTCGACTCTCGCCAAATGTCGTCGCCATTCAGGATCGCCGTGGATTTGGGGCTGGGGCCGCGCTTGTTTGAAGGCGCGTTCCGCGAAGGCGGTTGCGGCCTCGTCCGTGATTTCCGTGCCCACCAAGGTCTCGGACCCCTTCAAGACCTTCGGCTGCGGCAGCATGGCGCCCAGCACGACGCGAAGGGACTGACACGTGGTTCCGTCAAAGGTGCCCGCAAATGCAACCGACAGCTGGGGATAGTCCACCGCATTGCGGGCGCGGACCTTGCGGTACACACTGCGGTGGCCCGGCCGGGGACGCGGGACGACGACCTCGGTGAGGAGGGCTTCGGCGGGCACCGTCCGGTGCGACTCGCGGCGTCCGTCCGTCGTAAAAAGGCTAGACAGCTCGATTTCAGCGGGGCCATCGGGGGTCGCGAAGTGGACCGTTGCGCCGAGTGCGATGAGCATGGGCACCGAATCGGAACTCTGCGCCGCGACGCAGGCCTTGGGGCTGCCGATGACGTGGCACCACTGGCCGTCCTTCTTCAGGCAAAACCCCACCGCGGTGCGCCAGGCCTCGGTCTGATTGTAGAAGAGGCACCGTGTGTCGAGCAGCACATTGCCGCCGAGAGTCCCCATCCGCCGGTGCTGAGGGCCTGCGATGGTCGACGCCGCTTGGGCCAGGCCAGGCAGCTCGGTCTGGACGATCGGATCGGTGGCCAGGGTGTGAATCGTGGTGCGGGCTCCGATACGAATCGCCTCGTCGGTGGCCGTGATCTGCGCAAGGCCTTCGACATGCGACAGCGAGACCAGATGGGTCGGGGCGTCCAGGCCGTGCTTGAGGTTTGGCAGCAGGTCGGTCCCGCCTGCGACGTAGCGCGAAGCCGGGTGCTGGCGGCGGAGGGCCACCGCCTCGTCGACCGAGGTGGGTCGCAACACATCGAAGGCCGGCATGCGGAGCATCAGCGACCTCCCTTTTCGACGATGGCCGCACGGAGCCGTTCAGGACTGAAAGGCATGGTACGCAGGCGCACGCCTACCGCGTCGTAAATGGCGTTCGCGATGGCGGGTATCGCAGGGTGCAAGGGCCCCTCTCCCGCCTCTTTGGCCCCGTAAGGCCCCCCCGGGTCGATCGACTCGACGATGGACGACGCGATGCGTGGGGTGTCGAGCGAAGTGGCAAGCCGGTAGTCGAGCAGGTTCGGGCCGAGGTGCAGGCCTCGGGTGCGGTCGGGCCCGTCAGGCGCCCGGCGTCGGTCTTCCATGCCCGAGTAGTAGGCCATGTCTTCGAACACCGCTTCGCTCATGCCCATGTAGACCGACCCTTCGATCTGCCCTTCCACCATCACCGGGTTGAGGGCCCGTCCACAGTCGTGCGCGGCCCAGATGCGGTGCACGACGACTCGGCCGGTGTCGGCATCGACCTCGACCTCTGCGACGTGGGCGGTGGCGCTGTAGGCGGGGGACGCGCCGATGCTGCCTCCCCGATAGTCGCCACCGAGCTTCTCTTTCACAGTGAAGCCGCCGCTCATCGAGAGCGGACGCCCGAGCCGGGCTTCGGCGAGCTGAAGCACCTGCCGCACGTCGACTTCGACTTCGCCGGTGCGGTGGCGGTAGCGGCCGATTCCCACCATCACGTCTTCAGGGTCGCACCCCCACTCGTCCGCCATGGTGCGCACGAGCACATCGCGAAGGGCCCGCCCGGCCTGCTGCGCCGCGAGGCCCGCCATGTAGGTCACGCGCGACGAGTAGGACCCGAGGTCGACGGGGGTAAGGTCGGTATCGCCGGTAACGATG
Source organism: Myxococcota bacterium (assembly GCA_039208735.1). GTDB lineage: Bacteria > Myxococcota_A > UBA796 > UBA796 > DRPG01. The sequence goes on along the minus strand of JBCCQY010000016.1, from coordinate 36,408 downwards.
CGGATGTCATCGGGCGCCACACCGGTCTCTTCGGCCACCACGTAGGCCAGCATGCCGTTGCTGCCCTGGCCGATGTCGTTGGTTCCCGAGAACACGGTGAGGCGACCACTGCGGTCGGCCAGGATTTGAACGCCCGACTGGGGCATCTCATTTGGATAGATCGGGTAGGCCGTCCCGCTGATGTACATGCTCGTCGCGACCCCGAGGCCTTGGCCGTAGGGAAGCTGGCCCCTGCGGTCTCGCCAGCCGCTCGCCGCTTCCACGGCGTCGAGACATTCGCGGATGCCACAGCTCGGGACGAACTGGCCATTGATGGTCGTCTCGCCCGCGTCCATCGCGTTCCGGCGTCGGATTTCGATGGGGTCGAGCTGCAGCTTTTCGGCGAGTTCATCGAGCGCTGTCTCGAGCGGAAATCGTGGCTGGACGGAGCCGTGGCCGCGCTTTGGACCACAACACGGCGTGTTGGTGTACACCCGGCGTGAGGAGAACCGGTACGTGCCGAACCGCAGGGGCCCAGGCAGCAGCTGGCCCGCGTAGTAGGTCGTCACAAGTCCGAACGAGTGGTACGCGCCCCCGTCCAACACAATGTCGTTGTCGACGGCGGTGACCTTTCCGTCCGCATCGGCGGCAATTCGGAAGTGAAAGTCCATCGGATGGCGACCGCGATGCGCGTAGAAGACCTCTTCGCGGGTGTAGAGGATCTTGACGGGACGCCCCGTTCGCTTGGCGAGCAGTGCGGTGCAGAATTCGAGGTCGAAGGGCTCGGACTTGCCGCCAAAGGCCCCACCGATCGTGGGCTGGACGACGCGAATGTCGGCCTCCGGCATCTCGAGCACCCGTGCGAGTTCGCGGTGGAGGTAGTGCATGACCTGGGTGGCCGAGTACACCGTGAGTCGGCCGTCAGCGTCGATGAGGGCAACCGCACAGTGGGGCTCGATCGGCGCGTGGGTCGACCCTCGGTAGTGCCAGTCCCCTTCGACGACGGCCGCCGCGTCGGCAATCGCCTGGTCCACGTCCCCAAAGGCGAGGTCGACCTGCTTGCACACGTTGTTGGACCGCGGGCGGTTCTTCCAATCGTGCTCGTGGACCAGTGGAGCATCGGCCTTGAGGGCGGCTCGCGTACCGACCACAGGTTCGAGCACCTCGTAGTCGACGACGATGCGTCGGAGCGCCTCGTTCGCGGTGTCTTCGTCAGCCGCGGCGACGGCGGCGACGGCATCGCCGATGTAGCGAACCTTGTCGATGGCCAGGGCGTGTTCGTCAGGGGTCCAGGGAATCACGCAATAGGGCGTGGGGAGGTCCGCGCCGGTGATGACGGCATACACGCCGGGCATGGCTTCCGCGGCACTCGCATCGATCGATCGGATGCGCGCGTGCGCGTGAGGGCTGCGCAGGATTTTGCCGTGGGCCATCCGCGGAAACGTGAGGTCGTCGGTGTATTGGGTGGCCCCGGTGGCTTTGCCAATTGCATCGCCCTTACGGCCGCGGCGACCGATGACGCTGAACCCTTCCGTCTCGTCGCCGTAGGCGATGGGGGCGTGCCGGGCCGCGTCGGGCTTGGCGGCGGCGAGCACGGCTTCGATGATCTTGGTGTAGCCCGTGCAGCGGCAAAGGTTGCCCGATAGCGCATCCGCGACCTGTTCATAGGTCGGGTTGGGATGCTCATCGAGCAGGGCCTGGGCGGACAGGATCATCCCGGGTTGGCAGAACCCGCATTGCAGGGCGCCATGGGCATCGAAGGCCCGCTGCAACGCGCTGGGGCCTTCGCCATCGGCGAGCCCCTCGATGGTGGTGATGGCCTGTCCTTCGTGCGCCATCGCGAGCGTGCAGCAGGCAAGCGTGGGGGCGCCATCGACCAACACGGTACACGCCCCGCAATCGCCTTTGTCGCAGCCCTGCTTCGAACCCGTGAGCCCCAACGTGTAGCGAAGCACCTCGAGCAGGCTGTGGTGTGCGGGGGCGGCGACTTCGACCGTGTCGCCATTGACGTCGAGACGGAAGACCCGGGTCATGGCTCGTCAGCCGGGGCTTGGAGGACCACCGCTTCGAGGACCCGGTCGGTGTCGGGGAACGCACGGTCGATCAGCGTGTTGCCGTGCTTGTAGAGGTCGCCCTGGCTCGGGCCCGGACCTCGTGGCCTCCCTTCTCCCGTTTCGTGCAGGGTGTCGATGACCTCCATGCCCTCGGTCACCTCCGCAAAGGGCGCGAAGCCCATGCGATCGAGCGACGTGTTGTCGGTCAGGTTGATGAAGAGTTGGGTGGTTCGGCTGTTGGGCGTGCCCCGCATGGCCATGGTGAGCCGTCCCCGGGTGTTCGACAGCAGCACTGTGTCGTCGGGAATCGAGGCGTCACGCCACTTCTTGCTCACCTGGGGGAACGCCGAAATCCCAAACTGGGCCACAAAGCCATGGATGGTGCGGAAGAATGCGGCCTGGTCATAAAAGCCGGCCTGGACCAGGTTGTAGAAGCGGTCGGCGGCATGGGGGGCCCAGCTGCGTTCGACATGAACCACAACGTCCCCCTGCGAGGTCGTGAGCCGCACGTCGTAGCTCGGAGGAGCTGTTTCGGTGGCGAGGTCGGGGTCGAGAAGCATGGGAGATGCATCCTCGCCCAGCGTATAGGCGGGGGTGGTCGTGGCCTGCGGAGGACGCGCTTCGTCGGAGTTGGCCGCAGCCGGAGCTACGGCGGGTCCAGCCTTCTGACAGCCACTCATCAAGAGCAGCACCGCCCACGTTGTCATCGCTTCACCTCAAGGCATCAACGAAAGCACATCCACCGCCTTCTTTCTCAGCCGAGGGTTGTCGACGTGGGTTAGAAGCTCGACCTCGGACCGCAAGGAACGGCGATCTTCGGGCGGAAGCGCGGACACCGCATCGAGGGTTGCAATCCGGATGTCGACGGATCGCCGACGGAGCCCTGAGACGAGCAACCCGGGGCGACTGCCTCGGCTATGGAGCACCTTGACGGCCTTGATGGCCAGGTTGTCTTCGCCATTGGCCAACTGCCAACCCGCATGATCTTGCAGCAGATCGAGATGAGGGTCGTCGGTCTGCAGCAAGCTTTCGATGGTCTCCCAGGCGAACTGACGCACCCCCGGGTCGGGATCGTCTCGCATGACGCGGCCCAGCAGAACGCGGGACGCTTCATCGCCTCGGTACGCCAGGTTTTTGACCCCACGCCGCCGCTTCGAGGGATCGGTATCCGCCAGCCGGCCCGTCAGCGGAGCGGTGTACGGGTCGTACCCGGCAGGCTGAACGGTGGGAACGGGATCGGGGTCAGGGGCCGGTACGGGCGGCGGGCTTACCACGGCCGTCAGCTCGTCCGGCGTGATCATGGCGACGGGCTCGGGCTCGGGCTCGGTGGGGGTCTCGATGGGGTCGGGGTCGGGCTCGATGGCCATGGGCAGGTCGGCGACGGGCTCGGGCTCTGGTGGACGCTGCGGCGCGGGTTCGGGGGTCTCGACAGGCGGGACGTCGGCCACCGTGGGCGGTTCGGGCGTGGAGGGCACGGGGTCCGGGACCTCGATGCTCGGTTCGCCGACCACCGGACTGGGCGGTGGCAGCCCTTCGGTACCGGGCGCCTCGAGGGGGCGCGGGTCCCGGTTGTCGAATTGGAGGGCCACGAGCGCAGCCAAGGCTCCGACCGAGAGCAACAGGCCCACCACGACCCCAGCGACCAGCGCCACCACGCCAAGCCCCGTGCGCCGCGACATCGGCAATGGGGTGGGGTCCGGAACCAAAATGGAACCGGACGCTTGGGGGGCCTGGGTCTGGAGCAGGCTTTGACTGATGGTCGCATTGCCCACCGGCCCCGCAGGGAACACGCGGGGCTTCACATCTTCGAACGGAACTGGAGTCGTGAGCGGCGGACGACCGTCGAGCCACATGGCACGCAGCTCGTCCACGGTCTGGGGCCGGTCTTGAACCTCGACCTGCAGCGCCGCTTCAATGGCTCGCATCATGCCGGGAGGGCAGTTCGGCTTGCGCTCCTGAATCGGCACGTAGTCGGCCTCTGCGACCCGGTTGAGGGTGTCGAGGATGTCGTTGCCTTCGAAGGCTCGCTGGTTGGTCAGCAGTTCATACAGAATGGCCCCCAGCGCGAAAATGTCTGCGGTGGGGCCAATGTTCTTCGCGTCGCGAGCCTGTTCGGGCGCCATGTAGTTGGGCGTGCCCATGGTCATGCCGGTTCGGGTGTGTCCCGTGTGGTCCCCATCGCCAGCGAGAACCTTGGCGATGCCGAAATCGGCCACCTTGGGCACCCACGTTTCCACCGCGGGCTGTAAAAGGATGTTCGCGGGCTTTAGGTCGCGGTGGACCAGACCGTGGCGATGGGCTTCTTCAACGCCACGTAGGATGCCCTGAGCCAGATGGTCGGCTTGCGCCAAGGTAGGCACTTTGTCGTTGAGCAGCTCATCGAGGTTGGGGCCTTCCACGAACTCCATGATGAGACCCGGCGCGCCGCCGGTCAGGGTGACTAGATCGGTGACCTTGACCACGTTCTCGTGTTGAAGCGCAGCTTGGAGACGTCCTTCTTGGACCAGACGGTCCCTCACCGATCCCGAGGCGATGTTCAGCACCTTCATGGCGTGCGCGGTGCCGAGCTGACGGTGGCGCACTTTGAGCACCGTGGCCATGCCCCCCGCACCGATGAACGACTCGACCACATACCGGTCGATCACGATTCCGGGAGTCAGGGATTCGAGGTCCATGGGACTTGCTCCACGGGTCGGCCGCGTCCGCCGATACCGTCGGACAGCTGCAACAGGATACCTCCCGTCCTACCCTCCAGCCATGGAGAGAATGCGACCGTGCGGGCACGTCGCCTAGGACTCGGTCCTCGAACCCGCAACCCGAGCCGTCGACGAACCCGATTGTTCGACCGCTGCTGGAATCCCGCCAGGACCAGGGTGGCCACACGACCACCCACGGCGACCCAGGCGTAGCGTCGCCGCTCAGCGCGCGTCAGAGGCCCCAAAAGAGGGTCCGACGTTGCAGGAATCGAGGCCGCGAGGTCGACCGCCCAGGTGGCCATGCCCGCGTACGCAAAGCCCGGAAAAGGGGTGTCGACCATTCGATCGAGGGCATTAGCGGAGCGAAGTGACGTAAAGACCATCACCGGTGCTCCGACCGCTTCAAGCCGGCCCGCGACGTCGACCAACGGCGGGGAATCGATGGCAATGCCCAAAATCTGAAAGGCGACCCCGGTCGCAGCGACGGTGGCCGCAACCTGGTACGCCCGTCGCGAGCGGCGGTCGCGCTCGAGAAATCGTTCGTTGGCCGGGATGAAGAGAGGCGACGGGTCGGGCTCGGGGACCGGTTCGACGGGCTGGGAAACGGCGACCGAAGACCAGAGGATCCAGCTAAACGTCATCGAATCCTCCTAGAGCGTGGTGGTTTCGGACTCTTCAACCACGAAGAACGGACCGCACTGGAGGTCGACTTGGTCGCATTCGACGTACCCTTCCGAGTCGACGAGGCTGTCGTAGCAGTCCGCAATGACGAAGAGCTGTTCTTCCATGCATGTTGCGGCGAGGTTGTCGAACACGCCGTCGGCGTCGCAATCGAGGTCCGGCTCGTCTTTTGGAGGACACGTGCAATACACGGAAAGGCCCGCGTCACAGCGAGCTTTTTCCTCGAATCCTGGTTCGTTGCCCTTCAGCAGCAGGTCGAACGACCCACATCCCGACGACCAGACCAACGCTACCGACACCCAGGCCCATGGCATTGCCCTCACCTCCGCCCGGCAGCATGCCACACCCAGCGGCGAATCAGGGAACGGCACGTGCGGGCGGCGTGGCAAGGCTGCCAACAATCTCATTGACCCAGCCCCCGACCGTGTCGGCGGTGCCCGTGTTCGCAGCCCAGATTCCGACCAGCCCCACCACGGTGATGGACGCGGCCAAGGCCGTCGCCGCAATCCACGAATTGGACGAGGTGCGTCGGATGGGCTTGTCGCGTGAGGCCCCCTTGAGGACCGACGGCTGCACCACCGTGGCTGCTGCGTCTTCGGTCAGGTGACCATCGGCGTACAAGAACTGCACGAGCCGCTCGGCGGGAGCCGCCGTACCAAAGCGAGCCAGCTCATCCTGCAGGGCGTTCCGGAAGTCGCCGGAGGACTTGTACCGGCGCGTGGCCTCGGTGGCGAGTCCCTTATGGACAACGCTCGCCAGGCTCCGGGGCACGTTCGGGTTGACCGACCGCAGGTGGGGAATCCGACCTTCGAGGATGTTGCGGTAGATGACCTCGGGCTGCTGACCCTTGGGGAACATCGGCTCGCCCGCCAGGCAGCGGTACAAGGTTGCTGCGAGGCTGTAGGTGTCGGCTGCGACCCCGGCTTCTTCGCCGCGGAGGACCTCAGGGGCCATGTAGGTCGGTGTGCCCACCAACATGCCCGTGCGCGTCAGGACTTCGAGTTCATCGCCGCGAGCGATGCCGAAGTCCATGAGCTTCACCTCACCACTCCGCGAAATCATGATGTTCGCGGGTTTCACGTCGCGGTGGATGATGCCGTGCATGTGCGCGTGCTGGAGTGCGTCGGCCGTGTGGGCGCCCACGATGAGGGCGACGTCGACCGGCAAGGGCCCGTTCTTCAGCAAATCGCGCAGGTCGTAGCCATTGATGTACTCGAGCGCGAGGTATGAGGTGCCTCGCCACGAGAACAGGTCGTAGACGCCGCAAATGGCCTGGTGCGAAAGCTGGGCCAGGACCTTGCCTTCGCGTTCGAACCGTTCCTCGAGTTCGACAAGGAGGTCTTCCTCGGCGTCGTCGGGTGGCACCAGGCGCTTCAATGCACAGGCCCGGTCGAGGTTCTGGTGGTAGCCCAAGAGGACTTCCCCCATCCCGCCGGACGCAATCTTATCCGCGATTTCATAGGCGCCAATGCGCCTGGGCGGCGATCGCTTGGAAGCCACGCTCCCCCCGTTCGTCGCCATTTCTTATCACGTTGGGGGTCTCGGTTGCGTCCACGCGCCGTCAAACGGATACGAGACCACAACCGGGCAGGCCATGGACGATCGAGGCAACGACACCGACGACGTCGAGCGTCCCGACGATCCCTCACACAGCAAGGTGAATCGACCAAGCCAGCTGGATGATGACGGAGCGTTCGGTGCTCCCGAAGAGTCGAGTGTGCTGGATGCGCCAGTCCGAATGCTGCGTTGGGCGTGGGTGCTCGTGTGGACGCGGCGGGGCCTGCAGGCGGTTGGCGGTACCCTGTTGTTGTTGTTCGTCGTCGTCTTTGGCTACAGCCGTTCCGACGACTTCCAGCAGCGCGTGAAGCGGCTCATCGAAGCCGCAGCGAGTGACGCCCTGTGCGAAGACGTGACGGTCGCACGGGTCAACCTCTCGGTGTGGCCACCCGGAGCCACGGCCGTCGATGTGGCGGTGACCGAGCGTGATTCGGGCCAAACCATTCTCGCGGCGCAAAGGTTGCGGGCTCCCGTCCGCGTGGGCTGGTCGGGATTTGGCCTTGGTCGGCTCTTTGTCGAAGGACTCGATGTCGCCCTGCATCTGGACGAACGAGGCCGTCTCGTCGAGTTCGCGGATTGCGATAGGCCGCCAAACGACAACCCCCGTCCGTTGCGACGTTTGCCCTTCACCGGTTTGCGCGTCGACGGAGCGTCCTTTCGTTTGGATCATCCCGAAGGGTTCGTTCGCATTGAAGACCTCTGGGTCGAACCAAAGTTCGGGGGTCGGGCCGACATTCGAGCGGACTTCGACTACCGCGTGCGGGACGTGGCCGGGTCGACCCACATGGAATGGCCAGGCGCGATCATCGGAGGCGATCAAGTGGTCGTGCCCCGATTCGGCATCGACCTACCCATGCTCTCGACGTGGGGCACGCTCGCTTGGCGAGAGGGGAACTTCGATACCGACCTGACCGCGCGCGTTCAGCTCGAGCAGTTCCAGCCTTGGCTTTCGGAGCCCCGAGAGGTCGAGGGAGCGGTGGACGTTGACCTGCGGCTCGAGGGCGATGCGACGGATCCCCGGCTGCTCGTGGTGGGCGCGGTCGACGATCTCGAGGTGCAGGTCGCGGGGGTGTTGCGACCGGTGCTTCGCCATCGGGTCGGTGACGTGCGGCTTGTGGCCACCGCTCGCAAGGACGGCATTCACGTCGAAGAAGCGATCTGGGAGCGCGGGGACGGTTCGGTCAAGCTGTGGGCGTTGGTGCTGCCCGACGGCACGGTGGTGGACGGGCACGCGATCGGCGACCGGATGAAGCTTGCCGATTTGCTCGTGGACTTCGATGCCGCGCCCACGCCGTGGGTCAACATGAGCATGGATGCGGAGGTGTCGTTCACGGGCACCCTCAAGCCGCTCCGCCTCGAGGGACCCTTCGACTTCGCAGTCGCAACGCTTGAGGTCGGAGACCGACCCATCGCGAATCCCGCCGCCGCACGACTGCTCGCCATTCCCTACGCCCACGCGAGCGGTCAGCTGCTGTTCGAGCAGAAGAAGGTGACCCTCGATGCCCCCATCGTGCGGGCACCACGCAATCAGGGCAGTGCGCTCGTCGAGATTGGTCTGGGCCCTCGGGGGCCGCTCGACTTGCGGTTCGACCTCTGGGGAGCGGACCTCGAAGACTTCCAGCCGTTGGCGAAGACCAACCTGAAGGGGCAAGGGCAGGTCTCGGGGCAAATCTGGGGGCCGTTCAACGGATTGCAGGTTGAAGGAGAAGGTCACCTTTGGGACTTTGAGGTGCTCGGCGTGCCCTACGCCGATGAGCTGATCGCGAAGGTCCGCTCGCCCGACATGAAGTCGCTGCACCTCGAAGAGGCCACGGCGCGCGTGGGCAACACCACCTACCGAGGGCGCTACGCCATCGACTTTCGGCCTCCGCTTTCGATGTCGACCGACATCACGTTCGACGAGGGCCGCATCGAGGATGTGGTCGGCATGTTTATCGACCTCGATGGCGGGCTTGTGGGCGACTTGGTTGAGGGTTCGCTCGTGTTCGATGGGCCGCTGTACCACCTCGAGGGCGAGAGTCGGCTTCAGCTGTCGGATGTCGCGCTGTACGGCGAACAGTTTCCGTCGGGCTCGGCTAAGGGCTACCTCGATGACGGACGGTTCACCCTCGATGATCTTCGTCTTCGACGTGATGGCGGCAAAGCCGGCTTGACCCTGCGGGGGTCGGTCGACCGCAAGTGGGCGCTCGACATGCAGCTCATCGGCGATGGGCTGCGTCTTGAGAACCTCGATCGGCTCGCCGATACGGAGCTGCCGCTGTCGGGTCGGATTGCCCTGCGGTCGCGCATCACCAACACCCTGTTCGACCCGTCGCCCGACGGGCGCATCTGGGTGACCGACGTACGGTACGCCGGAGAGCCGGTCGAGGACTCGTGGGTGGAGTTCGATACCGAAGAGGGGGGGGCCGCCCTGTCGGGTTCGCTCATCGGGGGCGCGGTGACCCTTGAACGCGGTTCCACGTTTGGCTGGTGGGAGCGGCAGCCCTACGACATTGGCGCCAAGCTTGTGAATGTGCCCGCCCACCTGCTCTACCCGACGGGTGCGGATGGCACGCCCATCCGAGCCGAAGCGTCCGGTCGCGTGGCGGTCAAGGGCTCGCTCGCCGAGGACGGGCCCGAGCACATCGATGTGCTGTTGCCGCACGTCGACGTCCGCTATGCCGGGCACACGCTACGCAACGAGGAAGGGAGTTGGCGTTTCGCCCAACGTGGCGACCGCTACCAGCTCGAGAACTTCAACCTTCGCACCGCGAATGTGGAACTCCCTTCGACCAAGTTCAACCTTGGCGCCACCCGCGATGAGGAACTCTTGCTCCTGGGTGAGGGCTACATGGACCTCGACCTGCTGAGGGCGGTGGTTCCTGGGTTGAGCCGCGCGGCGGGACGGGCCGACGTGAAGTTCAAAGCGCTCGGTGCCCCTCCGAACCTCGACGCGGTGGCTGACGTCACCTTCGATGCGAGCCTGCTGCGTCACGACAGCGCTCCGTTGTCATTTGAGGACGTCAAGGGAGAGGTCGAGGTGACCCAAGATGGTGTGACCATCGGGTTGCTGGAGGCCGGCCTCGGCGGAGGCAGCTTCACCGTTGAGGGAAGCATCGAGAGCAAGGATTGGTGGCCGGTTCGCTACGACCTCGAGATGAACGCCCGGGACGCACAGGTGCAGTGGGTCGACACGCTGCCCCCGGCGATTGGCAATGGGACGTTCACCTTCGACGGCCCGACCGACCAATTGCTGATGGCAGGCGACATCGAGGTCACCGACATGACCTGGTCCGACCGGATCGACTGGGAGAGCTGGCTGTTCGAGCTGTCCACCTCGTTGCTGGCGGACGCAGCCCCTCCCGATACCGCAAGCCTGTTCAATCTGAACGTCGCCATTGCCGCCGACCACACGATTCGAATGGAAAACAACGTTGCCGAGGGCGTGGGCAGCGCAGATTTGCGCATCATCGGCGACACCAATCGGCCGGGGCTTGTGGGGACGGTCACCGTCCACGAAGGGTTGGCCTTCTTGCAGGACCGTGAATTCCGCATTGACCGCGGGAATCTGCTGTTCAACGACCCGTGGACTTGGGACCCTCAGCTCGACATTGCCCTTCAGACCGACGTGAACAGCCAAGGGCAGCTCTACCGCATCAATTACCGGGTCAATGGTCCTTTCTCAGACTGGACAAGCACCGCGAGCAGCGATCCTCCGCTACCCCAGTCCGACGTCAATGTGCTGTTGTGGTACGGCGTGACCCTCGACGAGCTGCAACAGGCCCAAGGCTCGGTGTCGGCGGCGGTCATTGCGCTGTCCGACCTTCTCGTGACGGGGCTCGTGTCTGGGGGGCGTTCCGGGGTGTTCGGGACCGAGCTTCCCGACATCCTGCAGCCCGATCGGATCGATCTGGTGACCGGGGTGAACTCGTGGGGCGACTACTCAAGCGATCCTCGCCTGGTGGTCGACAAACGCATCCGCGAATTGGGCGATCTCGACTTCCGCGCGGACTTCAACCTCCGTAGCCGTGACACCTACTTCTCGCTCGGCAAGCGGATCGGTGGGGCGTGGAGCCTCTCGGGCTGGTATTCGACGCTCCAGCGGGACCGTGTGCTGTCGATTGGCGGGTCCTATGGGCTCGACGTGAGCGCGCAGCTGGAGATTGAATAAGTCCGCCGCGCACCCTCCGGAGGAAGTGACGAACGCGATGTTGTTGGGGTGGATCGCCATCGCGTTTGCGGCACCTGAGTTCGAAGACCCGGCCCCGGCGTGGTGGCGGGGGGTCGTGTTGGCGGACGTCGAGATGCAGGCCCGAGATGGTTCACTGCCCGAAGAGGACCTTGAACCCCTGTTACGCGTCAAGGAGGGCCAGCCGCTCGACCCGGCGGCAATTCAGGCCGACCTCGCCACCCTCTACCGAGTGGGGAACTTTCGCGCGGTGGAGGCCAGCGTTCAGCCGTGGCCCCTGGTGGGCGCCGACGGCACCACCCGCACGGCCGTTCAACTCACCTACGAGGTCTACGGGGCGCCTGAAATCGCCCGCATCACCATCCAACAGAACAAGGCGTTCTCGGATCGGGAGCTGCTTGACGTATCGGGGCTGGTGGATGGGCAGGAGTTCTACGCCGATCTCGACGGTCCACCCGTTGCCGAACGGCTCGAGAACTGGCTCGCCCGGCAAGGCTACCCCGAAGCGCGCGTTTCGGTTCGGGCCACGGCCCCGGAGCCCGGGCTGGAGTTCGTCAACCTTGCCGTCGAGGAAGGGCTGCCCGACATCGTGGAGTCGATCGTCTTCGTGGGCGACCTCTCCCAAGCGCGGGTGAGCGAGAAGCAGCTTCGGCGCTGGGCCAAGCGGAGTGGCCTCGAAGTGGGCAAGCCTCTCGTCAATGCCTCGCTGAAAGATACGCGGGAACGAATCAAGCGTCGCCTTGGCTCGGTGCAGCGTTCCGCGTTTCGCAAGACCCGCGGGCTGGTCGAGGCGCGAGTGATCACCCTGGCCGCCGGTCCGGTGGGCTCCAAACAGATCACGGTGACCATCGAGCCCGGGGCCCGTCTCGAGGTCGAGGCCAATGGAATCAGCTTCCGCGACGTTCGTCGCGCGCTCTCCATCGATGATCGGCTTCGACTCACCCGGGGGTTTTTGGACCAAGCGCCTGAAGCGGTGACTCGCTACCTGCAGGAGCGGAGTTGGTATGCGGCGGACGTCGAGGTGGAACTCGAAGAAACCCCGACCGTCAACACGCTTCGCGTCACCGCAAATCGAGGCTCCAAGCACACCATCGGCCCCCGCCTGCCGTTCCCTCACCGTTTGGGAAGTTCGCACGCGGGCATCGAACTCGACTTCGACATCACCGATGCCAAGGGGCGGACCAGTCGCCTCGAACGAGATTTGCAGGCGCTGTTCTTCCTGGCGTCCCCCGATGTGTTGGGCCGCCACCACTACACGAAGGAAGCCATGGAGGCCGGGCGCAACCAGGCTCGGCAGTTCTTCGTCAAACGGGGCCACCTCGACGCCGAGGTCACGGTGCTGGAGCCCGAAATCCGAGCCCGTCGTAGCTTTGCGGCATTCTTGGCTCGGCTTCGCGGAGAGGAACCTCGCCGCAAGATCCGACCCCGCATCGTTGTGACCCAAGGTCCGGTCACCGAACTCGCGGACCTGCGGATCGAGAACTTGGCCGAAGAGGTGGTGGACCGCGCTCGGGACTACCTTGACCAAGCCTTGGGCAAAACCCATCCTCGCGAGCTGTCCGATGAAGACATCGAGCGGTGGGCCGTGGTCATCCTGGGCGGTTCAGTACAAGATCGCTTGGTCGGTGGCCCCTTCTCCCCCCAGCGGATCGAGGCGCTGCGGGAGCTTCTCGTCGTCGCGCACCAAGCCGAGGGCTACCTCGAAGCCGAAGCACGGGTGGTCAGCACCGAGGTGGCGGAACGCCGTCGGCAGACCGTCATCACGGTCGATCCAGGTCCCCGAGTGCTGTTGCGCAGCATCGCCACCCAGGGTCGTCGACGGACCAAACGCGGGGTCATCGTCAACACGATCGACCTGAAAGCCGGCCAGCCCCTTCGCGCCACGGCATCGCCCACGCCCTCCGGCGACAAGGAGCCGCCGCGCAATCTCGAAGACGTTCGCAACGATCTGTACGGCCTTGGCGCGTTTAAGGCGGTCGTGCTGCAGGCGGTGGGGGACGAGGTCAACCGCGATCTGCTGGTGCGGGTCAGCGAACAATCGCGGTGGCGATTTGAGCCCGGGTTGGGCGTGTCGACAGACCAAGGGTTGCGGCTGCTCTTCAACGGCACCCGCGAGAACCTCTTTGGCCTTACGCATCGCCTTCGCGCCCAGCTGCTCGGGAGCGTCGACTTTCAAGGGCCGCAGTTCGACACGTTGGCGTCGACGTTCAATCCGCCTGAACTACGGGCTTCGCTCGAGTACACGGCACCTCGCTTTCCGCTGAAAGCCCAGGACTTCGTGGCGGATCTGGTGCTGCGAGACTGGCGACAGGAACGGACGTGGCGGCTCACGCGCACGGGAGGCGGGCTTCGCGTGCTCACCAACCTCGGACGCCGCGAGCGTACTCAGATCGGCGCGGGCGTCCGGCTCGAGTTCCGGGGTCTTTCTCAGGTGGCACCCGCCATCGTGCTTGAAGGAGAGCCCTGGACGCCTCGGGAAGACGATGATGGCGCGTTCCAGGGCCGCTACCAGAGCACGGTGACCGGTCAGTTTGTGTGGGACCAGCGCAACGACCCCATCAACCCCACAAGAGGACTGCTGCTTTCGCTCAATGGCGAGTACGTCCCTGGGATTCGGTTTGGCGATCGAGTTCGGACCTCCTTCCTAAAAGGAGAGGCGCGATTCTCGGGCTTTCGCCGGGTGACTCGAAGCGGCATCCTGCTGAAGACGACCGGCCGCGCTGGCTACATCCGCATGCTCACCGACACGTCGCTCGATGCGAGGCAAGACAATGCGGTGGTCCCGCCCCTCGAAGATCGATTTCGCTTGGGCGGAACCGGTTCGCTGCGGGGGTTCCGTCGGCATGGCGTCGGGCCTCACAATCGCGGCGACCGGCTGATCGTGCAGTCCGCGCCATTGTTACGCGCAGCGCTCGGTGCAGACCCCGACCCCAACGAGGGAGACTGGGTGCCCACGGGAGGCGACACCTTGGCTGTGTTTGGCGCCGAGTTGTTGATGCCGTTGCCGGCGTTTGGAGCCACCGCATGGGACGGCTATTCGTTGGCCGCGTTCGTGGAGGTGGGCAACGTCTGGTTGCTCAACCTGCCCGACGATCTGCCTCCGGTCACCAGCGATTCCATCGATGGCATGGACGCTTGGCGCAATGCCAATCCCTTCTTGCGCTGGAGCTTTGGGATTGGAGGCCGCCGGGACACGCCGGTGGGCCCGATTCAGATCGATCTTGCCTTCAATCCCCAGGCGCTGGGCCTGTTGGTTCCGACCGCGACCCAGAGCTTCGTGCGCAACCAACTGGGTGAAGGAACGGTTCGCCTCCACATCACGCTCGGCGAACTGTTCTAGCGGATCGACCAGTCCACAGGCTCACGCCCTGCCTCGATGAGGGCCTCGTTGGCCTTGCTGAAGGGGCGACTGCCGAAAAATCCGTTTCTTGCGGACAAGGGCGAAGGGTGGGCGCTCGTGAGCACCACGTGCTGGGACCCTTTGACCAAGGATTTCTTCTTCTTGGCCGGCCCCCCCCACAGCATGAACACCACGCGATCGGACTTTTCGTTGACCGCGCGAATGATCGCGTCGGTGAACGTCTCCCAGCCCTGGCCCGCATGGGACTTCGGGGTGGCCTCCCGCACGGTGAGAATCGTGTTGAGGAGCAACACGCCCTGCTCGGCCCAGGCCGTAAGGTGTCCGTGGCTGGGGATGGGGAGGTCCAGGTCGGTGTTCAGCTCCTTGTACATGTTGCGCAACGACGGGGGCACACGAACCCCAGGCTGCACGGAAAAGCAGAGCCCGTGGGCCTGACCTTTGCCGTGGTAGGGATCCTGCCCGAGCAAGAGCACCTTGACGTCGTCGTAGGCCGTGTGCTCCAACGCCGCGAACACCTGGTCGGTGGGTGGGTACACGGGTCCTTCGGCCCGCTCCTTTTCAACGAAGTTCATGAGGGCCGAGAAGTACAACGACTCGGTCTCGGCTCCCAATACGGGCTGCCAGCTGCTCGGCAACATGTTTGCTCCCCGGGTGTCAGTCCTGCTTGGGGGGCTTGAGCACCTGGTCGTCGATGAAGCGCGTCCAGTGGGTCACGTTCGTGAACTCGTCGGACAAGAGCAGTGCGCGCTGCAAGGGCAGTGTGGTGAGGATGCCCTCAACTACGAACTCGTCCATCGCCCAGATGATGCGCTTGACCGCACGCTCGCGGTCTTCGGCCCGAGCAATGAGCTTGGCGGCGAGGGAGTCGTAGTACGGCTGCACCATCGCTTGTTCGTGAATCGCGCTATCGACCCGGATTCCCAATCCCCCCGGCTCGTGGTAGCCGGTCACGAGGCCTGGAGAGGGCAGGAAATTGTCCGGGTTCTCGGCATTCACGCGCACTTCGATTGCGTGGCCCTCCACCTTGATGTCGTCTTGGACATAGGGCAAGCCCCGTCCCGCCGCGAGTTGCAGTTGCAGCGCCACCAGATTCACCCCGGTGACTTCTTCCGTCACGGGATGCTCCACCTGGATCCGAGGGTTCACTTCGAGGAAGAAGAACCCGTCGTCCTCGACGAGGTACTCGACGGTGGCCACGGTCTGGTAGCCGACGTTCTCCATGAGGGCGGCCGCCGAGGCGGTGATCGCAGCCCGAAGTTCGGGCGACAAACCAGGTGCGGGCGCTTCCTCGATGAGCTTCTGGTGGCGACGCTGCATCGTGCAGTCGCGGGTCCCGAGGTGAATCGCCTTGCCTCGGCCGTCGCCGGCCACCTGGACTTCCACGTGACGCGGACGTCGCAGGAAGCGTTCGAGGAACACCTCGCCTGACCCAAACGCAGCCATCGATTCGGCCTGGGCCAGCGCGAAGGCGTCGGCTAGCGTGTCGGGACTCTCGACCACCCGCATGCCTTTGCCGCCACCGCCGGCCGCGGCCTTCAAGATCACGGGGTACCCCGCCACCTCGGCCGCAGCGAGGGCCTCATCGACGGACTGCAGGGCGCCCCCGCTGCCTTCGAGCATGGGCACGCCAGCGCGTCGGGCCGCTTCCTTGGCGGAGAGCTTGTCGCCAAACATGCGCAGGTGTTCGACCGACGGGCCGACGAAGCTTCGGCCCATCGCGCGCACGGCGGCTGCAAATTCAGCGTTTTCGGCGAGGAATCCGTATCCAGGATGCACGGCGTCGGCCCCGGTGATCTCCATCGCGGAGAGCACGGCGGGCTGGTGCAAATAGGACTGCAAGGCCTGGGCGGGGCCGATGCAGACGGCTTCGTCGGCGAAGCGGACGTGCAGGGCGGCGGCGTCCGCTTGGCTGTAGATGGCGACGGTGCGAATCCCGAGTTCACGGCAGGCCCGGATCACGCGCAGCGCGATCTCGCCCCGATTCGCGATGAGGACCTTTTCAAACGGGGGCTTGTCCTCGCTCATCAGGACGGCCGGATCTTGATGAGGGTTTGGCCGAACTGCACCGGGGAGGCGTTGTCGACCAAGATCTCGGCCACGGTGCCCGCGACGTCGGCTTCGATCTCGTTCATCAGCTTCATCGCTTCAACGATGCACAGGGTCTGGCCCTTGGACACGGTCTGGCCCACCTCCACGAAGGACGCGGCATCGGGCGACGGGGACCGGTAGAACGTGCCCACCATGGGCGACTCGACGTCATGGAGGGACGAATCTGCTGCGGGGGCGGCCGCTTCCGCGGCGGGGGCGGCCGGTGTTGCCACCGGCATGGCCACCGGGGCCGGGGCCGGCGTGGCCTGCAAAGGTGGCGTAAAGGCTGCGGGGGCGGCGACCGGAGCCGGCGGCGGCCCAATGCGAAGGCGGAGCGACTGCTCTTCGTCCTTCCAGGAAAATTCGCTGACTTCGTGGCTTGAAAGCAGCTTCAGCAGCGACTCGATCTTTTCCAGATCCATCATGGCTCCACAGGGGGGCGGATTTGAGGAACCGTGACGGTAGCGGTTGGCTCCTCGGGGTGCAACAGGTCAGCCGGACTCGTCCGCAAGGCGGAGATGCCGAACCAAGCCTTCGAGACCCAGTCGGTAGCTGTCCGGACCGAAGCCTGTGACCACGCCCACTGCGAGGTCGGCGAGTCGAGAGACGTGCCGAAAGGACTCGCGGCGGTAGACATTCGACAGATGGACTTCGACGAAGGGCAGCTGCGTCCCCGCCAGCGCATCGCGTAGTGCGATCGAGGTGTGGGTGTAGGCGGCTGCGTTGATCACCGCGCCGTCCGCCGTCGTCTGTTGGATCGCCTCGACCATCGCCCCTTCACCGTTGTGCTGGGCATGGGTCAGTGTCGCGCCGAGGGGCTTGGCCAGGGCATCGAGATCGCGCACGATGGTCGCCAGATCGGTGGTGCCGTACCACTGGGCTTCGCGTTGACCGAGGAGGTTGAGGTTCGGGCCATTCAACACGAAGATGGACAGCTCACGCATCGCCACGCACCGAGGGGAAACGCCGGAAGGTCTCGAGACCCGGCTCGTCGGAGCCTAGCATCTGGACCGTGGGCGCGTCCTCGGAGTCATCGATGACCTCGTCGTCGGCAAACAGCGAGGGGCCTCCCGGCGTGGGCAAGCCCTCGGAAAGCGCGGCTGCCGGAGGGGGCAACGTCTCGGCCAGGTCGGGCTCTTCGGCCGACCGCTGGGCCATCAGCACGTCGATTCGCGCGGCGAGGGCGGCATCACCAGGATGGTTGAGCAAGATGCGACGGTAAATGCGCAGCGCTCGATCCACTCGGCCGATCTCGACGTACTGCTCGGCCCGTGCCACCGTGTAGAACGGGTCGACGGCCGAGCGATGGGGGAGGTTGGCGGGATCGGTGAGGCGGCCCAACGCCTCGGTTGCAAAGCGGTCGTGAGGGTGGTGCTCCAACACTTGGCGCGCCAAGCCGATCGCGTCATTCGTGCGGCGTAGGCGTTCGAGGGCCAGCATCCGCAGCCGAGCGTTCTCCACGTGGGTCGATGGGGTGCAGTCGACGTTCTGCAGGGCCGTCAGCGCCTGCTGGTTGCGCGAGGCGCCCAAACACGCGTGTGCGAGCAGCGACCAAATCGGCGGCTCGTCGAACGTGCATACCGCATCGGTCAGCACCATGGCTGCTTCGGCGTAACGACGGCGCCTTAGCAGGCCCCGACCGACCGCGCGCACCGTATCGGATCGCGGGGACCGTCGGACGGACACGAGAAGATGTTCAAGTTCGTCATCGGTCAATGGCAAGGCGGTCACCGCAAGCGCGTTCCGCCTCGCCGTCAGCGTGGCGTGAGAACGAAGGTCTCTTCAACCGTACCCATGGACACGGAAACTGCAAGGTCTTCGAAGTTACCGTAGTCAGCATCAGGACCAGGGAACGCGTCGACAAACACGTAGAGACTCACCAACCCGTCTTCGTCGGTGTAGCGGGACAGTGACGCACGGTAGGGCAGCTCTTCGATGAACTCGTCGCGCTGAGCGTCCCACCACGGTTCACAATCGGGGCATTCGTCGGGGTCGACGATCACCAGTGCCTCACTGGGTACGGGCCACAGCGTGTCGTCCTCGACCCAGACCGTCACTTTGACGTTGGGCAGGGGCTCTCCGGTTTCGGAGTCGTAGGCCATCACGTCGACCGGCACGAGCGCACCGAGACCATCGCCAGGCGCTTCGTAGGCCTCAGGCCACGCGGGAGGGGAGTCATACGACACGATCAACTCGGCCGACGACGTACCGCAGCCTGCAGCGAGGGCGGCCATTCCGAGCAATCCGAGCGGGGAGACAGACTTCGTCATGCGTGAACCAAACGTTCGACTTGATCGGGATTCAACGAGCGGACGCGGTATAGCCCAGCTCGCGTTGGGAGGGGGACCCGTAACGATGCCCCTGCCCTCTTCTTATCTGCCCGCAGCGCGGCTTTGAAGACGTCAAAATTCATCGCGGGCCGTACGATGGGCAATCCAAGGTGGGCAAGCGTCGACTGCAACTGGTCCGGAAGGGTGGGATCGTCACACCAGCCTTCGCGCACCGCGAACTGGGCTTCGGCGATCAAGCCGAGTCCGACCGCGAGGCCGTGGGCCAAGGTGCCGTGGCCGAGTGCGGTCTCCAGGGCATGCCCAATGGTGTGGCCCGCATTGAGCAGCATGCGGGTCCCCGCCTCGTGTTCGTCTTCGGTGACGATGCGACCCTTCACCTGCACGCAGCGCTCGATGATCGTCGGCCAATCCAACGGACCGGTGGTCAGGGCTTCGAGGAGCTCCGGGTCGCCCACGGCGGCCGTCTTCACCACTTCCCCGAGTCCCGCGCGGACTTCGACGTCCGGCAGCGTCGACAGGGTGGTCGACGCGATCCAGACCAGGCGGGGGGCGTAGAAGGCGCCGATCAGGTTCTTGCCTCGCGGATGATTGACCCCCGTCTTCCCTCCGATCGACGCATCGACCATGCCGAGGAGGCTCGTCGGCACGTGCACGAGGGGCACGCCACGCAGGGCGGTGGCCGCGGCGAAGCCTGCGAGGTCGGTGGTGACGCCGCCGCCGAGTCCGATCACAGGGGTCTGGCGATCCACACCGAAGTCGAGCAAGCAGTCCACGAGGTCGCGCCAGGCGTCGACGGTCTTGTGGACCTCCCCCGCAGGTCGTACCACCACTTCGAGGGGCAGAGGGTCGAGCGCTTGCTTGAGGGGATCGATCCAGGCCGGGGCGACGTTGTCGTCGGTTACCACCACGGCCCGTCGGACCGGATGCGGCAGGGCTTGGGGCAAGGCGTCCGCCAGGCCAGCGAAGTCCTCGTCGATCACCACGCGGCAGGCGTGTTGGGCGTGGGGGATGTTCGTGACGCGGGCCGTCATTCGGGTCTCCGAAGGGGCTTGAACTCGGCGATGATGGCGTCTACGACGGCGTCGGGGGTTCGTCCATCCACGTCCACGATCTGATCTGCGTTGTCGGCGTAGAGTGGCTGGCGTGCGGCAAATCGCGCGCGGGCACTCGCGTCCCAGAGCGGCCGGTCGGGGCGTGTGGAGTCGATGCGAGCCTCCACCGTGTCCCACGCCACGCGGAGCCACACCCGGTAGGTGGTGGCGAGCCGCACCTGGTTGGCCGGATCGATCAACGTGCCACCGCCTGTGGCGAGGATCCGGGGGGGTCCGTCGAGCTGCTCCGCGAGGGCTTCCGCCTCGAGAGCGCGAAAGGCGGCTTCACCGCGATCGGCGAAGAGGGCGGGAATCGGCCCATGGGTGGCCTCGATCACACGGTCGAGGTCGACGAAGGGCCGGCCGAGCCGATCGGCCAAGCATGCGCCCACCGTCGTCTTGCCCGCGCCCATGAAGCCCGTCAGGGCGATCGTCCCCTCGGTCGGGGTCGACATGGCTCACGCTCCCAACAACTTCGTATCGAGTCCGCGGCGAAGAGGGTGGCGTCGTTTCAAGAGACCGCGGTACCGTAAACCCTCACCCTAGGACCACCCAAGGCAGGGGCCTCATCCATGAACCGGCTGCAGTTGCTGGAAGAACGCGTCAATACCTACCTCGGCGAGATGCAGCTCGCGCCTGAACAGTCCGATGACGGACTGTACCTGTTCAAGTATGGCTCCACGGTGGTCATGATTTCGCTGTTCGAAGAGGAAGAGGACACCTATGTCCGCTTCGCCTCGATCATGTTGAAGGATTTTGACCCCTCCCTCGAGCTGCTCGAACGCATCCTTCGTCTCAATACGCAGGTGTTGTTCGGAGCCTTTCTGCTCTTCGAAGACAACACCTTGTCGTTTTCGGCGACCCTGCTCGGCAACCACCTCGACTTCAACGAGTTCGAGCGGACGCTGCGGTACGTGGCCAAGGTGAGTGACGACTACGACGACGAGTTACAGGCGCTGGGCGGCGGGCAGCGGGCGCAAGACGTGCTCGACGAAGACATCACCGAAGAAGCTCCCAAGAGCTAATGAACGCCGTCCGGTTGGCCGCCTCGGAGTGGAGGCGGTTCAAGGCGATTCGGTTGCGATCGCTGTTGGATGCGCCAGAGGCCTTTGGCTCGACCTACGCCGAGACCGCGGCCCGCCCCGATGCCACGTGGCAGGCGCACGCACGCGATTTCGCCGTTTTTGTGGCCGTCCATGAGGGTGAGGACGTCGGGACCGCTCGCGGCCTTGCCGACCCTCAGGAGGCCACCGACGCCATGTTGCTGTCGATGTGGGTCGACCCTTCGGTGCGCGGTCAAGGGGCGGGGGACGCCCTCGTCGAAGCCCTGATCACTTGGGCACGGACGGAAGGCTTTGCCCGGCTCACCTTGGAAGTCGGGGACACCAACGCGCCCGCCATCCGACTGTACGCGCGTTGGGGGTTCGAGCGGGATCCTGAGGCATCGGTTTCGCCAGGCGAACACCAGCGGACTCTGCCGCTCCTTCCCTGACATTTTGGGCGGCCAAAGTGGGCGTTTGGCCTGGGTTTATTTCGATTGACGGGCTTCTGCCATGGGATAGTGGAAGAAGCGCGCGCGAAACAAATCCAGAACGGAGTCGAGATGTCGAACATCGACGAATCGGCCGGCGGTCAACCTCCGCCGGACAGGACGAGTGCGCAAGCGTATACAGAAGATTCGATCGAGGTTCTTGAATGCCTCGAGGCGGTGCGGCGGCGCCCCGGGATGTACTTTGGGTCGACGGGTCCCAAGGGGCAGCTTCAGGCGGTGCTCGAAGCCATCGACAACGTGGTGGATGAGCATTTGGCAGGCTTTGCGACCACCCTGATGGTCTCTCGCGACGACAATGGGTGGTTCACCATCGCAGATGATGGAGGAGGGATCCCGAATGCTGCCGAGCCTCGGATCTGGGAGGCTGTGTTTGGGACGCTGCACTTTTCGCGATGTCGCCACGATGAGCCGTACCACGTGCACAGTGGGCCTTTTGGGGTCGGGATTGCCGCGCTCAATGCGGTGTGTCTGCGGTTCGCCGTTCGCGTCGAGCAAGCAGGGCGATGCTTCGAACAGACCTTTCATCGTGGAGAGCCGATGGGAGAACCCATTGAGATGGGCCGTACGACGCGGTCGGGAACGCGTCTTCGATTCGTATTGGATCCGGAGATTTTCGAGGGCACGTTCCCCACGGCGGCCTTCACGCAGCATCTGCGGACGATTGCAGCCTTGAATCCGCGGCTCGCGGTGCATCTGGATGGAGAAGATTGTTCGGAGCCCGAGGGACTTGTTGGCTACGGAAGAGCCGGCCGGGCGGACCACGCCATGGTGCTTCGAAGTCGGCGGGTTTGGGTGCGCATCGACGGCGTCGACCTGCAGGTGGCAACCCTTCAGTCGATGCCCCATGAACCGAACTTCGCCTTCGACTCACTGTCGGTTTGGGTCAACCACGGGGTGATCGAAAAGGGTTCACCGTTTCGGCCCCTCAATGCGTGGCTCCACAAGGAGCGAACGAGCGGCCGTAGCACCGACGTGTTGGTCGGCATGTTGCTGCCCACCGCCACGTACGAGGGTCGCATCAAATCGGAACTCAACAACCCTGAGGTGGAACCGCTCGTCGCGCGCATCCTTCGCGCGATGGACGCCGTGCCGCGGCATCTCGAGACCCTTCTCGATGGTTCGGCGGAACGGACGCAGGTGCTCCTCGACTGGGCCCAACAGAACAGAGTACCCGACATCGTCGAGGTCCTCTCGGCTTCAAACGCCCTGCGCGACTGAGGGCTCGGCCAACGTCTGTGTGAGCAGGCGCGCAAATCGACGGGGACCTGCGCCAAAGAGCCAGCGTCCCAGCGGAACGGTTTGCCCTTCCAGTTCGCGGCGCCGGGTGAGCAGCGCCTCGGTGGGGGCCGTCAGTTCTGCGGCCACGAGCGTGTCGTGATGATCGCCAAGCGCTTCCTGGAGTACATCGAGCTGCTTCACGAGGCTGCCCAGCACGGGCTCATCGAGGCTCGATATGAGCTGAACCTGGTAGAACAGGCGCTTCACGACCTTGCGCCAGTCGTGAAAGGTCTCGGGGTCGGTGGGGTCGAGGACCCGACTCGCTTGCCGGGCATTGCGCCACGAGGCCGCGAGGCCCGCCACCAGGGCGTCCTGCCCAACGTTCTGGAGGTCGAGCGCCATTGCCGCGTCATAGGCCGCTTGGTAGGCCCCAATGGCGCGGGCTTCGATGTCGGGCAGATCGGGGCGAGGAGGGGCGTCGGGACCCAAGGTGTGCCGCGCCACGTCAGCGTCGCGGAGCGGCCCCAAGAGTCGCGCGGCATCCCGAAACGCTACGTCGACGACGCGCCAGGCGGTGCCCCCGATGGTGGGACGGAGCAGGTAGGCAACGGCACGAGCCCGCTTGCTCGCCTTGCGCGCGGCATGAACCACCGGCTCGGTCGGACCCTCGGCCGCAAGGGGAACCCGTGCTTTGTCGGCCTGGTCCAACAGCACCCGACGAAGCTCGTCGGCGAAGGGACGTGAGAGATCGAGGGCGAACGTAGAAGCCTCCTGGCGTGTCACGCTTCTGTAGCGTTTTTGAGGCGCACTCGTCACCCATCACCAGTCTTCCCCCACGTCGGGCTGCTCGATGGCTTCCTTCAACGTGGGCCAGGCGGCGATCAGCGCTTGCCCACCGAATTGCCATCCCACCAAGGGCCCGATCGTCGACATCACGGCGAGGAAGATCCAAAAGACCGCAGGCTCCCCTTCGGTGCGTCCCGTCACGATCGCCGCCGCCCATAGGGCAAGGACCAGCCACCACGCCAGCACGAGGACTCGTGTGGGTTGGGGCCATCGGATGCGCCACGTGATCTGGGTCTCCGATTCGCCTGTGGGCGTCATGGTGCCTTCGAGCGCCGGCGCAAAGCAGCTCGCCCAGAGGTTCGCCAAGCGAGGTCCGGTCTCGATGATGTGAACCGGCTCACCGGGTTCCGCATCGCCGCGCGGATCGTGCCGATGCCGAAGGACATAAAGCGGCACGCCAGCCTGGCTCCACGCCTTCTGGTCGGTCGATGTCGCAAACCACAACGACCGAACAGGTAGCAGGCGCGCGAGGAGGCGACGGCGGATCTCACGGGGAGAGGCAGACACTTGCAGGTCAGTGGGGCCGGGCGGCGATCGACGGGTCATACGGTGCGTCATACTCCACAGGCCAAAGGAGTCCCCATGCCACGGGTTCACGACAACCTCGAACTCATGGCGGGTTCGGCCCTCGACCCGCGTAAACCCAGCGACGAGGCATTGCTCACGCTGCTCGTGTCGATGGCCTTTTCCGATGGGACCGTCCATCCGGACGAGCTTGCGTTTCTCGCCAAGCTGCGCCCTGACTTGCCGGATGCCACCGCCGTTCAGCAGTGGGCCCAACAGGCGGCACGCCCGCTCAATGTGCCAGAGCTGACGCGCGCCATCACCGATCCCGACGATCAGTGGAAAGCCTTGCGCTTTGCGGCTCGCATGGCGTGGAAGGACGGCGAACTCGCCGCTGAAGAACGTCGCGATCTCGAGACGCTTGCCCGGGCCTTGGTGC
Organism: Myxococcota bacterium; assembly: GCA_039208735.1. Classification (GTDB taxonomy): domain Bacteria; phylum Myxococcota_A; class UBA796; order UBA796; genus DRPG01. Next base: position 11,883 of record JBCCQY010000016.1, on the reverse strand, counting down.
TGCCCGATGGGGCGGTCGAACGGGTGCTGCTCGAGATGTCGCCCGACGATGGGCGTCGGTTCACGGCCGACCGCATTTTGCGCACACTGATGGACGTCCATTGGGATGCCGTCCAGCTGGCTTCCGGCGCGTTGGTGTCCGAAGACCTCCGAGCCGCGGTGCCGGCTGGGGCCGAAGTGGTCGCTCGGGTGGGCCTCGAGAAGGTCGAGGTGATGGCGTTGTGCTCCGAAGGCGTCGTGGCACGATTCCAGGAGGGCCCTGCGTTTTTGCGGTGGGGTGATCTCGTGACCTACACCCGCGAACGTGGATTGGGTGAAGCGCTCCGGCTCCACACCGAAGACGGCCGCCAGTTCACGCTCGTCGACCAGCGCCTATCGGGAATCACCACGCTGCTCGACCGGCTTTTGTCCGAGGACGATCGGCCGAGCCCGACCCGAGCGCCTCGGGTCGACACCTTGCGCCAGGGCGACTGATCGACATGGGCCTTGCACTCTTCGACCTCGATCGCACGCTGATCGACGTGAATTCCGGACGCCTGTGGGTGTCGTCGGAGTGGCGCGCCGGTCGATTGTCCGCGTTGGACGTCATTTGGGCATCGTGGTGGCTCGCCCGCTACAGCCTCGGTTGGGAATCGGGGCTCGAGCGCGTCTTCGAAGCGGCCGCCGCGGGCCTCGAAGGGGTCCCCGAAGGCGAGATTGCGGACCGGGTGCAGAATTTCTTGGACCGTGACCTGCGCCATCGGCTGCGGCCCGGCGGCGAAAAGGCGCTCGAGCACCATCGCAGCCAGGGCGACAAGCTGGTCTTGGCGACGTCGGGCACACAGTTCGCGGCGCGTTCCGCGGTTGAAGCGTTCGGTCTGCAAACCTTTGTATGCACCGAGCTCGAGATTCTGGATGGGCGGTTCACGGGTCGTATTGCCGCGCTTGCGGTGGGCGATGCCAAGCTGCACCGGTGCGAAGCGTGGGCCGAAGCAAACGGGCACGACCTGTCACAGGCCACGTTCTACAGCGACTCGATGACGGATGTAGCCCTCCTCGAGCGGGTCGCGCACCCCGTGGTGGTGAACCCCGATCGACGGCTGCGATGGCACGCACAGCAACGAGGCTGGCCGATCGAAGACTGGGGCCAGGCTGCTGACGGCGCGCGTTGACGGGGCTGAGTCGCGTCACCACAGCTCTGGCTTGGATCGCCGGAGGGGTACTGTTGGCCTCGCTCCTCAGCGTGTGGGGGGCGCGCATTGCCTATCCCTTCGACCTGGAATGGATGGAGGGCGGCATGCTGGCGCACGCATGGCGTCTGCAGCGCGGTGAACCCCTGTATCTGCCGCCCAACGCGGAGTTTTTTCCTTTCCTCTACCCGCCGGGCTATTCCGCGCTGGTCGCGTTCGTAGGCACCTTCGTGGGGCTGGCCCCTGCGGTGGGACGAGGGCTTTCGATCCTGGGCACCCTGGCGTCGGCGGGCGCCATTGGCTTCGCGGTTTCGGCGCGAGGGGGCCGGCCTGTGCTGGCCTGGGGGGCGGCAGCGACGTGGCTGGGCACCTATCCGCAGACGGGAGCCTTCTTCGATCTTGTGCGACCCGACGCGGTCGGGGTCGGGGCGTTGGCCTGGGCGGTGACCCTTGCCTTGCGTCCCCGTCGTGGCGCAGACATCGCCTGCGGCTTGCTCGTGGTGCTCGCCAGTTTGGTGAAGCACAACCTCGGCTTGGTCGCCGTGCCGCTGTTCGTCGCCTTTGGACTGCGGGACGTTCGAAGTGCGCTTCGATTTGCGGGCGTGATCCTGGGGGTTGGGGGCCTCGTGGGCGGCATGCTCGAATGGCGCACCGAGGGGCGCTTCCTGACGTATTTGCTCGACGTTCCTCGCTCCCACCCTCTGGTGTGGTCCCGTGCGGTGCAGGAGACCCCCTGGGAGCTTTCTAAGGCCTTGGCCACGCCGCTCGTCGTGGTGGCGGGGGCCGTACTCGTCACCGCGGTGCAGCAGCGAGGACGGCTCCCTCGCATCGTGGTGGGCGGCGTGCCCGTCTGGGCCGGACTCCTCGCCGGGTGGTGGGCCACGAGTACGCGAGCCCCGGGGCACGCCGGAACCACCCCCTTTGGTCTAGGGGTCACGGTGGCGGCCCTCGTTGCCATGGCATTCGCGCTCGTGTTCCTCGCCGTGGGGCGACGGTGGGGGGGCCGCGGGACGGTAGCACCGGACGTGGTTCTTGCGAGCGGCGTGGTGGCGGTCCTTTCCGTTGGCTCGACGTTGATGCGGGTGCATGACGGCGGCTTCGCCAACGTGCAGATGCCCATGTTCTGGGCGTGGTCGTTGCTCTTTGGACTCGTCCTGGCCGAGCTGGATGCCTACCGAAGCCTCCGACCCGGGCTTGACCTTGCGGTGGCACTGACCTTGGCGACCGCCGTGCAGCGATTGCCCGCCCAGGCGCTGACCCCCACGACCGAGGACGTGGCCACCGGCGAGGCGTTTGTCGAAGCGCTTCAAGACATCGAGGGGCCCGTGCTATCGCCGTTTGCGGCTTGGCTTCCGACCTACGCGGGCCATCCTCCCTCGCTGCACGCGATGGCCGCCTGGGACTGCCAACACCCACATGGGCCGTTTTACGGCGACCTCGCGCGGCTGGACGAGGCGATTCGCCAAGCCCATTGGTCGGCCGTGTTGGGGGGCAATCATGCGCTGCTCGTGGACCAGCCCTTTGCGGGCTCCTACACCGCGGGGCCCTTGATCGCGCGGCCTCGGCAGGCTCCGATGCGCCCAAAATCCGGCTTTCCGGCCATGCCGATTCGGGTACTGACGCCCGTCGACTAGCCGCCCACCGATGTCATGGCGCCATCGAAGGGGCGGAACGACTCGATTTGGTCTGCTTCGTGTCCAGCCACCTTGCCCCAAATGCGTCCTCGAATCGCCACTTCAAGGGCCTCGTCGCTGATGCCAGCCCGCATCAAGTCCCGAAGGCTGGGCGCCGCTTCGCGGGACAAGCAGGTCCGCAGATGCCCGTCGGCTTGCAAGCGAAGGCGGTTGCACGCTTGGCAGAAATGCTCGGTGATGGGCGAGATGAACCCGACCCGGGGGCCGCCTTCGCCGAGTTCCCAGTTGACCGAGGGCCCGGCGTGGGCCTCACCGGGGAGGGGACGCAGTTCCCAGTGCTCGCCGAGGCGCGCCCGCATCTCCGCGGCTGGCACATGCCGCTTCTTTCGTTCGACCGCAGAAAATGGCATGAACTCGATGAACCGGACCTGCACTTCGGGGCGGTCCGCGAAATGCCGCACGAGGTCCACCACCTCATCGTCGTTGACGTTCCGCATGACCACGGCGTTGAGTTTGACCGGCGTAAGTCCTGCTTCGATCGCCGCGTCGATGCCCGCGAGCACCCGAACCAGATCCCCTCCTCGGGTCATTTCTCGAAAGCGGTCTGCCTTCAGCGAGTCGATCGAGATGTTGACGCGGGACAGGCCGGCGTCGGCGAGGGGTTGGGCCAACCCACTAAGCCGCAGCGCATTCGTGGTCATGGCGCGATCTTCCAGCCCTTCGAGGGACGAGAGCTGGCGCACGAGTTCGACGATGCCCTTGCGGATCGTGGGTTCTCCGCCGGTCAGGCGGATCTTTCGCACCCCGAGTTTCACGAAGATGCCGACGACGCGCGTCAACTCCTCAAACGTGAGGACGGTCTCGCGCGGCATCCAGTCGAGCCCTTCGGCGGGCATGCAGTAGGTGCACCGGAAGTTGCAGCGGTCTGTCACGCTGACCCGCAAATAGGTGTGCACCCGCCCAAAAGGATCGGTGAGGGGCCCGTCGTTGGGGGTCGGCGCACCAGGCGGATGAAGGCGAGGGGGCAGACTCACGCGCCCGCCACCTTGGCGTGAACCGCCTTCGCGATGTCTGCGAAGGCGTCCGCCACGGGCCCTTCGTTGAGAGCCACCGGCACCCCCGCGTCGCCGCCCTGCCGTAGCGAGGTCTGGAGCGGAATCTGTCCTAGGAGTTCGGTCTCGAAGCGCTGAGCCACGTCCTTCCCTCCATCTCGGCCGAATACGTAATCTTTGGTGCCGTCGGGAAGCTCGTAGTATGCCATGTTCTCGACGACCCCGAGCAAGGGAACCTCGAGTTTGCGGAACATCGTGATGCCGCGGACGGCGTCCGCGAGGGCCACGGGCTGCGGCGTGGTCACGATGACCGCCCCCGAAAGATCGACGGCCTGGATGAGGGTCAGTTGCGCGTCCCCGGTGCCTGGCGGCAGATCGATGATCAAGTAGTCGAGGCCCTTCCACGAAGCCTGTTGGAGAAACTGCCGGACCGCGCTCATCACCATCGGACCCCGCCAGATCATGGCTTCCTCGGGATCGACAAGGTGGCCCATGGATAGGCACTTCACGCCATGGCTCTCGACGGGGAGGATCTGCTTGGTGGCTGGGTCGACCATGGGCCGCTGGCTCGACCCCATCATCGTCGGCACGGAGGGACCATAGATGTCCGCGTCGAGCAGCCCCACGGCAAAGCCCTGCTGCACGAGCGACACGGCGAGGTTTGTCGACACGGTGGACTTGCCCACCCCGCCCTTGCCCGACGCCACAGCAATGATGTGCTTGACCCCTTCGATGGGGGCCTTTTGGATGGGGCCCCCATGAGGGCCCATGCCGGGGCCCGACATGCCTTTGACGGGATCACCCTTGGGAGGCGCGCCAGCGGGGCCAGAGGGCGCTCGTCCGCCCGGCATGCGAGGCGGTGCGCCTGCGGGCATGGCGTAGACCTTGCCGGAAAACCCAAGTTCGCGCAGGTTGCCCTCCACCGCCTGGGCGATCCGCTGTCGATCGTCGACGCTGTGCTCCGCCTCAAAATGCAAGTCGTAGATGAGGTCGTCGCCCTTTGGCCGCGGGTTGCGGATCATGTTGGCGAGCCACACCGATCGACCCGTAAGGGGGTCCCGAACACGGCTTGCCGCGGGTTGCAGCATCGCGGTGAGGTCATCGTCGCCCATCTCTTCCTCCGAGGAAACGCACGTATCGACCCCGCGAGCGATACGGCTCACCCCATGTTCTGGTTCTTGGTGGCGGCGGCGTTGGCGGAGCGCCCCATCGTGCGCATCGATGCCACCGTGCTTCCCGGCCTGCGAGCGATCGAGGGCACGCTGGTCGTCGATGGAGACGTGGCGCTGGTCGACCCCTTGTCGCGGCTTCCGGATCCGCCGAATGATCTTCACGCACTGAGAACGTTTCCTGGGACCCCCTCCCGCGGTGAGGTCACCTGGGTCGTCACCGAGCCGGGCACGGTGCGGTTTCGGGCTGACCTTCCCCGCCGGTTCGGGGCGCTCGGGGCGACCCATCATGGGCTGTTCGCGAATGGCGGGTGGTACCCCCAGCCGCTCGTGGATGGAACATTGGTTGAAGCGACGTTCGAGGTGCGCCTTGCCCTGCCCGACGATGCCTTTGCGGTGGTGGGGGCCGACTGGGGGCAAGGCCACGTCACCACCTCGTTGACCGCCGAACGTGTGCCGTTGGCGGTGCTGCCCTCGGCTCGCCGGACCTCGCTTTCCGACGATGTGATGCTCGTCACCCGTCGGCGACCCCGGCGCGGGATGCACAAGCGCCTCGTGAAGATGCTGCCGCACGTGCCGGGACCCCTTCGGGGCGTGATCGTGGAGGCGCCGCTGCGGCGTCGACTCACCCGTCCGGGGCCCGGGTTGTTGTTTTTGTCGGATCGAGCGTTTCGCGTGACCACGGGGCTCGGCTTTGCCCATCAGCCGGCCGTTGCGCGCGGACTCATGGCCGCACTGTCGGGCGGGTCAGACCCGTTCGTTCGCGACTTGATCGCGGCGGGACGCGTGACGGCCTACCAACAGGCCGACCCGAGCCTCGACTCAGAGAACCTGCTGGGCACATTCCGCTGGGTCCCGCAGGTCAATGCGCTGTTGTCCACGCAGAATACGGCTTTTTTCAGCGATATCCTGAACCGACCACATCCCGGGGACCCACTTCGTGACGACCTCGTCGAGATGTGGAACCCCACGATTCCGGGAGCTGTGGTCGCCGCTCAACTCGATGACCGATTCGGCGCGGGCACGGGGGCGTGTGTGGCCTTTGCGTGGCCGGACGGCGAGCGCCGGTGCGGCTTGCCCGAGGGCACGGTCGCGAGCTTTCGCCGCCCCTATCCGCAGCAGGACTACACCATCGACGTCGATGTGCACGGCGTCACCGTGACGCGGGAGAGCGAAGAGAAAGCGCCCCCAGAGACGCTTGGCGTGCGCATCGACGGCGAAGATGTCGTACGCGACTTCGACCCTGGTGCGACGCGGATCCCGTGGCCTACGCCTCCGCAATCGGTGGTTCTTGACCCCAAACGCCACACGGCACAATGGTCGCGACGCGGCGACCGGTGGCCGGCCCGCTACGACATCACGGCTCAGGCCTGGATCTCCAGCATCAACCTCTCGCAGGGGCAGGTGTTCGCCTGGGCCGCCTCAACGATTCGGCGGCGCTACGACACCCACAACCTCGTCTCGGCGATCCTCTCGAACTCGCGCACCGACCTGGTGTCGCTCGACGTGTCATACCTTCGCAAAGAAGGGCCGTTGCTCGATGGGTTTCGCCGTCCCCACCGCATCTCCCTGCGCGTTGGCGCGGGATGGCTCAACCCCAACTTTGCCGAGACTGACGGGGTTCAGGTCGCGATCGACAGCACCCTCACCTGGGCCCATGACACCCGCGTAAGCGGTGACTTTCCGCTTCGTGGACACCGAGTGTCGACCTGGGTCAGCGTAGGCAGGGTGTTGGGTCGCTCCGAAAGCTGGGTCAGCACCTCCGCAAGTGCGATGGCCATCACCTCGGCCCATCCCCGCCAGGCCTTCGCGGCCGAGGTCATTGCGGGCCTGGCGCGATCCAATGTGCCCCAGCGGTTGCTCCGCCTGGGGGGGCCGCGGCTGATGCAGTCCATTCCCACCCTTCCGGCCTGCCCCAGCGACCCTAGCCCCGAAGACAGGGAGCCATGCACGGTTCTGGCCACGGAACGGGCGGTGACCCACCTCGAACACCGCGTGGCGCTGCTCCGCAATGTGTCGCTGCCCTTGTGGTTGGCGTGGGGCTCGGAGCTGCAGATCACGACCGGGCTCGAAGGCCTGGTGGCGCGCGTCGACGGCGAGGGCGTCTGGGCAACCGGCGTGACCGCAGGCATCTTTGGGCTGGCCGATGTGCTGGGTGCAGAGCCGTTGGGTGCAGGGGTGACGCTGGCTTGGCCCCTGGTCTGGGACCCGCGACTCGAGGAGATCGAGCGCAGCGCAGTCCCTCAGGTGATCGTGCGCTTTACCCAAGCGTTCTAGCGGCCGATCCCCGCGTCACTAAGGGCGAACTTGCCCGCCATGCGACCGGACGAGGCGCACGGCACGATGCCCGCCCCAATCACCGAGGCCCCACACAGGTAGAGGCCCTTGAGCGGGGCACGCGTCCCAAAACGCCAGGGCATGGACTGGGCCACCGTGTGGGCGGGTCCATAGATGCTGCCGTCGGGCGACAAGGTGTAGCTCACGTTCGTCGCGGGGGTGGACACCTCCTTGAGGACCACGTGATCCCGGAGGCCGGGCAGATGCGTTTCGGCCTTTTCGAGGAAGTGGTTCGCGATGTCTTCCTTCAGCGCTTCGTACGCTTCGCCACGCTTCATGGACTTGTCGCCGTACCACTGTTTGAACGGCTCATGGGCACACAGCGCGACCATTTCGACGGTCTGCATGCCTTCGGGCGCCAACCCCCCGTTGGGGTCTTTGTTGGTGGGCACGGTGAGGAAGTAGCTGCCGGACTTTCGATAGTCGGCCATGGCTTCATCGCTGAACAGCGCATCGATGTCGGTGCTGGCGTAATTCCAGATGTTGGTGCTGCCGATGTGCTGCGTTTCAAGGTCGCCGTCGACCCCCAAGAAGATGCAGATCGAACCGTAGGAATGCTCGACGGACTTGAGCTTGCGGCCCAGGCGTCGCGGAAGGTGTTCCTGGCCCACCATGTCGTAGGTGGCGTTGGCCGAAGCATTGGAAATGACCTGCTTGGCGCGAAATGTCTGCCCCTTAGCGGTGCGCACTCCATTGACCGTCGAGCCGTCGTGCAACACCTCTTCGACCCGCTGGTTGCGCATTAGCGTGGCTCCCTTGGCATCGAGCGCCTGGACGAATGCGTCACGCAGACGACCGCTGCCTCCTGACGGGAAGAAGGCGCCATGGGCGTAATGGGTCAGCAAGCCGAGGTGCATGAACGCCGACATGCGCGAGGGAGGCAATCCCAAGTCCCCCACAGGGCCCGCGAGGGCCGCCTTCAGGCGAGGATCGGTGAAGTAGTGATTCAACACCTCGCCGATCGACGACCGGCCCCAGCGCAGGAGCCCCGGGAGGCGACGAGCGACGCTGAAGCCCGTGCCAACCGACTGAATTCGCGAAAGGTGTGCCAACACGAACTCGGTGTCGTGCAGCAGGCGGAAGAACTTGTCGAGGCCGCGTCGTTCCTTCGGGAAGTCAGCGGCGAGCCGGTCGCGATACCGATCGAGCCCGGTGCAGGCCTTCACGTTGTAGTCGGGAAACACGTAGTGATCGAAGCCGTCGGGGTCGAGTTCCGAGAACGCCACGTGTTCGAGCCCTAGCTTGTCGAGGAGCCGTCGAAAGGACCCGCCTGGATGGCACTGCCCGATGTAGTGAATTCCGGGGTCGAAATGGAATTTCTTACGAGCGAAGGGATTCGTGTAGCCCCCGAACTGCTTGCCGGCCTCGAGCACGAGGACGGATTGGCCTGCATTGGCGCACGTCAACGCCGCGACCAGCCCTCCGATTCCCGACCCGACCACCACAACAGCGTACTGCTCATCCATTGGATCTCTCCGGATCTGGTGGTCGATGGGCGCGGAATAGCGCTTCGACCATGGCATTCAAAACCTCTTGCGCCGAACGGCCCATCGCGAGCTTGCGGGCCGCGTGCAGGCTCGCCACGCCGTGCAGGCCCGCCCACGCGGTATGGGCCACCACTTCGACGTCGCCCACGAGCACGCCGGCCTCGATGGAACGGCCCACGCAGCCCAGCAGCACCGACCAGGCATCGGCCGCGGCGCGATTCACGATCTCCAGGTCGCCGCCCTCGGGCTGGCCCATGGCAAAGATAATCGCGAATGCGGCGGATTCTTCGACCGAAAACGTGAAGTAGGCGTGGGCCATGCGCAGGAGCGCTTGGCCTGCGTCGGCCGCCCCGACCTGGCTGATGCGCAACGCTCGGGCAAAGCGGCGGAATCCCTCGGCCCGCGCTTCGGCAAAGATCTCGGACTTTCCACCTGGAAAGTAGCGGTAGGGCGTGGCGTGTGAGCAATCGAGCGCTTCCGCCAGCGCCCGAAGCGAGAACCGGTCGTAGCCGTCGCTGGCGAACAGCTCCAACGCCACGCCCGTGGCACGGGTGCGAAAGGCGGAGACCTGGTCTTCGGTGAGGGCGGGTCGGGCCATGAGGGTTGGTCTAACACTGTTAAATTAACGATGGAAAATTTATGATCGCAAAGCGGATCATCAAGGTTGGAGAGCCGAAAAAGAGCTAGCGCGGGGTCAGCTGGGTGGCGCGAAGCCATGCGTAGGCGGGCAACGTGCACGCGAGCACCGCCACGACCCAGGCCACCGTGGCTCCGGCCCCAATGCCGAGCACGGGAGCGGTGAACGTCACCGTCAAGGCGAAGCCTCCGACCGACGTCGACCCCAGCATCATGGGGCCGACCGCACCCGCAGGCACCGCTTCGCCCTGGGCGAGCCACAGGCCGACCATGGTGGTGAGGAAGATCGCAGGAAACACGGACAGCACGCCCGCCAGAACGCCGTCGCCGGTTTGGGCGACTCCCGTGGCCAAGCCCACCGCCAACCCGGCGAGAAGCCCGCGCGCCACAAGAACGATCGGTCCGACCGGACGCGAGCCTTTGGGCGCAGGGCGTCGTTGGCGGCTCGCCAGTGCACCGGCCAACGCATTGATTCCGAGGGCCAGGGCGCCGATCCAAAGCCCCGTCAAGGGATCGGCGAGGCGATGCAGGGCGCCCATCGTAGGAATGGCGAGGGCGGTCCACCCGGCCAACGACACGGCGATCATCATCGCGAGGCGCGCGCGGAGGGACCAGGCAGGCAGGCGGGGAGGCAGGGCGCGCCACATCCACAGAAAACCCGCATCGATGAGCATCCCCACGGGGACCGCGGCCATCGCAGCGACAAACACAGGTCCTTGGCCATTGTTCGCCCATCCGATGCCCAAGGCGGCGGGGACGATGGTCGTCGGAAGTGTGCCCAGCAAGCCTCCGACGACTCCCCCAAAGCGTTCAATGGCCAAGGTCACCAAGACGGCGACGAGACCTGAAAGCACCGCGGAACCAATGAGAGGCAGCCAATCCACGGCGCTTGCATATTGCTGGAAGAGACGGCGGGCGATCGAGCCGTTACCGATCTCACTTCCCGGAGGGGGCTCATGCCGATGATCGTGGCCACACACGACGGCCCGTTCCACGCGGATGATGTGATGGCGGTCGCATTGTTGCGTACCTTCGTCGACGCCGACGCGCGTGTCGTCCGCACTCGCAACCCGTTGCGATTGGACGAGGCCGATGTCGTCGTCGATGTCGGGGCGATTTTCGACCCGTCCGAAGGGCGGTTCGATCACCACCAATCGAGCTACCAAGGCCCGCTTTCATCGGCGGGCATGGTGCTAGACTGGCTGATCCGCGAGCAACGGATCGATGCCGAGTTGGGCGAGAAGATCCGACGCGGCGCGGTCAATTACGTCGACGAAGTCGACAATGGGCGGACGGCGCCCGATCCGACGATCCCGTGTTTTCCTCGCATCGTCGAAGCGCTCAACCAGCCCGCCCGTACCCATGAGGCGTTTGATCGGGCGTTCGATACCGCAGTCGCCTTCACCGAGGCTTGGTTGCAGGGCTGGCGCGCCGAGTACGATCGTGTGGTCGAGGCCCGGCGCGTGGTCGGGGCCGCGATGGCCGATGCCGAACAACGGGGCACGCGCATCATCGAACTGGCGGAGTACCTCCCTTGGAAAGAGGTTTATTTTGCCAACGGGGGCGAGACGCACCCCACCGAGTACGTCCTGCATCCTGGGACGGACGGCAGCTGGCGCATCGTGGCGATTCCCCCAAAGTTTGGCGATTTCAGCCAAAAGCGGTCGTTGCCGTTGGCGTGGGCCGGACTCACCGATGACGAACTCGAAGCCGTCACGGGGATTCCGGGCTCCGTCTTCTGCCATAAGAATAGGTTTATCGCAGTTTTTCGAACCAAGGATGCCGCGTTGCAGGCCATCTCGAAATTCGGCCTGGACCGCTCTGCGATTGCGCCTGAGGGAACCGCGTAGTCCTAGACGCGTTCGCGGAGGTGCTTCAGCAGGTGGTCCGGAGAGGCCGCGCCGCTGTCTAGGGCCATCGCCCAGCGGTTCCAATCGGGGGCCTGCTCGAGGGCGGCCTTGACGTCGTGCCCTTCGTGCCCGAGCCACACGAGGCCTTTGGCGACCAAGGGGGCCGCGGAGTCATCGGGAGCGTAGCGGCCCCACACCCGCAGCACGTCGAGTGCAAGCGCCGCTTCTTCGGCGTCGAGTGCGGCTTCAAACGCGCGTGGCGCAAGGGTCGAGGCGTCGGCTCCCTCGGCCATCGCACGGGCCAACGCAAACGCGCGCTCGGCGGCCAGGGGCCCGGGCCACGAGGCGGGAACTCGCGACAGGAACTGCGGGTGATGGGTCGAGTCTTCGCCGTATGCGGGTTCGGGCGGAAGACCGCCCAGACGCTGACGCGCGTGCGCGAGTAGAACGTCCTTTCGCGCCTCATTGCGTGACAGTGCTTCCCAAATGCGAGGAGCGGCCTCGGCCAAGGGCGTTTGGGTGGGTGGGGGGGTGGGAATGAGGAGCTCAT